>CAZEBB010000001.1:0-40919 GCA_964510345.1 uncultured Peptoniphilaceae bacterium
TGATGGATATGTGAAATATTATTACAATTAGAATGTCCAGGAACAATAAACGATCTGGATCATATCAAATACAGGGACTTAATATATTAGTACAAAGAAAATATTTATTGAAGAATGATACGTAATCATCTTCCGACAACAAATAGTAGTTCGTTGAAATCTCGCCATTTAGTGATCGTAATGTAACGATAACTATAACAATTGACCCTATATATCGTGAATGGATCGATTGAATTATTTAATGGGGTGACGTATAATAAGACAATCGTTTGTTGCAATTGGAATAGTGCAATATGCAAACGGTATTATACATTTTTGGGAGGGGTATTTATGGACAACTACTTAAACGTTGCGAATAGCTGGCAGCTATGGGCATCGACCATCCCCGTCGTCGTATTAGTCGCCATTCAGGCGGTTATCTTCGTCGGAAGAGCAAAAAAAGCAGCTCCGATTGTCGGTATGACAAAAGAGGAGACAAACAAGGCGTTTCGTATCGGTTTGACCTCTGCGATCGGCCCTGCGGTAGCCGTCTTCGTCGTTATGTTAGGTCTGATGGCAGCTATCGGTGGCCCGTTGGCGTGGCAACGTCTTTCCATCATCGGCGCAGCGCCGACTGAATTGACAGCTGCAACGATGGCTGCGCAAGCGCAAGGACTGGACTTAGGTGGTCCCGGATACGGACTGGTCAACTTTGCCAACGCAACATGGGTTATGGCGCTCAACGGTGGTGCATGGTTGCTTTCGACCGCACTGTTAACCGACAAACTGGACATTCTGAACCAAAAAATCTCCGGCGGCGACCCACGTAAAATCGCAACTCTCGGTGCCGGCGCAATGTCAGGTGCTTTTGCTTACATGTTCGGTAACGAATTAAAGAAAATTTTAGTCGCAGATCCTAACATTCAAGCGAACGCAATCGCAGCAATTGTCGCAGGAGCATCGATGCTGGTTCTTGACAGAATCGCGAAAAAACACCCGAAACTCGTTGAGCATACGCTCGGCCTCGCCATGATTCTTGGTATGGTTGGCGCGATCGTGTTCAAGAGAATCGTCGGCGCATAGGAGGTATTACGATGGATAACACTGTAAATCAACACGGCATGACACAATCTCAAGTCGATCAAGCATATAAAGCGGAGTTTACGAAACCCATTATTCGTTGGGGTCGTCTCACGAACCTGCTCGCTTTCTTCTTCTGCTTTATCCCCGCATTGACGGTCGCATTCGTTTTTGATGCGATGCCGCCGATCCGAGACATTCTCACCGGTTGGGGACTCATCGCAGCAATCTTCGGTATCTACTGTATCGTAGAGCCGGTTTCTTATTTCCCCGTTCTCGGAATCCCCGGAACCTACATGTCCTTCTTGGCTGGAAATATCAGTAACATGCGTCTGCCGGTATCGGCGATCGCACAAGAAGTACTGGGAACTGAACAAGGCTCCAAAAAAGCAGAACTCGTTTCCACGCTGAGTATCGCAGGATCGATCATCACCAACTTGATCGTTACCACGATCGCTGCTGTCGGTGGAGCGGCTCTTATGAGCGTATTCCCGCCGGTCGTCATCGAAGCATTCGGATACGTTGGAGCCGCAATCTTCGGCGCGATGTTCGCAATGTACACGGCGAAAAACCTGAAACTGGGTGCTTTCGCTCTCGTGATCGTTATGATCATGTTCTTAGTTGTAAAAGTACTTCCCCCGTGGGCAATGATCCTGATTGCCGTCTTCGGTACGGTCGCCTTCGGATTTGCATTACTTCCCAAAGATAAATAAAACCAAACACAGGAGGAATTGAATGGCAGTTAAGAAAATCGACGATAAAAAAGCGGAACAAGTTGTTCAGTGGAGACGGGATTTACACCAAATCCCCGAACTCGGCAATGATTTGCCGCAAACGTACGCATATGTTACGGGGAAACTCGATGAGATGGGCGTCAAATATGAGGGCGGTGTCGGCGTACAACACGGCATCGTAGCGGTAATTGAAGGGAATCGTCCCGGTAAAGTTGTCGCATTGCGCGCGGATATGGACGCGCTACCGGTCGTCGAGAATACCGGACTTCCGTTCCAATCCACAAATGGTAACATGCACGCTTGTGCGCACGATGCGCATACGGCGACAATGCTTGGGGTCGTAAAAGAATTTGTTGATCTAAACGGCGACTTCCCAGGTACAGTCAAGTTCTTATTCCAACCGGCCGAAGAAATCTCCAGCGGCGCAGAGCCGATGGTTCAAGCCGGATGCCTAAAAAATCCTGAAGTTGACTATGTACTCGGTATGCACGTCGGTAACATTTCCGACGAAGTGCCGGTGGGAAACTTTATGTTCAGCACAGGTCCCATGATGGCTTGCCTTGACCGCTTTACGATCAAAGTAACGGGCAAAGGCTCACATGGAGCGTATCCGCATGATTCACACGACACACTGGTCGCTTCCTGCTATCTCGTAACGGCATTGCAGGAAATCGTATCACGCGAAATCATGCCGACTGAGCCGGCGGTCCTCACGATCGGAAAACTTCACTGTGGATCCACTTACAATGTCATTCCGGGTGAAGCAGAAATTGAGGGAACTGCGCGTTCCGTCAATCAGGAAACCCGTGAGTACATCGTAAAGCGCATCGGCGAGATCGCTGAAGGCATTACCAAGTCCTTCCGCTGCTCCGTCGAATTTGACTACACCTACGGAGCTCCACCTCTTGTCAATCACGAAGAGACGGCTCTCAAGGCGATGGCAAGTGCAGCAAAAGTGGTCGGAGACGACCGCGTCCAATTGCAGAAGAAGCCGGTCATGGGTGGAGAAGACTACGCCTACTATCTCTTAGAGAAACCGGGTGCGTTTATCTTCTTCTCAAACCCGTTAGAGATTGACGGATTCTGTTACCCGCATCACAACGCGAAATTTGCAATCGACGACAGCATCCTACGTGATGGCGTTGACGTATTTGTACAAATGGCGCTGGATTTACTGGGCGAATAAGTAATGATAAGGTCCAAGCACATTCCGAACCAAGTAGGATGGGCTTGGACTTTTTTTACTCAAAGAAAGGAGATTGATATGTTAGATCGAGCGATGCAATATTTGAAAGAAAGAGAACCTGAACTCAAAGAACTGGCGAAAGAGATTTGGGACAATCCCGAATTAGGATATCAAGAAGAAAAGGCGGCGGCTTTATTCGCCGACTATCTGGAGAAAGAAGGATTTGCAGTTGAACGCGGATATGCAGGGATCAAAACCGCCGTCCGCGCAAGCTATGGTAGCGGATCGCCTGTGATCGGTCTGTTAGCCGAATATGATGCGTTGCCGGATCTCAGCCAAAAGATTCAAACAGTCAAAGAACCGGTCGCTGCCGGTTCACCGGGTCATGGCTGTGCGCATAATCTGATCGGCGTATCCAATATCGGAGCTGCAATTGCGATCAAAGAAGGACTGAAGGATACACCGGGGACCGGCACTGTGGTCATTTACGGATGCCCGGCAGAGGAACTTTTAACCGGAAAAGGCTATATGGCGCGAGCCGGTGCTTTCCGTGAACTCGACTTCGCCCTTGGATGGCATCCCGGCGCTTTCAACACGGTGCTTTACGGCACATTGACGGCGATCAACGGCTTCAAGTTCCGCTTTAAAGGCATAACCGCTCACGCCGCATTGGACCCTGAAAACGGACGCTCCGCACTGGACGCCGTCGAGCTCATGAATGTCGGTGTCAACTTCTTACGAGAGCATGTGACGAGCGATGTGCGGATGCACTATATCATCACCAATGGTGGCCTCGCTCCGAATATCGTACCGGAGCACGCGGAGTCCCACTATTTCGTGCGCGCGCTAAAGCTGGATACCGTCAAAGCGGTCAAAGAGCGCATCTTCAAGATTGCAGAAGGCGCTGCACTGATGACGGATACGCAGCTTGAGATCGAAGAACTCGGCGGTTGCTATGATATCCTCACCAGCAAGACTCTGGGCGATGTCATCTATGACTCGCTTCACGAAGTTGACAAACCGGAGTATTCGGAAGCGGATTACGTATTCGCGAAGGAAATGAACGCGCAAACACCGAACTATACAAAACTTCTCGGCTCCGGTGCGGTTCAACCCGGCCAGGAAATTCATGAGCAAGTGGCTCCCAAATCCGTGCAAAACGTATACGCATCAACCGACGTTGGCGATGTGTCGTATATCGTGCCCCTCGGCTTCTTTATGACGGCGTCACAAAATGTCGGCGCACCCGGACATAGCTGGCAGATCGTCGCATGTGCCGGTAACGAGATTGGGTTCCAAGGCATGCTGTACGGTAGCCGTGCCATGGTTCGCGCATACGACAAGATTCGCAATGACCCTGCGATCTTAGAGGCCGCACGGGAAGAGTTCGCCAAGGCGACCGCAGGGAAGACGTACACGCCGCAAATCCCTGAAGGGGCAAAAGTACCGTTTAACGATTAAATGAGTGATCTGAAAAGGAGAGTCTTTTGTAAGAAAGTCTCTCCTTTATCACTTTTTTGATGTGGTATACTAAGTACCATATTGAAAGGAGGCGAGATTGTGCGAGGACTGAAACGACTCATCATTTTCTTGGTTCTGCTGATCATTGCCTATGGAGTTTGGTGGTTTGTCGATGATCAATATCGAAGCGACCTCGCAAAGGTACGCTACGACACATATGGAAGAGAACATTTCGGAGAATTGGAGAAGGAGCGGGTAAAGCCGGAGGACATCGAACGTGGGAACGAAGGGAACCGTCCGGTCAAAACGGAACTCGTCTTTCTATTAGCGGGCGTTGACGCCGGGACTTCAGAAGCGGGAACGCGTACGGACACGCTCATCTTGTGCAAAGTGAATTGGCTGGATAACAAGATTTCGATGCTCTCTATCCCCAGAGACTCCTACGTTTACATCAGAGGAGAAGCGGACAAGGTCAATCACGCGCATTCGTATGGGGGCATGCAGTTGACGATGGAGACACTGCGAAGTGCACTGGGGATTGATCTGGATTATTACTTCACGATGGACTTTGACGCCGTTATGGAACTCGTTGACATCATCGGAGGGGTGGAGGTCGATGTACAAGAACCGCAGGCTTCCGACTTGAAGCTGGATGTCGGGGTACAGAAGCTGGATGGCTATATGGCGATGGAATATGTCAGATACCGTAAGGGATTTGAATCGGGCGACTTAGGACGCGTGTCGGCACAGCAGGACTTCTTACGCATCGCGCTTCCGCAGATCCTTTCACCGAAGAATATCGTACACTTACCGGCGCTTCTTTCCGCATTGAACGACTACTCTGATTCTAATTTCGGTCCGCTGACAACACTTAGCATGATGCCGGCTGCGTTGCGCTTCGGGTCGGCGGAGATTGAGAGCGCGGTACTGCCCGGGTATCCGGGAGAACGGGACGCGATCAGCTACTACTTTTTATATCCGGATGAAGTCCAATGGCTGATGGACGAGTATCTTTCGGCGTACCAAACGGGATCGGTCGATGTACCGGAGTAATCGGTAATACCAATGCAATGAGGGGTGTATGAAAAAAACCGCTTTTGTGATCATGCTGGTCACGATTCTATCGAAAGTTTTTGGATTTGTGAGAGATATTGCACTCTCCTATTTTTACGGCGCATCTACGGTGTCGGACGTTTTCTTAGTTTCACAGACGATTCCGAATACCCTATTTGCACTGATCGGCACTGCGGTCATGATGGGTTTCATTCCCATCGCAAGCCGCATCTACGAAGAGAAATCAACAGAAGAAGGCGACCGGTTCACGCAGGCGATGCTGACATCGGTCGTCCTTTTGGCGTTGGTGATTGTTGTGATCGGAATGCTATTTACGCGACCGATCGTCCGGATTTTTGCGATCGGCTTTGACCGCGAAGCGTTGGATATGGCGGTGTTTTTTACGCGTGTCTTCTTATGGGGGCTCCTAGCCAATGCGGCGATCTATGTACTGAGAGGATATCTGCAAGTTAAAGAGCGTTATGTCATTACGACGATGACGGGCTTCCCCTATAACTTTGTCCTCATCGCGGGGATCGCCTTATCGGCGTGGGTCGACCTTCGAATCCTTCCGTATGCCGCAGTCATTGCGCTGTTTGCTCAGCTGTTCCTCTTTATTCCGGATTTAGTCCGTCTTCGATTTGCACCCCGTTTTACTTTGCGATTTGATCCGCAGATGCTACGAGATTTCCTGCGATTTGTCCTGCCGGTTGTGATCGCTGCTGGGATTGCTCAAGCTGCGGCCGTTATCGATCGGACGGTGGCTTCCGGCGTCGCGGTAGGGGGAATATCGGCTCTCAACTACGCCTCACGACTGAACGGATTTGTACTGGGCTTGTTTACGACCTCTTTGATCACCGTACTATACCCGATGATGTCCCGAATGGCGGCAACCGGCAATATGAACAAAATGAAGGACTCGGTCAACGAATCGGTACTGCTCACTTCAATTTTTGTCATCCCGGTGAGTATCGGAGCGGCCCTATTGGCGGAACCGATCGTTTCCGTACTCTTTGGACGCGGCGCTTTTGATGATAATGCGCTCGCAATGACGACCTCTGCTTTGACCGCCTATTCGATCGGGATGCTGCCGGCCGGTCTGCGAGAAATCCTGTCGAAAGCGCTCTACGCAATGGAAGATACGAAGACGCCTCTGTGGAACGGGATGATCGCATCCGGTATGCATATTGTACTATGCTTACTCCTGTATCGTCCTTTTGGGATTATGGGGATCGCTATCGCAACAAGTATCGATGCCATTTTGGCAACGGTCATGTATTTTGTCACTCTGCGTAAAAAGATCGACTACGGCCTTAGCCGTGCGAATTGGATCTCTGTGGGAAAAATCCTCGTCGCGGCGATTGGCATGGGGGTTGTTGCGTATTTCGGTTACGCTCTTTTTAGCGCACGCATGGGAGAATTTTTGTCGCTATCCTTATCGATCCTCCTCGCAGCGGGATTGTACGCAGCTGCATTGCTCGTTTTGCGCGTCGACGAAGCGACGCAGTTTATCCATCTACTCCGCTCGCGTTTTCAGCCGAAAGTAAGGGAGTGAGTTGCCTATGACGATCTATTTACCGGAAGAACAGGCTTTGCAAATTTTTGTCAATCAACAGCCGGTGGCGACGCTCATGGCGACTCCCGGCCAACTACGCCAACTCGCCATTGGTCATATGATCAACACAGGTATCATCAAAGATATTGGAGAGATCGCACGTTTATATGCCTGTGACGATGAAAGCGAAATCTATGTAGAAATCGACTCTGATGTGAGAGCGTTTGAGAACCACGGGCTCATCACCTCCGGTTGCGGCGCTAAACCTGTGCTTCCGGAGAAAGCGCATTTAATCGTCACCTCTGAATACGGCATATCGTTTTCGGACTTACAATTTGCCGTCGTGCGGATGCTCCAAGAGAATACGCTTTATCAAAAATACGGCGGAATTCATACGGCGGCATTGTCAACTCGTGACGACTTTCTGCTCGCGGAAGATGTGGGGCGTCATAATGCGCAGGACAAGGTCACGGGGATCGCACAGGAACTCGCAATCGATCTTCGCCACAGCGTGATCCTGAGTACCGGAAGAATCTCCAGCGACATGGTCGCCAAGGCGATTTTTGCGGGAGTGCCGATCCTTGCATCTCTCAGCTTGCCGACGACATTAGCGCGCGATTTGGCGCATCGATACGGGGTCACCCTCGTCGGCCGCGCCGGAAAGACACCGCCTATGGTGATCACGCATCCGGAGAGGATTATTGAAGATTAAAAAACCGCCGAAATGGCGGTTTTACTCTTCAAACAGGGGGTTCATATAGGCGTACTGGTCATCTAATGGGACGAGCTGATCGATGACGGCACCGCCCATACAACGTTCGCCGTCGTACAGTGCGATGGTTTGGCCGGGGGTTGCTGCGCGAACGGGGGTGGGGAATTCCACGACGATGCGGTCGCCCTCTTTTTGGGTGACTACGGCGTCGACATCTTGTTGGCGATACCTGACTTTGGCGGTACATCGATAGGGGGACGGCGGCTTTTCGCCGATCCAGACCATCTCCTGCGCCGTGAGTCCTCGGCTGAACAATGCAGGGTGATCCTCTCCCTGTACGGCGTAGAGGACATTTTCTTGCGTATTTTTACCGGAAACGAACCAAGGTTCACCGGTGCCTACGCCGCCAATTCCCATGCCTCTGCGTTGACCTAAAGTATAATGCAAAAGACCGCTGTGGGTGCCGATGACTTCACCCTGTTCATTGAGAATCGAGCCGGGTTTTGTCTCCAAATATTGGTCCAAGAAGGCGTTAAAATCGCGCTCGCCGATAAAACAGATGCCGGTGGAGTCCTTCTTCTTCGCCGTCGCGAGTTGGTTCTCTTCTGCCCAGTGGCGCACTTCCTCTTTTTGTAGACCGCCGATCGGGAAGAGACATTTGGATAGCGCCTGTTCATCGATGCGACATAGAAAATAGCTTTGGTCCTTGCCCGGGTCGGCTCCGCGGAGAAGATGCGTTCTGCCGTCTACCGTTCGTTGGTCAGCGTAGTGCCCCATGGCGATATAGTCTGCCTCTAACTGCATCGCATAATGCAAAAAGGCGTTGAATTTGATCTCCTTATTGCATAACACGTCCGGATTCGGCGTGCGGCCGCGCCGGTATTCCTTTAAAAAATAAGAAAACACATGGTCTAAGTATTCTTCTTCAAAGTTTACGGTATAAAAGGGGATATTGAGCTGAACGGCCACTTTTCTAGCGTCGATCGAATCTTCCGCTGCAGTGCAAATGCCTGATTCATCTTCTTCATCCCAGTTTTTCATAAATAATCCAATGACATCATATCCCTCTTGCTTCAACAATCCGGCACATACCGAGGAATCGACGCCGCCACTCATCCCGAGTACGACTCTTTTTTTCAACATGACACAACCTTCCTATCGGGTATTATAATCGGTTTCGAATCACAGTGCAAAAACAGAACAAGGGTTCGGCTACTCTCTTTTTATGTTACAATGAATTCGGAGGAGAGGCATGCGAATAATTGGAATAGACCCCGGCTTGGCAACCGTTGGGTACGCGGTGATCGATGCCTTCGACAGGAACTGCAAATTGATCGAATATGGCTGCATTATCACATCGCCTTCTCAAAAGTTGCCGGAGCGTCTCGGGACGATCTATGATTCACTGGACGAGATCTTGGAAGAATTTAAACCGGACGAGATGTCGATCGAAGAATTGTTCTTTACAAAAAATGTCACCAACGGTATTCTGGTGGGGCAGGCACGAGGCGTTGAGATTCTCTGCGCGCAACGAAGAGGCTTGGGGATTTTTGAATATACGCCGATGCAGGTAAAGCAAGCGGTCACCGGTTATGGTCGAGCGGATAAAAAGCAAATGCAGGAGAATATTCGAATGATATTCAGATTGCAGAGCATCCCGAAGCCGGATGACGCCGCCGATGCGATCGGAATTGCTTTTACCCACGCGATGAGCCATCGATACAAAAAGAATTTTGAAATGAGATAGAGGAATTATGTACGATTATATACGAGGAACGGTCGCTGCGGTACACGATACGCATATTACATTGGATAATCACGGTATCGGTTATCGGGTGTATGCGACACAAATGGACAAGGCTCGGATCGCGGAAGGGGAAGAGGTCACGTTCCAAATCAGCTATGTGATGCGAGAAGACGGCATATGGCTGTACGGATTTTTGGAGCAGGAGACATTAGCTGTTTTTGAACTTCTTAAAACGGTTTCAAATATCGGGCCGAAAAATGCAATGACGATCCTGTCAAACTGCTCGGTCGCCGATTTGTGTGAAGCGGTTCAAACGGAGGATACGCAACTGTTAACGCAAATCCCCGGAGTGGGAAAGAAGACGGCCGGTCGTTTGATCTTGGAGCTCGCAGATAAACTCGAACCCTTTGCCTTTATAAAAGTAGCAAAGAAAGTGGCCAAACCGGAGACGGAGAATATGTTGATCGCTTCGGATGCGTTGCAGAATTTAGGATTTGTCAGAAAAGAAGTGGAAGAAGTGCTTCTCCAAATGGATCTTGGCCAAATGACGATCGAGGACATTATTAAAGAGAGCATTCGGAAACTGTCATAGGAGGAAAGTGTGGACGAAAACAATGGTCGCATCGTCGGTGCCAATTATTATCAGGAAGACCGCGATAACGAAAACCAACTGCGTCCTCGCTGGATGCACGAATACATCGGGCAGGACAGCGCCAAGGAAAAACTGTCCATTTTTATCGAAGCAGCGAAAATGCGAGGCGAACCTTTAGACCACGTCTTGCTGCACGGACCACCCGGACTCGGAAAGACGACGCTCGCGCATATCATCGCAAATGAGATGGGTGTCAATATTCGCATCACCTCAGGCCCTGCGATCGAGAGGCCGAGCGATTTGGCGAGCATTTTAACCAATCTGAGCAAAGATGACGTCTTATTTATCGATGAGATCCATCGCATCAACCGCAGTGTCGAAGAAATCCTGTACCCGGCGATGGAGGACTATGCGCTCGATATCATCGTGGGGAAAGGTCCCTCCGCCCGCTCGCTTCGAATCGATTTGGAGAAATTCACCTTGATCGGCGCGACCACGCGAACGGGGCTCTTAACATCTCCGCTACGAGACCGCTTTGGGGTGTTGTTAAACTTGGAACTCTACGAAAACAAGGATCTGACACGGATCATCACAAGGTCCGCCGGTATACTGGATATGGAGATCGACCAAGAAGGCGCGCAAGAAATTGCACGTCGCAGCCGCGGAACGCCGCGGATCGCCAACCGTCTGCTCAAACGCGTACGCGATTACGCGATGGTCAGAGGCGAGGGATTCATCGATCAGTCGGTCGCAAACTTAGGCCTTGGAATCCTTGACATCGATCCGCTTGGGCTCGACTCTTTGGACCGGAGGATCCTCAACGCGTTAATCACACAGTTTAACGGCGGTCCGGTGGGAATCGACACCATCTGTGCGTCGGTCGGCGAGGAGCGCGTGACGATTGAAGATATGTACGAACCGTATCTGCTGCAGATCGGCTTTCTCGGGAGAACTGCAAGAGGCCGTATCGCGACTCCCAGCGCCTACGAACACATGGGGATTGATTATGACAAATAGTTTGCGCATTGAAGATTTTGATTACGAATTGGATGAGTCGCTGATCGCGCAGCATCCGCCCAAGGAGCGCGACGGTGCGCGTATGCTCATGATGAACCGACACACGGGAGAGTTATCTCACCGTCAGTTCACACATTTTGTCGATTTGCTGCACGAGGATGACCTCGTGGTTTTTAATGAGACCAAGGTGATCCCGGCACGTCTTTTCGGCCATCGAGTGGGAAGAGAAGAGAGCATCGAAACGCTCCTCTTACAACGATTGGATGAAGGAAAATGGGAAGCGTTGGTTAAGCCCGGGAAGAAAATGAAAGTCGGCACGCGTGTCGAATACGGAGAGGGTCTTTTGTCAGCCGAAGTGCTCGACATCAAGGAAGATGGCAACCGCATCATTCAATTCAAATATGACGGGATCTGGGAAGAGATATTGGATCAGTTGGGTGAAATGCCGCTGCCGCCCTATATCCACGAGAAACTGGAGGATCAAAACCGGTACCAGACCGTGTATGCGAAATATGACGGATCTGCAGCCGCACCGACCGCAGGCCTGCACTTTACGCCCGAAACGATGAAACAGTTGGCAGAAAAAGGCATACAAACCGCCACATTGACCTTACATGTCGGATTAGGCACCTTCCGACCGGTGAAAGCGGACAATTTAGACGATCACATCATGCATTCCGAATGGTATCATCTTCCCGAAGAAACGGTACGAAAGATCCAGACGACAAAGCGTCGCGGCGGTCGTGTCATCGCTGTTGGCACGACGAGTTTGCGCGTGTTGGAAACGGTCGGTGAAAAAGTGGTGACCGATACGCCGTCAGACTTCTCCGGTTGGACGGACTTATTTGTCAAACCCGGCTTTCGGTTTCACGTGGTCGATTCGCTGTTAACAAACTTTCATTTGCCGAAATCGACCCTGCTGTTACTGGTGAGCGCTTTCTCGTCACGAGATGCCATACTCCACGCTTATGAGGTCGCGGTGAAAGAACAATACCGATTTTTCAGCTTCGGTGACTGTATGTTTATCTATGAGGAGAACCGATGAAATTTACGCTGCATAAAACTGATTCACAATCTAAAGCGCGATTAGGTACACTTGAGACGCCTCACGGTACGATCGAAACGCCGATCTTTATGCCGGTGGGGACACGAGCGACGGTCAAGACGATGACGCCCGAGGAGCTGCAAGACATCGGCACCCAAATCCTCCTCGCCAACACGTACCACCTGTATCTTAAACCGGGAATGGATGTGATCGAGGCGATGGGAGGCCTTCACAATTTCATGCGTTGGGACGGTCCGATTCTCACGGACTCAGGCGGTTTCCAAGTGTTTAGCCTGTCTTCCATGCGAAAGATCACGGAAGAGGGCGTCACCTTCCGGTCGCATATCGACGGGTCGAAGCACTTTATCGGGCCGGAAGAGTCGATCAAGATCCAACAGACGCTGGGTTCTGATATCATCATGGCGTTTGACGAATGTGTTTCCTATCCGGCTGAACGAGAATACGTACAAGCTTCGATGGAGCGCACGACGAGGTGGGCCGTCCGCTGTTTAGAGGCACATCCGAACATGGATCAGCAAGCATTGTTTGGGATCGTACAGGGGGGAATGTTTAAAGACTTGCGCGAAAGATCAGCGAAAGATCTCATCGCCTTGGATTTCCCAGGCTATGCCGTCGGCGGCTTAAGCGTCGGAGAACCGAGTGAAATCATGCAAGATATCCTCGACCATACGACTGACTACCTTCCGGAAGAGAAACCGCGCTACTTAATGGGCGTCGGTACGCCGGACTATCTGTTTGAAGCGGTACGACTCGGCGTCGACATGGCAGATTGTGTTCTTCCGACGAGAATTGCGCGTAACGGAACGGTGTTCACCCACAAGGGGCGACTCGTCATTCGAAACGCAAAGTACCGGTTGGATGAAAAACCGCTCGATCCGGAATGCGATTGCTACACCTGCCGCAACTACAGTCGAGCGTATATTCGCCATCTGTTCAATGTCAACGAGATCCTTGGGCCTCGGCTGACGACAATTCACAATCTGAATTTTCTTCTTCGATTGATGGAGAGGATCCGCGGCGCAATTGCAAGCGGAGATTTCCTCCAACTGCGTGAAGATTTCTACCGATCCTATGGATATTCATTGCAAGAGTAGTGTATAATGGAATAAAGGAGTGATGAAATGCCACAAGAGCAACTAGGTTCGCTATATCCGTTCGCCATGATGGCGGTCGTCTTCGCTTTCTTCTATTTCTTTGCGATTCGCCCGCAAAAGAAGAGAGAAAAAGAAGTCACAGCCATGCGCAATGCGCTGAAAATTGGGGACCGCGTTACGACGATCGGCGGAATTCGCGGGAAAGTCGTCAAAGTCGGAGAGGAATACCTCACGCTTGAAGTCAGCAATATGAAGACGAAATTAGAGGTGACCAAATGGGCTGTCGGGTCAGTGGACAACTCGGACGCCGCTGTTCACAATACGAAAGAAACAGTTGTCGAAGAAGAGATCGTTGAAGAAGTCGAAAGCGACTCGACAACCGAGGACCGGGGATTATAATTCCCCAACTACATAGGAGGATGTCATGAAACACATTCAAATCATTAAAAAGCCCACCAAAAGAGACACGGCGGCACACACTGCTTGCGGTGAATGTCAAACCTCATGCCAATCGGCTTGCAAGACTTCTTGCACCGTCGGCAACCAAAAATGCGAAAGCGATCAATAAAAGTGGTGGAGCTTCCACTACTTTTTTTCTTGAAAGGAATAACGATTGACTTTACATGTTTATCAAGCGTTACAACAGAATATCTGCTATGATACCGTGACCGACTGCATCTTGTCAGTCGACAAAATCGTGTATGACATGATGAAAGCGGATCCGACGCTGCGTAAAGAGACCATCATGGCCGCGCTCTCCACGGAGTATGATCGAGCGTCTTTGGAAAATGCATGGGAAGAGATTCAGGTATTGATTTCGGAAGGCCTTTTGAATCCGACAGCGGATGTGATCGGGCCGCCGGCTCAACGCCCTGCTCCCGTCATTAAAGCGATGTGTCTTCACGTCGCGCATGACTGCGACCTTCGGTGTAAATACTGCTTTGCTTCTCAAGGCGACTTCAAAGGAGACCGACAGCTGATGACGGAGGAGACCGGACGCAAAGCACTCGAATTTTTGGTCGCTCACAGCGGTAATCGCAAGAATTTAGAAGTCGACTTCTTCGGCGGCGAGCCGCTCCTCAATTTTGACGTCGTCAAAGCGCTGACTCTCTACGGTGAGGAACTCAACGCACGCCATAACAAGAATATTCGATTCACAATTACGACAAACGGAGTTCTATTGGACGACGAAAAGATCGATTTCATCAACGAGCATATGAGTAATGTCGTGATGAGTTTGGATGGTAGAAAAGAAGTGCATGACGCGATGCGACCCACGATTAACGGTAAGGGGTCGTACGAGATCGTCGTCGAAAAGTTTAAGAAACTTTTGGAGAAAAGAGGCAAGAAGGACAGCTATATCCGCGGAACCTTTACCGGCAATAATCTGGATTTCCACGAAGATGTGATGCATTATTTTGACTTGGGTTTTCAGACCGTCTCCATGGAACCGGTCGTGACGGATCCGAAGATGAGTTATGCGATAAGGGAAGAGCAACTTCCCGAAGTGTTAGCGTCTTACGAAAAGCTGGCGAGCTTGTATCACACCCGTCAAAGCTTACATCCCGAGCTCAAATTCTTTCACTTTATGATCGATCTGACGGAAGGACCATGCCTCGCGAAGAGGCGAATGGGGTGTGGTGCCGGGGTAGAATACATTTCGGTGACGCCATTCGGCGATATCTACCCCTGTCACCAGTTTGTCGGCGAGACGGAGTATCGGATCGGCAGTTTAGCAGAGGGGATTATTCGACAGGATATCGTCGATAAGTTTACAGGCTGTAGTGTCGATACCAAAGAGGCCTGCCGCGAATGTTGGAATCACAGTTTTTGCAGTGGTGGTTGCCATGCCAACGCCTATTTCAACAACGGAACCATACAGGAGCCGTTTGCTCTTGGCTGCGAGATGCAGAAGAAGCGCACAGAATTAGCAATCGCCTTACAGGCACTGGCATCAAATGAAAGCTGAATGGATGGTCATGAAAGCGCCGGATTTGCGAGCCTTGGCTCAGCAGACCGGCCTTTCGCAAATGATCCTACACATCCTCTATCATCGAGGCATGCAGACCGAGACCGATATCCGCAATTTCTTGAACCCAAAACAAATGAGCGTGATCGACCCGTTCCTACTCATCGACATGGAAGCTGCCGTTGAGAGAATTGGTGTCGCACTTGAAAGTGGAGAGCACATCCGTATCGTCGGGGATTACGACCAAGATGGCGTGTCCTCTACCGCGATCCTCGTAACTTGTCTACAGCAACTCGGCGCGACCGTGGACTATCGGATCCCCGATCGAATGACAGAGGGGTATGGCTTGCAAGCCAATCATGTGGACGATGCGAAAGACCAGGGCGTATCTCTGATCATCACCTGCGACAACGGAGTACAGTCGTTTTCTGCCGCCCAACGCTGCCGAGTGGTAGGTATCGACCTTGTCGTAACAGACCATCACCGATTGGCGATGGAAAACGAGGTCCAGAGATTGCCGGATGCCGTGGCCGTCGTCAATCCACATCGCACTGACTGTGTGTATCCGTACAAAGAATTGGCCGGCGCGGGCGTCGCGTTGAAAGTGTCGCAAGCGCTCTGGCGAAGATATGGAAAGGATGATTTTCCACCGATATTAGTCGGGTTCGCTGCGCTCGGGACCGTTGCCGACATCGTCGCACTCAACGGTGAGAACCGATGGATCGTCACCGTCGGGCTGGAAGTTCTCAACCGCGAATGCCCGGTCGGGATTCAAAAACTGAAGGAAGCCTCTTCGCTTTCGGGGAAAATCGACGCCTATGGGATCGGATATGTGATTGCACCGAGCATCAATGCTGCGGGTAGACTTGCCGATGCTTCCGTCGGTGTGCAATTACTTCTGACAGAAGATGCAGATGAAGCCGCACGTATCGCGACCGAATTGCGCGCGTTGAATGTCGAAAGGCAGACATTGACGGAAGAGGCGCTAGATGAGGCGAATGCACTCTTGCAAGAGCGGGAGGTCCAAAATATCATGTTTTTGGAGTTGCCGAATGCCCATGAAAGCATATTGGGGATCGTCGCCGGAAAACTGAGGGATCAGCTTTACCGTCCGGTTTTTTTAGCAACTCAGAGTCAAGAGGAAGGGATTCTGAAAGGGTCCGCCCGTTCCATCGCAAGCTATGCGATGATAGAAGAAATGCAAGCTGCAGACGAACATCTCATCAAATACGGCGGTCACGCGATGGCGGCGGGTTTCAGTCTAAAGAAAGCGGATGCCGAAGACTTTTACCAATCCCTGTTAGCTCACTGGAAACCGAAAGAAGGGGATCTGACGCCGAAGATCAAGATCGACTTCCCGATTCGTCTCCCGTATGTGACAGCGGAATTGGTCAACGAGCTTCGCGTTTTGGAACCCTATGGAAAATCGAACAGCAAGCCTGTCTTTGCATCCCGTCAGGTCATACTCGCGGGGATGCAGGTCATAGGAAAGAATAAAAATACACTTAAATATCGATTTCTTCATGAAAAGGGAGAGATGATCGGTATCCAGTTCGGTCGAGTCGAGGAGACATTGCACTATCTCTACCGTAAATACGGGCTCTCGGTCGAAGACGCATTTGCACACCGAGGCGACCAACTGCGCGTCGATATCGTCTATACTCCGCAACTCAATGAATACAAAGGGAGCTCACGCCTTCAGTTGGTGATTTCTGATATTCGGTAATTTGAATTCAGTGCGGATTTTGATATAATTGAGGCATTATTTAAGGAAAAGAGGCCGCAGATGATTGAGCTATTGTTAAATAAAATTCGATCGTATAATCCTGACTTCGACGAGAGCCGCGTGCGCGATGCATGCGAGTTTCAAGTGGAAGCCCACAAGGGACAACTGCGCGCTTCCGGAGAACCCTATAGTGTTCATCCGTTTCATGTTGCCCTTTTATTGTCGGACCTGAATATGGATGAAGACACGATCATCGCGGGTCTCCTTCACGATGTTTTGGAAGATACGGACTATCCGTTTGCCTATGTAGAAGAACGGTTTGGCCACGACGTCGCTGTTTTAGTGGACGGGGTCACAAAGTTAAAGAAATTTAAATTCAAGTCAAAACAGGAAAATCAAGCGGATAATGTGCGCAAGATGATTATGGCGATGGCCAATGACATTCGCATTATCATTATCAAGCTTTGCGACCGGCTCCACAATATGCGAACGCTCGAGTATATGGAGGAAGAAAAACAAAAATCGAAAGCCCGAGAGACACTGGAAATCTACGCTCCGTTAGCGCATCGACTCGGGATCAATACGATTAAATGGGAGTTGGAAGACCTCAGCCTCCGATATTTAGAGCATGACATTTACTATGATTTAGTACGCCGAATCGAGAAGAAGCGTTCAGAGCGCGAGGACTATATCAATCATATCATCGACCATTTACGAGAAAAAGTAGAGGAAGTCGACATTAAGGCGGACATCCAAGGTAGGCCGAAAAGCCTATACAGCATCTATAAAAAGATGTACCAACAGGATAAGACCTTTGAACAGATTTTTGATTTGACCGCGATCCGCGTGATTACCGATTCGATCAAGGACTGCTATGGGGTTCTCGGCGTCGTACACACGGCGTGGAAACCGCTACCGAATCGCTTTAAAGATTATATCGCGATGCCGAAACCGAATATGTATCAATCCCTCCATACGACATTGATCGGCCCGGAAGGAGAGACCTTTGAAGTGCAGATCCGCACGTGGGAGATGCACAAAACGGCTGAATACGGGATCGCGGCACACTGGAAATATAAGGAAAACCGGGGTAGCTCCGATAATTTTGACGAGAAACTGACGTGGCTGCGCCAGCTGATGGAATGGCAAAAGGATCTGAAAGACTCAAGGGAGTTTATGGACACGCTGAAGGGGGATTTCTTTAGCGACGAAGTCTACGTGTTTACCCCGCAGGGGGATGTCATTAACCTTCCCCTGAACTCGACGCCGATCGACTTTGCCTACCGAGTTCACTCCGCGGTTGGGAACAACTGCGTTGGCGCGCGGATCGACGGTCGCATCGTTCCATTAACGACTAAATTGCAGAATGGCAATATTGTCGATATCATAACGTCATCCAGTTCTACCGGCCCCAGTCGAGACTGGCTCAAAATTGTACAGAGTACACAGGCGAGAAATAAAATCCGCCAGTTCTTCAAAAAAGAAGACCGAGAGATTAATCTCGTGCGCGGACGAGAGACATTGGAAAAAGAAGTGCGCCACTTGGGCTACCGCTACCCGGAGATTTTAAAGGATGAATGGCTCAAGCAGATCGCTGAAAAATTAGGTTTTTACGCAGTTGACGATTTGTACGCCGCCGTCGGATACGGCAGTGTCACGGTGTCGCAAGTCGTTTCTAAACTGCGTGATTTCTATCAGGAGCATCACAAAAACGATGCAAAACCGCTGCCGGAAGAAATCTTAAAAAGTAAGCATAAAGCGTCAGATCAAGGGGTCGGCGTCATTGGGATCGACAATATTCAGATCAAATTCGCCAAGTGCTGCACGCCGGTTCCGGGCGACAGCATCATCGGATATGTCACCAAGGGCAGAGGGGTCTCCATCCATCGCAAGGACTGTGTCAATATCGAACGCGCAGAAGATGAGCGCCTCGTGGATGTTTTCTGGAACAATCGCGAGTCGGATATTTACAAAGTTGAGATTCAAGTCATGGCGTTAGACAGAACCGGTTTGCTCTCGGAGATTACGCGAAGGATTTCCGACTCAAAATTGACGATTATGGACATGACAGCGCGAACCACAAAGGATCATCTATCGGTCGTCAATATTTCTCTCGGCGTAAAGAACTCAGAATCCCTGTTACGGGTGATTGAAACATTAAAAACCATCCATAGCGTTATCGACGTGTATCGGATCAGTCAGAAGGTGTAATATGAGAGCTGTGATTCAAAGGGTAACCCAATCAAAAGTGGAAGTGGACGGGGAGACGATCGGTGCCGTTCAGTCCGGCTACATGGTACTTTTAGGCGTCGCCGATGGAGACACGGCAAAAGACGCGGAATATATTGCCGACAAGATCATCGGACTTCGCGTGTTTGAAGATGGCGAGGGCAAATTAAATCTCTCCATTCAAGATACCGGAGGCAGCGTCTTACTGGTGTCTCAGTTTACGCTCTACGGAGATGCCAGAAAAGGGCGTAGACCCAGTTTTATTCGTGCCGCAGGCAAAGAACCGGCGACTCAATTGCTGGCTGTCGTTCGCGACCGAATCGAAGCTGCGGGCATTCACACTGAAATCGGCGAATTCGGTGCCCATATGATGGTGTCTCTCGTAAATGACGGTCCGGTGACGATACTATTGGATTCTGAAAAGACTTTTTAGGAGGCGCAATGCAGATCATTCGAATTCCCGCCGGAATCTATCAGGCGAACTGTTATTTAGTTTATGACGAGATGACAAAAGAAGGTATTTTGATCGACCCCGCAGGAGATGAAGCTTTGCTGGAAGAGCAGGCGGAAAAGTACGGGGTCAAATTACGTGCAATATTGCTCACCCATGGACATGGGGACCATATCGGAGCGGTTCAACCGTTAAAGGATAAGTTCAATCTTCCGATCTATGTACATGAAGACGAGAATCGAATGTTACTCGATCCACAGCTCAATCTCAGTGCATCGATGTTTCGTGGACCGATGTCGATTCAAGCGGATCACCTGATCAAAGACGGTGATGTCTTGCCTCTATTGGGAGGGATCGAAGTGGTTCATACCCCCGGTCACACGCAAGGAGGGGTGTGCTATCGACTCGGAGATCACCTTTTCACCGGAGATACCCTCTTTTTACGATCGATCGGCAGAACCGATCTGGCGACGTCTGATGAGGATCAGATGAAAGAGAGTCTGGAGCGCCTCAAGAAAATGGACCCGGCGCTGTCCGTCTATCCCGGACACGGCCCCGGCACCGTCTTGAGTAAAGAATTACAATATAATCCTTTCCTACAATAGAGCGCTACTTGAACGATTGGAACAAAAGCGCTACAATAGAACGAAAGCACGCTGGAAGACCGGCGGAGAGGAGAAAATATGAAAAACACAAAATGGATTGTACTATTACTTGTACTCACACTGGCACTGGCTGCATGTGGCGGAGGATCGCAAACTCCGGCAACAGAAGCGGCTGCTACCGAAGCCGGCGCAACCGAGGCAACTGAAACAGCCACACAACCCGAAGCGTCCGGAGACAATGTACTCGTTATGGCGACAAACGCTGCATTCCCACCCTATGAGTTCTATGAAGGTGATAAAATCGTCGGGATTGATGCTGATGTAGCTGCAGCGATTGCAGAGAAACTGGGTATGACCTTGCGCATCGACGATATGGAGTTTAACGCCATCATTCCGGCGATTGCCTCCGGAAAAGCAGATGTAGGTTTAGCCGGGATGTCAGTCACAGAAGATCGTCTGGTGACGGTTGATTTTTCTGAACCCTATGCGAAGGGAATTCAAGCGATTGTCGTAAAAGAAGGCTCACCGATTGCTGCGATCGAAGATTTGGAAGGCAAGAAGATCGGCGTGCAATTATCGACGACCGGAGACATCTATGTAACAGGCGACTATGGCGAAGAATCCGTCCAACGCTTCAACAAGGGTTCGGATGCGATTTTAGCCCTGACGCAGGATAAAGTCGATGCAGTTGTTATTGATAACGAACCGGCAAAAGCTTATGTCGCCGCCAACGAAGGTCTCGTCGTACTGGAAACCAAGTATGCCGAAGAGGATTATGCGATTGCCTTCGCCAAAGGCAATACCGAATTGAAAGAAAAAGTGGACACAGCACTCAAAGAGTTGATTGAAGACGGTACATTACAAAGCATCGTTGACAAATATATCAAACCATAACCTGAAAGGACAGATCACTGTCCTTTTCTTATAGGAGAAGACGATGTTAGAGACACTCCAACAACAATTTTATCTTAACTTTATCGCGCAGGATCGATGGAAGTTTTTTGTGAATGGATTGCGTATCACGCTCACCGTCACGGTTGCGGCATTAGCGATCGGGATCATCTTCGGTACGATACTCGCAATCATACGCTCGATGAACGACCAACTGAAGCCAAAATTCGGCGAATCGGTAGCCAGCTCGATCCTCGTGATCCTCGATAAACTGACCAAGGTTTATCTAACCATTATTCGCGGCACGCCGGCGGTTCTTCAGCTGATGATCATGTATTTTATTATCTTTAAGGCTTCGACTAATATGATGTTGGCTGCGATATTATCTTTTGGGTTAAATTCGGCTGCCTATGTCGCGGAAATCATCCGCGGAGGGATAATGGCGGTCGATTCGGGACAAATGGAAGCAGGGCGCTCGTTGGGCTTAGGTTACTTTACGGTAATGCGCCATATCATCGTCCCACAAGCGATTAAAGGAATCCTTCCCGCCTTGGGAAATGAGTTGATTACGTTACTGAAGGAGACATCGATCAGCGGATTTATCGGTCTGTCTGATTTAACGCGAGGGGCGAATATCGTACAGGGCGTCACCTATTCACCATTCTTCCCATTGGTTGGAGCTGCGGTCATCTACCTTTTGTTGGTAATGCTGCTGACCGCCTTGCTTGGCCGTTTTGAAAGGAGGCTCAGACGAAGTGATCGAAATTAAACACCTTTACAAATCGTTTGGCGATCATGAAGTTCTCAAGGACATTTCTGAGCGCATCACTCCGGGAGAAAAAGTTGTCGTCATTGGGCCCAGCGGGTCCGGAAAATCGACTTTCCTTCGCTGCATGAACCTGCTCGAAACTCCGACAAAGGGCACGATCATCTTTGACGGTCAGGAGATTACGGACAAGAACACCGATATCAATGATGTACGCCGGCAGATGGGGATGGTTTTTCAACTGTTTAATCTCTTTGGGCATAAGACGGTGCTTGAGAATTTGACGCTTGCTCCGGTACAGCTAAAGCTCATGACGCAAAAAGAAGCGGAAGAACAGGGGATGAATCTGCTTTCGAGAATTCGCCTGACAGAAAAGGCAAATGCCTATCCGGCACAATTGTCGGGTGGACAAAAGCAAAGAATCGCGATTATCCGTGCACTCGCCATGCAACCGAAAGTTATGTTGTTTGATGAGCCGACCTCTGCACTTGACCCTGAAATGGTAGGGGAGGTCTTAGAGCTGATCAAGGAACTGGCGGATCAGGGGATGACGATGGTACTCGTCACCCATGAGATGGGTTTTGCCCGAGAGGTTGGGACGCGCGTCTTGTTCATGGATGAAGGGCATATTGTCGAACAAAATGAACCACACGAATTTTTTGCCAACCCGAAAGAAGAGAGAACGATCAACTTTTTATCGAAAGTATTATAAAAGGAGCCGAAATGGCTCCTTTTGTGTCGTCTTATAACCCCAATAACTGGTAGGACAGCAACAGATTCTGGCGAATATGCGGATCTTCTAAATCGAGTTCGTATTTCGCCGTAATCTTATTAATCCGGTATACGATGGAATTGCGGTGAAGGTCGAGTTCTTTTGACGTCTTTAGGTAACTTCTCTCGTTGAGCAGATAGATGTAGAGGGTGTCGAGTAAATCCTTGGACTCTTTGTCGTCACTGCTCATCATTTGCCATATGACGTCGTGAATAAAGGGAAAGACGCCGGCATAATGGCTGTACTCTTCCGTCAACACGGCAAGCGCAGCGTTGCCGATGGGTTTCAATCCCTTTTCTTCATTATTCTTTAAGATCTGCACGTGGATGCGCAATGCCTTCCAAACATCTTGCAGTTCTTCAATTTGCGAGAAGCGATAACTGCGTGAGATCGTATCGACCTGCTTTGTGAGAAGCTGTGCGATCTTCTCTGACTGATCTTGGAGTGGATCGACCGCATAAAGGATCAACAGGGTATCTTGAACCGGGATCGAAAGGACGGAGACGGGATCGATATCGGAGAGCTTTTGAATAAGATTCTCCGACTTCTCGGGAAGTGTGCACAAGAAGAGATCAAAAAACTCTCGATCTTCCCAAATGGTATCCTCCAAGGGACGGACAACCGGCGTTTGCGACTGGAGTAAGTTGAGAATAATCTTGCTCATCTTTTTTTCCATCGGCTCGAAAGATGCGGTGTACCGTTTCAAGATTTGGAAAAATAGAGGTTCGAGGGCATTTAATATCTCAACTTTCATTGGGGTCAAATCATTTTTTGCCATAATAAAGATAGTAAATTCGATATCAGCTACTGTGATTCGCGTCTCGTATTTGATGAGAGAGGGTGTAACTTTATCCTTTACAACTTTGGGGAAGAGACTCAAACCGTTTTGTTCGACGATCACCTGTGCGTCGATTAACGTGATAACTCGATTCCAAAATGAATCGGTGTCTTGTTCTTCCAGAATAATTTGCTGCAGCTCAATAAATGCGCGATTGGTATCTGCGAACAAAGCGTTAAGACTTTGCAACAGCGTATACTGGCTTTGTTTATTGGTCAGGATGATGCTGTTCACTTCTTTGGAAATATTAATTTTCTCATGCAAACCCAAGTCGTCAATAATGACAAACGACTGATTCTCGATGCGATGATTATGAAGGCTGAATTCTGTAATAGTGCACAGATACAAGACGTCGTTGCGCAACTCATGCGTTGGGTTGAGGTATTCAATTTGACTAAAGCGCGCGCTGAAATGCTCATGCACGCGTACATCCGGATGGGTGAGATACTCGGCTATGGCGCCGAAGGATAAATGCATGGGGCAACCTCCATTCTGTTACCATTTAGGTATTACAAATAGTATACTTGAAAAGAACTGCGATTTCTACGGCTCTCACGAATTGTTTGTTCTTTGCGTACATTGACATAAGATGATTCGGTTGGCTATAATGTTAGAAAGCGATGAACGAACAGAGTGGCGTAGCAACTCCAACAGAGAGCCGGAGAAAAGGTGTAAGCCAGCGGAGAGCGCGTCATGTGACATTCGGGAGCCGGACCCGCCGTTGGGCGTTACACATTGAGTGAGGCTTTGCCTAACAAGGGTGGTACCGCGGAATGATTCGTCCCTGCAGTTTGCAGGGATTTTTTTATGGAGGAAAAGATGGAAAGACAAATGCGTTGGAAGAGAACCATGTACTGTGGAGATCTAAGAGAAGAGCATATCGGTCAGGAAGTCGTTTTAACGGGATGGGTGCAGAATGAGCGCAACCTCGGGAGTTTGCTATTTCTTGATGTAAGGGATACAAAGGGAATCGCACAAGCGGTCGTACGAGAAGGAGACCCCGCCTACGAATTGGCCGAGACGATTAGAAAAGAATTTGTCGTCTTGGTGAAGGGCGTCGTTGAAAAACGCGAATCGGTCAACTCGCAGATTCCGACGGGAATGGTGGAAGTCATCGTCAACGATGTACAGGTACTATCTGAAAGCGAGACACCGCCGATCTATATCAAAGATGACGACGATGCGGGAGAAGCCATTCGACTCAAATATCGTTACTTGGATTTGCGAAAAAAGCACTTGCAGGATAACTTGAAAGTACGTGCCAAAATTAGCAGCATCACGAGAAATTACTTGGAGGAACATGGATTTGTCGAAGTCGAAACGCCGATTCTGACAAAACCGACACCGGAAGGAGCCCGGGACTACTTGGTGCCGAGCCGGGTGAATCCGCATTCGTTCTATGCGCTTCCCCAATCGCCGCAGCTGCTCAAACAACTCTTGATGGTATCGGGAATGGATCGGTACTACCAAATTGCGAAGTGTTTTCGCGATGAAGACTTGCGCGCGAATCGACAACCTGAGTTTACCCAAATTGACATCGAAATGTCGTTTGTGGATCAAAACGACGTCATGTCGATGACTGAAGAGATGATCCGAAGAATTTTTCGAGAGATTAAAAACGTCGAATTACCGAATCCGTTTCCGCACGTTCGCTATGATGATGCCATGAATCGCTTCGGTTCGGATAAGCCGGATTTGCGCTTTGGAATGGAGATATTGGACCTCAAAGAAGCCGTTGCCAATGCTGAATTTCAAGTGTTTCAAAACGCCCCTGAAGTAAAGGGAATCGTCGTACCGCAAGGTGCCGCCGCTTTTTCGCGTAAAGCTCTGGACAAACTCACCGATCTCGCGAAAACCTATCGCGCCAAAGGCTTGATCTGGATGAAATGGGCGGAGGAAGTGCAATCTCCCATCGCCAAGTTCTTGACTTCTGATGACCTGGCGAGAATCGCCGATGCAACGAAGATCCAAGACGGGGACTTGCTCTTGATCGTCTGTGACGAGTGGGAAACGGCGCTGACCGCACTCGGTCAACTCCGACTCCATATCGCATCGGAAATGAAGATGATCGATGAGGACGCCTTTGCTGTTTGCTGGGTGACAGATTTCCCATTGCTTGAATACGATGAGGAGACCGACCGTTACTATGCAAAGCATCACCCGTTTACGCAACCGCACTGGGATGACGTACAGCTCCTTGAAACGGATCCGGGACGCGTCCGAGCACTCGCATATGATATGGTAATCAATGGAGAGGAAGCCGGTGGTGGATCGATTCGTATTCACGATCCGAAATTGCAAGAGAGAATATTTGCGGCACTCGGTTTTAATCAAGAAGAAATCGATCAAAAATTCGGCTTCTTTGTCGAAGCGTTCCGCTATGGGGCACCCCCGCACGGCGGCTTGGCTTTTGGTCTGGACCGCTTGGTTATGCTGTTAACACAGACGTCCAATATCCGCGACGTCATCGCTTTCCCGAAAACGCAATCCGCGACATGTTTAATGTCTTCTGCACCATCTGCGGTAACGGGTGAACAATTGAAAGAATTGGGTATAAATCTTACCATAGGTGATGAACAATCACACAATTCTTAGAAAGGAGGGTTTCATGAACAAATCCGGATTAGTAGTTGATACTTTGGACGGAATGGCTAGAGTGATGTTTATTCGAGCGGCGGGTTGCGGCGGTAATTGCAAATCCTGCGCAAGTTGCGAGTCAAAAGAGCACACGATTGAGCTCCCAAACTCGGTGAATGCAAGAATCGGCGATACGGTCGAAGTATCTGCGAACTCTTCAAGCATCGTTAGACTGACCATCCTCCTTTACGCAGTACCGTTGTTGTTTTTTATCGTCGGCACTGTCGTTGGTGTACTACTCTTTCAAAACCGGGTTGACGCGTACGAACTGTACAGTTTTTTGACAGGAGTGGCATTTTTCGGGTTATCGGTCTTTGTTCTTCGATACTTCGATAAGCGCTACGGGGGACAAGATTCCACGAAGATGGTAATCACCAAAATTTTATAGTTTTATGGAGGGGATTTTATGGATTTAGCAGCATTGAAAATTGCGGACAAAGAAATTATGGAGCAATTGGAGCTCGAGACGAAAAGACAACATGAGCATCTTGAGTTAATCGCATCGGAAAACTTTGTATCCGAAGCTGTATTGGATGCAATGGGATCTGCATTCACAAATAAGTATGCAGAAGGTTATCCCGGAAAAAGATATTATGGCGGATGCGAATATGTAGACGTTGTCGAAAACCTCGCTCGCGACCGCATGAAAGAGCTCTTTGGTGCTGACCACGTAAACGTTCAACCACACTCCGGTTCGAATGCTAATATTGCAGTCTACCTGGCAACGCTAAAACCCGGCGATACGGTTCTCGGTATGAACCTGACCGATGGCGGTCACTTGACACATGGATCACCTGTTAATATTTCCGGCATCTATTTCAATTTCGTCGCTTACGGCGTTAATGATGACGAAGTCATCGACTATGATGACGTACGTGCAAAGGCATTGGAACATAAGCCGAAAATGATCATCGCCGGCGGTAGTGCGTATCCGAGAGAAATCGACTTCGCTAAATTCCGCGAAATCGCCGATGAAGTCGGAGCCCTCTTCCTGGTCGACATGGCCCATATCGCAGGTTTGATCGCTGTGGGTGAGCATCAAAGTCCGGTTCCTTACGCAGACTTCTGCACGACGACCACTCACAAAACCCTTCGCGGACCGCGCGGTGGTGCGATTCTCTGTAAAGAAGAACACGCGAAAGCGATTGACAAAGCGGTATTCCCGGGATCGCAAGGCGGACCGTTGATGCACGTTATCGCTGCCAAAGCCGTTTGCTTCAAAGAAGCGTTGGATCCCAGCTTTAAAGACTATATTATCCAAGTCAAAAACAACGCAAAAGCATTGGCTAAGAAACTCCAAGAAGGTGGCGTACGCCTCGTATCCGGCGGTACCGACAACCACTTGCTGTTGCTTGACGTTACGACGCTTGATCTGACCGGTAAAGAAGCCGAAGCTCTTCTTTCGGAAGTCAATATCACGACGAACAAAAACACGATTCC
This sequence comes from uncultured Peptoniphilaceae bacterium, assembly GCA_964510345.1. GTDB lineage: Bacteria > Bacillota > Clostridia > Tissierellales > Peptoniphilaceae > JAAYQA01. The sequence goes on from CAZEBB010000001.1 coordinate 27,601, forward strand.
AAGAGAAACCAAGAGCCCGTTTGTCACATCCGGTGTTCGTATGGGAACCGCAGCTCTCACCTCCAGAGGAATGAAAGAAGCGGAAATGGAAGAAATCGGTCAAATGATCGTCGATGCATTGAAGAAGCAAAGATCCGTTGAAGACATCAAAAAAGACGTTCTCACGCTGGTCGATAAATTCCCGATGTACGTGAAATAACAACTACGCCAAAAGGAGACGCCGGAAGGCTCTCCTTTTTTTATCTTTAGGAGGTATCGGATGGGGACCCAGATTCCCAATCAAATTACAGGCATTAAACCGGGTAGTATCGCAGAAGAAATTGAAATCAAAGTTGGGGATGTCCTGATCTCCATCAACGGCAACACGGTTCACGATATCCTCGACTATAAATTTCACCTTTCTGACGAGTGGATCGAACTCGAAATCGAGCGGGAAGGAGACGAGCGATATATTTATGAGATCGAGAAGGACTATGACGAGGATCTTGGACTCGAGTTTTCAAACCCGCTGATTGAAGATGCAAAGTCATGCCGTAACAAATGCATTTTTTGTTTCATTGACCAGTTACCCAAAGGGATGCGAGACTCCCTATATTTTAAAGACGACGACTCAAGGCTCTCCTTTTTGCAGGGGAATTTCGTGACGCTGACGAATTTGTCAGACGAGGAGATCGACCGCATCATCGCGTTTCGACTCTCGCCCATAAAGATTTCCGTCCATACGACGGACCCCGAACTCCGCCTGAAAATGCTGAAAAACCCCAACGCAAAGAAGATTAATGAACAGTTGAAAAAGCTGTATGACGCTTCACTGGAGATGCACGCACAAATTGTGCTCGTACCGGATGTTAACGATGGGGCACACCTAGACAAGACAGTCACTGACTTGGCGAAACTCCATCCGCATATGGAGAGTATCGCCGTAGTCCCCGTTGGGATTACAAAGTACCGCGACGGACTGGAAAAAGTAACGCCTTTTGATGCAGCGCGATCAAAAACGGTGATCGAACAGGTACAGCGTCTGCAGGAGAAAATGTGTAAAGAAATCGGAACTCGATTTGTTTTCCTATCAGATGAGTTTTATGCGCTCAGTAAGACTCCTCTTCCCACGGAAGCGGAATACGAGGGGTATCCACAATTAGAAAATGGAGTCGGTCTACTTTCCAGTTTCAGACAAGAAATCGAGGAGGAATTGGCGAAGGCTGTCCCCACGAAACGCTCAGGATCCGTCGCCATCGTGACGGGTACGCTGGCTTCATCCTATTTACAAGAGATCGCACAGAAGATTCAACCGTTCACACCGAATCTGATGATCGATATTATTCCCATTGAAAACAACTTTTTTGGCGGCGGAGTGACGGTATCCGGTCTGGTCACCGGTGGAGATATCCTCTCGCAGTTTGCCCAAGCCCAAAAGTACGATACAATATATTTACCGGATAGCATGCTGCGCGCACAAAGCGATGTCTTTTTGGACGACGTGTGCCTACCGGATTTACAAGAGAAATTTCAGAGAAATGTCGTTGCATTGCCCGTCTCGGGTGCGGCTTTTGTGCGGGCGATATGGGGAGGATAATATGACAAGAGCAACCGTAGCGGTTGTCGGCAGACCAAATGTCGGTAAGTCAACGTTGTTCAATAAATTGGTCCGTCAACGGATCGCAATCACAGAGGACACGCCGGGCGTGACGAGAGATCGCCTGTACCAAGAGGTCGAATGGCAAAATCAGTATTTCACGCTCGTCGACACGGGAGGACTGGAGACCGGGTCTGATCATTTGATGACCAATGAGATCAAAAAACAAGTTGAAATCGCCATCGAAGAGGCCGACGTGGTCTTATTTGTCGTGGACGGAAAAGAGGGCTTGACCGGAGATGACGAAGAAATAGCGCAACTCCTGCGAAGGAGCAGTAAAAAAGTACTTCTCGTCGTGAATAAGATCGATACACATAACACCCCGGCAGAAGTGATGGAATTTTACGCATTAGGCTTTGATTCACTTTCGGTGATTTCTGCAGAGCAAGGGTACGGCCTCGGCGATCTCTTGGACACCATTTTTGATGTGATCCCGGAAGATCGCAATACGGGGGAACAAGAAGAGATCGTAAAAATTGCGTTTATCGGAAAGCCGAATGTCGGTAAGTCGTCGATCATCAATCGACTTCTCGGCGAAGATCGCATGATCGTCACGGACATCGCCGGCACGACACGTGATTCGATTGACTCCTATATTTCGTACAGGGACCGTCCGTATGTATTGATCGACACGGCGGGGCTGCGCCGAAAGCGATATATCGACGAAAATTTGGAGCGTTACAGCGTCGTACGCACCTTGCGCGCTATCGAACGCGCGGATGTATGTGTCATGATGATCGACGCTTCACAGGGCATTACCGAACAGGACAGTAAAATTGCCGGATACGCTCATGACCAGGGCAAGGGCATGATTCTCTTTGTCAATAAGTGGGATCTAATCGACAAGGACACGCATACGAGCCGGAAATTTGAAAAAGAGATACGCGAAGAACTTCCGTTCTTGTCCTATGCACCGATTATTTTTGCTTCTGTCGAAACCGGTCAGCGAATCGCGAAACTCTTTCCTTTAATCGAAACCGTCTATCAAAACTATCAGATGCGCATTTCTACCGGCGTCCTAAATGAGATCATCAACGAAGCGATTCTCTACAATCCACCGCCAACGGATAAAGGAGAGCGCCTCAAGATCTTTTATATGACACAAGTCGGTATTGGGCCGCCCACTTTTGTGATTTTTGTCAACCGTATCGCATTGATGCACTTTTCATATGCGCGATATCTCGAAAACCAAATCCGAGCCCGATTCGGGTTCTCCGGCGTCCCCATGCGGTTAGAGATACGACAGAGGTAAGCCATGGAGTACGTACTTATCGGTTTTATGAGCTATTTGATCGGGTGTATCACGGGAGGTTACTTGATCGGAAAGCTGGTTTATCGGCAGGATATTACGAAGTCGGGGAGCGGCAATTTGGGCACGACGAATGCATTTCGCATCCTGGGCGCCAAAGCCGGCGCGGTGACACTCGTCGTCGATTTATTGAAGGGCTTTGTCGCCGTATGGCTCGGATCTTTGATCGCACCCCCTATCGGCGCTTATATCGCCGCTGTTTTTGTCGTGCTTGGCCATAACTTCCCGTTTCATTTGCAATTTAAAGGAGGAAAAGGGGTCGCTACATCGGCAGGCGTCTTATTGTACTTTGCCCCGGTGCTGATCTTTTTTCTCATTTTGTTCTTCCTGATCGTCGTAGCGATGTCGAGAAAAGTTTCCTTGGCATCGGTGACGGCGGCAGCCTTTGCATTGCCGACGACATGGTATTTTACCCGTGATCCTTATCTTATGGCAGTCGTCACATTTCTTGTGATTTTACTGATAATACGCCATAAAGAGAATATTAAACGACTGAAGCGTGGGGAAGAAAAAGACTTTTCCTGGAAGAGGAGGTCAGAATGAAAATTATCGTCATGGGGAGCGGCAGTTGGGGTACGACGCTAGCCAATTTACTCGCCGTCAAAGGTTATACGGTGTCCGTTTATGCAAGACGAGACGAAATTGTACAAGAGATCAACACGCACCACACCCTAGAGGGTTTCTTACCGGGGGCGAACCTGCACCCAACGCTTCGCGCGACCGCAGATCCTTTTGATGGACTGGAGACAGCGAACGTGATCGTACTCGCCGTGCCGGCTCAATCCATGCGCACATTGCTTTCGCAAATCGCACATCGAGTGCCGGAGAGTGCCGTTCTCGTCAATGTAGCCAAGGGGATCGAAGTAGAGACTCTACTGCGCATGGAACAATTGGCCGAGCAGTTTCTTCCCCACAATGCGTACGCAACCCTCTCCGGTCCTTCACACGCAGAGGAAGTGGTCAGACAGATGCCCACGACCGTCGTTGCCGCGTCGGACAAACAGCACACGGCGCGTTTTGTTCAAGACCTTTTCATGACCAATACACTGCGCGTGTACACGAATTCAGATCTTGCCGGTGTTGAACTGGGTGGCGCACTAAAAAATGTTTTCGGATTAGGCATTGGCATCCTTACCGGGATCGGTGCCGGAGACAATACACGTGCAGCGATGCTCACGCGTGGGGTATATGAGATTTCGAAATTGGGCATGGCGATGGGAGCCCGACAAGACACCTTCTCGGGACTAACGGGAATGGGCGATTTGTATGTCACGGCGACCAGCCTGCATAGTCGTAACAACCGTGCCGGCATCTTATTAGGTCAAGGGGTTTCGTTGGAAGAGACGTTGAAACGTGTCGGAATGGTTGTCGAAGGCGTGATGACGACGAAATCTGCCTATCGCTTAGGAAAAAAACTCGGCGTCGAATTGCCGATCACGAATGAGATCTATCATTTCTTATTCGAAAACAAAACCGCAACGGAATGCGTTGCGGCTTTGATGACGAGAGAACGGCGAGTCGAAATGGAGCCCCTTTTGCATATGGGCCCATTCGAATCATAACGATCTACATTTGAAATAATATGCTCAGGCGCCATGCGATAATCGCACTCATTGCGGCGAGCACAAAGAGCATAAAGAACAGCCCAAAGATATCGTAAACTGAATCTAAGACAAATGTCATGAAGCGTTTCATCCTATTCAATCCTTCCTTTTGTATGATTGTAGTGTAACGCAAATGACGATGATGTTCAATAGAAATGGAAAAGGTGAGATGATCACAGTAACCGTAGATGCCAACGCCAACGACCAACGCGCCGATCGGTATTTGCACAAACTTTTCGATGTACCCAAAGCGGTCGTGCAAAAATGGTTTCGAAATAAAAAAGTCAAACGGGAAAGGACAGCCTTGGCTCCATCCGATCGCGTGTATACCGGAGATGTGCTCCTTTGTTTTTTTCACGCGGATTATCGTCGTTCTGAAACGAAAATGACATCTCACACGCTTCGGCCGGATGAAATTTGTTATGAGGATGCGGACATCGTCGTGATCAACAAGTCACCGGGGATGCTCTCGCATGCCGCGCATGGGAAAGAGTACGGGAAAAATGTCGTCGATCGGTTGACCGCATATCTGATTCAAAAAGGAGACTTTGTACCGAGAGTACAGAGCTCATTTTCTCCTGCGATTGCAAATCGCCTTGACCGTAATACCGGTGGTTTACTCATCGGGTGTAAGAACTATGAAGCCCTGAAGACGATCAACCAGGCAATTCGTGAAGGGGAAATACAAAAATACTATACGGCTCTCGTCTGCGGAGCCAAACCCAAAATCGGCCTCTATGAGAGTTACTGGGAGAAGGATGAACGAAAGCTGACGGTTCACCTTTCTGACGATGAATCCGGAAAAAGAACTGTCACTGAGATCATTTCAGTCACCCAATGGGGCGCCTTCTATCTTGTAAAGATCGCGTTACACACGGGCCGAACGCATCAGATTCGATCACAAATGAAAGCGTTGGGATCTCCGATTCTCGGTGACGCTAAGTATGGCAGTATATCTTGTCAACGAAAAGCGGATATGCTCGGACTCCAACACCAGTTTCTATTTGCAGACGAACTCATCTTTCACATTGATGACACAAAACACCCGCAATTCCAAAATTTAACGGTTCGATTGACCTTACCTGAAAAATACCAAGCCATACTGGAAAAAGCGAAGGGGATAAACGATGACACAAAATAATCTGATCCGGATCAAAAAGGGAACCCCCATCGTACAATCATTGAAGGAACAGAAAGAGGATCCCTATACCACGCTCGGAGTGCTTGTAGAGGGTCAACTGACCCGGTTGGACCACATCGCCCAACAGGACGGTCAAGCGGAGCTCCTTACGATCCGACATAAAGACGGCTATCGGATCTACTATCATACCGTCACCGCTCTTTTTTTTGCTTCGCTGCACAAGCTCTATCCCGATGTCACCGCGCGTGTCGAACACTTTATCGGAAAGTCGCTGTATATCGCACCAAAGAACAGCGAGCCCTTCACAACGGACCAATTGCAGAATATCGAGACGCAGATGCGCAGTTATATTGCAATGGATCAGCCTTTGTTGCGAAAGCGCTTGAGCTATGAAGAGGCGATGGCCTATTTTCATGCGATGCAAGACGAAGACAAAATCCGTTTATACGAGACGATACAACCCGAGCATATCGACGGAATCTTCATCGACAATCAACTTTTCTGCTTTCATAATTACTTAGCTCCCAGCGCAGGATTTGTCGGTGCTTTTGCCTTAAAGTCTTACTATCCCGGTGTTGTACTGCAATTTCCGCTTCCCGATCAGCCGGAGCGCTTGGCTCCATTTGTCGAACAGCGCGCATTGGCGAGAACGTACCAAACCACGAATGAATCTCTACGTTTACTGCATTTGGAGTCGGTCGGCGAAGTGAATGAAAAGATCCAAAATGACCAATGCCGTCAACTCATCCAGCTCGCCGATACGCGACTGGAGCATTTATTATATGAAACAGCGCGACATATCGTAGAGGATGACCACATTCGCTTGATACTGATTGCAGGTCCCAGCGCGTCCGGCAAGACGACCATCGCAAAAAAGCTTGCGATTCATATGGGTGTTATGGGAAAATTTCCTGTCACCGTTTCTATGGATGACTATTTCGTCGACCGGACGAGGACGCCGAAGGACAGAGACGGATCACCGAATTTTGAGTCGACAAAGGCGATCGACACGACCCGCTTTAATCACGACATGTTGCAGCTATTGGAGGGGAAAGAGGTCACACTGCCTCATTTTGACTTCTTGGAAGGAAAGAGCACCAGCAAAGAAGAACCCATCCGCATCGATCGCAATCATCCGATTATCGTCGAGGGGATCCACGGGCTCAATCCCTTGATGACGCAGTCAATCCCTGAAAAAAACAAGTGGAAAATCTATATATCCGCCCTCACGCAATTGAATATCGACAACCACAACCGCATTTCAACCACAGATGTGCGATTTTTACGTCGTATGGTCCGCGATGCAAAGTTTCGCGGTCACGATGCGCTGCGCACATTTGAATTATGGAAAAAAGTTCGGATCAGCGAAGATGCAGAAATCTTTCCTTTCCAGGAAGAGTCGGATGTGTCGATCGATACGTCGTTGGTATACGAAGTATTCGTACTCAAAGGACTGGCGGAGGCGATTTTAAAAACCGTACCCGTTACCTCCGAGTACTGGGTCGATGCCAAACGTCTCCTACGATTTTTAGACTATTTTCTTCCGATGGAGGAAGATTGCGTGCCCAGCGGTTCCTTATTGAGAGAATTCATCGGTGGCAATTCATACGAGGGGGATATGCAGTGGATTTAGAGTCGATTGTAAGGCTTGCAACGCCTCACAGGATGGCAGAATTGCGCTTGCAATCGGATCCGTACTGGAATAAGATAAATGCAGAGAAACAGCAGTTTTACCGCAATGAAGCTCTGCGATATGGGCAAATTGCGATTGATAAATACCGGGAGCTTCATTCGGATGCAACGATTCAAGCCCTATGTAGTGAATACAGAGTCACCGTCAAATACGCGGACGTATCGACGGAGTCACCGGTGCAGCCGATGGTGCACAGCTCGATGCGGAGGATCACGATAGATCGAGATCATCTGCTTCAAACGATTGAGTGGTTGCAGAGCATAGGACTAGCAGTCACACAGAACCAATGGCTGATGGCCATTGTATTGCGAGGATTCTATCCGTTTTTTGCCGAGAGACATCAAATCCTACCGAGTGAATCTCTTCCCAATGTGCACATCAAGCAATTGGGATTCCTTCGATCGGAGGAGCCCATCACACATACGGATTTGGCGGCAGCGGATTATTTTTGTTCCGTGCTGGCCCACCTTCCTTTTCCCATCGGTCTGATGCCGTACGTCAAATGGATCGAGTCCGGTCATACGACCCCGCAAGAATTACTCCAATTATTACAATCTGAAGAGGTAAATACATGAAAACTGCGATCGGTATTGATATCGGCGGAACAAAGATCAAAGCGTGCCTTGCCGATGAAAAAGGGAATGTACTCAAAGAAATCCAAACGAGTACGATGGCTCGTGAGGGCAGAGAGGCAGTCCTGTCACAAATTGACGAAATAGTAGCAAGCCTCATCCGAGACGATACCATCGGTGGCGGGATCGGTTCTCCGGGGATTATCGACCCGGCACGTAAGTTGGTCGCTGAATTCGGTTTTAATATCGAAGGCTGGCCCAAGACCGTGATTACAGAGAGATTGGAGAAAGAGTATCCGCACTTATCGTGGTATGCGGATAATGACGCCAACTGCGCGGCACTTGGGGAGTACTGGGTCGGAGCCGGACGCGGCCTCAGCACCTTTATTATGATTACTTTGGGCACCGGAGTGGGCGGCGCGATTTTCAATGCGGTAGAAGGGATTCATCATGGCCATTATTCGCAAGCCGGAGAGCTCGGCCATATGATCTTCCAGCCGGGTGGACGCCAATGCAATTGCGGTCAGATGGGTTGTATTGAGCAATATGCGTCGGGAAGCGCCCTTCGCAGCCTATACGAAGAACGCTCCGGCAAAACACTAAGAGGCAGCATCTTCTCTCTCATCGATCGCGATCCGGATGCAAAAGCGATCGTCGAAGATTTTGAAAAGAATCTGGCGTATTACTGCATATCGCTGAAACAAGCATTCGACCCGGAGGCGTTTATTATCGGGGGAGGGCTTATCCATGAAAAAGCGGTATGGTGGAACCGGTTCGAAACGTATTTTCGTGAGAAGAGCAGTTTTACACCAAAGACGAAACTGTTGTCGGCTCAACGTCTCAATGAGGCGGGTATGCTAGGAGCCGCTTATTTAGCGATGGAAAGTGGAGAGTGATATGGAATTAAAGATATTGCTGGTTGAAGACGAAGATAATATTCGCACATTTACAAAGATCAATCTGGAACGAGAAAAATTTGTGACATTGGAAGCCGGCACAGGAGAAATGGGCGTGGAGATCGCGAGACGCGAAAAGCCGGACATCGTCATTTTAGATATCATGTTGCCCGGGATTGACGGGTTTGAGGTTTGTCGTATTCTCAGACAAGAGCAACCGGGGATCGGCATCATCATGTTGACCGCAAAAAGTCAGGACGTCGATAAGATCATGGGTCTCGAAGTCGGGGCGGATGACTATTTAATTAAGCCGTTTAATCCGCAGGAACTCGTATTGCGGATACGATCGTTGATTCGACGACTACCGGAGAAACCGGATGAAGATGGATACATTTATGATCCGCCCTTTAAGTTGAATCTAAATGCGAGAAGTATTATTAAAGGGGATTTGATCATCGAATTGACACCGACGGAATTTACACTACTTCGTCATTTTATGGAAAATCCGGGCAAAGCGTTTACGCGAAATGAACTACTGGATTTACACTGGGGGACGGACTTTGTCGGCGACACAAAGATCGTCGATGTCAATATCCGAAGATTACGGGCGAAGATCGAAGACGATTCCCGTCAACCGAAATACTTAGAAACTGTATGGGGACTCGGATACCGATGGAGACATAAACCGTAGTGGCTTCTTATTTCCATAGCATACGATCAAAGTTAATCGTGTACTTCCTTTTGATTGTGATCGGAGCGACGCTGACATTTGAGGCTTTTATCTGGCACTTTGTGCGTGACTATTACTATTCGTTTGCGCAGAGTCTGCTGATTAATGAAGCCCTATACTCCGCGGAAGTGTATGCATCCAACCACTCCGACACAAATCTCGCCGAGGTCATTCTTCAAGACAATGACCTTTTTTATGATGATACGAAAGGTCAGGTCCAAATTCTCAACGGAGCCGGAGAAATCCTTCTCGATACACAGGGGAATCGCTACACCGGTACCGTATATGAAGCACCGGACATAGAGCAGGCAAGGAGCGGAACGACCGGGAGTTGGCTATACAAAGATGAAAATACCGAGACGACATTCCTTTCGGTAAGTCAACCGCTGATGAGCCGCGAACTGCAAGTTGGAATTCTACGGTATACGGTGTCACTTGAAAAACTGGACGGCGTCGTACGTAGCATCCTCAGTTTCTTTGCGGTATTTGGCGTCTTTGTCGTGATCGCGAGTTTGTTGCTGATCATCGCCATCAGCAACTCAATCATCACGCCGATTAAACAATTGACGAGTATCGCCTCTCGTATGGCGAGGGGGCAATATGAGATACGGGCATCGGAGAATGGAGACGATGAAATCGCCACGCTCGGCAGGACGATGAACACCTTAAGCGACAATATCGTAGAAAAAGAGCAGGTTAAAAACGAGTTTATCTCTTCGATCTCACATGAATTGCGTACGCCTCTGACATCGATTAAAGGTTGGGCGATCACACTGAAGGGCGAAGTGGAAGATCAAAATTCCGTATTACAGCAAGGTCTGAATATCATCGAAAATGAAAGTGACCGGTTGTCTCGAATGGTCGAAGAGCTCTTGGACTTCTCCTCGTATGTATCCGGGAAGATGAAATTGTACAGAGAGACCGCCGACGTGACAGAATTGGTGAAGAGCATTGTCACTCAGCTCGGACCGCGCGCTGAGAGTTTTTCTCTTTCACTGACTTTGCAATATGAGGACGAACACATCCCTGCATTTATCGACCAAAATCGCGTAAAACAAGTCATTCTCAACATCTTGGACAATGCGATAAAATTTACGCCGGCCGGAGGAACGATCCATGTTAAAATTTCGCAGACCGATAATTACGTGATCCTCGACACGACGGATTCCGGGATCGGGATCAGCCCGCAAGAGATCAACAAAGTGACCTCCCGATTCTATAAAGGGACGCATAGCCAGTCGAATACCGGCTTGGGACTCAGTATCTCTGAAGAGATCATTAAAATGCATCAGGGTGAACTTACGATCGAAAGCGTGCTCGGTAAAGGAACGACGGTTCGCATCGTGTTACCGAAGGAGGAGCAATGAAAAAGATACGTTTCTTTCTGATCCTCATACTGACCACGCTCTTGGTCAGCGCATGTGCCAAGCCACTGAAAGTCCTCGGCACGAGTAATGTGATCGATTATATTGAGCCTCCGACGAGGCAGCATGTTTCAGTGACCGGCACATGGGTGCAAACGGATAGTTTGTTCTTAGGCGAAGGAGACCCTCCGCAAACCGAAGTGCTGACCGACACTAATCGCTACATCGTATTAGGCTTGGATTTTGTCGGGGCATTTAATCAGTACACGGAAAAACCGGACTATAAGAGCAAAATGGTCAATGCCTCCAATTACTCCATCCTTAAACTCAGAAAAACTCCGGAAGATGTGGGCATCACGGACAATAATATCGAGATACTGTCCGTCGAAGGGGAAGAGCGCTTTTATTTAGAAATGATCGTGCTTGACCCGACACATATTATGGTGGCGAAAGACGGATATCTCTATCGCTATGAATTGGAGTCTAAAGAAGTCTCTAAAGAGACGACCGCAAAATTTCGTACGCCGAATGCTTCGGCTCACACGCCGATCCCCAAACCGGGGAGTAAAGGAAATTCGACCTTACTTCTAGGGATCAAATCCTTGGGCAACAGCAATACGGTCGTGCCGGACTATGCGTACAAGACAGTCATGCTTCACTTTCCGGAGAACTCCGATGAGATCAAGATCATGGCCACGCCGAATCTATTTGTTCCCAGAAAGACCGGTTTCTGGAAAGTCGGTGTCGTTCGATCGGAAACGGGCGGCGTACTCTCGGATCGCATCGAAGCCTCACCTTTCCTTTTGGGAAGCGGGGAAGCCACGGAAACCGGAATCTCGATGGAGGATTCCATCGGACGGAATATCACCTTTATCAACGATATGTATATGAGCGTCGAAAGCACCTATTATCAGGACCGGTTTTATACGCAGTACAATACCTATACATTCGACACACTCGCGGATAAAATGCCGATCGATATATCGCTTATCGCCGGAGAAAAGGGAAAGACCGAGATCCTCAGCAAAGGCGCCGCGGAAGCAGAGCTGTTGCGCAACAACAACACAAGTCTCATCGTTCGTGCCCCCGAGTCCAATGAGTGGGGAATTGTGAGACGAAATGGTCGCTGGATATTCCGCTCGATCGTGCGAGCAATCGACGGTGACAGTATGACAAGGCGAGGCTTTGACCTTCATATTTTGCCGATCACTCGCGTGTTCACCCATAATGAGTTGGCGATTTCCTGGAATACCATCAAGGAACGCCATCCATCTGCGATCGATGCCCTGACGTCACCTTCACAGGATTTCGTGATCATTCAAGACGCGTTTCGACTCTATATTTACCGCATCACGAATGGCACAATGGGAGACGAACCGTTAGGGATCATAAGAAATCCCATGAACAATCGGATTGTCATGGGAGAATGGGCGCAGGGGAGTACGGCGGACGATTGGATGAAGACTTTCGGTACGACGGAACAGCTGGAAGTCACGCAGTGACGACTAGACACAGTAGACTGTTCGTCGTGCCCGGACATCAACTGTGCCGAATGACGGTGACGGTTGAGGAGTCGGTTTTCGTATGAAGCCAGGAAGCGCAAAAGCTCACATCGGTGAGAAGCGCTTCCTTTTCTTTTTTTGTAAGGCGCTTGACGAGCGCTTCTAAACGCCTTGCTTGAGTAGGTGACTCGCAAACGAATTCAAGCACCAATCGGACCGGCCGTTTTGATCTCGTGTATCGCCCGCCTCTACCTTCGGCGTGAGCAGCGAGGCGTTGATCCAAGTGATTGGTCCATCCGCAGTAGAGGCTGCCATCCACACAGCGGAGCAGGTACATCACATTCATTCTTCGAGACCTTCTAAGACATCAGATATCACATCATATGAAAACCCACGGGTGAGGAGTTGGTCGGATAGTTTCTTTTTGCGGTGTAGCAGACTCGTTCCTCGAATCATCGGCCACTTCTTGTCGACGTATGCGCGTGCTCGTGAGGCATCAGATTCGATCGTCGTCAATTCTTCATATTGGTTTTGGATCGCTCCTTTATCAAATCCCTTTTGTTTCAAATTAGAGATTACCCGCCAGAGACCGTACCCTTTCACGTGGATCTGATCCTTTACCGCGTTTTCCAAATATACGGAGTCATCGATCCATTTTTGTTCGGTGAACCAAGCAATGGTCTCTTCTATGATGTCGTCATCAATCTCTTTTGCGAGAAGTCTTTTTTTACATTCAAACGAGGAGAGCATACGCTTTGTCAGGGCTGAGAAGAGAAGGTCGCGCGCAACCATTTTCTGCGTCTCACGAACGAATGAAGTGAGTAAGGAGGGATCCATCTCTTCTCCCGTATACAGCTGGTATTCGCTCACGG
>CAZEBB010000001.1:40929-139906 GCA_964510345.1 uncultured Peptoniphilaceae bacterium
TCGTACGTCAAAAAAAACCGCGATCCATCCTCCGTCTGAACGATGAAGCGGTTTTTGCGATTGTCGTATTGTGAATCAGTAATCTTCATTAGAACAACGACAGCAGGGAAGGTAACATAGTAGCTAACATAATCAGCGCTAACATCAGCGCAAAAATTCGGACGATTAAACGACGGTTCTTCATTTCACTCACCTTTCTTTACGGTAATGGTAGCACGACCGCGCAAAAACCGCAACCGATTGACGATTGCACCCACGCATGATAAATTGAATCATAGGAAAGTATGGAGGGATTTCTTGCAAAAGGTAAAACAGTTTTTAGCTCGGAAGGATATCGAGATCTCCTTTAAGAGATACGGACTGGATGTTTTGGGAATGATGGCATACGGTCTATTTGCCTCTCTGTTGGTCGGGACGATTCTCAACACTATAGGAACGCAGTTCGGATTCACTTTTTTGTCCGAGCAGGTGTGGCCGATCGCGAATCAAGCGACGGGTGCCGCGATTGCCGTAGCGATTGCGCATGCATTGAAGGCACCGCCTTTGGTCATGTTCGCCTCCACGGTATGCGGGCTGGCCGGCTACCAATTGGGCGGACCGGTGGGCACATTGATCGCCACTCTGTTCGGTGTTGAAGCCGGAAAGATGATCTCGAAAGAAACGGTTCTTGACATCGTACTAACTCCTACGGTAACGATTCTTGTCGGCACGGTCGTGGCCGTATGGATCGGGCCGGGGATCTCCCGATTTCTCACTTGGGTCGGAGAGATGGTGATCTACTTTACGACGCTGCAACCCTTCTTAATGGGAATCCTGGTATCGGTCGTCATGGGCATGATCCTCACGCTGCCGATCTCTTCAGCGGCGCTGTCGATGATGCTCGGACTCTCCGGTCTGGCGGGTGGCGCTGCGACAGCCGGTTGTTGCGCCAACATGGTGGGCTTTGCTGTAATCTCCTTCCGTGAAAACCGTTGGGGAGGCCTTCTCGCACAAGGACTTGGAACCAGTATGTTGCAAGTTCCGAATATCATGTTAAATTGGCGGATCTGGATCCCGGTAATCCTCGCCTCTGCGATCACAGGTCCCATTTCGACCATGGTGTTTCAACTTGAAAACACACCTCTCGGCTCAGGGATGGGAACGAGCGGACTTGTCGGGCAGCTCACGATGATCGCGAGCATGTCGGAAGCCGGTGCTCCGATGAGTAGAGTGTATCTTGGAATTCTCTTGGTGCATTTTATCTTGCCGGCTGTTTTGTCGCTTCTGTTTGACGCGGTGCTGCGTAAGATTGGGTGGATCCGACCCGGAGATATGAAACTGCAGAATGTGTAATTCAATTCATGCGCCACGTGTTTTTGCCATTGCCGACCTGCACTTAGATGTGACGGGAAAAAAGTCAATGGAAGTATTTGGACCCGCTTGGGAGTCGTATGAGGAGCGGATCTTTCAAAATTGGAAAAGGTACATCACGGATCAAGACCTCGTCCTACTCCCCGGCGATATCTCCTGGGCACTGCGACTCGAAGACGCGATCCCTGATTTACAACGGATCGAAGACTTGCCGGGCACGAAACTCATGCTGCGTGGAAACCACGATTATTGGTGGCAAAGTCGAACGAAAATTGAAAATTTGGGATTCCAAACGATTCATATTCTACAAAATGATATATTTGAATGGAATGACGTGGTAGTTTATGGAACTCGGGGTTGGTCGACGCCGACGCCGAATGTTGCCACACAAGATGATATTAAGATCTTTCGCAGGGAGGTGGAGCGTTTGCGCTTAAGCCTCGCAAAAAACTCGTCGGCCAAATGGCGAATCGTCATGTTCCATTACCCGCCCTTTGATGGAAAGCAGATGCCGAATGAGTTATGGTCTCTCATCACGCAAGCCGGTATACACACCTGTGTGTATGGGCATCTACACGGCTACGGGCATGCGATGATTATGGAAGGGAAGATCGACGGGATATCGCTACATTGTGTCTCAGCCGATTATGTCGAATTTACACCGAAAGAGTTGACGAGGGAGGTCAATGATGAAAGTAGTATTGGTTAAAGATTATGAAGAAATGAGCCAAACGGCAGCGGAGATGATTGCGAGCATCGTTAAGAATAAGCCGGATAGCGTCCTTTCGTTTGCAACCGGCAGTACGCCGATTGGCACCTACGAAAAGCTAGTCAATTTCCATAAATTAGGATTAGACTTCAGTCGTGTTAAAGCCTTTCACCTCGATGAGTATATCGGCCTTACGCCGGATGATCCGATGAGTTACGCCTACTATCTGGAAGAGCACGTGTTCTCTAAACTCAATATTCCGCGAGAGAATATTCATCTGCACAATGCGGAACACGGGGATATTGAAACACATGCCCACGATTACGATGTGGCGATCGAGGAAGCCGGCGGAATCGACATGCAAATTCTGGGGATTGGCGAAAACGGACATATTGCGTTCGTTGAACCGGATGATCAGTTGCCGCTTGAAACCGGACGGGTTCGCTTAACGGAAAGCACGATAGAAGTCAATTCTCGCTTCTTTGACGATTCGACGAAAGTGCCGCGGGAGGCGATCAGCTTGGGGCTTCGCTCGATTTGCCGCGCAAAAAAAATCATTTTGGTCATCAACGGAAAACAGAAGCACGACTGTGTGCACAAATTGCTTCATAGTCCCTATCTGGACACATCGTTCCCTGCATCCGTTTTATTATTGCACAATGATTGTACATTAATCGTCGACGAAGAAGCCTACACGGGTTAGACATGCAACCTGAGCTTGAAATCAAGGTACTGGGAATCGAGGTGCAGGAATTTGAACAGCGCATTCTCGATTCCGGCGGTATCTTCATCGGTCATGAGCGACAAGAAAACCTGCTTTTTGCACCTGAGGCATTAAAGAATACACATTCCTATCTTCGAATACGGAAAGTAGATGATCTTTCGAACCAAACGCAATACGCGGAACTTACGTTGAAAGAAAATACCGAATGTGAGCATATGAGGGTCAATCACGAGTATACGGTGCCGTTGGAAGACCCTGAGATAATGATACAAATCCTGACAAAAATCGGATGCGGCGTTCCGGAAGGCGCAAAAAAATACCGCAAAAGATATCAATTGCTTTCAGCAATCGTAGAAATCGATCAATGGGAGGAGGATGCGTATCCTGATCCTTACGCGGAAATCGAAGTCGAATCTGCGGACGATCTGCAGGCTGTACTGATGCTCTTACAAATCACTCCGGATCAGGTATCCACACAATCAATCAAACAATTGATGGATGAAAAGAGCGCGTCTGCGCGGGAGGAGCCATGCAAAAGCTAAGTCGGGTAGAAAAGAGTTGGATACTGTACGATTGCGGGAATTCCGCATACTCAATGGCGATTACGACGGCTTTATTGCCCATCTACTTCGGTATGTTTCGCCAAGATTCGGGAATGGACTTAGGCTATTTCAATTCGCTTGCCAGCATTATGATTGCGATTTTAAGCCCGATTCTCGGAACGATCGCCGACTATAAGGATAAAAAGAAGCGCTTCTTTGTGTTCTTTGCCGCTCTGGGAATTTTATGTACCGCTGCCTTGGCGGTCGTCCCATTTGGCAATTGGAAGGCGCTCGTCGTACTCTATATGCTGACCGCGGTCGGATTTTCCGGAGCCAATGTCTTTTATGATTCATTTCTGGTCGACGTAACCTCCAATGAGCGGATGGACTCCGTATCTGCGGCGGGCTTCGCCTACGGTTATATCGCGAGCATCATCCCCTTTGGCATATCGCTTGCTGTCGTCTATTTTGTGGGGATGGATAAAGCGCTGGGATACCAGCTCGGTTTTCTGATCACCTCCCTATGGTGGGGTGCGTTAACGATACCGATGCTCCGTCAGGTCAGGCAAAATTACTATATTGAACCGGTCCCTAACCCTGTGGGAACGTCCTTTAAACGCCTGTATGGGACGTTTAAAGATATCCGCCAATACAAGATTGTCTTCACATTCTTAATCGCGTATTTCCTATATATCGACGGAGTGGACACGATCATTAAAATGGTGGTGCCCTATTCTTCCGCAGTGTTGGGGCAGGAGCTCAATATGTTTGTGCTTCTTGGAATCTTGATGATCATTCAGGTCATCGCATTTCCCTGTGCATTGTTGTACGGAAAGCTCTCTCGTAAATATGGAGCCCGTAAGATGATCGTCGTGGGAATCATCACGTACATTTTTTCCGTCGGATTTGCCACATTCATCAGTAGTATTACGCATATCTTCATCCTGGGCGCCATGATCGGGTCAGCGCAAGGGGGGATACAGGCGTTGAGTCGTTCGTATTATGCGAAAATCATTCCGAAAGAGAACTCCAACGAATTTTTCGGCTTCTACAATATCTTCGGAAAGTTCGCAGCGATCCTCGGCCCGTTCATCATGGCGGTCATTACGGATCTCACGGGTAATCCAAGGTACTCAATCTTGGGAATCCTCCCGCTGTTTATCGCAGGACTGCTCATTTTCTTGTCACTGCCGAAAGAGACATCCGAATCATAAAAAATGCACTGACGATCAAACGTCAGTGCATTTTTCTGTTTATCTTCTATTTTCGTCGTCAACCCATGATTTCGCTTCTTCTACGGCATCATCCGAAGGGATGGCAACGTTTGAATCTTCCAAGTGGCATTCTGTATCGCTGTAAACGTCCGATTGAGGTTTTGTTTTATCGCCCTCTGTTTGATTTCCACAACCACACTTGTTCTTTACGTCTTTTTCGTTCATGAGTGATCTCCTTTATGATTTATTGTACCGCTACTTAAGTTATATCCCATTCGTACTGAGTTCAAACACGAATACGCGTTTTTTGCTATACTTAATGATGAGGTGATTTCGATGAATGACGTGATAAAACTAATCAATTTCTCAATACAATTAGACGATATGAAAAAAGTGCTCCGCCAAACCCAATTGATCGGCTCTGAGCAATATGAGGACGACGCACAGCATTCTTATCATATCGCCTCCATGGCAATCCTCATGCAAAAGTATGCAAAGCAGCCGATTGATCTTGAAAAAGCACTCACAATGCTGCTGTTTCATGACGTCGTCGAGCTCAAAGTCGGCGATACATTTTGTTATGATGCCAATGGGCAAAACGGCAAATTTGAACGGGAACACGAGGCGGCGAAGAGCTTATATGGGCAGTTGCCGGCAGACATCGGAGACAAACTATTACGACTTTGGTTGGAATTTGAAGAGAGAGAAACACCGGAAGCTAGGTTTGCCAATGCACTGGATCGAGCACAACCGATCTTTAACAATTACTATGGCGGCGGAGGCAGTTGGAAACGGCACGGAGTGCGATACTCCCAAGTGCTCCGGCGGATTGACCCCGTTCAGGACGGATGTCCGGAACTGTACAGTGCGATTCTCGCCTTAGTGGACGATGCGGTTGCCAAGAAGTGGATCATCGATGATACGGAATAAGACATGATAGAAAATTTTGACGCAAAAGAACAACTGGAAAGATTCCTGCAAGCGGCCGTCAAAGGGCATGCGAGTGACTTGCATCTGGAGCCGTATGCCGATCACTACCGCGTACGAATGCGCGTCGATGGCGGCTTGCTGATCCTTCATGAAGGACCGCTCGATCAGTTCTCCTCACTGATGAACAGACTCAAAGTCCTATGCAAAATGGATATCGCGGAGCGACGAAAAACTCAAGACGGCGGGTTTCGCGTGTCCTATGATGAGGCGAGTATCGATTTTCGCGTATCGGTGGTACCTGTTATGGACGGTGAGAAGGCGGCGATTCGTATTTTAGATCACACCGGGATCGATTTGCTCTATCAAAGCCTTGGATTTACAGAAAAACATTGGTCGGACCTACTGCATCTCGTCGAACGAAAAAGTGGTCTACTATTGCTCTCCGGCCCCACCGGCTCAGGAAAGACCACGACACTGTACACATTATTGACGCATCTCAATCGGGAGGATCGCCACATTATCACCTTGGAAGATCCCATCGAGTATCGAATTCGCGGTGTGAATCAAATTCAGGTGAATGAAAAAACCGGTCTCACGTTTTCTTCCGGACTAAGGGCCGTGCTCCGACAGGACCCGCAAATTATCATGGTGGGAGAGATTCGTGACCGCGAAACGGCGGAAATTGCGGTTAGAGCGGCGATCACAGGGCATCTTGTCCTGTCAACACTCCACACCAATGACAGCCATACCGCTGTGATTCGGCTGCGCGATATGGGCATCGAACCGTACTTAATCGCAGCCTCTTTAATCGGCGTGTCTTCGCAACGTCTTGTCAAGAAATTGTGCTCCCATTGCAGGCGAGAGATTTCTTTGGATCCACTGAAGTCTGCATTGTATCGTTCAGTCGGCCTTCCTACGCTTCCTACATCGGTCTATGAAGCGGTCGGATGCCCGAAGTGCCGCGGGGGGTATGGAGGGAGAGTGGCGATCGCTGAGGTATTGCCGATAACGGAGTGTTTGCGAGAAGGTATTGTCAATACGGAGTCTCTGCGCCAATTGCGCGACCGTTCTCCGGAATTCCGTCCCATGGTCCTCGACGGCCTGGAAAAGATCGGCCAAGGGATTACGGATCATAAAGAAGTATTTGGAGCTCTTCATGGATAAACAAGCCATTCGTCTCGATACAAAGAAATCTCGTCGCAAGCTTTCTACGCAATCGACACTGCTCTTTATTCGTCAATTACGAGTCTTGCTCGAAGGCAATTTGCCGATTGTGCAGTCCCTGGACATTTTGTCTGCCAGTGGTGCCAATCAAAAAATTCGTGATGTGACGCAACAATTACATCAAAGTACATTGGAGGGGTCGATGTTATCGGAGGCCATGGAAAGAACCGGCGCATTTTCTCCCGTTTTCGTGTCCATGATAAAAGCCGGGGAAGAGAGCGGAACGTTAGCAACGGTTCTCTCCAATTACGGACGCACCATAGAAAGAAATTATGAACTCAGAAAGAAGCTGCAAACAGCCCTCGTCTATCCGGTGATTCTGAGTATCGTTTCGCTGATCGTACTCGCATTCTTGCTGACAAATGTCGTTCCTTCTTTTGTACGCCTATTTTCAGAATCAAGTGTGACTTTGCCTTTGCCCACGCGCATACTGCTCACCGTCAGTGAAGCTTTAGCCAACTGGGGCCTCTACATACTCGCAGGTCTTTTACTCCTTACTTTGATCGGGTGGTTGCTTGCACGCTCCCCAAAAACACGAGTCAACGTCCAAAAGATGCAGCGGAGAATCCCATTTTTCCGATCATTAGACCGCGACATACAGTCGGCAAAAATTGCAGGGATGATGGCTTTATTCTTGGACAGCAATGTGAATCTGCTTCATTTCTTGCAGATCATGGCTCACGGTACGACGAATGCATGGCAACGATCTGTTCTTATGGAAGCGCACGATGCGATCGTCGCAGGCGATTCCGTTC
The DNA here is from genome assembly GCA_964510345.1 of uncultured Peptoniphilaceae bacterium. Taxonomy (GTDB): domain Bacteria; phylum Bacillota; class Clostridia; order Tissierellales; family Peptoniphilaceae; genus JAAYQA01. Next base: position 48,378 of record CAZEBB010000001.1, read on the forward strand.
ATTCCGCATTTGGGCGAACGGACTATTTCAGTCCCGTGTTTATCGGAATGATTCGCATCGGCGAGGAGTCCGGTCAACTCTCGTCCGTCATGGGTTCGATCTCTACCTATCTGGATATGGAAGCGGAGTTAAAACTACGGCGTGCAATGTCGTTGCTGGAGCCTGTGTTAATCATCGTGATGTCTGTCGTCGTGGGCTTTATCGTACTATCGATCACATTGCCAATGTTTGAAATGATCCATCTGTATGACATTTAAAACGTGATATTCCGCTCTTCTTCTTGTATCCTATTTCGTTCATTGGTATAATTTAGCTGTATGAATGGTAGGAGGGATGCACAATATGATCGCAGCAAGTGAATTCAGAAAAGGGGTCACATTCGAAATGGATGGGGATGTGTACCAGATCGTAGATTTTCAGCACGTAAAACCCGGAAAAGGAGCGGCTTTTGTCAGAGCCAAAATTCGCTCGGTTATGGGAGGCGGCTCGAAAGAGATCACCTTTAACCCCAATGATCGATACCCGAAAGCGCGGATCGACTCAAAGGACATGCAGTATCTTTACAATGACGGCGAGTTGTACTATTTCATGGATCAGGAAAGCTATGACCAGATCCCTCTGGAAAAAGAAGCGGTTGAAGATGCAATCCTCTACATTAAAGAAAACGACTATGCAACCATTCGTTTTTATCAAGGTAAAGCATTTGAAGTTTCTCCACCGAACTTTGTAGAGCTCACCGTTGCACAGACGGAACCCGGAGTCAAGGGCGACACCTCATCCGGCGGTACCAAGCCCTGTACATTAGAAACCGGAGCGGTCGTTTTGGTCCCACTCTTCGTCAACGAAGGGGATGTGATCAAGATCGACACGCGAACCAACGAATATCTATCGAGAGTATAGGAGGATAAGATGCAATACTTGTATCAGAAAATTTCGTACCTGCGCGGGATTTCCGACGGTCTGAAGATCGACGAAACCACCGATGATGGGAAACTGTTTCTCAACATTATCGATACGTTAGAAGAGATTGTCGACACGATGGACGCCATCGTTCAATCGCAAGAAGATTTGGAAGACTATGTATCGTTTATCGATGAAGACTTGACCGATGTAGAAGAAGAACTCTATGGCGTCGACTTCGACGATGATTTTGATGATTTCGACGACGACTTTGAAGACTATGAAGATTTCGACGACGAATTCGACGAGGTCGTACCATTTGAAGTAGAAGAAGACGACAAAGAAGCGCAAGATCAATAATGCACCGATGGAGGGGGCTTGCGAGCCCCTTCTTTTTCTGGGAGGTAAGTTATGAACCAAGGATTTAGTGGCGGTCGCGTTAAGATCGCAAACGACATTCTCGCCAAGATTACGAGAGAGGCGAGTCTGGAAGTGAAAGGTGTTGCCGAAGTCGTAACCGGTCACGATTTTGTATCCTACGAAAAATTCGCGACTACGGATAGTGCGAAGGGAATCAAGATCGCTGCCAAAGACGGACAACTCCGCATTGATATTCGTATCATCACAACGGGCGCAGAGGATCTCGCCAAAACCGCGGAAGGCGTACAACAAAATGTCGCTGAAAAGCTGGAAGTGATCACCGGGCTACGCGTTGTGGAAGTCAACGTCTTTATTGAAGCTATCGCCAGGTAGTGAAACGTTGACATCGATACCTGCAAAAAGCTGGACGGAACGCTCAGAAGGTCGAAAATGGGTCATGAAGTTCTTATATGCGATGAATATGATCGAGGATTATGACCTGGCGCTCATTCCGGATTGGCTGAGTGATTTTGAAGTGCCCGAAGAATTGCACACGTTCATCATCGATTCGATGACATCGACTGTGAAGCATTTAGAAGCGATTGACGAACACATTATCCAATATGTGAAGGGTTGGGAGTACTCCCGCATACCGAAGATCGATAAGGCGATCCTTCGACTCGCGACCAATGAGATTCTTTACGATGAGCGAATCCCGGTTGGCGCTTCCATCAATGAAGCGGTAGAACTGAGTAAAACGTACAGCAATGAAAATTCGTATCGCTTTCTCAACGGGATCTTAGGAAATATCGCCCGGCAAGGAGAGTCGGAATGAATCCGATTACCGTATCTGAACTCGGAAACTACATTAAACAAATTCTCCGAAACGATATCATATTAAGCAATGTCACAGTGAGTGGAGAGCTGAGCAGCTTTTCACTAACGGCAAAGGGGCATTGCTTTTTTACCATTAAAGATAAAGACGCGACGCTCAAGTGCGCGATGTTTCGAAAGGTACCTGATGCGTCGTTGTCTCAATCGATCGGAATGGAAGTGGTCGTTACGGGAGCGGTCAACGCTTATACGGCAACCAGCACGTATCAACTGGTCGCTACGCAAGTGGAGCGAAGACAACCCGGAGCCCTATATATGGAATTAGAGATGCGCAAGCAAGCCCTTCAAAAAGAAGGATTGTTTGATCGTGACAAAAAGCGGCCAATCCCGGGATTGCCGTCTCGGATCGCGATCATCACATCGCCCATGGGGGCCGCCATTCATGACCTCATCCATATTATTCAAAGGCGTTCTCCGATGACCACCATCGAGCTGTACCCTGTCATGGTGCAAGGGAAGTCCGCACCGGAGTCAATGATCAGAGCGCTGGAGTATTTCAATGGACGAGATGATATCTCTACCGTCATCATAGGCCGCGGTGGAGGTTCTTTTGAGGATTTGTATTGCTTTAATGACGAAGATTTAGTGCGCGCGGTGGCGGCTAGCCGCCACCCGATTATTTCCGCTGTAGGTCATGAATCGGATTCCGTACTCACAGACTATGCCGCCGATTTTCGTGCAGCGACGCCGACAGCCGCCGGCGAGTTTGCGACGCGTGTCGACGTGGAGCTGAAATCTGAACTCTCGCAATGCGCAGAGAGAATGCAACGTATCGTCGATCATTTATGGACCGATGAGAGCGACTACCTGTATGCGATTTCTGAAGCACTATTGCGACAAAATCCGATGCAACGCATGGAACATCAACAAACGACACTGAATCAACTCAAACAGTCACTCATCCAATGGGCACACTCGTCTCGTGACAAGTGGTCACATCAGCTTGAGAAACTTGAACTTCGATTGCAAGCATCGAATCCCAACGGGATATTACAAAAAGGATATGCGATCGTACAAAAAGAGGACCGTGTCATTACTGATGCGAGCGAGGTTGCACCGGGAGATCATATCTCCGTGCGTTTCCAATCGTCGCAGCTCACGGCAAGCGTGCAAAGCGTTTCCAAGAAGGGAGAAGAGGATGGAGTTTAAGGATTACGAGAAAAATGTTGACAAATTGAAAGAGATGATCGCAGAACTCGAAAAAGGCGAAATGAGCCTCGACGAGAATCTGACCATGTACAGAAACGGCATGAAACTCTACCGTGAGTTGGAAGAATGCCTTAACAACTCGAAAGGGGAGCTTTTATCGATACAAGAAGGCGTCGCTAAGCCGCTCCTTTGGGAGACCGAGTAATGAGGTATCAGGAAGCGGCGGGGCTTCGTGTCAAAGAGTTTGAAACGTCACTTGACCGGTACTTTGCGACTCTGGATGCACATCCCGTCTTAAAAGACGCCATGAAATATGCGGTTGAAGGAGGGGGCAAACGACTTCGACCGATACTTATGCTGGAGACCTACAAGATGTTCAACGAGGACGACCGGGCAATCCCCTTTGCGATCGCACTCGAACTCATACACTCCTATTCACTGGTACACGACGATCTTCCCTGTATGGATGACGATGACATAAGACGAGGGAAACCGGCAGTTCATAAGGCGTTTGATGAGGGTATCGCCGTGCTGACGGGAGATGCACTTCTCAACGCCGCATGGACACTATCGATGCAAGCCGCACTTCAGCAAGGGACGGAAGCCTCAAAACGAGCCTCGTTTGAATTGTCGGTCGCCGCCGGACCTAACGGGATGCTCGACGGTCAGATGATGGATCTTTATGACGATATACAAAATATTGATCAACTGGAAATTCTTTATGCAAAAAAAACAGGTTGTTTAATCTCTGTCGCCGTGGCGGTCGGAGGGGTTCTGGGAGGGGCGGATGAGGAGCAAATGCAACGCTTAAACGAATTTTCCCATCACCTGAGTATGGCTTTCCAGATTCAAGATGATATCCTCGATGAAGCACAGGACCGTGAGGAAGACCACATGTCGATTCTTCGCTATGTAACAACACAGGAAGCGCATCATCAGATGATGCGACATACCGAGTTGGCCTTAGAATCACTGCGTGCACTGAAGGCACTGAACACCGATAAACTCTCATCGATCACACAGGCACTTATTCAACGGAAATCATAAAATTGTAGTCTATAGATTGAATTATACGATAAAATCTGTTATATTCATTATTATAGTGAAGCAGTATTCTAGTCGATCCGGCTTATCTGGAGGGCGGGGCTAAAAATCCGTCGCAGAGCACATCGATGAAGTTCCTGGTTGATGCCCACGACGCCCAGTCGGGGGTATCTTCTGGGAGTAAGAGGGATGGGGCGATCTACAATGGCATGTGGGCGTTGACCCTACCCTCGCGGAGACTTCCGTGGACCGCCACGGAGGATAAACCTGCATAAGCAGCGTAGCTTGCCTTGAGTGAGGAATGCGGAAGATAACGTTCGTAACGGCTGATTCAGGGCCCGAATCGGCTGATTATTTGGTATCGAAACACTCCTTGCAAAAGAGGATAAGGATTTGACCGCGTCGTTGAGGAAAACTCCTAGACTGTCTGATGCATATGGGATTACAGTGCGGACTTAGTGGTGATTTAGTTCCGAATTTGGTGACAGTTCGGCTTTCGTTTGAAAGGGAAACCGCTGTTGGCGGCAACGCGCAGTAACGATTGGAGAAAGTCTACTAAACCTATGCCGTAAGATTTACTATGTGCATCTTCGCTATCTTCAGTATGAAGTTTAGGAGTATCATGGGTAAGCAAAAAAAGACAGAGAAAATAGCAAATAGCATCAACATGCGATGGGTCCGTTTTATCACGTTTTGGACGTTGATACTCTCAATGGGCATCAGTGTACTGTCGGATGCTTTTGTTTCGAAAGTGAATATCTTCTTTTCCACTTTGCTATTGTTGACGATCATTTTGATCGGAATCCTGTTTGACATCATCGGCATCGCCGTTACGGCAGCCGAAGTGAAAGGATTCCACGCGATGGGTGCCAATAAAGTACCGTCTGCCAACTATGCGATATCACTGATAAGAAATGCAGACAAGGTCGCGAATTTTTGTAATGATGTCATCGGAGATATTTGCGGCATCGTTAGCGGCGCTGTGGGAGCGTCGATCGTCTTTCGACTCCTCGGTATTTGGGGAATCGTAGATGGAACACTCATCAGCGTACTGTTCACCGGCGCAATCTCAGCAGTAACCGTCGGAGGTAAAGCCATCGGAAAATCCATTTCCATGACGTACGCACAGGAAATTGTCATGGCATGTGCAAAGATCATGCGGTCTTTTGCACGACTTAAGCCACATAAAAGTAATCGTAAGAAGAATAAAGGATAAAGGAGCTAACGGAATGAAAAAGTACACACGTCAACGAATCATCTTAGATCTCATCGAAGAATTTGAGATCAAAACACAAGAGGAACTATCCGAGTACTTATTGACGAAAGGCGTACGCGCAACACAGGCGACGATATCAAGAGATATCAAAGAACTTCGGATTTCAAAAGTGCAAACCGCAGAAGGTGAGTACAAATATGCCTTGATCGATACCGTCCACGATTCGTTGAATGAACGATTAGACAAGATCTTCCGTTCCGCCGTCCTGTCCATTAAGAAAAATGAGGATATGATTATTATTAAGACCATCGCCCATACGGGGACCGTATGCGGAATGGCCGTCACGAACAGCAAGATCAAGGGAATCGCCGGGATCTTGACCGGTAATGATACGATTTTTGTTGCTGTTGAGAACAAGGAAAATTTAGAGACCATCTTAGAACAAATTAAGGAAAGCATTCGGTAATCCTATGTTACGGGAAGTCCTCATCGAAAATTTGGCGATCATCAAACGAATGCACGTCAACTTTGAAGACGGCCTGAGCATCATCACCGGCGAGACGGGGGCCGGAAAATCTGTTGTGTTGCATGCCCTCGGGCTCCTCTCCGGAGCGCGCGCCGGGAAAGCAATGATACGAACCGGTTGTAAACAAGCATATGTGGAGGGTCGTTTCGCAGTCGAAGATGCGAAGGCTCTCCATGCCTTTTTTAGGGACCATGATCCGGATGAGGAGATCATACTGTCTCGAACCATCAGCCTCAGCGGTCGCTCGACCTATCGCGTACAAGGCCAACTGATCAGCTTGCAGGAATTTAAAAGCATCGGTGAACTCTTACTGGATGTCTATGGTCAAAAGGACCGCGTCTTGTTGGAGAAGGAGAATCAGTTGGGACTCTTGGACACATTTTTGGATTCAGATGGAAAACAGCACCTGTCCCAATTTCGCAAGCAGTTAACCGATTGGCGAGAGGCAAAACGTTTTATCGCCGCTCATTCTACCGATCGCGAAAACAGAGAAAGAGAAATGGATGTGCTTCGCTATCAGGTAGAGGAGATAGAATCGTTCGATGTGAAGGGCACCGATATCGATAAACTCTATACCGATCACTCGAAGCTCTTACATGCGCAAGATATTCTGGAACAAGTTGCGATCACACTCGGTTACTTTGAGGGAGACGGCGAGCAACGGACTGGTTTGACGGATCAGTTCTCCAATGCTTGGGGTGCGGTTCAAAAATTACATCAATACGACACGGAACAAGACTTTTCCGATCGCTTCAGCGTACTGTCGGAGATGTTGTCTGAAATAAAATCTGATCTCGAACGCTATGCGACAGGGATCGATGCAGATCCTGAAACGCTCGAACTTTTGGATCAACGCATGACGGCGTGGACGGCCATCCAAAGAAAATACGGAAGAGATAAAGAGGCCGTACTGCATTTTTACGAAGAGATTCAACATAAGATCGCAGAACTTTCGACGATCGACGAAAGGGTCACGAAAGCGCAAAAAGAAGAGGAAAGACTCCAACGTGAGATGACGGAGCTCGCTTCATCGATCAGCCGACAGAGAAAAGAGATTGCAACGAATTTGAGTCGGGCCATCGAAGAAAAATTGGCATCGTTGCGAATGCCTCACGTCAAATTTGACATCAAAGTCAGCCCGCTGGAAGAATTCAACGATGACGGACTCGACTCTGTCGTCTTCTATATTCAACCGAATAAAGGGTTGGCACTTCGACCTCTTCACGAGATTGCCTCCGGTGGAGAATTATCACGCGTTTTATTGGCGATCCGCGCTCTTTTCTCCGAGGGAATTCATTCACATACCGTCGTGTTTGACGAGATCGACGCCGGGGTCAGCGGAGTCGCCGCACAAGCAATGGCCGAGCAATTGTCATTACTTTCCCGCGACATGCAGATAATCGCCGTGTCTCATCTACCGCAACTCGCCTCGATGGGAGATCGGCAGTACTCAATTGAAAAAAACACCGTAGGAGATGAAACTATATCACAGATTCGCCAGCTCAATGACGAGGAGCGAGTCGCGGAAATCTCACGATTGATCAGCGGTGTGGAACAAACACAAAACTCACTGCAACAAGCGACGGATTTATTACGATATGCGAAAATGTGGAAAGAGAATGGAGGAAATTATCGAGTTGGACTATAAAGAAAAGACGATTAAATCAGAAAAATTGTATGAAGGACGTATTATCACCCTCCGATTGGACACGATCGAAATGCCCAATCAAAAATACTCGAAACGAGAGATTATTGCACATCCCGGCGCTGTCGTCATCCTGCCAGTATTGCCGGATGGAAGAATTGTGCTGATTCATAACTATCGCACGGCGGTGCAACGCACATTAATGGAACTGCCTGCCGGCATGATCGAGTATCAGGAAGAGCCGATCGAGACGGCAAAACGCGAACTGCTCGAAGAAACGGGATGCCAAACGGACAATATGACATTTCTTTTTGATGCGTATTCAACCCCGGGCTTCACGGATGAAAAGTGGCAGTTTTTCCTGGCAAAGGATATCGAAAAAGTCTCCGATGAAATTGATCCGGAGATCAAAGGTTCCACCATTCTTACCATGGATGAACTCTTGGAACAAATTGACAATTGCCGCTTAATGGATTCAAAGACCATAATGGCGACCTTGTTTTTGAAACGACATTGGGATCAATATTTCCCAGCCCCGTTGGAGGGTGAATAAGTGAAAACCGCCGTACAAATTTTACAAAAATCACTTCCGGCGACCCCTTTTTTTGCTATACAACTCGGTTCAGGGCTCGGCTTTCTCGCTGACTTATGCGAGAATCCGATTGAGATCCCATACGAGCAATTACCCGGATTCCCCAAGCCGACGGTGCAGGGTCACGGAGGCAAAGTCGTGTTCGGCACCCTTGAAGGCGTCCCGTTACTCTTTTTGTCAGGTCGCGCGCATTACTACGAAGGCCATGATATCAAAGAAGTCACTTTCCCGGTCAAAGTTCTTCATGAGCTTGGCATTCAGCATCTCTTTCTCACGAATGCCGCCGGCGCTGTCAACACTGCGTTTCAACCCGGCGATTTAATGATGATTACGGATCATATTAATCTCTCCGGCATCAACCCGTTGCGCGGTGCGTATGACGAGACCGATGGACCTCGGTTTCCTGATCAATCTGCGGTCTATAAACCGATGCTTCAAAATATTTTGCGTGAATCGGCCAAAAAATCCGGTGTCAATTTACGAGAAGGCGTCTATCTTTGGTTCAGCGGACCGTCCTACGAAACACCGGCGGAAGTACGCATGGCACGCGTACTCGGCGCCGACGCCGTCGGCATGTCCACCGTACCGGAAGCGATGACCGCCAATCGATTGGGGATGCAAGTCTGCGGGATATCGATGATCACGAATATGGCCGCCGGGATATTGGATCAACCACTGGATCATAATGAAGTACTCGAAACGGCAGAGATCTCGTCCAAAGCGATGAAGCAACTCTTTTTGGCATGGATACAAGAGGTGAAAGAGTATGCACGCGACTGATTTCATCGCCGCGAAAAGAGACCGTCAACACCATCATGCGGAAGATATTCACCGTTGGTTTCAAATGATTGCCTCCGGCGACGTGACCGATGATCAAATAGCCGCTTGGTTGATGGCAGTCTACCTCAATGGTTTACATGAAGATGAACTCTATGCGGTGACGGAGGGTATGATCCACTCAGGTGACGTGATCGACCTTTCTCGGATTCAGGGCATCATCGTCGACAAGCACTCTACGGGTGGCGTTGCCGATACGACAACCCTTGTAACAGGACCGATCGTCTCAGCCCTCGGAATTCCTTTTGCAAAGATGTCCGGACGAGGACTTGGACACACCGGCGGCACATTGGATAAGCTCTCGTCGATACCCGGCATACGGACCGACTTGACAGAGGACGAATTTGTCGACCAAGTCAATCGTATCCAAATTGCGGTTACCGGACAAACCGGCACTCTCGTGCCCGCAGATGGTAAACTATACGCACTGCGGGATGTGACGGCAACGATCGACTCGATCCCGTTGATCGCCTCTTCGATCATGTCGAAGAAATTAGCCGTCGGCGCGGATAAGATCGTCTTGGACGTGAAGGTCGGATCCGGCGCTTTTATGCAGGATGTAAAAAAAGCCACAGCCCTTGCACAGACCATGGCAAAGATCGGGCGATATTTTGGAAAAGAGACCGTTTGTCTGATCACCGATATGGACGAGCCGTTAGGGGACTATATCGGCAATGCGTTGGAGGTGTATGAAGCCCTCGAGATCCTTCACGGAAAGCGAACCGGTCGGCTATTAGATGTCAGTTTGGCGCTCGCCGTCCAGGAGATTCTCCTCGCTGAAGTGACGGACGATGCATCGATCGCAGAAAATATGACCGTTCAAACCATACAGACGGGAGCTGCGCTGGAGCACTTTGTTCAGATGGTACAAAGCCAAGGCGGAGATCCGTCCTATCTTCATGAACCGTCAAAACTCATGAAGGCATCAAAAGCCTATGAGGTCATCGCAAAAACCGGTGGCACAATCACTCATATTCACGCACGGGGCATCGGAGAAGCCGCGCTGGAACTCGGCTGTGGCCGTCTGAAGAAAACAGATATCATCGACTTGTACGCCGGCATTCACCTGCAAAAGCGTAGCGGCACACAAGTAAATAAGGGTGACGTCTTGGCTGTGCTCTATTCGGATCAACCGGAAAGAGCCGAGCTCGCCGGGGAGATCGTAGCGCAAAATATCCAAATCGGCAGCACGGCGAAACGAAGACCGCTGGTTTTCGCTCGAGTCACGGCAGACGACATTCAGGAATTTGAGGAGTAATCAATTGCAGTTGCAACTATACGACATGGCGATCACTGTGATCGCCCTTCTATTTACTATCGTCGCTCATGAAGTCGCTCACGGTACGATGGCGCTTCTTATGGGTGACACAACCGCCCGTGATGCGGGTCGCTTGACTCCGAATCCCTTGAAGCACTTGGATCCTGTGGGAACGCTCAGCATGATCCTCTTTCGCTTCGGCTGGGCAAAACCGGTGCCGATCAATCCGTATCGGTTCCGCAACCGAAAACTCGGGATGATACTCGTGTCGGGTGCCGGCGCGGCCGTCAATTTGTTAATCGCATTCCTCTGCATTGCGCTCTTAGGGCATTTGCCATTTCGAAATGCCTTTCTTGACGCGCTCTTACAGATGCTTTTGATTTATAATATTTACTTTGCCGTCTTTAATCTGCTGCCGGTGCCGCCTCTGGATGGTTCTAAAATTCTGTTCACTCTTTTACCGGATCAGCTGGAGTCATTTTTCTATCGGTATGAGCAATACTTCAACTTTCTCCTGATCGCTTTATTGATCTCCGGATTGGCCGGTCGGGTTGTCGTACCGATCGCACAAATGATCATGGATTGGATGATAAGGATCGCGCTCTAATGGCCCTCGTCGTCGATGTACAATCCTTTGAGGGGCCACTCGATCTGCTACTCCAGTTGATAAAAAAGAATGAGATCCAAATTGAAGATATTCCCATTCAGGAGATCACGCAAGCGTATTTATCGGTCATTGAAGATGAGTCGAGAATAAAGAAGGAGGAAATGGGTGACTTTATTGTCCTCGCTTCCGAACTCCTATATATTAAGTCGAGATTGTTATTGCCTTATACCAGCGAAGACGAAGAGGAAGAGGACCCGAGAGAGGCTCTCATTCAGCGTCTCCGTGCGTATGACGCATATCGCCGTATGACCCGATCCTTTGCGGCTTGGGAACGAGAGGGATCGCTCACGTTTGAAAAACCCAACGAAGATTTAAGCTTTCTCAGCGCGGAACCGGTACAAATCAGTCGCGATATCGTCGACTTGTGCACTGCTATGGAAGATGTGATACGAAAAAAGAAAAGCGTAAAAGCGTCGAAAGTAAAGATTGGACGATTGGTGGAGCGTGAAGTGTTTGAAGTGGAGGCTGCGATGCAACAATTGATGCAGTTTCCATGGAAAGAGGAAGAGCGCATCCATCGGTTTGTTCCCAGTGATACGATCGGCGAATGGATCGCTGTGTTTATTGCAGTCTTGGAGCTCATCAAAAGGCAGTGGCTGCGCGTGTCCGTGAGACGAAATGTCATTTTTCTACAAAGGAGGGATCTGCATCAAACCAAATTATCGTAAACAGGCTGAGGCGATCTTGTATCTTTGGTCTGACGGATTGACAGAAAAGCAAATTCTTCAAGCCTTGCAGATCACGCCCTTAGAGTGGAATCAGATCGTTACGGAGCTGGAACAAAAGTATAGCCGAGAGTCGAGCGGTATCATTCTCTCTCGCCACGGCGACACGTGGCAGTTCACAACCCATCCGGAGCTCCATGATGTGATTTCCGGCTGGTTACCGCTCAAACCGCAAAAAAACTTGAGTCAACAGGCATTGGAAGTGTTAGCGATCATCGCCTACCAACAGCCCGTTACCAAATTGGCAGTTGAACAGATTCGGGGCGTCCAGTCCTCCAGCGTATTCGAAACGCTGTTAAGCCGCGATCTCATACGGGAAGCCGGGCGATTGGAGACGATCGGTAAACCTTTTGTCTATGAGACAACGGACGAATTCTTGCGGTATTTTTCATTGCGTGATCTATCCGATTTACCCCCGCTACCGGAAACGGAGGACGCCGGTGAGGATTAATCAATACATCGCTGCGGCGGGGATCTGCAGCCGCAGAAAAGCGGAAGAATTTGTCCGTGAAGGAAGAGTCACGATCAATGGCAATCTCGTCACCGAATTGGCGACACAAATCCATCCGGATGACCTCGTCATGGTGGACGGGCACCCCATACAGTCCGTTCGCAAAAATGTCGTTTACGCGTTCCACAAGCCGCTCGGTGTAACCGTGTCCCTCTACGATCCAAAACAAAAGAATCTGATCTCTGAATGGATAAGGGACATACCGGAACATGTCGTCCCCATCGGTCGGCTCGACAAAGATTCAACCGGCCTCTTATTGTTGTCAGATGACGGCGACTTGGTTCAAAAACTGACGCACCCGTCTTTTTCTAAGCGCAAAGTGTATGAAGTGACACTTGACCGTAAAGCGGATGAGAACGCGCTGCGCACTTTTCGCACGGGAATCCCGCTCGAAGGGAAACTTACACAACCCGCACAGGTGAAAGATCGCGGTTCCGTCTATGAAATCGTCTTAACCGAAGGGCGGAATCGACAAATCAGAAAAATGTGGGAGTACTTGGGGTATCGGGTGCTGACACTCCATCGTACCGAGATGGACGGTGTAAAACTCGGCGCCTTGTCTCCCGGCGCCTATCGTTTATTAAATGAAAGTGAAATGCGGGGGCTCCGATGCGACTAAATCACACGCGCTATGTCCATCTGTTATTTCATCACTTCGCTCAAAGAGGAGACCGATGCATCGATCTCACATTGGGTAACGGCCACGATATGCGCGCTTTGTTGGAGCGAATCGGGCCGGAAGGTGAACTGGTAGGCATTGACATCGCAACATCCGCCGTTGCGCATTGTAAACAAATATGCGAAACTGAGTATCCGAATTATCGATACCGCTTGTTGAGTCGATCGCATTCCGAACTCTCGGACATCGAAGGTCCCTTTCAGATCGCCGTCTATAATCTCGGGTATCTACCGGGATCGGATAAAGCCCAGACCACGCATCCCGAGAGTACGATCGCAAGCGTGCTTGCGGTTCTCCCCAAAATGAGCGATGGGGGAATCGTCATCCTGACGGTCTATCGCGGTCACGACGCCGATGTCGAATGGACGGCACTCCAATCCGCCCTTGCGTCCCTGCAAGGTGTCTATATCACCGAACGAAGAGCGTTTCCGCCACATCCTGAAGCGCCGATCGTCTATACCATAGAAAGGACCCCACCTTGGAAACAAAAAAAACCGTAAGGAGCGCAGATCTCATCGTCATCGGGGCCGGTGCATCCGGTGCTTTAGCGGCTATGACAGCGGCTGATGGCGGCTTGCGAGTACTTCTCCTCGAGCAAAATGAAAAGCTGGGGAAGAAGATCTATATCACGGGCAAGGGTCGGTGTAATCTCACCAATGCACAGGAAATGGACCTCCATTTACAACACATCCATCGTAATCCGAAGTTCTTATACAGTGCTTATCGCGCCTTCACACAAAATGATATCGTCCGACTGTTTGAGTCACTCGGCGTCCCCTGTAAAGTAGAGCGGGGGGACCGAGTTTTTCCGGTAAGCGATAAGAGCAACGACATCAACACCGCGCTGGAAAAGGGCCTTCGTCGTTCAGGAGCAGAGGTTCTGTACCATACTCAGGTCATCGGTGTCACGCGTACAGAAAACGGCTTTCTCGTAAGCACAAAAAACGGATCGTTAGCGTGCTGTGCTGTCGTCATCGCCACCGGCGGTTTATCGTATCCGACGACCGGCGCAACCGGCGACGGTTATCGGATAGCAAAGACGTTCGGACATACCGTGACTCCATTGTCTCCCTCGCTCGTGGGCTTGACACTGAAGGACCCTTGGGTACCGGATTTAGCTGGGGTCACGCTTAAGAATGTAAGACTTGTCGTTCAAGGGAAAAAACCGATTGAGAAGTTCGGAGAATTACTCTTTACACACTACGGAATTTCAGGCCCGATCGTACTGCAGATGAGCGCCATCCTGCCTACGGATTGCGAAAATATTCCCATGGTAATCAACCTGAAACCCGCCTTGACGGCCGATACCCTTGACGATAGAATGCAAAGAGAAATCAAAGCGCAACCCAAAGTACAGATGTCCAATCTAATGAGACGATTGTTGCCACAGAGCTTAATCCCCGTTGTGTTGGCACAAGCCGGTATTCATCCGGAAACCGTCGCGTGTCAACTCGAAAAAACGCAACGGGCGCGTCTCGTCGAATCCTTGTGCGAGCTACGCATCCATCCGACTCACTTCCGAGGATTTAATGAAGCGGTCGTCACGCGAGGGGGCGTCTCGTGCAAAGAAATCCAACCACAGACCATGATGTCAAAGAAACAGGACGGTTTATTTTTTTGCGGTGAGCTGATCGATGTCGATGCCGACACCGGTGGATACAATTTGCAGATCGCCTGGTCGACTGGGTATGTTGCCGGCAAAGGCGCTGTAGAGTATTGTCAAACAGTAAGTGAGGAAGCATGAATACAATCAAAGGATCCCTACAAATCTCAAATCATGACCGCGAGGGCGTTGCAGACGAACTGTCAGCGCTCATTTCACAGATGATGACGGTCAACGGGGTACGACCGTCCATGATTCAATCGCTTTTATTATGCGGAAGCGATGACTTGCCTGAAAATTATGTCGATCTCGTCATACGAGATGCAGGTTTAGATGACGTACCTGTCTATTGTCTTCAACAATTTCGACATCAGTCGGACCTCAATCATTGTGTTCAAGTCTTAATGTATCTCAATGTAGAAATCGAAGAGCTGACCCATTTCGTATTAGGTTGTGAGACGTGGGAAGCCGATTGGAGTCAATTATGATCAGTATTGCCATCGACGGGCCTTCCGGCTCCGGAAAGAGCAGCATCGCCAAGCGATTAGCGGAAGCGCTCGACATGACGCATCTGGACACCGGCGCGATGTATCGTTCACTAGCCTATGTGGCGAAAGAACAGCATATCGAATACCATGATGAAAAGTCACTCGTCAACCTGCTGCGAACGATGAATTATACGATTTCTGAAGGTGAACTCATGCTGAATCAGCATCCATTACCTGAAGAAATCCGTGATGCCGAGTTCTCCACCGCTGCATCGCAGGTGAGCGTCCATCCCGGAGTGCGCACTATGATGCAAGAAAAGCAGCGTGACTTGGCGAAATGTTACCCGATCATCATGGATGGTCGCGATATCGGCGCCTTTGTCTTGCCGGATGCCCCGTTTAAGTTTTTCATCACCGCCGATGTCGAAGAGAGAGCTCGTCGTCGCCATAAACAGGAAGAAGCGTCCGGGATATCATACGATGAGGTTCTTCGTCAGTTGGTCGAAAGAGATCAAAATGATCGCACCCGTGCCGTCGCCCCCCTCACACGAGCTGAGGACGCAATCGTGATCGATAATACACATCTGGTCATCGATGAAACGATTCAGATGATACTCGACCGCGTAGGAGACAGAAAATGATTGTCGGACTCTATCGTGCCACACAAGCATTTGTACGCTTCCTTTTCCTCCTCATCTTTTGGCCAACGGTGATCGGGGAAGAGAAGATGCCAAAAGAAGGCCCCATCGTTTTATGTGCCAATCACCAATCCATGTTGGACCCCGTTTTTATTGCCATTTATTCAAAACGACCCATTCACTTTATGGCAAAGAAGCAACTTTTTTCATTTGCGCCATTCGGAGCATTACTTCGAAAAGTCGGTGTATTTCCGGTAGACCGCGGGGGGGCGGACATTCGTGCTCTAAAGACCGCATTGCAAATCTTGAAAGAAGAAAAAGTTTTGGGGTTGTTTCCGGAAGGGACGAGGGTCGATGAGATCCGACTGGACAATTTTAAAGAAGGGGTGGCCGTCATCGCGCAAAGAGGACATGCGAATATCATGCCGGTGCGCATACGATCAACCTACCGACCCTTTTCAAGAGTATATGTCGAGTTTCGCGATCTCATTGATACAAAGGAACTAACGGCTGGGCTTTCAAAAGACGAAGCGACGCAGCTGGTAACAAAGACGATTTTTGAATCGATTTATAAGGAGGAAGTGGAAATTGGAGATTATCATCGCGGATAACGCTGGATTTTGCGGTGGAGTCAAACGTGCAGTCGAACTCGCCCAACAAGCGCTGGATGCAAATCAAACCGTATATTCACTTGGCCCGCTGGTGCATAATCGCCATCTCGTTGACCGTCTTAAAGAACAAGGAATGGCTGATTATGAGGAGTTGCAGCCTTCCGATCCCTCTGTAATCGTCACGAGAAGTCATGGGATTCGGACCGACCGAAAGGAGCAATTGCTCAACGCAGGGCATACCCTGGTCGACGCAACTTGTCCAGTTTTGCTAAATATGTATAAAAAACTGGAAGAAATGAAAGAAAAGGGTTATAATGTAGTTATAATTGGCGACCGAGCGCATCCGGAGATAATTGCCTTAAACAGTCAAGTGAATGATCGTGCGATTATTGTCGATTCTCACGAGGAAGCACTGGCTGTAAAAGGACTTACCGACGTATACGTTTTGTCCCAAACGACCAACAGAGAGGAAAAATTTCAACAGCTCTCAACTTTGATTGAACAAAACAATCAGAACGTAGTGATACAGAACACCATATGCAACGCTACCAGACACAGACAAGAGTCTTGTGCCGCGATTGCACGGGAAGTAGATGCAATGATTGTGATCGGCGGAAAGCATAGCTCCAATACCCAAAAGCTTGCCCAAGTCGCTTCGCAGTATTGCCAACAGGTGTATCCTATTGAGTCAGCGGAAGAATTACCGATCAATGAGTTGGTAAAAATGAAAAAAATAGGAATAACCGCTGGTGCATCTACACCGGATTGGTTAATCGAGGAGGTAGTGGAAAGAATGGACAATTACAACAACGAAGATTTTATGGAGCAACTAGAGGGCACCATGAAACCGATCCACCCGAAGGAGATCATTACGGGTGAAGTACTCTATGTAACCGACACCGACGTACAAGTCAGTATCGGCTATAAGTCGGATGGGATTATTAAGCAAGATGAGCTCTCAGAGGACTCCAGCTTAAAACCGAAAGACTTATTTACGCCGGGGCAGGAGATTGAGGTCTATGTCATTAAACTGGACGATGGTGAAGGCAATGTCATCCTATCCTCCCGACGCGTAGAAAAATACAAAAACTGGCAAAAACTGATGGACAAGTACGAAGCTGGTGAAACAGTGGAAGCTACTGTCGAGAAGGATGTCAAAGGCGGCTTGATCGTCAATGTGATGGGTATCAACGGATTCATCCCGGGTTCCCACATCGATACACACTTCGTTCGCGATCTGAAAGCATTTATCGGACAAACCGTTCCGACAAAGATCATCAGTATTGACGAGAAGAAAAGACGCTTGGTCCTTTCGAGAAAAGTCATCATCGATGCCGAAAAACAACAAATTCTAGATAAAGCTTGGGAAAATATCCAAGTGGGCGAAGTCGTTACCGGTAAAGTGGCTCGACTCACCGATTTCGGTGCGTTTATCGACCTTGGCGGAATTGATGGATTGCTCCACGTATCCGATATTTCCTGGAAACGCTTAAAGCACCCGCAAGATGCGCTGACCGTCGGCGACGAAATCGAAGTGAAAATCCTTCGTGCCAACCGCGAAAACAACCGCATCTCCTTGGGTAGAAAGCAATTGATGGATAAGCCTTTCGATGAGTTCCTCAAGAACAATAAAGAAGGCGATATCGTCACAGGTACCGTCGTAAATCTACTCGACTTCGGCGCATTTGTTCGCTTGAAAGAAGGCGTAGAAGGATTGGTACACGTATCTCAAATCAGCCACGAACGCGTTGAAAAACCGTCCGACGAACTGAACGATGGGGACGAAGTAGAAGTCAAAATCGTCGAGATCAATGCGGAAGCACAAAAGATCGGCTTGAGCATTAAAGAGACGAAACCGCAAGAGCGCAAAGAAAGAGCACCGAAACCCGAGCGCAAAAGCTTCGAAAGACCCCAAGGTGATCGCCCGGCACAATCGCGCCGTCCGAGACGTCAAGCGGAAAAACGCAGCACTCCTGTCTACAAGGGTGAAGATTTCGAGAATACGATCGGATCATTGGTCGACTTTGATTTCGGCATCTTAGGCTTCGACAATGTCGATGAGCCGGCTGTCGCAGAAGAAGTTGCACCGGAAGAAGTGGTCGCTCCTGAAGTCGCAGAAGAAACTGCAGAAGTCGTTGAAACGGCTGAAGAAACGGCAGCTCCTGAAGAAGTTGCGGAAGAAAAAACGGAAGAAAATCCGGAAGCATAATGAATCTTGAAACCGTCCTTTTGGGCGGTTTTTTGATTTGAACGACTCGAGTATCAAAAGAACAAAAAAAGTACAGCCGATGAAAGCCGTACTTTTTTGTGTTGACAAGTTAACTATTTGATCGGAGTGCGACCGGGATACTCGGCTAATGCTTTTTCGAGGATCTTCATGGAGCGCTCGAGTTCCGGCGCTTGGATGCAGTATGAGAAGCGAACTTCATTTTTGCCGAGACCGGGTGTTGCATAGAAGCCTTCTGCAGGTGCCATGAGGATGGTTTCGTTATCAATGCTGCAGTTTTCGAGAGTCCAGATGATGAACTTTTCGGCGTCGTCAACCGGTAGTTTCGCGATATTGTAGAAAGCGCCGGTCGGTTTTTCAGCGATAACGCCGGGGATATTCTTTAAGCCTTCGTATACCGTGTCACGTCGGAGTTTATACTCATCATACGCTTCTTTCATGAAGACGTCGTAATCAGGAGAGTCGACGATGGCAGCTGCACCGAGTTGCTCCAGAGTTGCGACGGACAATCTCGCTTGTGCCATCTTCATGACTTGCGTCATGACTTCTTTGTTTTTTGATCCGATCGCACCGATTCTGGCTCCGCAGTCGGAGAATCTCTTGGAGATGGAGTCGACCAAGATAATATTTTGCAGTGCATCTTCACGGTGCATAAAGCTGACGTATTCCTCGCCATCGTATACGAACTCGCGATAAACTTCGTCCGCAATGATCATCAGATCGTGTTTAACGGCCAAATCGGTGATCATATCAACTTCTTCTTTTGAATAAACCGCACCCGTCGGATTGTTCGGATTGGCAATGACGAAAGCGCGCGTTTTGTCAGTGATCTTGCTCTCGATTTCTTCCACAGACGGGAAGTGGAATCCTTCTTCGGCTTTGGTGAGAACCGGAACGACATTCAGGCCGGCAAATGTGGCAAAACTGTTATAGTTTGCATAGAAAGGTTCGGGGATGATAATTTCGTCTCCCGGGTTTGCAATGGTCATGAGTGCGAAGACCAAGGCTTCTGATCCTCCGGCCGTCACGATAATATCTTCGTATTCCAATGGAATATCAAACTTTTTGTAATACTTGACAAGAGATTCGATCATTTCAGTAATGCCTTGAGAATGAGCATAGGGGATGAACTCACTGTCAAAGTTTTTAATGGCGTCCATAAACGCTTTGGGAGTAGCGATGTCCGGTTGTCCGATGTTGAGTTTGAAAACGGTTAACCCTTTCTTCTCAGCCGCTTGCGAGTAGGGGATTAACTTTCGGATGGGTGAGGATTGCATGTTTTGCATTCTGTCAGAAATAATCACGTTTCATACCTCCTAAATTTTTCTCTCTATTCATTATATCACGATTTGCAACGAAATCTATCTCTTTCACACAATACGATCAAACGTTTACCTTTTTATTTCCCATATCCAATATGTCCACATTTGGTATAATGATAGGTAGACGTTATTGTGTTGGAGGAATTATGACGAAGAAACGATATATCATCCAGACCTTCGGTTGCCAAATGAATGAACACGACTCGGAAAAGATCTCGTATCTCTTGGAGAATGCAGATTACGAGCCGACCGACCGAATCGAGGATGCCGATTTTATTCTACTAAATACCTGCTTAGTCAGAGAAAATGCCGAGCACAAAGTGCTGGGTCAACTTGGTGCTCTCAAGCATGTGAAAAATTTGAAGCCGGATGTCATCCTCGCCGTGAGCGGCTGTATGATGCAGACCGGTTCTGCCCGTGATATCATCCGTGAAAAGTACAAACACGTCGATATTATCTTCGGAACCAAGAATATTGATGATTTGCCGTACATTATCCACGAGTATTTGCAGACGAAAAAACCCATGATCGCGATTGAAGAGGAGATGGATCTCGGTAAAGATGAAACCCATGTGATACGCAATACCAAGCATAAAGCGTATATCTCAATCGCATATGGCTGCGACAATTACTGTTCTTATTGTATCGTGCCCTACGCACGAGGACGAGAAATCAGCCGAGAGCCGGGACGTGTCATCGAAGAGGCAAAAATTTTGGCCGAAGAAGGTTACAAAGAGATTACTTTGCTCGGACAAAATGTCAATTCTTACGGGAGAACATTGGAGTACCCGATTACTTTTACAGAACTTCTTCGTGAGCTCAACGATATTGAAGGGATTTCTCGCATCCGCTTTATGACCAGCCATCCGAAGGATCTTTCCGATGAACTCATCGACGCCATGGGTTCTCTTGACAAAGTCTGTGAGCATTTTCACCTACCGGTTCAATCCGGGAGCAATCGCATCTTACACAAGATGAACCGAAAGTACACGAGGGAGCATTATATCGACCTGATCCGCAAACTTAGAGAGCGCGTGCCGGATATCGCGATCTCTACAGATATTATCGTCGGATTTCCGGGTGAAACCGAAGAGGATTTCCAAGATACGCTCGATTTAGTAAAAGAAGTTGAGTTTGATGCCGGTTTTACATTTCTTTATTCGCCTCGACCGGGGACTCCTGCGGCGGACCATCCAGACCAGATTTCTCAAGATGTCATGAAAGAGAGATTTCAACGTCTCGTCGATACGATGTATGAGATTTACCACAAAAAGAATACCGCGATGATCGGACAAACGATCGAAGTCTTGGTCGATCAGAAAAGCAAAGCGGAAGGCGTGTTGACAGGGCGTTCACGTACTTTCCATCTGGTGCACTTCCCGGGGGACGAAGAACTGGTCGGTACACTGCAGAAAGTGAAGATCACGAGAGCGACATCCTTTACGCTGGAAGGAGAGAGGATCGAGTGAAAACCATGACTCCGATGATGCAACAATACACGAGCATTAAGGAGCGTCATGCGGATTCAATTCTATTGTTTCGGCTGGGCGATTTTTATGAGATGTTCTTTGAGGACGCAAAAGTAGCAGCGAGAGAATTGGAAATCGCCCTTACACAGCGCGATATGGGAAACGGTGAAAAAGCGGCGATGTGCGGCGTGCCGCATCACTCGAGTGATCCGTATATTGCAAAACTGGTCGAACGAGGTTATAAAGTTGCGATTTGTGAACAACTGGAGGACCCCAAAGAAGCAAAAGGGATTGTTGAAAGGGACGTTGTCCGCGTGATCACCCCGGGGACGGTCATCAACACCCAAGAGATGCGTGCAGACAACAACCACCTGCTCGCCGTTCACTACCATACAACGGGATTTGCCTTAGCGGCTGTCGATATCGGTACCGGAGAACTCTCAGTCACCGCTTTTGAAGACGCAGCGATCGCCGCGTATCCGCTCCTACTCGACGAGATTGCCAGGTGGCAACCCTCCGAAATTCTGTTGTCGGATACGCTTTTTGGAAATGAAAGTTTTCAGACTGAAATGACCGATCGGTACGGTTGTCTGATGACCGTCTACGATCGGTATTCGTTCAGCTCTGAAGAACAGGTGGAGTACATTCGAACCAAACTTCCACTTCTCAATAAAAAGAGCCCGATCTTTCAAAGCCCTACAGCCATACAAGTACTTCACGGTTTATTGCAATATATTTATCAGTATCAAAAAGAACCGCTCAAACACTTACAAACGGCCCGGTGGTACGATCTGTCCATTTGGATGGGGATCGACCAGAACACGAGGTCTCATTTAGAAATCCAAAAAAATCTGCGGACAGCCGACAGTAAGAACACGCTATTTTCTGTCTTGCACCACACCAAAACGGCAATGGGAACGCGTAAACTCCATCAATTCTTGGAGCGTCCTCTACGTAGAGAAAAAGAAATCGAACAGCGTCTCGACATCGTCGAAGCGCTTGTCGACGAGCCGACCAATCGACTTCATGTCGCTTCCCATTTAGATGGTGTCCACGATATGGACCGACTCGTCGGGAAGCTCTCGTATCAACGTGCCAACGCGAGAGACTTACTCGCGCTGAAAAACTCTCTCGCCAATGTACACCAGTTGAAAAGTTATTTGTTGCGTACGGCGTCCCCTTTGCTGCGAGAATACGGCGACCGCATCGATGTTTTGGAAGATGTGAGCACGCTGATCGAAGACTCGATCAATGAGGATCCACCGATCGGGCTCACAGAGGGAGGCCTCATCAAAGTCGGCTATCACGAAGAGCTCGACCAACTGCGCGATACGAGCCTAAGGGGCCA
Organism: uncultured Peptoniphilaceae bacterium; assembly: GCA_964510345.1. Lineage (GTDB taxonomy): Bacteria > Bacillota > Clostridia > Tissierellales > Peptoniphilaceae > JAAYQA01. The sequence continues at coordinate 71,087 of CAZEBB010000001.1, forward strand.
GGAAGCGCTATTGCAATATGAGATGGATGAGCGCGAAGCGACCGGCATTAAAAATTTGAAGATCGTCTATCATAAGAACAAGGGCTATTATCTGGATGTGACAAAATCACATCTGGAGAAAGTTCCGGCTCACTACAACCGGGCGCAAACGCTAACCAATTCTGAAAGGTATACGACGGACCAGCTTCTTTCGATCCAACGCATGGTACAAGACAGCAGTTTCGAAACTCGTGAACTGGAGTACGAGATTTTCCAAGAGATTCGAAGCTTTATCTTGGATCGGACCGAGCGATTGCAGAGAACTTCATCGATTGTTGCAGAGCTGGATGTCTTCTACAGCTTTGCGCATGCGGCGACACTTCATCAATATGTACGCCCACGATTTCGTAAAGATGCGAAGATTCTCATCGAAGAGGGTCGGCATCCCGTCGTCGAACAAAACCTCCCCGAAGGCGGTTTTATCCACAACGACACGGATATCGGAAGTCCCACAAATCTGATCCAAGTCATCACCGGTCCGAACATGGCCGGAAAGTCGACGTATATGCGACAGGTCGCACTGATCGTCCTGATGGCGCAGATCGGTTCGTTTGTTCCGGCAAAAAGTTGTCGTATGGGGATTGTCGACCAGCTCTTTACGCGCATCGGAGCCACCGACCACGTGTCTTCCGGCGATTCCACCTTTATGGTCGAAATGAAAGAGATGGCCTATATACTCGCACATGCGACACCGAAGAGCCTGTTGATCTTAGATGAGATCGGTAGGGGTACGAGTACCTTCGACGGAATGAGCATCGCCTGGGCCATTATGGAGCATCTGGCGACGGAATGCAAAGCGAAAACACTCTTTGCGACCCACTACCATGAGCTCACCGCACTCGCGGATCACTTCGATGAAATAAAGAATATGACAATTGCCGTACGCGAAGAGGTCACTCACATCGTCTTTCTACGAAAGATTATGGCGGGACAAACGGATCGGAGTTATGGTATCGAAGTCGCAAAAATGGCTAATTTCCCGGCATCGATCATCTATCGAGCGACGCAAGTTTTACGTGAACTCGAAAAATCTCGGCACGATATTTCCCTGCCATTGCCCTCCGCAGAAGACCCCATCGTCCAAATGGATCTACGCGACATCGAACTCAAGCAGTTCGCGGCTTCCATCCAAAAAATCGACATTGATTCAATGACGCCGATCGAGGCTCTGAATACGCTCCAAAGGCTTCAACAAACCGCCATTGAACTGGGAGAGAAATAATGAGCATACAGATTCTCAACGAACAGACCATATTAAAAATCGCCGCCGGCGAAGTGATCGAAAATCCGGCTTCGGTCGTCAAGGAACTCGTAGAAAATGCGATCGATGCGAAGGCGACGCAGATCGCTGTCGAAGTCCACAATGGTGGCAAAAGCATCATACGAGTGACGGATAATGGAGAGGGGATCCCGAAAGATGAGATCGACCTCGCTTTTACAAGACATGCGACGAGCAAAGTACAGAATTATGAAGACCTGTTTCGCATTGAAACTATGGGTTTCAGGGGAGAAGCTCTCGCCAGCATTCGCGCCGTATCCACCGTCACCGTCTTAAGTAAACAGCCTCAGGATGAAATCGGAGCCTTCGTCAAATACGATGACCCGAAGGATCCACTGCGTCAAAACATCGCCCACAATACCGGAACCACGGTGATCGTAGAAGACCTGTTCGGTCGCGTTCCCGTACGAGCCGGATTTATGAAATCGGCGCTTGCGGAAGCCAATCGCATCACGGATTTGCTCTATCGTTTTGCTGTTGCAAATCCGTTGATCTCGTTCAAATACAGTAAAGATGACAAAATCCTTCTCCGGACGAGCGGTTCTTCACCGGCGGACGCGATTGTCGAACTGTTCGGGACCGATGTCAGCGATCAGTTGATCCCTGTCGATTTTCAGGATCACGGTTTAAAAGTATACGGATGGATCGGCAAAACTTCGCTGTATCGAGGCAATCGGAGCATGCAATACCTGTTTGCCAACCAAAGAATTATCCAAGAGCCTTCATTGGTTCAGATCATCGAAGCGGAGTACAGCGGAAAGATCCCACATGGACGTTACCCGATCTTCTTCTTATGGGTGGAGGTCGCCCCTGATCAGGTCGATGTCAACATTCACCCGACAAAGCAACGCGTTCAATGGGTCAAAGAGCAGGTCTTTGCACCGATGAAAGACGAAGTCCGCCGTTTGCTGTTGACTGAGAATGAAAAGAATCGCCTCCCCGAGAAAACAGAGGAAGCCAAGCCGGAGCGTGTCAATCTATTTACGATGGACGAATACCGCGCCATGAAGGGGATGCAATCTACGAAAAGGAAAGATGCCGTATCCGATCCCAAGATCGATTATCGAACGCTCCAAGAAGCGACAATGCCGCAACGCACTCCGCAGGTTCGCAAAGTTCCTCCCGTCCAACAGACGATGCCATTGCCGATCTCAAAAGAAGAGAAGGCAGATGACTGGTTTTTACAGCTTCGCTATATAGGAACAATCGCAAAGACGTATCTGCTATTTGAAGATGCTGTACGTATGGAAATGGTACTATTGGATCAACATGCCGCTCATGAACGAATCTTATACGACAGTTTCATAAAAAAAGGGAAGGGAACATCCCTACAGACTCAAATGTTGCTCGTTCCACAGACGCTGCGCATCAAACCCCAAGAAGAAGAGCTTCTGGTGAGAAACCTCTCACTGCTCGAAGAACTTGGATTCATCGCCGAATCGATCGGAGAGTCGATGTTTGCCATACGCGGCATCCCGTATCAATTCGGTCGCCTGCAAAGCCCCCAAAACCTGTTTTACAGTTTGATTGACACTTTGCACAAAGAGACGAAACTACCGGAACAAGACATCAAAGACCGCTTGATCAAACGCGCATGCACCGAAGCGGTCAAGGCGGGGGAAAACTTGCACGAGTGGTCAGTCGACGAGCTGATGAAGGCATTGTCCACAACGGAACACCCGCATACTTGCCCACATGGTAGGCCTACGTACGTACGCGTACCACTGCGCAATATGCACAAATGGTTCCAGCGGATTCCATCATGAGACAGGCGATTATTGTCGTTGGACCCACAGCCAGCGGTAAATCCGCTTTTGCTGTACAATTGGCCCAAGCGTACCAAACAGAGATCATCAGCGCTGATTCCATGCAGATTTATCGCAAATTAGATATCGGGACGGCAAAGAGTACCCCGGATGAGATGCGAGGCATACCCCATCACGGAATCGACATCGCATCGATCGGTGACGCCTTCAGTGTCGCTGATTTCCAACGCTATGCTTTCCGAGAAATCGACCGATGTAATCAAAGCGGGAAGATCCCGATCATCGCCGGAGGCACCGGCCTCTACATCCAGTCGCTTCTCTATGATTTAGACTTCTCATCGGCGGGCGCAACAAAGAAGATTGTAGAGCCCGATATAAATACAGAAGCTCTCTATCTCATGCTACAAGAGAAGGATCCTTCCGCGGCGGAAAAGATTCATCCTAACAATCGAAGGCGTGTCGTTCGGGCACTGCAAATTGCCTCCGAAGCATCGACGCCCAGAGACGATCGATTTCGCGTGCCCAGAGAAGATTTCCAAGCGGTCGTTTTCGGACTGCACTATCCAAGGGATGTCTTATGTCAGAGAATCGAGGCCCGGGTGGATCAGATGTTAACAAAAGGCTTGATCGACGAATGTAAGCGCGTGCTTTTTCCGTTCGGTCGACACAATCAAGCGGCGGCAGCAATCGGTTATCAAGAGACGATCGACTTCCTGAAAGGACTCTTGACCGTAGATGAGTTACGCCAATCGATTATCGTCCACACGCGCCAATATGCCAAGCGGCAGATGACCTGGTTTCGTAGGATGCCTGAAATCCATTGGCTGGATATGGAAACCATGAGTGTAGAAGACGTCTTCCGGCGTGCAAAAGAGGTTATTCAACGTGAAATTATCGAATAGTGAAAAATTATTGCGGGAATCCTTCGGGATTCCCGTTGAAGTGATCCAATTTGTCCAACAAAAAGAGACACAGGTACAGGACGTCTTCGCCCATCATCAGGAGATTCGTGCTTATAATCAGATGAAAGTCATTCAGGCTTTTCAAGAACAACGTCTCAGCGCGACGGACTTCTACTCGCCGACCGGATATGGGTACGGGGACCAAGGCAGAGATAAAGTCGATGAAGTGTTCGCTTCCGTATTCCGCACTGAGGATGCGTTGGTACGCTCATCGATCGCATCCGGGACGCACGCACTCACGCTGTGCTTACAGGGGGTTCTGCTACCCGGGGATGAAATGCTTTGCATTACCGACACTCCCTACGACACCATGCAGAAGATCATCGGTCTGAAGGGTGCATTGCCTCATACGCTGAAAGAATGGGGAATCCGATATCGTCAATTGAATCTGAAAGATGAGGCAATCGATCTCGAATCGATCGAAGATGCGCTGACACCGGACACGAAGATGGTGTATCTCCAACGTTCCACAGGATACAGCGATCGCAGTGCCATCCCCATCGATGAAATGCGTGACGCTATCGCGATCGTTAAGCGGGTGAGACCGGATATGATCGTCATGGTCGACAATTGCTACGGCGAATTTACGGAGATCATTGAACCCTCAGAGATCGGTGCTGACTTGATTGCCGGATCGCTAATTAAAAACCCGGGTGGCGGTATTGCGAGATCCGGAGGTTATGTCGCCGGAAAACGCGAACTCGTGGAGCGAATCGCTTATCGACTCACCGCGCCCGGTTTAGGCAGAGATGTCGGCCTGAGTTACGGCACGACAAGAGAAGTGTTACAAGGATTGTACTTTGCACCCCATATCACCTGTGAAGCCATGCAAGTTGCTATTTTGTTTGCCGCCGTATACGATGCCATCGGGTATACGGTTCGTCCGAGCACCTCGCAAACGCGCTCAGACATCGTGCAGACAATCCAGCTCGGCACTCCGGACGAAATTTGCCGTTTCTGCGAGGCGGTGCAAAGCGCAGGTTCTATCGACGCACACGTCACGCCTATTCCTTGGGATATGCCCGGATATAGCGATCAAATCATTATGGCTTCCAGCGGTTTTGTCGAAGGTTCTTCGATCGAAGTGAGCGCAGATGGACCGCTTCGACCTCCCTACAATGTCTTCTATCAAGGAGGACTGACATATGATCAGGGTAAACTTGCCGTAATGAAGTCAGTCGCGGCGCTCTTTGCCAACCATCATCTTCAATGGGATGGAGAACGCTTTGTAAAGAGTGCGTAATAAATGACGTCTTCCGTGAAATCGACTCCGGCATAGGGTATATGTAAAGTGTTAAGCAAATTCGAAAAGGAGGCTATTTCATGAACAGAAAGACCCTACGCTATCTGGCAATGGTGTTGAGTTTTGTCTTTATGATCAGTGTGTTCCCGGTCAATGTATTCGCTGCACCGGAAACCTTGACAATTTTCCACACCAATGACGTACACGGTCAAGCGATCGGCGACCCTGCCGTTGACGAAGACGGCAAGACGAACGAGACCGGAATCATCGGTTACGCTCGCTACCAGACTCTCTTAACAGAGGCGAAGTCCAACGGTGACGTCCTCGTCTTCGATTCCGGAGATAATCTACATGGATCCAACTTTGCATCCTTATCCGAAGGTTATAATATGGTAACCATGATGAATGAGATCGGAGTGGAGGCTTTCGTCCCCGGAAATCACGATTTTAACTACGGTTACCAGCGCCTCTTAGAGTTAACCGAAGAATTAAAAGCCAAGATTTTGGCGGCCAATGTCGTCTATGAAAACACCGGAAAGCCTGTCTTCGGAGAGAATCTGATGATCAATAAAGGCGCATACCAAATCGGTGTGTTCGGGTTAGCGACTCCCGAGACGAAAACCAAGTCGAACCCTTTAAATACGCAAGGAATTAAATTCCTCGATGCCGTTGAGGTCGCAAAAGCTCAAATCAGCGAGCTGAAATCGCAAGGAGCGGACCTCATTATCCTATTAAGCCATCTGGGATTGGATGCAGAGTCAGAGGTGACGACGTACAGCGTACTCGATGAGGTCAACGGAATCGACTTAGTGCTGGACGGTCATAGTCACACCTCTCTCGATCAGGGTGAAAAGTATAAGAACACTTGGATCGCGTCGACTAACGGATACTTCGATACGATCGGTAAAGTGGTCGTTACGATGGATGGTGAGAAAGTCCAGTCGATCGTACCCAGCCACCTCACTTTTGCAGAAGTTCGCGATGTCGAACCGGATGCGACGCTGAGCGCACTGATTAATGAACGCGTCGGAGAGAATGACAAAGTCCTCAAAGAAGTCATCGGAACGACCAACAATGACTTGGAGGGCGAACGAGAGCAAGTTCGCTCCGGTGAAACCAATTTAGGAAATCTCATCACCGATGCAATGCTCGCAGAATCTAAAGCAGATATCGTTCTGACCAATGGAGGAGGAATCCGTGCTTCGATTGCTAAAGGTGACATCACCGTTGGCGATGTACAGACAGTATTACCGTTTGGAAACGCACTGACCGTCATTAAGGTCACCGGACAAGATGTGTTGGATGCACTGAAATACGGCGTCGACGCCTGGCCGGCAGCTGCCGGTAAAATGCCGCACGTAGCGGGAATGAAAGTCGTGATCACAGCAACCGGTACCGGGAATGAAGTTACCGCCACCATCGATGGCGAGCCGATCGACCCGAAAGCCACGTATCAACTTGCGACGAACGATTTTATGGCCGTCGGCGGTGACGGGTATAAGTCCTTTGAAGGAAAAGAACAAGTGAGCCTCCACGGTCTCCTGGTCGATATCGTGATCGACTATATCAAGGATAACACCGGAGATGATGGACTAACTGTAACAAAAGACGGACGTATGACCGTCGCACCGTTCTTATCTCAACGCGTATCCGGTGAGAACCGATTCGATACCGCGGTGGCGATCTCCAAGGCAAACTTTACAACCTCGGATGTCGTCGTCCTCGCCAGCGGATTGGATGCGGCACTTCCCGATGCTTTGACGGCGGCTCCTTTGGCAGCAAAATATGAGGCACCGATCTTACTCGTCAATAAGACCACGGCACCCAAAGTCGTCCTCGATGAGATCGCGCGACTCAAAGCAAGTGAAGTCTATGTCGTCGGCGGTGTGAACAGCGTGGGTGAAGAAGTCATTACGGCCCTCGGAAAAGATGTAAAAGTCGCTCGACTCGCGGGGGACAACCGCTATGAAACTGCCAATGCCATCGCGAATAAGATGTTTTCTGATGGAACTGCGAAAGCAAATCTCTATCTCGCATCCGGTCAGAACCTGGTCGACGCATTGTCGATCTCAAATCTCGCCGTGCGCGATCAAGCACCGATCTTGCTGACGGCAAAAGAAGGCGTTTCTGCTGAGACGAAAGCTATTGCCGATCAAGCGTCTACACTTACGGCAGCCGGAGGCCCCGCATGGATCCCTGACACTGTTTTAGATTCGATCAGTGCAAAAACGACCCGTTTGTCCGGCAGCGATCGCTATGCGACAGCCGTGACCATCGCAAAAGAAGTCGATGACGCATCTCATGTTGCCGTGGCGAGCGGAACGGTCGCAGTGGATGCACTTGCGGCAGCACCGATCTTAGAAAAAACGGACTCCGTACTCGTGCTCTCAGAGGCAACTTCTCTACCCAAAGTTGTTGCAACTTATTTGAATGACTTGAAACCGGAAACGATCACCGTATACGGCGGCTTATCGACGATCGGCTTCCGCGTCGAAGCTGCCCTATCGGGACTTGTCGTTCCGGCAGCTGAATAGAATGTCTGACAGAACCGCCTTCGGGTGGTTCTGTTATTCTATAAACATTCTTTTTGGTTGACTTGTCATACAAAAAAGTATAAAATTAAAGTGTTGTGAAAGGGAGTGGTGTATATTTTCGCAGAGACGCATAAGGTCATAGCACGTGCTCTTCATATGAACCTTCAAGAAAAATACGATATTGAACTCAATGAGGAACGCCTGCTATGGGGCTCGGTAGTACCCGATATTTTCCCAAAGTATAAAATTCAAAGACACTATATTGACGACAGCTTGCACTTTGTGGCCAACGAGATCGTCACGCTGATCTTTGTCAGCCGCTTTATGAATATCAATGACCATAAAAACTCGATTACGAAAAAGCTGTTTAGCCGAAAACTCGGGATTATCAGCCATTATCTCTCGGACTTCTGCTGTATGGCACATGCCAACAACTGGAGTTTCAACGGGAACCTTGTGAAGCATGTACAGTACGAAAAGGCTGTAAATGAAGAAGCAAAGAAGCACGAATTCGATTTCGTGGAACTCGAAACGGAAGCCATCGATTTAGAAGGCGAGTCGATCCTTAAACTTCGCCATCTAATTGCAGAGCAGATCGCGAATATCGTCGAAGAGTACAAGACGAAAGAAAGCTCATGTGCTTGCGATCTGAACTATGCTTTGGCCATCAATACGAGAATTGCATCTTTTGTCTTCGATATCCTATTCGCCGTACAAAAAGATATGGGAACGCTGCAAGCAAGACTCGTATACTAATTGAACCAAAAAAGCATCCTGTGGTTTTCACAGCGATGCTTTTTTCTGTTTGAATCGATTCATTGTTTACTAATAGATTCTTCGTTGTAGTCCGATGACTTTTCCTAAAATGTGACAGTCCTGCGCAAAGATAGAGGACATCGTACTGTTTTCAGGCTTGAGTTCAATCGTTCCTGCGCGCTTATAGAATCTCTTCACGGTGGCCCCTTCGTCGATCATGGCGACGATGATCTCGCCGTTCGATGCGGTATTTTGTCGCCTGACGATGACCAGGTCCTCGTCGAGAATACCCGCTTCGATCATCGAATCGCCTCGGATACGCAACATAAATAACTCTCCCTTTTCTGCGAGGTGGGCAGGGAGGGGGTAGGTATCTTCGATATTTTCTACGGCGAGAATAGGGGAGCCGGCAGCGACATCACCTACGATCGGAACGTTCACCACGCGGTGCACGGGAAATTCATCCGGATCACCGACAATTTCTATAGCACGGTTCTTCGTCGGATCTCGTCGAATATAGCCTTTTTGCTCCAATTTGGTCAAATGGCTGTGGACCGTAGAAGTGCTTTTTAAATCGACCGCTTCACCGATTTCGCGGATGGCGGGTGGATACCCCTTCTTTTCTACTTCTTGTTTGACAAAATTTATAATTTCAATTTGTTTTCTCGTTAAATCTTCATACATGGAAATCCCTCCAATTGACGCCATTATATCATAGAGAAAAGGGGAAGGCAAACATTAGTTCGATTATTTTCATATTACCCTTGACCTAGAACGTTTGTTCCTTTATAATGAACATAAGAACATTCGTTCCGAACGTAAGTTTGCAGGAGGATAAAATGAAAAGAAAAATACAGTCCAAAAATATCCGTACACGTCGTTTCATCACCGTTTTGCTCGTTTTGTCACTACTCCTGATGGGTATGACCTTACGAAATGAAATAAAAGAGACACAGTTCAGCGCCATTGAAAGAGTGGTATTAGAAGGCGAAACACTCTGGTCCATCGCAGAAAATTATAATCCGGAAGGCCGCGATATTCGTTCCTTTATCTCTGAAATCGCACAACTCAACACGATGAACGACAAAATGATCTACCCCGGTCAAGTTTTACAAATTCCGATCTACTAAAAACATCCCGGCTCGTACCCCCTTGAACGAGCCGGGATATTTTTAATGGAAATTGGAGAGAGGATTCTTTATGACCGCGTCTCTCAACTGTTCGTCATCGGTGTGCGTGTAGATCTGTGTCGTTGCGACGCTGACATGTCCGAGTACTTGCTGCAACGTTCGGATATCGACTTGTCCATGCTTATACATGAGGGTAGCCGCCGTATGACGTAATTTATGCGTCGTATAGAGTGTGGTATCAAAGCCGGCATCCTGTAGATGCTTTTCGATGCGATACTGAATCGCACGGTTGGTCATACGACGATTTTGCGTGCTGACAAATAGGGCCAGTTCGCCATCAATGACGGGTCGTACTCTCATCCAATCGCTGATCGCCTCGATCGTCGATGGAGTTAAATAGACGGTGCGCTCCTTATTGCCTTTTCCAATCACTGTAAGTGTGTCACCTTTCATCGAGTCAATATTGATCTGCGCAAGTTCTGAAAGGCGTAAGCCACACGTCAGGAACAAAAGAGTGATGCAGTAATCCCTGGCTCGCAGCGTCTCATTCTTTACTTGTTGGATTTGGTTTAACAATCGAATCGATTCATCTAATGTGAGGTAGACAGGATGCCTCATTTTTTTCTTGGGACTTTCCAGTCCGCCGGTAGGATTTTGATCGATCACGCGGATAATATCCGTTAGGTAGGAAAAGTAGGAACGCATCGCAGAAATCTTTCGGGATCTTGCTGCCGCCGCATTGTCTTTGTCGCGATCCAGGTAGGACAAAAAGGCATGTAGATCTCTGAGGGTAATCGATCGATGAAATTTTTCATCGCATATGGAAAGATCGGTCGATTCAAATTCATCATCGATCGGACGATCGGATTTCCGATAGACGAGAAACCGAAGCATATGAAGAAGGTCGTACCCATATTCTTTTCTAGTGCTCGCTGCCGTACCACGGATCGATTGTAAATAATTTAAATAGTCGCTTAAGAGAGGGGGGTTCATGATGATTCCTCCGATGATTATTTTATTTCACAAAATACTAATTTTGTGAAATATCTAAAATGATTATAACATAAAAGAGGTTGCGTCGCAAATTTCCTCTTCAGCTGTCCTTTTTCACATGTAACGCTAAAAAACGACGCTCTCATTTGGCCTGTAATGCATTTTAATTTTCTGAGGCATATCCCAGGTCCTTTACTTTCCATCAAAAAACGCACACGGAAACGTGCGCGTCTTTCACTCTATTTGTTTTCATCAAGAAGCTTCGCGATCGCGTTCTCCATACGATCCATCGCTTTTTCCAATAGCTCCATGCTCGTTGCAAATGAAATTCGAATATAATCGTCATCACCGAAGCCGATACCCGGTACGACGGCAATTTGTGCTTCTTGCAGTAGAAATTCGGAAAACCCGATTGAGTCTTTGATCCTTTTACCTTGATATTGACGATCATATAAATCGGAACTGTGAACGAATAGATAAAATGCACCGGCCGGTCGGCTGCAGCGCACGCCGCGCATTTGATTGATCCGGTCCACACAGTAGTCGCGCCGTTGACGAAACGCCTCAATCATCGGTTGGATCAATGCGTCGTCAGAATCCATTGCGACCACGGAAGCCGCTTGTGCGATCGAACTGGGATTTGACGTCATCTGGCTCTGCAATTTGTTCATCGCGCCGATGACATCTGCCGGTCCGGCAGCATAACCGATTCTCCAACCGGTCATCGCGTACGCTTTGCTACAACCATTGATCATAATTGTTATGTTATATACATCACAATTAGTGGCGGCTACGCTAAAATGCTCGCCTTCATAGAGCAATTTCGAGTAGATCTCGTCCGATATTATATACAGTCCGTGGCTCACCGCCCACTCGCCGATCTCTCGGAGCAGTTCTTTGCTGTACACAAACCCGGTTGGATTTGATGGCGAGTTGAGAATAATGGCACGGGTTTTTTCTGTGCGAAACGACTCTAATTGCCTTGCATTCGTACAGAAGCCATCTTCTTCTCGTGTGGGTACGAGCACAGGAACGCCGCCGGCTAACTTCACCATCTCCGTATAACTGACCCAGTACGGTGTTGGAATTAAAACCTCATCCATCGGATTGATGATCGCCAACAATGCGTTGAGCAGTGAGTGTTTGGCTCCGTTTGCGACTGTGATCTGTTCGGCTGAGTACACGACTCCCGTGTCTCGTTTGATTCGATTGGCAATCGCCTCTCGCAATTCTACCGCGCCCTGTGCTGCCGTGTACTTTGTATTTCCCGTTTCGATCGCCTGAATGCCTGCCCGGGCGATGACCTCGGGAGTCTGAAAATCCGGTTCTCCGGCACTTAAACTGATGATATCTACGCCTTGTGCTCGTAATTGCCCTGCCTTTGCTGTGACAGACAGTGTTAATGACGGCGCGATGGACAGCGCCCTATTTGAGATCCTCTCCATTGTCCTCTCCTCTTTTTATCGGTATAAGTCAGCTCGTTGGTAGAGCGCATCGACCGTATTTTGACTGCAAGCATACCGACCCATGTACATTTGGTCGTTGCTTTTATAATGGCCATGGCAGTCAGACCCGGCCGTTGCGATCAAGTGAGGGTATTCTTTTGCGAATAAGAGATAGCGGTTCGCGTCCGACAGATTATGCTTGGAATTGATGATTTCAATTCCGTCTAAACCACAACCAAGCAGATCTTCAAGAATTGAATCGTCCCGTAATGTCTTGGGGTGTGCACAAACGGCGACACCGCCGCTCTCATGGATCAATTCCATGATGTTACGGTAGTCTAGGACCGTTTTAGGTACGTAGGCAAACTTCCCGACGCCGATATATCGTTCAAATGCCTCACCGGCATTTTGTACGAATTTTTTATTGACCATATATTGAGCAAGTTGTCCCCGTCCGATAATTCCCCTTTTTTTCAGCGCGAATACCTCTTCTTCTTCAATATCAAGACCAAAGTCACGCAGAATCTGTATAATGCTTCGTATGCGGTTGTCTCGCGCGTCCTTTAATAGTTGGAGTGTTTCGTTCAGATGATCGTTATCGGGATCCATCAAATAGCCCAGAATATGAATCTCTACCATTCGACCGTCTTTTTCCCATGTGGTCCCAAATTCGACAGCCGGTACAATATGCAATCCCGCTTTTTTTCCGTAGTGTAACATCTGCTCAATGCCGTCATATGTGTCGTGGTCGCTTAATGAGATCCCTTGTAAACCGATACGCGCTGCAAGTTCTGCGATTCGCTTCGGCGATAGCTTTCCGTCCGAGAAATATGAATGCACGTGTAAGTCAAACATGTTTTTCTCCTATGATCGATGAATGAACAACTGCCCGTCATAAAGACGGGCAGTCGTATTGTTATTTTGCGTAGTCAGTTGTCCGCGTTTCGCGAATGACATTGACTTTGATTTGTCCCGGGTACTGCAGCTCGTTCTCGATCGCCTTGGCAATCTCACGTGCTGTAATCGTCATTTGGTCTTCAGAAATATGCTCCGGTTTGACCATAATGCGCAATTCGCGTCCGGCCTGGATCGCAAAAGATTTTTCGATCCCTTCAAATCGATTGGCAATGCCTTCCAAGTTTTCGAGTCGATGGATATAGTTTTCCAACGTTTCCCGTCTCGCTCCCGGCCGTGCCGCAGAGATCGCATCCGACGCTTGAACGAGTACGGCTTCGATCGTTTGCGGATCGACATCTCCATGGTGCGCTTCGACAGCGTGAAGGACTTCCTTGCTTTCCTTATATTTCTTTGCCAACGAGACGCCCAAGTCGACGTGAGGACCTTCCACTTCATGGTCAATTGCCTTGCCTAAGTCGTGTAGCAACCCGGCTCGTTTCGCAATATTGACATCTGCACCGAGATCCGCCGCCATCATCCCTGCTAGATTGGAGACTTCAACCGCGTGTTTCAGTACATTTTGTCCATATGAGGTGCGATACTTCAGTCTACCCAGTGTCTTTACCAGTTCCGGATGGAGTCCGTGAACATTGGCATCATCACATGCCTGTTCTCCGGCTTCCCGTATGATGACATCCAGCTCCGCTCTGGCCTTTGAAACCATTTCTTCAATTCGAGCCGGATGGATTCTTCCATCGGTAATGAGTTTCTCCAATGCGATACGCGCCACTTCTCTGCGTATCGGGTCAAAACTCGATAATACAACCGCTTCCGGTGTATCGTCGATGATGAGGTCGATGCCGGTGAGCGTTTCTAACGCCCGGATGTTTCTCCCTTCGCGACCGATGATACGTCCTTTCATTTCCTCATTCGGCAGACTGACTACGGTAACCGTCGATTCCGTGACATGATCCGCCGCATAGCGTTGAATCGCAGTGGAAATGATTTCTCTTGCCCTTTTTTCAGATTCATCCTTCATCTTTAATTCCGAAGCGCGGATAATCTGTGCATGTTCGTGCTCGATTTCACCTTTGACTTCGTCTAACAAGATGTCTTTCGCCTCATCTCGGCTTAATTCTGCAATGCGTTGTAATTCATTTTTCTGTTCTTGATATAGGTGTTCGATTTCCTCTTCAACCGTCGCAATGGATTTTGTCCGTTGCTGCAGTTGCTCTTCTTTCTTTTCCAGCGATTGGTACTTTTTATCTAATGATTCCTCTTTAGACAATAAGCGCTTCTCAAGCCGATTGACTTCATTTCGACGCTCTTTATTCTCGCGTTCCTGTTCCGTGCGAAGGCGGAAAATTTCGTCTTTCGCTTCGAGGAGAACCTCTTTTTTGCTCGCTTCAGCGGTTCGACTGGCCTCATTGATGATGTCTTGTGCCATTTTTTCTGCGGAACCGATTTTTTTCTCACTGGAAGATTTACGAAGAAAGTATCCGACTAAAATACCGGCGGCTATACCAAGAAGTACAAATATTACTTTATCCACAATTGCACCTCCTTCGTATTAAATTGTCAAGTTGCAATACAATCAAAAATTGGTAACTTACTCTCTTATTCTATTCTTTGGGTGCAGATTTGTCAACTACAACAAATGGCTAAATATACGTATTTTAGCCTTATGTCATATTGTAAAGCGATATTTGTATAATCTTCTTGTGATGCAATTTAACAAAATGCTCTAAATCACAAGCCTTCGATCAGATCGATACGTGATTTCCAATTGATTCGATTGCCTTAACGGACGAAGAATTATTCTCATGACTGACTTCATACACCGTCTCCCCCATATAGGCTAAGTGACGATTGTGCGTGACGAGAATGATCTGCAGAGAAAACTCTTCTGCGACCTGAAGCAATAATTCGGCGACATTATGTATATACTCTTCGCTGACATGTTTTGCCGGCTCATCCAGGATGAGGATTCCTTCTACCGGTGGATGATATCGTAGTAAAAAACTGATCCGCAACGCGAGAGATACCACATCGACCACTCCGCCACCTCGTGCATCTTGCGGCTGAAATGTGCTGGGTGTCCCGTCGATCGTGTCAGCGATCAAGAAATTGGCATTTGTATTGCGACCCGACTCGACGATATCGATCACAAACGAGATCTCTTCGGGAAAGACGATGCGCAAACAGCTGGTCACCAATTGCTCAATATGGGTCTTTGACTGTTCACGTGCAAATTCAGACGTCATCTGATACAACTGAAGGACTTTCGTGAGTTTCTCGTTCTCCTTTTCCAGATGGTCGATCGCATCCCTCGTGCGATTCGCATAGTCTTCAATCGTCTCTTTTTTTGCCTTGTCAGAGGTATAGCGCTGTTGGAGAGCGGCAATCGATCGGACTAAACTCTCCTCGGTAAACTCCCCGCTCATTCTTCCGGCAGAAGTCGTTTCGCTTCTGCAAGTAATGAGGCGATGTCCGCCTCGAGCTTCTCAATTTCTGCGTCCAATAGTTCGGGTTCGATCCCCAGTTCTTGCATTTCTGCAAGTAGCGATTCCTTTTCCTTTTCCAGCGTTTCCAGACGTGTTTCAGCGCGCACTTTGTTCATTTGCGCCTGCTCGATTTTTTTCTTCAGTTCTTGAATTTCGTGTTCGTAGGCCATATTTACCTCTTTTCCAAATGTGACTTGATATGTGAAAGTGCCTCATTGTCGACCGTTTGGAGACAATACGGGCAGCGTCCGGTCTCCTGAAAGGCATGCAAATACTCATGACTGACTTTATCCAGGCTTTCTTCCAACTGGTGACACCGTTTTGTGCTTTCACGAATGGCGAGCTCTTGATTTTTCCATTTCGTCCGCAAATCCAGCAAAACTCTTCTCTTTCGATCTTTCTCCTGCAATTGATCGATGAGATCCGAAGCGGAAGCCGTTCGCTTCCATGACTCGAGATACCCTTTTCCGATCGATAGGCGCTTCTCCGTGTCTTTTGTCTGATCGCGCAGAGTCACAAGTTTCGTTAACCTTTGGAACTGTGTCGATATGCGATCTTCTCTTTCCTGGAGTTCCATCACCGGGATTTTTAGATAGCGCACAAGTTCCATTGTCTCATCTTTATTATTTTGCCAACGCTTTTTGAATTGCTGCGTCGATTGGTAGCGGCCAAGTTTCTTGGGCAACTCTGTCTTTTTGATAAACGCTAAGAAATTGGTCGATCGATTGTTCATGGCTTCCGTGGACTGAGTATCACGAAGCATTTCGACATAACGTTTCCGCACCCGAGAGAGCTTCATATTTCTTGCTACCGTTATTTCAGCATTTTTTAGTTTCTCACTCGCTTCATCAAGCATTCGATAGGCGTGTAGTCGACGTCGCAACAAAGCGGTTTGTTCCCCCACATTCGTCCAGCGATCTTTGAGCTGACGGATCGGCGCCATGAGTCGTTTCTTCTCATCAATCTGCACCTGATAATGTGTGAGTTGACGAATCCGTTGCTCCATTTCATCAAGGTGAGCATATTGAAGAAGCTGTTCGTTCAGCGTCGCTTCCTCAGCATTTAACTGATTGATTTGCCTGGTATTCTGATTGCGATCCGCGCGGGCGATTCGATGCGCCATGTCGACTTTATAAGTACCGGCGAGTCTTCCAATGGATTCAGCTCGCACGGTCGGTGATTCTCCTAAGAGGAATGGACCTTCCAACTGAGAGGAAAGGTTTAGAGAGAGGGTGTCCTTCTCACTGATCGGCACCTTGCGGATACCCGTAAATTGAAATACTTCTTCTGGAACTTTCACACCAAAGCCTTCAAAACGGATAGGTTCTTTGTTCGGTTCCTGCAAAATGTAGTAGTTCTTTGTCTTGTCGCGGGCGCGAAGAAGTTCGGATCCATCGTTGAAAATGAGTCGTACATACGTATCTTGCGTGCCGATTCTCATATACTGGGTACCGGCAGGCTCATTAAACAGAGCCCATCGTATCGCACGAATGATTGACGACTTACCCGCGTCCGAAGCGCCGACGATCGTCGTGAGAAGCGGAGCTAATTGGAGAGTCGTGTCCGTATGGGATTGAAAATTGTGGATTTCGACACGCTCAATTTTCTTCATCGCGGCTCTTCTCGCTTTCTATATAGGCAATTCGCGCCATCGCTTCTTCTACGACTTCCGGTGCGAAATTTTCTGCATTGGCTAAATCTTCCATAATGTGGTAGATATCGTAGCGGTCCAGATCCACATGTTCACGTACCAGCTGCTTAAACTGCTCTAAATTTTCCTGTCTCATTTGATTCTCGATCGTCAGTTGCCGAGAGAGCACTTCTTCGCCCGGTTTCGCCGAACGAAGTTGTATATACCGGTAGTCCTTGACGCCGCCTTTATCGACGTCGAGAATCAGCACTTGTGGAATCCTCTGTAGGTCATAAAGACTATTGCTCGTTCTTAACAAACTACCCGGATTGATAAACAAAGTTCCTTTTGACTCCGTTGCCTTATAACCGCTGTGATAATGCCCGGAAAGAACAATGTCGGCATCCAGCGGGTTTAAGTCGCCGATAACTGTTTGTGAGATGTCTGCAAGAAACGGTTTCTGCAAGAGCATACCGTGTACGATCAGTAAATGGCAGTCTACCGTATCGTCTTGCCGTTTTACATAGAAAGCCTCGCGGTCCCCACGGTCGATATCATAACGAAAAGGTGCAGCCGAAAGCTGCACCACACAATCACTCTCTAAACGAATCCCATTTTCAGGAATCAGCTCAATATGTCCGAGCACGTCGAGAAGACCCAACATCGTACGAGGGAGTGTTTTGGGATTATGAGCAAAAATATCATGATTTCCTATCGTTGCATAGACCGGTGTCGGATATGCAGCCATGATTTTCGCATAGCGGCCTACCGTCATAATGGATACGTCCGGCCGATCAAAGAGATCTCCTCCATGAAGAATGGCATCGACCTTTTCCGTTCTCGCAATCTCTCCCACTTCCGTCAACTTGGCTTCCAGCGTATCCGGGACATTGTCGAGTCGACTACGCATCGAGGTGGACCTTATATGGGTGTCGGTAAAAAATAAAAAGCGCATTAGAAATCGATCTGCGTCGGTTCATCGACCGCATCATCGGCCGGAATCTCGTACGTAAGGCTCGTCAAGTTATAAATCTCACGGATTTTTTGCTCGATCTCCATGCTGATCGAAGGGTTCTCGCGTAAGAATTCTTTTGCTCTTTCACGACCTTGTCCAATCCTCGTGTCCTGATAGCTATACCATGCGCCGGCCTTTTCTATGACGCCACTGTCGGCGCCTACGTCCACAAGGTTTCCTTCTTTCGAAATCCCTTTGCCGTACATGATGTCAAATTCCACCTGCTTAAAGGGAGGTGCAACTTTATTTTTTACGATCTTTACACGTGTCTTATTGCCGATGATTTGATCGCCTTCTTTGATCGTATCCGCTTTGCGAATATCGAGGCGCATGGTCGCATAAAAGCGGAGTGCACGACCGCCGGCGGTCGTTTCCGGATTTCCGAACATGATGCCGATTTTTTCCCGCAGCTGGTTGATAAACACGAGGACGGTATTTGTACGGTTAATCGCTCCGGCGAGCTTACGAAGCGCCTGCGACATGAGGCGAGCTTGTAAACCGACATGGGCATCCCCCATCTCCCCTTCGATCTCTGCGCGAGGCACAAGGGCAGCTACGGAGTCTACGATGATGATGTCGACGGCATTGGAACGAACCAGCGACTCTGCAATCTCCAATGCCTGCTCTCCGGTATCCGGCTGTGAAATAACGAGTTCATCGATATTCACACCTAAATTCTTCGCGTACTGTGCGTCCAGTGCGTGTTCCGCATCGATAAATGCGGCGATACCGCCGAGGCGCTGTGCTTCTGCCACCATGTGAAGGGCGACTGTCGTCTTTCCGGAAGACTCAGGTCCATAGATTTCGATGATACGACCGCGAGGAACTCCTCCGACGCCCATGCCGATATCCAAAGCGATTGAACCGGTAGGTATGACACCGATCTCTAACACAGGCGCATCCCCCAATTTCATGACGGCGCCCTTCCCATATTGTTTTTCAATCTTTGTGAAGGCCGCTTGTAGGGCTTTTAATTTTTCCGCTTTATCAACTTGACTCATAGTTTTCCCCGTAGGGCACCACCTTTCTGATAGAACATTCGTTCGTTTAATTGTATCCTACTCAAACACCGCTGTCAAATCTTACAGGTTGGATAAATCCATCACATCGCGGTTTCTCACCAGATAATCCACACCGGAGAGCGCCGTCAATAACACAGACAGATAGAACAACCATAAATCGAGTCGAAAACCTCCTAATCCAAAGTAAGGATTCCCGAGTAAAAGCAGAACGATCGCCGTAAACTGCGTAATCGTCTTGATTTTCCCAAACGGTGAGGCAGCGATCGTGATATTGGCACTGGCGGCAACGACACGAAACCCGGTAATGATAAATTCTCGCGCCAAGATGATCATGACCGCCCAACTCGGTATCATCCCTGATTCAGTCAAAAGAATCAAGGCGGCCGTTACCAGCAGCTTGTCCGCGAGGGGGTCAGCAAATTTTCCGAACGTCGTGATCAAAGAACGCGATCGGGCAATATAGCCGTCCAGCGTATCCGTCAACGACGCCAACAAGAAGAGCATTGCTGACGGCCAGCCGATTCCCGTAAAGTAATACAGGATCATAAAAGCGGGAATCATCGCAATGCGAAGTAAGGTGAGTTTATTGGCCAGATTCATGTTTCAGCTCCTTCAGAGGGTTAAATGCGATCAAAACTTTCCTGGATTTGCTTCCCTCATGTTGTCCTACGATGCCCAGATTCTCCATATCATCGATCAAGCGCCCCGCACGTGCGTAACCGATGCGAAGTTTCCTTTGTAGTAGAGAGACGGCTGCTTGTCCCTCTTGTATCACGATATCGATCGCTTCAATTAACAGCGGATCTTGGTCATCGAGTTCTTTGGCATCAGGCGACGCATGATCTTCGATCATCTCGATCACTTCGGCATCGTAAAGAGGCGCTGCATCTTTAACTCGAAGGCTTTCAACAACGCGCTCCACTTCGCTTTCTGTGACGAATGCGCCTTGGATGCGCAACGGTTTGCTAAATCCGGCCGGGTTAAACAGCATATCCCCTTTTCCCAACAGTTTTTCTGCACCCGACATGTCAAGGATCGTACGAGAGTCGATCGACGAACTGACTTGGAAACTGATTCGAGATGGGATATTCGCCTTGATCGTTCCCGTGATCACATCGACAGAAGGCCGTTGTGTCGCGACGATCAGATGGATTCCGCAAGCTCTCGCCATTTGCGCCAGTCGTGCAATATAATTTTCTACGTCTCCGGCGGCCACCATCATTAAATCCGCTAATTCGTCGATGATAATTACGATGTACGGCAACTTTTCCATATCGGTGTCCACAGACATCTTCTGTGCATAGGAGGTGATATCTCTGACGCGATGTTTCGAAAAGAGCTGATAGCGCCTTTCCATCTCTTCGACCGCCCAGAACATCGCCGCACTTGCCTTCTTCGGCTGCGTTACGACCGGGAGAATCAAATGTGGAATGCCGTTATAGACACTGAGCTCTACCACCTTCGGATCGATTAATAGCAGTTTCACCTCGTCCGGTCTTGCGTGATAAAGAATGCTCATGATCATCGTGTTAATACATACGCTCTTGCCGGACCCTGTCGCGCCGGCAATCAGTAGGTGCGGCATTTTCTCGATGGCGGAGACGATCGGTTTCCCCGTAATCGTCTTACCGAGTGCAAAAGGCAATTTTGATTGACTGTTTTTAAACTCCGGAGAATCGATGATCTCACGCAGTGAGACCGTGTCTTTTGTCTCATTTGGCACTTCGAGTCCAACCGCAGCCTTACCCGGCAGAGGAGCCACGATCCGTACGTCCTGTGCGGCAAGATTGAGCGCGAGATCGTCTGCTAAGCTTACGATTCGGCTTACTTTCACCCCTGGAGCCGGTTCCATTTCAAAACAGGTGACGGTCGGTCCGCGATTTACCTGCGTAACTTTTGCATCGATTCCAAAATTTGCCAGCGTTTGTTCGATTTTTTCCGCTTTACGAAGGATCATCTTCTTCTCTGCAGGAGAAGATGCGCTGCTGTGAGATTCTAATAGGTCAATCGATGGGAATTCATACGTGGAGATCTCTTGATGTTTTGCTCCGAGTTCTTTAATTTCCATCTGTTTGGGCTTTTCCGTATCACCTTTTAGAACAGAAAAGGTAGGATACGAAGCGACCTCTGCATCCTCTTGTTCCATATAGTCCACAAATGCCAGGGTGCCTTGTGGCTCATTCTCTTCCAATGGCTTTCTGCGTTCGCGTTTTGGTCCCTCCGGCACCGATCGAACCGGTTTTTCTTGTTGTCTTTCCCGGACCATTTTCTGTATCTGTACATAGGCGCGTTGTAGTGCGTGATATACCGTTCTCCCGACATCCTTTACGGATAGATTCAGCCATAGCAATAACATCACCATAAAATACAGGAGAAGGAGTATCGTACTTCCGACACGTCCCAATAATCGCCATAAAAGCCATCCCATGGCAGCCCCGGTAACTCCGGTTCCCATCGGATAGACGGCCAGCATCTTCGCTTGCTCGATACGTTCTCCATATGCGGTCAATCCGGGAGTATAGACGGAATGTACGGCCATCACCAGGAGAATCAGCCCTCCAATTTGCAGCAGAACCGTGCGGACCCTGCCCTGAAATCGATTTATGATGACGGCTCCCAAAAGTGCGATCACATAGAGTGGGATCAAATAAGAAAAGACGCCAAATAAGTAGAAGTATGCGGAGCGTACGACCCTTCCGATCGCTCCGGTTTGTTCGCTGAGTATAAACAGATAGGATACGGCGATCAGTAGTATCGCAGCGATGCTCAAATTGCGAGCCGTAAAATGATTTGACGCATCCTTCGTGTTCTTCTTTACCATCGGTTTTTTTGTCGCCATAGTATTCCTCCACCCATAGTATATCAAAAAAGAAAGGACATTCTAGTAGCCAGAATGTCCGAATCCTCCATCAGCGCGTTCGGTACCATCCAATACGCTGACAGACTCAATCTTTGCTTTTTCAACTTTTGACAAAACGAGTTGAGCGATGCGGTCGCCGTCGTGAATCGTGTAGCTCTCTTTAGAGAGGTTTACGAGGATGACGCCGATCTCGCCCCTGTAGTCACTGTCGATCGTTCCGATACCGTTCGCCGTCGTGATCCCATGACGGTACGCCATGCCGGAGCGAGCTCTGACTTGTAATTCATACCCCTCCGGGATTTGAACGTAAAGTCCGGTGGGCACGATCGCGCGATCGAGCGGCTCCAGTACGAGCGGCTCCGCAAGAAAAGCCTGAACGTCCATCCCCGCCGCCTGTTGTGTTTGATACGCAGGCAACGGGTGGTGGCTTTCCGTCCGAAACAATAGAGTTGTCATGATCCTCTAGCGATCTCTATGAGGTCCTGAGTGTCCGCCTCTGCGGTCTCTGTCGGGACGCGGTCCTCGTGGACGAGGTTTGCGTTCCGTATCCTCAGAATCCGATCCGCCCTCTCTGGGCAGCAATGCTTTTCGATCCAGATTGATGCGACCTTGTTTGTCGATCTCAGCAACCTTAACGAGCATTTCATCGCCGACTTTCAACACATCTTCCACTTTCTCCACGCGTTCGTGAGAGATCTTGGAGATATGAAGAAGGCCTTCTTTGCCCGGAAGAACTTCCATAAATGCACCGAAATTCATGAGTCTCGTCACCTTACCGGTATATACCTGACCGACTTCCACTTCGCGGACAATATCTTCAATCATTGAAATCGCCTTTTCACCGCTGGGTCCGTCTGTCCCGGTGACGACAATCGTACCGTCATCGGCCGTGTCGATCTTCACACCGGTTTCAGCGATAATTCCGTTGATGACTTTTCCGCCCGGTCCAATGACCTCGCGAACCTTGTCTGGGTTGATCTTAATCGTAAAGATGCGCGGCGCATAGTCGGACATTTTCTCTCTCGGCTGACCGATGGTTTCTTCCATATGATCCAAAATGCGAAGTCTTGCGCTTTTCGCCTTGTCTAAGGCTTCGGTAAGGATCGCTTCGTCGATTCCCTTGATCTTGATATCCATCTGCATGGCGGTGATTCCCTCGCGGGTACCGGCCACCTTAAAGTCCATATCGCCTAAGTGATCTTCCAAGCCTTGGATATCCGTCAAAATTGAAACATGAGTATCGTCTTTAATTAAGCCCATTGCGATTCCGGCAACCGGAGCTTTGATCGGCACTCCCGCATCCATCAATGCCAAGCTTGAACCGCAGATGCTGGCTTGCGAGCTGGATCCGTTGGAGCTTAAAACCTCCGATACGACGCGCATAGTGTAGGGAAACTCCGATTGCGGCGGAAGAACTGGAATCAATGCTTTTTCTGCCAATGCACCATGCCCGATCTCGCGACGGCCCGGTCCACGCATGGGGCGGGTATCACCTACGCTGTATGGCGGGAAGTTGTAGTGGTGCATGTAACGCTTATCATCCTGCTCCATAACGCCGTCCAATGACTGCGCATCTCCCGGAGCTCCAAGAGTTGCCACGGACAAAACCTGGGTCTGGCCTCTTTTGAAAAGTCCTGAACCGTGTGTTCTCGGCAGGAATCCGACCTCAGAGGACAACGGGCGAATCTCGTCCATTTCACGATTATCCGGTCGTACGCGATCGACCAAGATGAGGCGTCGCACTTCTTCTTTTTCGATATTGCCTAATACTTCTTTTACGTAATTCAGCGAGTCGGCATACGTTTCTGCAAAATAGTCGAGGGTATCCGTCATTACGGCATCCATTTGATCAATGCGCGCCATCTTATCGACATTGCGGATCGCCGCATGCATTTTTTCTTCCGCAAAATCGCGAACTGCGCGATCGATATCCTCAGGAATTGCGCGAACCACCACTTCCATTTTCGGTTTGCCGGCTTCTTCTCTAATTTGCGAGATAAAGGCACACAGTTTCTTGATCTCTTCGTGTGCAAGTAGAATTGCTTTGAGCATTTGATCTTCGGTAAGTTCATCCGATGCGGATTCTACCATCATGATCGCTTCTGCAGAACCGGCGACTGTCAGATTCAGTTTGGAAATCTCTCTTTGTTTTTGGTCGGGGTATAAGACAAATTCATCGTCGATATATCCAACCGATACAGCAGCAATGGGGCCATCAAACGGAATGTCGGAAAGTGTCAATGCAATCGATGCACCGGTAATCGCCAAGATATCCGGAGCGTGGTCTTGGTCCACGGAAAACGCGGTCGCTACGATTTGAACATCGTTACGAAACCCTTCCGGGAAAAGCGGGCGCAGGGGTCTGTCGATTAATCGAGAGGATAAAACGGCTTTTTCCGTCGGTTTCCCTTCTCGTTTCACAAAACCTCCCGGAATTTTTCCAACCGAGTATTGTTTTTCTTCAAAGTCACAGCTCAACGGAAAAAAGTCGATGCCTTCCCTTGGTTTTTTGGACGCGGTTGCCGTTGCCAAAACGATGGTGTCACCACATTGAATGAGTGCTTCACCATTGGCTTGTTCTGCAACTTTGCCGATTTTGACGGTCAACTCTTGCCCGCAAAAATCATGTTTGTAAACTCTTTCCATAGATCCTCCTATATGAATGTTAAAAAAGAGCGGACAAGCCGCTCTCTATCCCCGAATGCCTAACTTTGAAATCAGCGCACGGTACTTATCGATATCTTTCTTTTGAAGATAATTCATTAATCCTTTTCTTTTCCCGATTAACATAAACATGCCACGACGGGAATGGTGATCTTTTTTGTTGGATTGCAAGTGAGTCGTCAGCGCACGAATGCGGAATGTCATCAATGCGATTTGTACTTCGGGTGATCCGGTGTCGGTGTCGTTAATCCCGTACTCGGAAATGATCTCTTGTTTTTGTTCTTTGGTCATCATCATAGCTAAAAAGCCTCCTGAATTATTTATTCGCCTATACCGCGCAGTCGTCGGAGAATCGTACAACGAAGCATAGGTAACAAAGTTTAGTATATCACATGTCTAGTCGCGTGTAAATTATGAAAACCGCTTATTCTCGTTTTCTCTGGCCAATTTTTGTTCCACGATGAGACGTCTTGCCGTCTGTTCGTCGATTTTCATTTGATCGATTAACGCCTGTACCGTCTTGAATCGCAAATCAGGTCGTAAAAACTTGACGAACGACAATTGGATCTCCGTATCGTACAAATCACCGGAAAAGTCGAGGACATGGGTCTCAATCTTGCGCTCCGCACCTTCAAACGTCGGATTATTGCCGATATTGGTCAGTGCCGGATACGTCTGATCGCCGATATGCGCATAGGTAAAATATACACCGTCGACCGGTAAGCAATACGGGAAATTGAGTTTCAAATTGGCAGTGGGAAATCCCAAGTGCCTCCCTCTGCGCATACCGGGACCGACCACACCACGAATTCGGTAATAATCGCCAAGGAGTTGACGCGCCTCTTCGATCTCCCCTCGCAATACAGTTTCTCGAATGAGTGTGCTGTTGATCATCGTCCCGTTATGTCGAACTTCGGGGGCAATGTAGAGATCAAAGCGGCGAGATTCGCTTAACTCTTGAAGTGTCTCTGTCGATCCGGACGCTTTATAGCCAAAACGATAGTTCGGTCCGGTGACAAGTCCGCTTGCATTGCACCGGCTGATCAGGATTTGATCCACGAACTGGACCGGCGATAATTTCATCACCGATTCATCAAATGAGAGCAGAAATGCCTGTTCGATTCCGTATTTTTTAGCAACCTCCAACTTGTCCTGTAAAGATTGCAGTTGATAATAGCGATCGTGGAGGATCGCCTCGCGTGTATGGGTTTTAAAGAGGAGGACTGACGGTCGACTTCCTGTTTTCTTGCCCATCGTTTGGCAGATACGAAACAGAGTCTGGTGTCCGCGATGCATCCCGTCAAAATTGCCGAGTGCGATCACGGATGTCTCGCGGATCGGAGTATAGTTATCGATATCAATGACTCTCATATCAACCTCAAATCATGACTTTTTTTAATTTCATCTCATTGGACACAATCGATCCCGGCCCGAGAAAGCGATTCTGCGAATCATAAACTCTTAATAAATCGCAGTCCCCCGCTAGATAAGGGACTCTCTGACCGTGGCAGAGCTTTTTTGCCTCTGCATCGTCAACGACGATTTTTTCTACATGCAAAAGTACGATATCCATCGGAAGGATCAATCGTTCGATTTCTGAACGATCCATCCCCTTGACAGTGTCTATCGACGTACATTGATCGATTGTGAATCCCCCGGCTTCGATTCTTCTCAGGCTAGTCAAATGCGCACATGTGCCTAAGTCTCGTCCGATATCATAGGCGAGGCTACGGATATAGGTTCCTTTGCTCGCATGAACGCGTAAGGTGAGTTCGGGAGGTGTAAAACTGAGCAGATCTAACGAGAAGATTTCGATCGGCACTGGCTCTCGTTCGATCTCGATCCCTTGTCGGGCCATTTCATACAGTTTCTTCCCATCTTTTTTCTTAGCGGAAAACATCGGAGGGATTTGCAGCTGCGGACCCATGCGTCGATCGAGGACTTCCTGCAATTGATCCAAAGTGACATCGTACGGTAATTGCATCGTAACGGTACCGTTTCGATCATACGTATCGGTTTCGATACCGAGCTTAAGCGTCGCCTCGTACTGCTTCTCACCAGCCAGCAGGTACTCGCTCATCCTCGTCGCTTGCCCGACGCAGATCGGCAACACGCCGGTTGCCATTGGATCCAACGTGCCCGTATGGCCGACTTGTCGAAGACCCAATGCGCGACGGATGATATTGACGACGTCGTGACTCGTCATCCCTTCGGTTTTATCGATGAGTAAGAAACCTTTCATCGCGCGTCCCAAAATGATTCGATCGTCTGTAAAACGAGCGTACGCGCTTCTTCTATGGGTGCGTTGACCGTTCCCCCGGCGGCGCGCAAGTGACCGCCACCACCGAGGGCGGCGGCAACTTTCGATACATCCAGTGTCCGCTTGGAGCGCAAGCTGATCTTTGTAGAACCGTTCTCGGCTTCTTTGATCATGACGCTCACTTCGACATCGGCGATATCACGAAGGAAGTTCATCGCGATATCCGTCGATTCAAAACCGGTGCCGAATTCTTTCATATCGGCGATTGTGCTGTATGAAATGACGATCGCATGATCACGGTAGAAAACGGCGCGATCGATCAAGCGACGAAAGAGCGAAAAACTACCATAAGGCATCATTTGAAAGAGCTGCTGATGTATCGTCATCCAATCGATCTCCATCTTCATCAGCTCCGCTGCCACGTGGTGGCTATATGCGCTCGTTTGATTGTATAAAAAACGCCCACTGTCCGCGACGAGACCTGCGTACAGCCACTGTGCCGTCTCTTTCGGCATAGGCCGGCCCCATTCTTCGATGAGACGAAAGATCATCTCTGCCGTCGAACTCGCGGAAGGATCAATCCAATTGATATCGAGATATCCTTCATTTGATCGGTGATGATCAATACAAACCGAATGTTTTGCCCGCTCTGGCGCATCGGACACTCCGCCGATACGCTCTCTTGTCGCCGTGTCGACGGCAATCAGTAAGTCGCATGGTTCCAGAGGTTCCGCCACTAACGTGTCGAGGAGAGGCATAAAGGATAAATCTTGTGGAAGATCGCCGGGGTGAATGGCAAGACAATCCTTCCCGATACTCTTCAAAAATTGCGTCAAACCTAACATGGACCCCAATGCATCCGCATCGGGGTTCATGTGTGAACACACATAGATTTTCTTACTCTGATCAATCTGATGGATAATGGAATTATAGATCATCTTCGGTTCGGTTTTCACGGCGTTGATCCTCATCGCGTACGCGTACGATCAACTCATGCATCGCCGAAGCATCTTCGATCGAAGTGTCCAGCAAGAATTTCAGTTCCGGTGTATGACGAAGTTCTACTTCATTGCTGATCATGCGGCGAATGAATCCCTTGGCCTTTTCCAGCCCAATAAGTGTCGCCTGTTTCTCCTCTTCCGTTCCCATCACGGAAACATAGATATTGGCAAAACTCAGGTCATTCGTTACATGCACTTTCGTGATACTCGTCAGCGGGTGTATTCTTGGGTCTTTGATACCGTCCGATAACATTTGTGATATCGTACGCTGAATTTCATGACCGATGCGACCTAATCTCTTTTCGTTCATTGAATGCTCCTAACGTTCGATTTCCTGCATGATATAGGCTTCGATGATGTCGCCTTCTTTGACATCATTAAAGTTCTCTATGCTCAAGCCACCTTCGTAGCCGGTGTTGATCTCTTTTGCGTCGTCTTTAAAGCGTTTCAGCGAAGAAATCGTCCCTTCGTAAATGACGACATCGTCACGAAGGAGTCGAATCTGTGCGTTTCGAAGGATTTTTCCGCTACGGACATTAATCCCTGCAACCGTTCCGGCATTGGGTACGCGGAAGGTCTGACGCACTTCTGCACGGCCTAAGACCTGCTCTTCAAATTTCGGTGCGAGCATTCCGTGAATCGCGTCCTTGATATCTTCAATCGCTTCATAGATGACCCGGTAGGTGCGGATATCAACGTCTTCATCTTTGGCCATATCCAAGGCCACCTGTGATGGACGTACGTTGAATCCGATGATGATCGCATTGGATGCAGTCGCCAACTGAACGTCGGATTCGGTGATCCCTCCGACCGCACCATGGATGATGCGTACGACGACTTCCTCATTTCCGAGTTTCTCCAGCGACTGGCGTACGGCGTCAATGGTGCCGCGAACATCCGTTTTGACGATAATATTTAGATCCTTTAGAGCCCCTTCCTGGATGCGACTGTACAGATCATCCAGCGATACTTTTTGGCCGACTTGAATCATATCTTCTCTTTGTTGCACTTTGACGAGATCAGCGTAGTTTCTCGCCGTCTTTTCATCTTCAACGACAAATACGCGATCTCCCGCATTCGGAACTTCTGAAAGCCCTTGAATTCGCACGGGCATTGACGGACCCGCCTTCGTCACTTTCTTCCATTTGTCGTCAAACATCGCTCGGATGCGCCCGCTGGCGGATCCTGAGACGATCATATCGGAAGCGTGGAAAGTACCCTTATCGATGATAATGGTGGCCATCGGCCCGCGTCCGGTATCCAATTGCGCCTCGATAATCGTTCCGATCCCGGGACGCTTCGGATTCGCTTTGAGTTCTTGCATCTCCGACACCATCAGAACCATTTCCAACAGTTCTTCGATGCCATCGCCGGTTTTTGCGGATACTCCGACAAGAATCGTATCGCCGCCCCAGTCTTCCGGTACGAGATTGTGTTCCGCCAATTCTTGACGCACGCGGTCCGGGTTAGCGCTCGGCTTATCCATCTTGTTCATGGCAACGAGGATCGGAACCCCTGCTGCCTTAGCGTGGTTGATCGCCTCTACCGTTTGCGGCATAACCCCGTCATCCGCTGCGACGACGAGAATCGCCAAGTCAGTCACCATGGCTCCTCGCGCACGCATCGTCGTAAATGCTTCGTGACCGGGAGTATCTAAAAAGACAATCTTCTGACCGCCGATGTTGACGGTGTAGGCGCCGATATGCTGCGTGATTCCTCCGGCCTCCCCCTTCGTCACACTCGTCTTTCGGATGGCATCCAACAATGAGGTCTTTCCATGGTCTACGTGACCCATGACCGTGACGACGGGTGGACGGCTGACAAGATCTTCCGGTTTATCTTCATAGTCCAGACCAAAAATATCACCGGTCTCCGACTCGGTATTCAAATGTTGTTTCGTTTCTTTTAAGACGACTTTACGCCCAAATTCTGACGCGACGAGTTCAGCGTACTCAAACGTGATCTCCTGATTCTGATTGGCCATAACGCCCAACACGATCAGTTTAGAGATCAATTGGCTGACGCCGATCCCCAGTTTTTGAGAAAGGTCTTTGACGACAATGCTGCGGTCAATCTCAACTTCTTTGTCCAGATTGATCGGAGGCATTTCTTTCTTTTTCGCAGTCTCCTGATCTCTTCGATTTTTTCCGCCACGCTTCGCGTTTTTATTATCACGCGACTTTTGGAATTGGTTGGCTTGTTTATCTCTCGAGTTCTTTTCCGTTGTCGTTTTGTCCTTACTTTGATTTCTGTTTTGATTGCCCTTCGCATTCTTTGCAGGGGCAGCTTCATCTCGTTTCGGCGTTGCATCGGCTCCCGCTTTTTGCTGCGGGCGATTATTGTTTTGATTCCTTTGATTTTGATTTTGCGCGGGGCGATTTGAGCGGTCACCCGCCGGCTTTTGCCCTTTTGCTTGCTGCGCTTCGGCTGCTTGGGGTTTCGAAGGTTTTTGTGATTTTTTCGCCTCAGTTTCCGGACGCTTGTCAGCTTTCGGCGTTTCTTGGCGTTTCGATTCTTTTGGCGCCGGTTTTACTTGCGGTGCCTTCGGGCTTTCTGCCGCCGGCTCTTTCACGGATTGTTTAATTTGGTCGACCTCCGCGCTGGTCAACATCGCCATGTGGCTCTTCACCTGAATATTCAGTGATTGGAGTATATTCATCATATCCTTACTGGATATGTCTAACTCCTTGGCAAGTTCGTATACTCTTTTCTTGCTCATGTGTGCACCTCCCGAATGCCATCATTCGGATGACTGCAGAAGCTCTTCTATTTGCTCATAGACGCCATCCTCAATTTGTGTTTTTAATGCATGTTGCAGTTTTCTATTCTTCTTCGCGGCGTGCAAGCAATCGATCGATGTGCAAAGATATGCCCCACGGCCGTTTTTCTTTCCGGTTGTATCGACAATCACACCCTCTTGTGCATGGTTGACGACGCGAATCAATTCCTTTTTTGGAAACTGGTTCCCGCACGATACACATTTTCTAAGGGGGACTTTCTTCACTTTCATTCGCCTTCACCTTCATCGGATTCTTCGCTGAAATCTTTGACAGCGGCAAAGAAGTCATTGTCTGCCTTTGATTCCTCCAATTGTTCCCAGATGGGCTCGTCATAATCTTCAACTAACTCATCTTCACTGACAAAGGATACGCCTTTTATATCGATCTTCCAGTTCGTGAGTTTTGCTGCCAAGCGGGCATTTTGCCCTTCTTTTCCGATCGCCAACGACAGCTGATCATCCGGAACGACGACAAGTGCCGTTTTTTCCTTTTCCTTTACGATCACGCGCTGAACTTTTGAAGGACTCAAACTGTTCGCGATGAACTTTCGTATGTCCTTATCCCACACGATAATGTCGATTTTTTCGCCGCCGAGTTCGTCCACGATCGCCTTCACTCGGGCGCCTTTGAATCCGACGCAAGCACCGACCGGGTCGACGTTCTCGTCACGTGAAAACACCGCAATCTTCGTGCGGGATCCGGCCTCTCGCGCAATCGAGAAAATCTCGACGACGCCTTCTGCGATCTCCGGCACTTCCATCTCAAACAGTCGGATCACGAGACCCGGATTCGCCCGTGACAGTACGATCTGTGGGCCCTTATTCGAGATGCGAACTTCCTGAATATAGAGCTTCATCCTCTGATTCGGGACGACGCGTTCTCCGGGGACTTGCTCGGATTGCGGCAGGATTCCTTCTGTTCGCCCCATATTGATATAGATATTGTTACGCTCGTAGCGTTGCACGGAACCCGTGATCAGTTCTTTTTCTCGACTGGAGAATTCATTGTAAACGACCTCACGCTCCGCATCCTTAATCTTTTGAATCACGATATTACGAGCAGTTTGCGCGGCGATTCGCCCGAAATCTCTCGGAGTCACCTGCTTGCGCACAACATCATCGATTGAGTAGCTCGGGTCGATCGATTGGGCGTTGATCAAGGCGATCTCCGATACCGGGTCTTCGACCTCTTCGACAACTGTCAATAGCGCATATACATCTATCTTACCCGTGTTCTCATCGATTTCGACATTGACATTGGCCTTGTCGTTAAAGTTCTTTTCATAGCTCTTTTCAAGCGCTTTTCTCAGAGCATCAAAGATGACACTCTTTGGTATCCCCTTTTCTTTCTCGATCTCTGTAAGCGCTTGGATTAGATCCGCATTCATTCGATCCTCCTTACCACTGCACATATTTTCTTATGGTTGAGATGCTGTCCCTCGGGTACTCCGTCACCGTATCCCCTTCCCTCAAACCGACAACCGCATCGGAGAAATGTGCCAGTTCCCCGACGATTTCTTTTTGATTGTCGACCGCAGCGTAGAATTTCAATACCACTTTCTTTCCGATCGCGTTTTCCAACTCACGGTCCTTTTTCATCGCCCGTTCCAATCCAAGCGATGATACTTCTAAATAATACGCTTCATCAATCGGATCCAACTCGTCGAGTCGATCACTTACATATCGGCTGACTCTTTCACAATCATCGATATGGATCCCTTCCTTTGAGTCGATATATAGGCGCAGAACCCGCCTTTTTCCCTCTTTCTTCCATTCCACTTCAATTAGATCCACTCCTAATTCGCGGAGCGGTTCTTCAAATGTCTTTTCAAAATCGATACGCGGTTTTGCCACTCTCTTCGCCTCCATTGGAAAAAAGCGAGAGTGGGCTTCCCCACTCTCTCTCATCAATTTATTCTACCATATAATGTACAATAACTCAACTTTACCGAATGATCACAGCGAGCATGGTCGCATGGGTATCACCGGCATTACGGATTCCGTGAAACTCACCATCCGTAGTGTACACGGCATCGCCCGGTTCTAAAAGGACCGTTGTGCCGTTGTCGTTGACTTCCATCGTGCCCGACAAAATGTAGTATATTTCAGCGTCGTCTACATGATCGTGATAGCCGACTTCACCACCCGGTTCCAATGTGATTTCTGCGAACATCGTAGCGGACGGCTTGAGCTCAGACGCTTCCAAAATATGAGTGAAATGTCCGACTCCGCTTCCTCCTCGCGGTTTCTCGACAACCGCTTTGCGCATTTGATCTTTCTTTTTAATCATCACTGACTCCTTTTTACGTGGTTGTTTAGATTAGCTCCGTGTTGTTCAGTATCGGCTGATGACGCGGTCGTTACACCCGAACCAGTACGCCTCCTTAAACAGCTTTGCGATGCTTTTTGTAAAGGCACGCACCACTCGCTCGTAGATTCTCTCTAAATCATCCTTGACGAGTAGTGACGGTTCTTTCACCCCCGTACGATAATCGACAGGGTCTTCCCAAAGCATTAACTGCTTATTGCGATAGACATTCAGACGCAAGATTTTCTTGCGGAATTTCTTTTCACAATATCGCGAACACAAGACCCCGAGTTGATGATAATAGGATGTATCATCCTCAATATGATCCATTAAATGTGTCTTTAGCACGAGAATATCACTGTTGGAACGCGTGTGAAACAGGGTGGAACGATTGTACAAATCCTCAACCGGAAGTAAAGAGAGCGTTGCCGTCTCTAAGCGGTCGGCCCATTCTTTATCCTGATATCCCAGTGAATAACCTTCTAAGTAAACCGCAAACTCTAATCGGTTCATATCGTCGTTGAGTAAGCGGGAAATCGAATCCACAATTTCCTTCGCGTCAGATCTTCCGCGTAGCGCTCTTCGGATACTCCGAGTCACCGCTCGCATACAGGTATATTTGGGTTTTAATTTTTTTACGCGATACTCATTTTCAAGCAGGGACAATAACACATGGAGCGAGTCAGCGTCGTTTTTGTACAAAAAGTTGTTTTCAAGAGCTTTTTGAATGGACTCGAACTCTTGCAAGTTCAGCGACATGACTACCTCCTTAATTGACGTACCCCCATTATACACCATCTTAAGGAGCAAAATACAATGACTTTTTGATGTATAGATGACAATTCAATTTGTCGTTATACAAATCATTGTCAGCAATCGTTTTGGGAATCGGAAATCATGCAGACGCCGAGTTGTCGTATCGCTGAATCTCACTGTACGCTGAGTATAAAAAAAGAATCGAAAGCACGATTCTTTTTTTGATTCTCATTATGGTCTACCGAAAAATTTCAATTATGGCATTCCAAATTTGTCTGAAGAAATTGGCGATCTGATCAAGTAAACCGCTATCTTGCGCCTGTTTGAAGATATCCTGCAACTTCCCGCTCAACTGACCTAATTGTTCTTTTACTTCCGGAGAAATAATCGCATCCGTATTTTGGTACTTTTCAAATAATGCGATCAATCGGTCGATCTGTTCCTGGGAGATTATCGTGTTCAACTGGTATTTCTCCAAAGCTTCGTTGATGATTCGTTGAATGTCTTCTTTTGTCGCCAACTCGCCTTGCTTTTCGCGTAGTGCTTGTAACTCAGCTTTGATCATAGCAATCGCTGCGTTGAATTGGTCAGCCGAAAACGCGTTGTCTTCCTTGTTTTCCTGAACAATCGCGTTCGTCGTCTCCAGTTCTTCCTGTGCGACTTGCATTCGATCTTCGCTCAAGCGCTCGCCATTCGCATCAAACGCCTTGAATACGCCGGTTAATGCACTTTCTCCGGTTACGGGTCGTACCGCGGCAACGAGAATTTTCGCATCGGTGACTCCGGCTGTGATCGCCGCATTGGCATATTGATTGGCTGCGATTTGGGTGATATTATCCGGTGTTTCGATCTGTACTTCGACGCCTTTTCCTTTATCTTGCCTTGTGACCAATACCGATGAAATCATTGAGTCCGTGCTGACAATGCCGTCGCCAAGATATCGAACGAGATCCTCACCGGTCACACTTACGCGGTTTACATTTTCAGGACTTTCGATCCCTAACAACTTCTCTGTTTCAACGATTTGCTCATCCGACAGACTACCTCCATACGCATACGTAGGTTTACCCCATTTTTCATTGATGACGGTTGTGTCGATTCCGCCTGCATATGAAACGGCGGGAGCGGATACGGCGATGAGTAACGCGAGCGCGGTCGCTCCAACTTTTTTCACAATTTGTTTCATTTCTACCTCCTAACGAAGGGATGCCCCTTCGAATCCATTATAGCAAAACAATTGTGTAGAAATGATGTCATCGGTCCAAGACTCGCTGTAAAAACGTCTGCGTACGCAAATGTTTAGGGTTTCGAAAGATTTCCTCGGGCGTGCCCTCTTCTACGATATAACCATCCGCCATGAATACGACGCGGTCGGCAACATCTTGTGCAAAGTGCATTTCATGTGTTACGACGACCATCGTCATCCCTTCGTTGGCCAATTGCTTCATCGTCACAAGAATATCCCCCACCATCTCCGGGTCCAGAGAGGATGTCGGCTCATCGAACAACAGTACCTCCGGTTGCATGCAAAGCGCTCTCGCGATCGCAGCGCGCTGTTTCATCCCACCGGATAACTGTTTCGGTTTCGCGTTGATAAAAGGCGTCATCTGCACATATTCTAGATACTGCATCGCGAGTTCTTCGGATTCTTTACGTTCCTTTTTGAGCACCTTCTCCTGTCCGAGGATGCAGTTTTCCAGGACCGTGTACGAATTAAAGAGATTGAACTGTTGGAACACCATACCGAAGTTTCGGCGGAATTCATTGAGGTCATGGTTTCCGTCGAGAATGTTCTCCCCCTTAAACCACAGTTCACCCCCGTCCGGTTGTTCCAGTAAGTTCATACAGCGCAACAAAGTCGACTTTCCGGAACCTGAGGGTCCGATAATGACGACAACCTCACCTTGGCCAACTGAAAAATCGATATTCTTCAAAACCTCGTGGGTGCCGAATGATTTCTTGATATTTTGTACTCTAATTAATTCATCCATCATTACACCTGCTGCTGATTCAGTGAGTAGTTCTTCTTGCCATCCATCTTCGCCTCTAGGAGTCGAAGCACACGGGTAATCGTAAATGTCAACATCAAATAGATGGCACTCGCAATAAAGAAGGTCTCAAAATACATGAAGTTGATCCCCGATACCGTTGCGGTTTGGAAGAACAGTTCCGATACACCGATGACATTGAGCACGGAGGTATCCTTGATGTTGATAATAAATTCGTTTCCCGTCGCGGGCAAGATATTGCGGATCGCCTGCGGCAGAACGACATAGACCATCGTCTGCACGTGATTCATGCCGATCGCCTTCGCTGCCTCATACTGTCCTTGGTCCACAGATAAGATACCGCCGCGAACGATCTCAGCCATATAGGCGCCAGTATTGACCGAGACAATAATAAAGGCTGCCAACATTTTAGGCAACCTGATGCCCAAGAAAAGTGGAAACCCGTAGAAAATCAACATGGATTGGACCATCATCGGCGTTCCGCGGAACACTTCGATGTAAATGGATGTGAGCCCTTTCACAATTCGCCAGATCCATCTCTTACCGGCGGTTCTCGGCTCGGGGATCGTGCGAATGATCCCCACCAAGAGCCCGATGAAAAAGCCGATCGTGGTCGCCACCAACGAAATGATAATCGTATTGATGGCGCCACGGAGAAAGAATGGCCAGTTTTTCAGAAAAATCCCTAGGATTTTGTCAAAATACATGAAATCCCCTTTTACTAATTGGAAGGCTGATTTTTCATCGCCTGATTCATCAGTTCAACGCGTTCTTCCTGCGAGATCGTCGCTAACGCTTCATTGATTTGCGTCGTCAGATCACTGCCTTTTTTCAAACCCACGGCAACGGAAACCTCTTCGATCGGTGCATTGAAATTCGGGTTTGGCGTCACATAAGTGAATTTATCATTGGCTTCACTTGCGCTGACACCTTCCGGCAATTCCGACACATAAGCGTCGATGATGCCCGACTGTAATGCAACGCGCATCGCGCCAAAGTCACTCATCGCGGTGTCTTTCTTCACGCCGGGGATCTGATCGATAACGCCATAGTGCGAGGTGTTCAACTGTCCGGTCACGACGGCACCGGAGAAATCTTCCAGTGTCTTCGCGGATGCATACTTGCCGTCTTTCATCACGACGATGACGAATTCAGATTGATAGTAGATGTCGCTGAAGTCGATCGACTCTTTTCTTTCCGCAGTCGGGGACATACCCGCGATGATCGCATCGATATTTCCTGAGCGAAGAGCCGGCTCAAGTCCGTCCCATTCAATCTTTTCTACGACAAGTTCTCTGCCCATGTGAGCCGCAATTTTCTTTGCGATTTCAACATCATAACCACCGGCAAATTCTGCCAGTCCGTCGATCGGCACCGCACCATTACTGTCATCCAACTGAGTCCAGTTAAAAGGCGGATACATCGCCTCGAGCCCGATACGTAACGTTCCGTTCGTTGCACCTTCGGTCGGTGCAGTAGATTCCGTTTGGCCGGCTTCCGTCTGTGCGGCTTCCGTCTGTGCGGTATCGCCTCCGCACGCGGTCATGAGGGCCATCGCCAACACCAGAATCAACAGCCATACTCCAATTCTCTTCATTTTCTCTCCTCCTAATTTTTGGAAGTACACAAAAAGGCTCCACCCAACAGGGCGAAGCCATCGCGTTACCACCTATTTTCACGCATCTCTCACAAGATGCGCCTTATCAGGTACATTCATACCATCTCCCCGTTAACGGTGGGAATCCGCCGCGCCGAGAGATCGGCACATCGCTCCAAGTTTTTATTCGCCGGTACATTACCGCCTTTTTTCACCAAATACAAGGCTCTCTATGGGTAGGGTATCCGGGTACTCGTCTTCTCATCGCGTTACAGCGAGTATATAGGATGTTTTTATCGCTGTCAAGCATCAAACTGTACATCCATTAGAAAAAACTCATCTGATTCGTTTCGGATAAACCGTCCAGAACGCCCATTTCTCGTAAACCTTCCATCGCGTTTTTGTTCAGCTTTGTCCGATAAAGGATGTCATCTTGTGAAGTAAATGAAAACTTCTTTCTCTCCTCATCCAAGTCCGCGGCCATCGCATCGCTGATGCCCGGAACTGCACGCAGCGGTGGAAGGATCTGGTCTTTATGGGCTCCGAATTGCATGGCCGGCGAATCGTATAAATCAATGGAACCGACAGTGATCCCTCTACGGAACATTTCGCTCGCAGCTTCCAACAAGACGACCTCCGCCTCTTCTTTGGCGGAGAGCTTCTGAAATGAGTTCTTCTTCCCGTTGAGCTCTATCAAAGCCTCCATTGTTTCCTTTTGTCCCAGGAGAATCGCTTTCGGAACATCCTGGATTTTGATCGTAAAGTAGGATGCATAAAAAGCAGCCGGATGGTGTACTTTAAACCATGCGATCCGATACGACATCAATACATAGGCCACGGCATGCGCCTTCGGAAACATATATTTAATCTTGATACAAGACTCGATATACCATTCCGGTACCCCCTTCGCACGCATCGCCTCCACCATTTCGGGGCGGAGTCCTCTACCCTTTCTCACGGATTCCATAATTTGGAAACTCATTTTCTTCTCCAACCCCGCCAAGATCATGGAGCGCATAATATCGTCACGCGTACAGATCGTATCCTTTAACTCAGCGGTCCCCTGGTCGATCAGTTCCTTCGCATTTCCAATCCATACGTCGGTACCATGTGAAAGACCTGAGATGCGGACGAGTTCCCCAAAGGTCGTGGGATGCGTGTCTGACAGCATATCTTGGACAAATTTTGTTCCGAATTCGGGAATCCCAATCGTCGATATGTCTGACCCCGGATGACCGGAAAAGACTTCCATCGTTTCACGGTCGCGCATGGGGACCGTCGAAGGGTCGATCCCTGTCAAATCGTGAAGCATTCGTATCGTCGTCGGGACATCGTGTCCCAAGATATCGAGTTTCAGTATGCTCTCACTGATCGTCTTATAGCTGAAATGCGTCGTGATGACGGAGGAATCTTTACTGTCTGCCGGATGTTGTATCGGAGTAAAATCGTGTATGTGGCGTTCTTTCGGCACGATCATGATCCCACCGGGGTGCTGTGAACTCGTGCGTTTAATCTCTACGATACCGTTGACGAGGCGTCGTTCCTCCGCAGGGTGAAAAAAGTTTGACGTCTCTTCTTGATACTTTTTCACATACCCATAGGCTGTTTTATCTTTAATTGTTCCGATCGTACCGGCCCGTATCACTTTATCTGCACCAAACAGCGTTTCCACATACTTATGGGCTTTGGTCTGGTACTCCCCGGCGAAGTTAAGGTCGATGTCCGGCTCTTTGTCACCTTCAAATCCTAGAAAGACCTCAAACGGGATATCGTGACCATCTTGATGCATGGGTTTCTCACAGTGTGGGCAGTTCTTTTTGGGAAGGTCGACCCCTGTGTCGTACGAGCCGTCCTCAATAAACTCAGAATGGTGGCAAGTCGTGCAAATATAATGAGGCATGAGCGGATTAACTTCCGTTATTCCCGACATCGTGGCGACCAATGAGGAGCCGACCGACCCACGAGATCCGACGACATAACCGTCATCATTCGACTTTTTGACCAGTTTTTGTGCAATGATATACATCACGGCGTACCCATTTGAGATGATGGATGTCAACTCTCTTTCGATCCGTTCTTCGACCTGTCTGGGTAGCGGCTTTCCATAAATCGCATAGGTTTTATCGTACACCATCTCTCGTAAGGTCTGATCACTGCCTTCAATTTTGGGTGCGTGGGTGCCCGGCATCACCGGTTGGATCCATTCGATGGAATCTGCGATCCCTCTCGTATTATCGATGACGATCTCATGGGCGTATTCTTCTCCAAGGAATTCAAACTCTTCCAACATTTCATCGGAGGTTCGCAAATAAAGCGGGAGCTTCTGTTTCGGGTCGACCATGTTTTTTCCGCGTTTGATGATATCCCGTAAGATGACATCTTCCCTTTTGAGCATATGCGCGTCCGATGTCGCCACGACAGGCTTCCCGGCAAGTTTTGCATAACGGACGATTTCTCTTTGGATCTGCTTCAGGTCCTCTACGTCGGTACACAATCCCTGTTGAATCAGATGTGCCCAGTTCGACAGCGGTTGCAGTTCGACATAGTCCAGAGACGCCAAAATTTGAAGAATCTCATTTTCTTCCGCGGCATTGATAATAGCGGAGACAACCGGTCCGTCGGAACAAGCTGATCCGATGAGTAGACCGTCTCGATGTTGATTCAGTATCGATTCTGGGATCCGCGGCGTCATATAGAACGTCTCAATATGTGAGTGTGAGACCATATCATACAGGTTTCTGATGCCCACTTCATTTTGAACCAATAGATTCAAATGATAGGGTCGATTCTTCCCCGGGTTTCGGTCCGTGGGGATCGCATCAATCGACGCGTCAATCTCCTCTTCACTGACTCCTGCAGACTTCAAAAGTCTCTGCAGTAATAGCGCCGTCGCTTCCGCGTCGTTCACCGCACGGTGATGATCGTATAAGGGGACTCCCAATAACTTTGTCATTCGATTCAGGCGATGACTGCGCATGTCCGGGAAGAGGACCTGCGACAAGGCCAGCGTATCGAAACTCGCAAATTCCCATGGCAGAGACAAAGCCCTCGCCTCTCTGCGCACGAAAGCGATATCGAAATCCGCATTGTGTGCGACGAGCAATGCACCCTCAGCGAATTCTAAAAAAGCGGGAAGCACCTGTTCAATCGTCGGCTGACCTTGCAGCATTTGATCCGTAATCCCCGTGAGCGCAATGATATCAGGCGGCAAGAGCCGCTGCGGATCGATAAACGCGCTATAACGATCGACAATCGTACCGTCGACCAGTTTAACCGCCCCGATTTCGATAATTCTGTCATTTCGATGATCCAGACCCGTCGTCTCTAAGTCAAAGACGACCCAGGTTCGATATTTCGACCCCTCCGGCGCATTTTTCAATATTCTCGGTCGGTCCGGAACAATATACGCCTCCATTCCGAAGATCGGCTTAATATCATGTTTTTTAGCGAGCGCCGCAATTTCCGGATAGGACTGTACCACCCCATGATCCGTGATTGCGACCGCTTCATGTCCCCACTCTTTCAGCAAGGGAAACAGCTGATCCGGTTTGATCAGCCCGTCCATCGCCGACATCGACGTATGCAGATGCAACTCGACGCGATCCAACAGTCCGCGATCTTTGCGGGTCGGAAGCTTCTCTACCGGGGCGTCTTCGGCACTGTACACACGAAATACATCGTAGTTCGAGAAGGAATCAAATTGATACTCGCCCAATAATTTCATCCGATTTCCGACGACGATGACTTCCTCTACTTTTTGTCGCTTTAATTCCGACTGTGAGGTAAAGAACTTGCAGTTTGTGCTTGTTACGCCGTCGTAAATATCGAAGTTTAGAATGACGCGTCCTCTCTTGGTGTAGAACATTTCTTCTACATGTGTGATCGTTGCCACTACGCAATTACATGAATCATGGGTACTTAGCTCGCTGATGGAATTCAACGGCGGTTCGTTTTTTCTCTTTCCCGGACCCCAGCGATCAAAATCATCGGCTGTGATTCTTCGGATACGATTGGGATCATTGCGTACGACAACGGGTTCAAGAAAGTCAAACACTTCGATCGGGAGCGCTTGTTCCTCCGGCTCCGCCACTAATTCCTTTTCAATATCGTCCTGATCCGTCGATGGGTTTGTGAAAACCGGTTCAAACTCCTCATCCGGCAAGAGCGGATTCGCCTCTTCTTTCGATTCCATCTCTGCTGATACATCCACTACATTTACCGGGCTGATTGTTTCTTGTCCTTCATCCGGTGTAATTGACACCCCCCAGCCGACCAACTGTTTGCTGAATGCAGCGACAATCTCTTGTATTTGTTGCTCTGAAAGCGGCGTCGTAATCAATTGGATTGTAAATTGGGTCTTATCGACGACGATTCTTTTGACTTGTATATCATTAGAAAATGAAAATTTTGCATTGGGAAGTAAATTGCGCAGATTGATCACGCTACGCATTGCATTCTCCGTCTTCGTAGTGGTCGATCTCTTCCAAGAGAGCTTGTAACAAATCTTCTTCGGGTACTTTCCTGAGAATCTGGCCTTTGGAGAAGAGCAAGCCCTCTCCATCGCCTCCTGCGATCCCAAAATCTGCTTCTTTGGCCTCCCCCGGACCGTTGACCGCGCAACCCATAATGGCGATCGTCAAGTTGGATCTCTTATCGTGAAGGATTTGTTGCGCTTCTTCCACGATTTTCAAAAGATCGATCTTCGTTCGCGCACAAGTGGGACAAGAGATCAGATCGATCCCTTCTTTTCTCAAACCAAGCGATTTGAGTATTTCGCGTCCGGCACGTACTTCATCCACCGGATCCGCCGTCAGAGAGACGCGCAAGGTGTCCCCGATCCCCTCCGCCAATAACGTACCGATCCCAACGGCAGATTTGACGAGTCCCGTATACGACGGGCCGGCCTCGGTAATTCCCAGATGAAGCGGGTAATCCGATTGTTTTGAAAAGAGTCGGCATGCTTCGATCGTATCGGGCACACGGCTCGATTTCAGCGCCACTTTAATGTCAAAAAAACCCATATCTTCTAGTTCCTCGATCTGGGCTAGCGCACTGTACACAATGCTGTCCGTATTGACTCCACCGTATCGGTCAATCATATCCTGCCTGAGGGAACCCGAATTTACACCGATTCGAATGGGGATCCCGGCCGCTTTGGCTGCATCGATCACTTGTCGCACTTTATCTTTCCCCCCGATATTCCCGGGATTAATACGTAAGCAGTCACAGCCGAACTCGATCGCTAAAAGCGCCAGACGATAATCGAATTGAATATCTGCGATAAAAGGCATTTTAATTTCTTTTTTAATGACGGGAATCGCTTCTGCATCTTCACGATTGTTGATCGCTGAGCGAATCAAATCACAACCGGCATCTTGAAGCGCTTGCATCTGTGCAATGGTTGAACTTGTGTCCGCGGTGATCGTATTGGTCATCGACTGAACGGTAATCGGAGCGTCCCCACCGACGGGAATCGCTCCGACAAAGATTTGTTTCGTACGTTTTCTGTTCATTTTAGCCTCCAAATATGCCTAGGTTGATCACATCTTTGAATGTGACAACAAGGATCAGCGCCATGAGCAACATGAATCCCACCAGGTGCACGATATTTTCCTTCTCAGGCGGGATGGGCTTCCCTCTCACTGCTTCGAGCAGTAAGAATACGACTTTGCCGCCGTCCAGCGCCGGGATCGGCAACAAGTTGAAGAAGCCGACATTCACGCTGATCAAGGCTAATAGCATCATCACCGGGTAGATACCCTCTTGACTGGCCTGTCCGATCGTCGAGATAATTCCCACCGGTCCGGAGAGCTGATCCAGTCCTACCGCCCCGCGAAACAGCTGCCCGAAGAATTGGAACATCGCCGTCAGCATAATGCCGAAGGTCTGAAAGACACTTTGCATCGTCTTGCTGAGATCCCTTTGCATTTCCGGAACGATTCCAATTTGTACGCGTTGAGATTCTTCGTTGTAGACGGGCATGACCGGCTTGCTGATTTCCTCGTCCCCTCGGTTTGCCGTGACCGTCACCTCGGTACCCGCTTCTAATTTTCCGACACTTTCCAACAAATCGTTCCACGATTCAATTGGCGTCGTTCCAATTCGCGTAATTCTATCGCCTTCTTCAAACCCGGCTATTAGCAGAGGGGAATTTGGGGTAAATTCGGAGATCACAGGGATTTGGAAACCGCGAGTACCGTAAATGACCGCGAGCACAAGGATCGCCAGCAAAAAGTTCATAAAGGCACCGGCGACGATGATCGCCAGTCGTTTACCGACGGACGCATTCGAATAACCTCTCGGATCCGCAGAGCTTTCCTCTTCCCCCTCCATGGCGACGTACCCGCCGACGGGGATCGCACGAAGAGCATACTTGGTCTCTCCGCTCTTTTTTTGCAGCAGTGCCGGGCCCATGCCGATTGAAAACTCGTTGACGCGCACTCCCGCCAACTTGGCAACAACAAAATGGCCAAACTCATGAAAGAGAATGACCAGTAAAAATATAAATATCGCACTAATTGCGGTTAGCATTCTTCACCAGCC
Organism: uncultured Peptoniphilaceae bacterium; assembly: GCA_964510345.1. Classification (GTDB taxonomy): domain Bacteria; phylum Bacillota; class Clostridia; order Tissierellales; family Peptoniphilaceae; genus JAAYQA01. Next base: position 115,079 of record CAZEBB010000001.1, read on the forward strand.
TTATCTAGGGTAAAATTCGTGAAATCGTATAGAGATACGGGATGACAAACAACATGCTGTCAAATCGGTCCAACACCCCGCCGTGGCCTAGAAAGATCGTACCATAGTCCTTCAGTCCGCTCTCTCTTTTTATCTTTGATGCAAATAAATCGCCGAACTGTCCAAGGATGGAAGCAAAAAGCATGATGACCACCCATTGTAACATAGACCCCGGACTCAAGTATCGCAATAACAGGACAGCTAATACGATACTGCTGATCGTACCTCCCACAGCGCCTTCAACCGATTTTTTCGGACTGACAGAAGGAATCAGCTTGTGTTTACCGAAAAGCATCCCAAATACATAAGCAAAAGTATCGGTTCCCCATGCGGCAATCACAACGAGGTAAATATAGAGGACATCCGGCATGTCCATCAGCAGCCCGAACGGTAAGAAGATATACACCATAGTAAAGAGAGCTCCAATGGCATTCTTCGCATGCGTAGCCTGATGTGTAACGGTAAACACGCCGAGGGTGATCAACAACATCCCGACGGATCCGATGGCCAGATCCGGCCGTCGAAAAGCGAAGGCTAGGAGCGTTAAGACGCCAAAGAGGACGGTGATCGTTTGCGGCGCTCTCATGTCCCAGAGTTTTAATACGCGGTTGATCTCAAGAAAACCGGTGATCGACAGAAAAAGAGTCATCACAAACAGCGTCTTTTGACCAAAAAAGATCGTGGCACCGACGAAAACGAGCATGACGAGGCCGACGACGGCGCGCTGAATCACATTTTTCATTTTACATCTCCAAATCTGCGATTCCTTCGATTGTATTCGTCGATCGCGGCGTCAAGATCGGCAGGATAAAACATCGGCCATAAGGTGTCCACAAATAGAAGCTCAGCGTAGGCGCTCTGATAGAGCATGAAATTGCTGAGCCGTACTTCGCCCCCCGTACGGATTAACAGATCAGGGTCGGGCTGTCCGGCAGTATCAAGAGCGTCCGAAAGCATTTGCTCCGTAATTTGACTTTGTCCACTTTCTTTCAGATGATGAAAAGCCCGTACGATTTCTGCCCGTCCACCATAATTCAGGGCGAGATTCAGTATCATGCCGTCCATCTGTTCCGTCTCTTCGACAGCGCGGCGGATGGCATCTGCAACCGCCGGCGAAAAGGCCTTCATATCGCCGATGACGCGAACTTGCACTCGTTCTTCGACGAGAGTCTTTAGTTGTGTTTCTACATAATGGATGAGAAGCTTCATCAAGCCGGAGACTTCTTCCTCCGGTCGTTTCCAGTTCTCGGTCGAAAAGGCATAAAGAGTCAACACCTGAACTCCGGTATTGCTCGCATGGCGTACGATGTCGATGACGCGACTCATGCCTTCCTTGTGGCCGGCAACGCGAGGAAGAAAGCGATTTGTTGCCCACCTCCCGTTTCCATCCATTATGATCCCGATATGTTTCGGGATATTTCGCTTTGTCTCGCTCATAGTATCATTCCCATGGGTATGAAAAACGACCGGCTTTACGAGAGTACGAAAACCGGTCGCATCGGGTGCTAAAGCTCCATCAATTCCTTTTCTTTATCGTCGGTAATCTTGTCGACTTCTTTGATGCATTTGTCAATTGCTTTTTGGATCTCTTCTTCCGCGATTTTTAGTTCATCTTCACGAATGTCGGAGTCTTTCTCCATTTTTTTCACGCGATCCATCGCATCACGACGGATATTTCGCACAGCGACTTTGGTTTGTTCTTGGTTTTTCTTTACAACCTTTACCAATTCTTTTCTTCGCTCTTCGGTAAGTATCGGCAATGGAAGGCGAATCACCTTTCCGTCATTAGAGGGTGTAATCCCCAAATCCGATTTTTGAATGGCCTTCTCGATATTCTTGATCATGGAAGCATCCCAAGGCTGAATGACAAGAAGTCGTGCTTCCGGTGCAGAGATGGATGAGATCTGCTTCAGCGGTGTGGGTACTCCGTACGAATCCACTTCGATTTTATCGAGCAATGCCGGATTCGCACGCCCTGCACGAATGCTCTTAAGGTCATCCTCGTAGACATGAATCGATTTTTTAAGTTTGTCTTCCATTTCTTTGATTACTGGTTTATACATCCACTGTCCCCCCTACTAGAGTTCCAATATTTTCTCCTGCGGCAACGCGAACGAGATTCTCCGGTTCATCAATTCCGAAAACCCGAATCGGAATCCGATTCTCCATACAAAGCGAGGTTGCCGTTGCATCCATTATACCCAATCCACGTTGAAGAATATCGATATACGTCAAGTCAGTAAATGCTTTCGCATCCGAGTATCGATTGGGGTCTTTATCGTACACTGCATCGACGCCTTTTTTGCCTAACAGAATGATGTCTGCCCCGATTTCCGCTGCTCTTAGGGCTGCGGTCGTATCCGTCGTAAAGTACGGATTTCCAGTCCCCGCAGCGAAGATCACGATGCGGCCCTTTTCCATATGTCGGATCGCTCGTCTTCGGATATAGGGTTCTGCGACTTTGTCCATATCGATCGCAGATTGTACTCTCGTATCCACTCCGAGCGATTCCAAACTCGCTTGGAGACGAAGAGCATTGATGACCGTACCGAGCATTCCCATATAATCAGATGACGCCGGATCGATATCGTGAGATGTTCTCCCTCTCCAGAAGTTTCCGCCACCGACGACGATTGCAATCTGGGTTCCCAAATCGTGAACTTTCTTCACGGCTTCGGCGATCGACAACACCGTGTTGTCATCCAGTCCGATTCCTTTGGGTCCGGCCATCGCCTCACCGCTTAACTTGATGATCACTCTCGAATAATGCATGCGCGACTCCTTTGCAAATAGAGGAGAACACAAGTGTTCTCCTCAAATGATTCTAATTATTGAATTTGCTTTGCGACTTCGTCAGCAAAGTTTTCTTCGCGTTTTTCAAGTCCTTCACCGACTTCGTAGCGTACGAAACGGCGAATCTTGATGTTCTCACCGATTTTCGCAATCAGGTTTGTCAGGAGCGTCTCAACTTTGATGCTCGGATCCTTAATGAACGCTTGGTCTAAGAGGCAGATTTGCTCATAGTATTTTTCCATACGACCGACAACTTTCTTTTCAGCGATCATACGGGATTTTTCTTCGTCCATGTTTTTCCCTGCATTTTCATTCATCGCAAGGTGAATTTGGACTTCCTTCTCTTTTTCCAATTCTTCCGCCGGTACATCGTCTCTGGAAACATAGAGCGGGTTGGATGCAGCGACTTGCATTGCAATATCTTTTACAAACTTCTTAAACTCATCATTTTTCGCAACGAAGTCCGTCTCGGAGTTGACTTCAACCAATACGCCGATACGTCCACCGTGAATATACGATTCGACCAAACCTTCGGATGCGATACGGCCCGCTTTTTTAGAAGCGCCGGCGATTCCTTTTTCGCGAAGCCAGTCAATTGCCTTCTCGACATCCCCTTGCGTTTCGATTAATGCTTTTTTGCAGTCCATCATGCCTGCGCCGGTTTTTTCACGTAGTGCCTTTACATCAGATGCTTTAATGTCCATGATACCCTCCTTATTCTGCCGTTTCTTCTTGGTTCATGCTCTCAATTGCAGCGCGTGCTTCTTCTTCCGTTACGCCGACCTCTTCCACGACTTCTTCGACGACCACTTCTTCGACAACTGCGACTTCTTCCGCTTGCTCTTCGACCGCTTCAAAGTCTCCTTCGCGGCCTTGGTTGGCTTCGATCACAGCATTCGCCATCGTCTCGGTCAACAGTTTAACCGAGCGGATTGCGTCGTCATTTCCGGGAATCGGGTAGTCGATTTCGTCCGGGTCACAGTTCGTGTCGATGATGCCGACGACCGGAATTCCCAAAATGTGCGCTTCATGAACCGCAATTTTTTCTTTTTTCGGATCGACAACGAAGATTGCATCCGGGATTTTCTTCATATTTTTAATTCCGCCAAGGAACTTTTCTAAACGCTCTGCTTCGTGGCGAAGTTGAATGACTTCTTTCTTGGGAAGGACGTCGAATGTGCCGTCTTCTTCCATGGCTTCGAGCTCAAACAGACGCTCGACGCGTTTTTTGATCGTCTCATAGTTGGTGAGCATGCCGCCCAGCCATCTTTGGTTGACATAGTGCATACCGCAGCGTTTTGCTTGCGATTCGATCGCTTCTTGCGCTTGTTTCTTCGTACCGACGAAGAGAATCTCTCCACCGTTTTCAACGAGTTGGCGAACAAAGCTGTACGCATCTTCAACTTTGCGAACGGTCTTTTGTAAGTCGATGATATAGATTCCGTTGCGCTCCGTGAAGATATAACGTTGCATTTTGGGGTTCCATCTTCTCGTTTGGTGCCCGAAATGCACCCCTGCTTCTAACAGGCTTTTCATTGAAATAACTGACATTGATATGTCCTCCTTTGTTTTTCCTCCACAGCGTTCGACTCCTGCGGCTACGCATGAGCGCAACGACCACCGGATCCCGCTATGTGTGTTTTTTCAACTTATCTAGTATACCATAATTATTGGGTGCGATCAATTGAAATCCGGGGTTTCATCACGCCTCGTCAAGCATTTCTTCCAAGCTCTCTCGAATCTCTTCATCTTCAATTTCCATTGCGCGAAGTTGATCGAGGATGGTGCGAGCTTCTTCCACTCGATCTGCTTGCAGCAAGTAGATGAGTTGGTTAAACATAAGCTTCTCATCATTCGGCCAAAGATTCAGACCCCACTCGGCTACGTCGATCGCTTCATCGAATCGATTCGACAGATAGTAGGCGATGGACAAATCATTGTAGGCATCTTTCTCTTCACATCCCATATCAATCGCACGGGCGAGGTTCTCGATGCTTTGAACAAAAAGTCCCAGCCCCTGCTGTGACTCGCCGAGAAGAAAGAAGTCCAGAGCGGTTCGATCCGCTTTGGAAACCTCCATAATCAATCGAATCGCGCCTTCAAAATCTTGTCGATTCATCGCCTGACGAGCGGAGTCAATGCGTTGATCTCTTCGAATATCCGCTAGCATCTGTTCGGCAACTTCTCTCTCCTGTTGCGCATCCGTCGACCGGACGTCCTCCAGTAAATGTTCACCGAGCGCCATATCACCGATCGCCATTGCCGCACTGGCTGCGATCAGATTGGTTTCAGCGCTTGAGCTTCGGTCTTCTCTGACGATACGGAGCAGGTGCGAAATGTCGTCGTGCGCATTGATGCCATCCCACGTAAACAGACCTTGTGCGAGTACGGCGGTCACTGTGGAGTCTTCGGGTGCAAGTGACACTAAAGCCAGTGCATAGAGAAATGCTGACGTGTCTTTTTCTCGAAACATCGTCATCATTTGCTCTTTCAACGCGGCGATCATTCCCGGATCTCGGGATAAGATCGCCCGGTAGGTGTCTGCATGCGGAAAGTCGGGATCTGCCGCTAAGAGCAGTACCATCCCTTCGATGTATAATCCCGGCGGTATTTCGGATTCTTCGCCGCTCTTCATCCGCTCGATCAATTTTCCGGTCAGGATCGGCATGGGCGCCGGATCGACCGACAGACTTTCAAATAGGCGATGATCTTTCCACTCGAGGAAAGAGAGTTCGTCGAGCACCGCATCTCGATTAGGGAATACGTACACCATTAAAATTTTGCCATAAAGGATCGCTTGCGAATATTCGACCCGTATAAGATTCGAAACATATGACCTCTCCATATCGCTAGAAGCGCAAATAACACACTGTGAAGGATCGCCGGCACCAGCAATGATAAGTCCGCCCAAAACGGCGTGGGAATCATCAGCGTGACGCCATATCCAAAAATCTTGAGCAGTACAATCGACAGTATCGTCACGGGGATCCATAGATAACCATTCTCTTTAAGGAATTCAATTGACTCCGTGATGTTTCCAAATCCATTGTTTCGCGCTAGATAGATTGTCTCCGGCAGAGCGGACAGGATCAATAGAAGCAGGATGTCGAGATACGGAAGGCTCCCGAGTCCTGACAGCTGTACGATCATTTGAACGAGGTAGAGGACAAATGCAGCCGTATAGACATCGCGAAAGTAAACACCCATCCCCTGTGTCAGATCCTGTGCGGTAAACTTTTGTTGATAGATCGCATGCGAGAGCAGGTAAAGATACACCGACCACATCGCCGCTCGGATAAGCGCATAGAGGATGCCTGACATGAAACCTCCCCCGCCGAAAATAGACAAAGTGGTCATCAATAACAGAACAACGATTGAAAGACCCATTTGTAACGCGACCAATAAGGGAATGTATTTGAGTGACGCTACGGTTTGTTTCATACTCTGAGCGATGACGCGACCGGCGTCTTGAATATAATTCATTGTTCTCCTTTCTAGACTCGGATGATCGACAGATCATCTCCGTGATGGAATAAATAACGGGTAGCGACATTTCTTTTGACTCCGGTTTCCATGTAGTCAACGACATCAAAGGAGAAATCCTCCTGCCTCGTCTTTCGAAACATCGATTCATCCGATGAGCCGAATTTCTCACAAATCGCATGTTGAACCGTCGGCATTAAGAAATCTTTTGCGCGCCAAGCCGTAAAGCTCAAGTTTTTCGTCCTCGGTGGTTCCGGACTTCGACTGAGTGCGTCAAAGCGGAGCACGTCGGCTAGCATTTTTGTTGAAAGAGACTGCGAAAGGCCAAATTCGAAACAAAAATCATACCAAGCGCTCTTCGCCATCGGCTTGTTCAACCACCCGTTCTCCATCCCCCACACCGCCATCGCTTGATATAGGTCCCATGGGGATGAAAAGGCCTCTTGTAGATAGCGCAAAGTCGCCGTCAACCAACCTTCGTTGTAGACGACCTCGACCACATGAGATACATCTTTAATCTCCGCTAATTCATCCGCTGATAACCATCGAGTCTTGATCACTTCATAAGGCGCAAATTCCGAATAAATGATCTCCAGGTCGGCCGCTTGTGTTCGAAGCTTTGTCCCTCTCAACAGTTTCAAAAAACCCATCTGTAATTTGTGAGGTTTCATCGCCAAAACATCGTGAAAGGACTGTTTGAACTCTTCCATCCCCTCATAAGGAAGTCCTGCAATCAAGTCCAAGTGCAAGTGAATATTGTCCGGCTTACGCAAGGCATGAATTTTTCTCGCGATATCGTCCGTCTCGCCTACCCTGTGAATCGCTTGGCAAGTCGTCGGGTTCGTCGATTGCACGCCGATCTCAAACTGCAATAATCCTTTTCTCAGGGCGGACAGTCGCTGTATATCCTCTGCTGCCAATGCCGACGGATGAATCTCCATGTGATACGTGGTTTCTCCGTGATCGATCGACTCGATAAAGTCAATCAGTTCAATAAACCGCCTTGAGTCAGCGTTCATCGTTCGATCGATGAATTTCACGACTTTGATTTTCGCTTGTGCGAGCGTCTGGAGTTCACGTTTCACTTGATCCATCGGGACCACCCGAAGTCTGTCTGTGGACGACAGACAAAAACTGCACCGGTACGGGCAGCCTCTCGACGCTTCGTAATAATACAGCCGATTGGGTTCGAACGTAAAATTGTCATAGACAGGCGGAAGTTTCGAAAGATCCGGAGAGCGGAACCCTCTCGGTTCACAAATCTTGCCATCGTTACGATGCCAGAGTCCCGGCACCTCCCGCGGACCGTCGGTAAAGAGCAGCGGCCAACTGACCTCACCCTCCCCCTCAAGGATCATATCAATCTGTGGATAAGCCTCCAGCCATTCTCGGGTGTCGTAGCTGACTTCAGGACCGCCAAGCAGGATCTTCACCTCTGGTTTTGCCAACTTCAACAGCTGTACTAATCGCACAATGTATTCGATATTCCATAAATAACAAGAAAACCCGTACAGATCCGCATGGGTCGACAGTAAATCGCGATACACGGAATCGAGAGTCTCGTTAATCGTATATTCCCGTAACAACAATTCAGTCGCGACGGGAATGCGAGCTAAGGTATAGATTGAATAGGCGGTGTGCGAAAAGCTGGCATTGATACCCGTTAATACCGTTTTAGAAAAGTGCATTACATCTTTTGCGGAGCTTCGATCCCCAAAATCGACAATCCGTCTGAAAGGACCCGCTGCGTTGCCCGGACTAATTGAAGCAGCGCATTACGTGTCTCCGGCTCTGCTTTCAGTATGGGCGTAGTATTGTAGAACTTATTAAATTGCTTCGCAATTTCCAAAATCTGACGCGTCAATAGATAGGGCTCATTTTTATCCATGGCCTCAACGATCGCACCCGGGTACGCCGCGAGCGCGCCAACCAATAGATAGGCTTCATCGTTGTCTGTGATCGCACGGGTATTCGGCGCTGTTGCATCCTCATCCGCCTTCTCCAAAATACTGGATGCTCTCGCGTGTGTATACTGCACGTAGGGTCCTGTCTCGCCTTCAAAGTTCAGCGTGCGATCCCATGTGAAGGTATAATCTTTGATGCGGTTGTTAAACAGTTCCTGAAAGATCACCGCGCCGATACCGACTTGTTTGGATACCTGTTCTTTGTTTGGAAGATCAGGATTTCTCGATTGGATGATCTCTGCCGTCTTTTCGACGGCTTTCTTCAAGACATCTTCCAGAAATACGACTTTCCCTTGACGTGTGGAGAGATTCCCATCTTCTAAACTGATATAACCAAAGGGGATATGGTAGCAGTCTTTCGCCCATGTCTTGCCCATCTTCTCCAATACGGCAAACAGCTGTTGGAAATGGAGTGTCTGCGGCGCACCGACAATATAGAGATTCTTGTCGAAATGGTATTCTTGATCGCGATAGATAGCGGCTGCGAGGTCTCGCGTGATATAGAGTGTCGATCCGTCGCTTTTTTGAATCAGCGCCGGCGGCAAGTCCAAATCCGATAGATCCACGATGCGTGCACCATCCGATTCGACGAGCAGATTCTTCGCCTCCAGTTCTTCGATGACAGCCCCCATCTTGTCGGAGTAAAAGCTTTCTCCATTGTAAGAATCAAAAGTGATGCCCAGCATATCGTACACGCGGTTGAATTCAACCAGACTTAAGTCTTTAAAAGTGTTCCAAAGGGCGACCGCATCCGGGTCTTTATTCTCCAATTGTTTAAACCAAAAGCGCGCCTCCTCTTTATAGGACTCGTCCTTTTCAGCTTCCGCATTGTATCGCACATAGAGAGACAGCATCTCCTCGATCGGATTTTTACGAATGGCTTCCTCATCGCCCCATTTCTTAAAAGCCGCAATCATCATTCCGAATTGAGTGCCGTAGTCGCCGAGGTGATTAATCGCGATGGTCTCAAACCCCAAAGTGTCATAGATATTGCGAAGTGCATTTCCGATCACCGTCGAACGGATGTGTCCCATGTGAAACGGCTTCGCAATATTGGTTGACGAGAACTCGACGATGATCCGCTTTCCGTTTCCCATGTCAGAAGATCCGTAGGGTTTTTCGGATGAAAGGACATCCTCTAAGACCGTCTTCGTTCGGAAGGAGCGATCGACAAAGAAGTTGATATACGGGCCTACGGCTTGAGCGCGGTCCAACGGCGACTGTACCGGAAGGCTTTCTGCTAATTGCACCGCAATTTGCGGCGGCGCTTTACGCATTTGTTTCGCCAGTTTATAGCAAGGGAAGGCATAATCGCCCATTGACGGATCCGGTGGAATCTCAATGATCTCCCGAATCTCTTCCATTGTCAGTCCGATCTCTGCGGAATGTAGTATCTCCGCCACGCTTTGCATTTCGTAGTTCATGCTTCCTCCCCGTTTCCGTTATAATTCGACGATCGTGACACCGTCGCCACCTTCTTTCATCGTTCCTAAGCGCGAGCATTTCACCAGAGGATGACCCTTAACAAAATCGCTGATGGCCGTTCGCAATTGTCCTGTCCCTTTCCCGTGAATAATCTCCACTTGATCGATTCCGGACAGGATGCTGGAATCTAAAAACTGCTCTACTTTTACGAGTGCCTCATCGACCCGCAGACCTCTCAAATCCAGTCGCGAACTCACCTGCTCTTGGCTTTTTTGTCGCAAGAGGGCTTTCATCGAAGCGCCACCGGTTTCCTTCTTCGATTCCTCCGCCCGCTCGATTTCATCGTGCATGACGGTGACCTTTAGGATGCCGATCTGAACCGTCACCTGACCGTTTTTGTCAGGCAATGTCAACAGTTGGCCGGATTCACCCATCGTCAATACGCGGACCGTCTCACCCAATCGAAGATTCTCTGCGACTTTCTTCGTTTTCTTTGTGAGTTTCTTGCTGACGGGCTCTACCGCCGACTCCTGCTCTCTCAGCATTTGCCTCGCCTGCGCGATCGAGCGATCCGCATCGGCTCCCTTTGCCGTGGCCTTCAAGAGCTCGATCATTTCACTCATCTGCGCTTTCGCCTCTTCGACAATTCGCGCAGCTTCTTTTTTCCCTTCGTCAATCAGCTTCTGTCGCTTATCCTCATTCGCTTCGATCAATCGATCCAGCTTTTCCTGCTTTTCATGCCACTCAGCGCGGAGTCTCTCCGTCTCTTCCCGTTCCTTTTCTGCACGTTGTTGCTCGCGTTCAATCTGCGTCAACACATCTTCGAACGCTTTATTTTCGGAGCTGATCTTTTTCCTTGATGATTCAATAATCGTCTCGGGAAGTCCCAGCCTACGTGAAATCTCAAATGCATTCGACTTTCCGGGCAAGCCGATCTGCAATCGATAGGTCGGTCGAAGCGTCTGGACATCAAACTCGACGGATGCATTTTTTACGCCCGGCGTATTTAACGCATAGAGTTTGAGCTGCGAGTAGTGCGTCGTAGCCACCGTATGGATCCCTCTCTCCAAAAGTGACTCCAATATCGACATAGCGAGCGCCGCCCCTTCAATCGGGTCGGTACCGGCGCCTAACTCATCAAATAGCACGAGAGAGTCCTGCGAAACATCTCTCAGGATTTCGACAATATTCGTCATATGCGATGAGAAAGTGGACAAAGATTGCTCGATCGACTGTTCATCGCCGATATCGGAGAAGACTTGGTCAAAGATCGGGAGTTTCGGTTCGATATCTGATGGGATATGCAGACCTGACTGCGCCATCATCGAACATAAGCCAATCGTCTTTAAGGTAACCGTCTTACCTCCGGTATTCGGACCTGTGATCACCAAAGTGGTGAATTCACCGCCGAGGCGAAGATCGATCGGCATGACCGTTCTCGGGTCGAGCAATGGATGTCGAGCCTTGTCGATGCTGAGTGTCGCTCCGCGCTTGACGATAGGCCTTACCGCATGCCAAGCCGATGCCAGTTTTCCTTTCGCAAAAATAAAGTCCAGCTCGATCATGAGTTCCTGATTCATTCTGAACTCTTCTACATTGTCCGCGCATATTGCCGAGAGTTCGCGGAGGATTTTTTCGATTTCCTCTTCCTCTTCCGCATAGAGTTGGCGAATTTCGTTGTTTAGGTTAACGACCGCCATCGGCTCAATATACACCGTCTGCTTACTCGCCGACTGATCGTGTACAATACCGGGAAACGAACCTTTCGCATCCGCACGAACGGGCAGCACATATCGGCCGTCGCGCACGGTCACGAGCAGCTCCCGCAATTTTTTCTGTTGATCCGGGGTTCTCAAATATTGCTGTAATCGATCCTTGACTTCAACTTCTTTTCTCTGGATCGCGTTTCTAATGCGCTTCAATGTCGGCGTCGCATCGTCGGCGATTTCGTCTTCGGAGAGGATAATCCGTGCGATTTCCGCACTCAATCCACTCATTGGATACAGCCGGGACGTTCGCGAACGCAATGCATCAAAACCGGTCTCTTCATCTGCGAAGTAGTTTTTCATCTGCCCGGAGGCGCGCAACAAGTCGCCTAACGCCAACAGAGCCGCCGTCCCCAATACCCCGCTTTTTTCTAAGCGCTTAAAACTCTCTTCCTGTGGACGAATGCCAAAGAGAGGCGGCGCTCCTTTTTTTGAAAGGGCGTCGTACGCCTCCTCGGTCTCAAGTTGCGCACTTTCAATCTGTCTCTCATCCGTCGTCGGCAAGATAGATAGACATAGCGCACGGCCCGGTTCCGAAGTGGCCATGTCAGCTAATGTTTCTCTGATTTTATCGTATTCAAGTACTCGTATGGTACGTTGATTGTTCATTACTCGATTCCTCGTTTCCAGCTTCCCAGCATGAAACCGTCCGTTTTCCAATAGTTTCCTTGCGGCCGTGCTGATGCAACTCGACGAATGAGCCTGTCGGCCGCATACCCCACCCACGCCGGGTTGGAAGGATCATTTTTCAATATCAGCCGATAGGTTCCGGACAGTGCGGGTGCCTCAGCCAATGCCTCGATGCGATCCAGACAACGATAGAAGTATAAGGTACTGTAGCCATCTTCCCGCACGATCGGATGCGCTGCCCCGTGTTCATCGACAAGCAAGCTATTGGAGAACCCACATCGAGAGCAGCCGGAATCATCGACACAACCTTTCTCCATCGAAAACGGGCAGTGTCGCAGCAGCATACTCCGTGTCGGACCGAAGGCAATGTGTTCCGCACGACGTAATTCTTGGGAGCCTCCCAATTCTTCAAGCGAAAGCTCAATGGATGGCGTAAAGCTGATCACGTTCTGCGTCTCCATCACCGCTTCCACCGCTCGGTCGTTAAAAATGTTCATCGTGCTGTCGATCACGGCGTTTCGATTTGAATACTCTGCGGCGACCCGAAGGCACGCCGGTTCTTTACAGAGCACGCCGTCTACAGAATGAGACGTAAGGATCTCCCGAAGCTGCATCTCACGGCTTTCATGAAGCGGTTCCGGTTGAACGATGAAGACAGGTTTTCCCCATTGCTTGCGAAATGCTTCAAGCGATCGCGTGTCAGACGTATAAATCCGCTGTACGTGATCGAGGCATACATCATGCAAGCTTTCGTTGTCGTCGATTTCGATGGTAAGACCCGTTTCCAGTTCTCTGGCTCTGACGATGACGGGAGCCAGCGATCGCTTTCGATCTGCGCGAGAATGGACGGTCCCGATCTCTTGTTCTAAGCGTACCAATGCCTCGCGGCGCAGACGTGTGACTTCACCCATCGGCACAAACAATCCATCGTCCCAAGCCAGCTCTATCTGTGGTTTAGAGAAAGCGGTGTTGCCGGTTTTCTCCAATTTATCACAGATTTGCGCACCCGATACGGATTGCTTCTGCGCTTCCTGAACGATGAACTCACCTTCCATATGCACCGTATCGGTACCACTTCTGACAGTTAATGACAGCGGAGCTCCCTTGCGTCCGATGAGCGTCATGTGAAGCGGGTGGAGCTTGGGTGATCCAAGCGCATCCTGCAGTTCACTTTCAACAGATTCCGCATAGACCCGATACACGGTTTCGCCGATCGCTGCGTCAGGAATCGACCGAAGTGGCAACCAATCGCCGGATTTCATACTTTCCGTCACCGTAATCGGAAGTAATTTTCTTTTCGTCGTCCATACATGCAATGTATCGTTTCGATGGATCGGTTGGGAGAGTTCGATACCGACACCTTGTTTTTTCTTCGTCACGACGCCGATGGCAGATCCCTTCGGCGTGTCCTGCAACTGAGAAACGGAACGCCCAAAGTCTGAAAGGGTGAACCCTTTGGTAAACGCTCGACTCGATACATCGACCCATGCGGAAGAGATCTCCTGACCCGCGCGCGCCGCTTGCAGCATCTTCGTCACGGCATACACATAGGCGGGCTTTTTCATGCGGCCTTCAATTTTCAGCGACGCGATGCCCAACTCTTTCCAAAGATCCATCGCATCCAGCGTGTTCAAATCTCTCATCGACAATAGCGTATCCGGAGTATTGCGGTTGCCTTTTCTCTGATAGTTCTTTCGGCAGGATTGCGCACAACGCCCTCGGTTGCCGGAGCGTCCGCCGATGAAGCTGCTGAACAGGCATTGACCTGACACGCTGACGCATAGGGAACCGTGGACAAAGAGTTCGATCTCGATACTCGAATGAGCACGAATCCTGCGTACTTCATCCAGAGGCACTTCTCGCCCGAGGATAACCCGCTCAAATCCCATCGATTCCATTGCACGAACGCCTGCCAACGAATTGGTATTTAACTGCGTGCTCGCATGAATCGGAAATCCTGGAAACTGCTGATGTATCGCCCTTGCGAGACCCAAATCTTGAAGGATCAGGGCATCGACATCACTATGATAGGCAAACTCCACAAAACGCAAATGCTCATCCATTTCGTCATTCTTCACCAAGGTATTCAGCGTCACATACACTTTTGTCCCGTTCAAATGGGCTCTCTGTACGGCTTCACGTAATTCTTCGTCACTGAAATTGTTGGCAAATGCGCGCGCATTTCCGATTCTACCCCCTAAATAAACCGCGTCGGCCCCCGCAGCCAATGCAGCATCCAGCATGGCTCGGTTGCCGACGGGGGCAAGAATCTCAGGATCACGCATTCTCGGATCCTTTGTTGTAAACGATGGATTTTTTAAGTTCTGCATTTTCTTTTGTCAGATCGATCATCGTCTGCTGCAGTTGCGTGAGTGATTGTTCGATGCGCACCATCTCCTGCTGTTTTTCCTTTAACGCATCCTTCGCGTCTTCGCTTTCCTGTGCGGCTCCGGTCATTCTCTTATTGATATCTCCGATGGTATTCAGCGAGTTGACCAGATCGTCTTTCAGCCGGCTAATCTCTCGTTCAAGCGCTTGATTGTGCGCAATCTGTTGGTCACGATCCGTCGAGAGCATGTCAAAGTTCTCCATCGGCTCTCTCGAGATCTCACGCAAATCCGCGAGCTCGCGTTTCGTTGTGAAAAGCTCACCTGCGATATTGACGCTCGCGAGAATGCTCGCTAATTGAGCCGTGAGACGGGGATTGTGATCCATCGCTTTCGTGATTTGATTGTCTACATAGCGTGCAATTCGAACGGCTTCATCTTCACTGGTATCCGCTTTTAATGTGAGATGATAACCGGCAATGGTGACATCGACTTTCTGATCCATCCGCTCCTCCTATCTTACGCGCGTAAAGTCGCGCCTAACTCTTTTTGTGCCGTTTCCACTAAGCGGGAGTGCACGCGTTGCGCGTCTTCCTCTCGCAAAGTCTGGTTCTTGTCCTGATAGGTTACTTGGAATGCCATGCTCTTTTTGCCCTCAGGTACTTGTGTCCCTTCATATACATCAAATAAGATTATCGATCGAACGATCGGTTCTTTTACGCTCAAAAGGATGTTCTGGACGTCTGCCGCGCGAACGGTCTTATCGACGACCAGCGCCAGATCGCGCTTCATGGATGGGAATCGCGTAATGGGCGTGTAGATCGTCTCGTTGGTAAAGAACGGGAATAAACGATCAAAGTCGAACTCTCCGATATAGATTCTCGCTGCGGTGTCAAACTCCTCAGCGACATCAAAACTGAGTTCACCGAACGAACCGAAATCTTCCCCGCCAACTTGCATCGTCGCCGCTCGACCGGCGTGCAGATAGGGTTTATCTTCGCATTCCGTAAACGAAATACCTTTCACGCCCATCTTTTCAAATACCGCCTTCACGACGCTCTTCATCGAATAAAAATCGATCCCCGCTCCGTACATCCCTAAGCAAAGTGTGCGATACTCATTCGGCAACAGCTCCTCACTCGGATGGAAAGTATTGCCCAATTCAAACATCATCAAACGCTCTTGGCCGTTTTTCGAGTTATTTTCTAATACTTGCAACATGTTCCCGAGCAAAGTCGTGCGCATCACGCTGAAGTCTTCCCCCAAAGGATTGAGCAAGCGAACAAAATCTCGTAACGGATCTTCTTTTGGGATCGCCAATGAGTCATATACTTTTTCACTGATAAAAGAATACGTGAGCGCTTCAGAAAAGCCGAGACCAAATAACAGCTGTCGCGCAATATCTTCCGCCTGTCGAATCGGAAGTTTCCCACCTTCTGTCAGCGTGCCGACGATCGGAGCTGCGGTGATATTCGCAAAACCGTGCAGGCGAGCCACCTCTTCTGCAATATCCGCTTCCATTTCTATATCCGTTCGATAATTCGGAACGGTCACAATGAGTTTTTCACTTTCAATGATCACGCCGAACCCAAGGCGCTCCAAATACGCCCTCATCTGATCCGCAGATAACTCCGTTCCTAAGAGAGCATTGATACGATGGCAATCCGCCGTCACGGTCACCGTTTTTTCTTCGTAATTACTGCGGTCGATTGCCCCTGAGACGACCTGCCCGACTCCGATCTGTTCCGCGAGTTGGCAGACACGGTCCATGACTGCCGGTATCCCCGCCGGAGTGATGCCCTTTTCATAGCGTGAGGAGGCTTCGCTGCGCATATTATGGCGCTTAGCGGTCAGACGAATGTTTTCGCGATCAAAGACCGCACACTCGATTAAAATATTCTTCGTCTTTGACGTAATTTCTGAATCAAATCCACCCATGACACCGGCCAAACCGATCGGTTCATTGGCATCCGCAATCACTAAATCGTCAGAAATCAAGTCTTTTTCTGTCCCATTGAGCAATAACAGCGTTTCACCGGGCGTAGCGTGACGAACGATAATGGTCTTCTCTTTGACCGTATCGATATCAAAAGCGTGAAGCGGATATCCCATCTCCAACATGACGTAGTTCGTAATATCGACAATATTATTGATCGGTCGCATACCGGCTTGCATGAGGCGGTTTTGCATCCATTGGGGAGACGGCTCGATCGTCACATCGTGAATCACTCGTCCCATATAGCGTAAGCAGTCCTCAGACTCTAATTGGATATCGGCCAAGTAATCTGCTATGTCCCCGGTTGCCTGTGTTTCACGTCCGGATGGAAGGCGCAATTCGGTTTGAAAGGTCGCTGCACTCTCTCTTGCCATCCCGATGATGGAAAGACAGTCCGGGCGATTGGGGGTCACTTCGATGTCGATCACCGCATCTTGTGATCCGATCACCTGATCAAACGGCTCGCCCGGCGTACCTTCTTTTGTCAAGAAGATCCCGTCTGCAAATGCCTTGGGGATGACACTGTCATTGACACCGAGTTCTTCCAACGAGCAGAGCATGCCCTCCGATTCGACTCCGCGAAAATCGGTGTTGCCGATCACGGTTCCATCGGCTAATACCGCACCGGAGACGGCCACGGGGACATTGTAACCCACTTCAACATTCGTCGCCGCTGTCACGATGAGAAGCGGGCGATCTTTGCCAACTTCAATCTGCAATACTTTAAGGCGGTCTGCATTGGGGTGCGGTTCAATCGAAAGCACATGCCCTACGATGATATCGGATACCGGCTTTCCAAGCGCGGTGACCGAGTCTACGTGCGAACCGCTGTCTGTGATGCCATTCGCAAATTCAACCGGCGATACGGTGACATCGGTATATTCTTTTAGCCATGATAATGGTAATAACATTCAGACCTCCTAAAACTGATCCAAGAAACGCTGGTCATTCTCATAAAGTAAACGGATATTAGGAATCCCGTGTTTGACCATCGTAATTCGATCGATTCCCATACCGAACGCAAATCCGGAGTACTCCGTCGGATCGATTCCACACATGCTGAGAACATTGGGATGCACCATACCACAACCTAAAAGCTCCATGCTCCATCCGGTAAAATGGCACGATGGGCATCCCGCCCCTCGGCATACCGTACAGGATACATCGACCTCAGCACTGGGCTCCGTGAATGGGAAATAATGCGGTCTGAAGCGGGTCTTCATGTCCTCTCCCAGCAATCTTTTGACGAATACATTCAGGGTGTCGATCAGATTTGCCATGCTGATGTGTTTGTCGACGACCAGCCCCTCAATCTGGTGAAACATTGGAGAGTGCGTGTCATCCACATCGTCGAAGCGGAAGGTACGTCCGGTACAGATCATGCGGATCGGCGGCTTCTGATTCATCATCACGCGTACTTGCACGGGGGATGTATGGGTTCTAAGTACCGTATTGGGCTTAATATAAAACGTATCGCTGTAGTCTCTTGACGGGTGATCCTTGGGAGAGTTCAACTTATCGAAGTTATTTTCAACGGTCTCAACTTCCGGTCCTTCTTCCACGCGAAAGCCCATGGAAATAAAGAGTTCTTCCAACTCTTCCATCGTGCTTTGTAACGGATGGCGGTGCCCGAAACCGTGCCCGGGTTTATCGACGGTGACGTCAATTTTTTCCGCTTGCAGACGTAATCCCTTGCCGATTTCTTTCAGCTCCGCATGCCGTCTCGCCAGATTCGACTCAAAATCCTGGCGCACTTCATTCGCCAGTTTTCCGATCACCGGTTTTTCCTCTGCACTCAGTTTTCCCATCTGCTTTAACAGACCGGTCAGTTCGCCCTTTTTTCCCATGTATTCAATTCGAATCGATTCCAGTGTCTTCGCGTCTTGCGCGGCTTCGATTCGTTCAATCATCGTTGATCGAAGTTGCTGTAATTGTGCTTCCATACATACCTCCCTGTTTGCCAAAAATTATACCATAAAATCCCGTTTTCACGAATTTTCCTATGAAAAAAGCGAGCTTTCGCTCGCGCCTAATATAGAGTCCGTTCGTCATGCCCGGAAAACTCTTCTCGGCACGCTCACGGCCGCTCGGCCAAGATATGGCCTCAAAGAGTATTCCTGGCACTCCTCACTTACTCGAGTCCTTAGATTCCTCAATTATCTACACATCCACTCTCTACTTCCCTAGGACCGTGTCATTTCAAAATGCCGATACATCACAATTGCACCTGCGACGGCTGCATTCAGAGATTCGGTGTGTCCGGTCATGGGAATAAAGACTCGGTCATCGGCCAACTCAAGCAAAGACTTTGATATCCCCTGAGATTCATTGCCGATAATATAAGCGACACGTCTTGATGGAGCGATATCGCTCAGCGACACGCTGTCTTCGAGCGCACAGGCGATGAGCCGGTGGGTTTGGTGTAATCGTTCGATGTCTTCGTACGTGACTTGCACCGGCTGATGCCGCAATAAAGACCCCATACTGGACTGGACCACTTTCGGATTGTAAGGATCGGCAGAACCCTCGGTCAGACACAACTGAAAGCCGAACGCTTCCGCTGTACGAATCATCGTGCCGACATTTCCCGGATCTGCCATGCGATCGGCGATGAGGACCGCGTCATGAAATGCGATCGGTTCCTCCGGTGGGATTTCGACCACTGCCAACACGCCCTGTGGACTCTTCTGTGTCGTTATGGAGGCAAACAGCGTACTAGAAACAGAAAATGTCGGGCCATCCCATTCCACATTCAAAAAGGAACGATCGGAGTGGTAGACCTCTCGGATCAGGTGCGGGATATCTCGTACCGCCTCCTGAAGAAGTTTTTCGCCTTCAATGACGAAAGCCCGCTCCTTTTTTCTTCCCTTGCGATCACGCAGTGATTTCAGGCGTTTGATACGTGGATTTTGATCGGACTCGATGCGCATTATTCTTTAATCTTTTCGAATTTGCGGATATCGTCCTTGTGGCCAAGTACTACGAGAACCGAATCCTTTTCAATTTTGAAATCGGCACCGGGATTTAATTTCAAGTCCTCCCCGATGCGCACGGCGATCACATTGAGCCCGAGGTGACTCGCGATGCCGATCTCCTTGATCTTCTTTCCGATCCATGCCGATAGCGGCAGGATTTCCATGAGATCGTATTCGTCAGAAAGTGTGATGAACTCTAGAATATTGCGGCTCGTCAAAGAGTGCGCCAAGCGAATGCCGCTGTCTCTTTCCGGAAATACGGTCTTCGTCGCGCCGATCTTTGTGAGGACGCGAGCGTGAATCTCATTTTTAGCCTTCGCGATAATCGTTGGAATCCCCATCTCCTTACACACTAAGGCTGACATAATGGACGCCTGGTAGTCCGACACGATCGCGATGACAGCGATATCAAAGTTAGAGATCCCCAGTTCCTGGAGAACGCCATCTGTCGTCACATCGGCAGATACCGCATGGGTGACATAGTCCGCGATGCTGTCGATCTTGTCCTTCGCTTTGTCGATGATCAGCACCTCATGGCCGATCTCTTCGGCCGTCACTGCGAAGCTGGAGCCGAAGCGGCCAGCGCCGATCACGACGATTTGTTGTTTATTCATACGATTACCCCACCATTACATTTCCATACGCATTGACTGAATCTTTCGGTTTTCTTCGCTTGATGAGCGCATAAGCGAGCGTGACCGGACCCACTCTTCCCATATACATCGTCAGCGACAACAGCGCTTTGCTGACGGTCGATAGATCCGGCGTAAAGTCGATCGTCAGGCCGACCGTGGCAAATGCCGAGACGGTTTCATACAGCGCCGTTACATACGGGGCATTTTCGTGAAACGCCAGAAATGTGCTGACAAAGACGACCCAACCGAGCGCGATCATGATAATCGCCAAGGCGCGCATCACGACATCCGATGAAATGCTGCGCCTGAACACTTCGATATTTTCTTCTCCCCGCAACTGCGCGCGCGTCGATAGCAGTAAAACGCCGAAGGTCGTCGTCTTAATCCCGCCGGCGGTGCTCGCGGGCGAGCCTCCGATGAACATCAGAAAAATCGTCAGCATCGCGGAAACTTCATAGATACCGCCTTGCGGTATACTGTAATACCCGGCGGTACGTGTCGTGACCGACTGGAAGAAGGCCGCCATCCACTTGGACCACACCGGCATACCCAGCATTGTCTCCGGATTTCTGTCCTCCAGCAAAAAGAAGAAGACGGTTCCGCTGATCAGCAATCCGGCGGTGATCATCAATACCAGTTTGGTATGCAGCGTCATGACGCGATTCTTCTTGCGAGAAAACACGTCCAGATATACGCCGAAACCTAAACCTCCGAGGATGATCAAAAACGCAATCGTCAGCGTGATCACGGGATTCAGCTGAAACGGAACGAGGCTGTCGCCAAAAATGTCAAATCCCGCGTTGCAAAATGCGGAAATTGCGTGGAATACAGAATACCAAATCCCCTTTCCGACGCCGTAAAGCGGGATAAGTTGAGTCGACAAGAGCAGTGCTCCCACTCCCTCGATCGCCAGTGTGACAAGGACGATGTACTGCATCCAACGCACCATTCCGGTGAGTGACTCTTTTCCAAACTGCTCTTTGATGATCAATCGATCGCTCAAAGTAATCTTCCGCTGTAAGACCAGTGCGATGAGGATCGTCATCGCCATAAAGCCGAGACCGCCGATCTGGATCAACGCAATGATCACCACGTGCCCAAAAGAGCTCCAATAGGCCGCTGTGTTATAGACGACCAAGCCGGTTACACAGGTCGCCGATGTCGCTGTAAACAGTGCATCGATAAACGGTGTAAACTCGCCCGACAGCGAGGCGATCGGCTGCATCAGCAAAACGGTACCGATGAGGATCGTCACTAGAAATCCAAGGGTCAGGACCAGAGGCGCATTCTGATGGATCGCCTTTTTTGGTTTCGTAGGCATATCATTTCTCCCAAGGAAAAAGCCCCGATACCGGGACTTAGGATTCTTTTACGAGCTCAACCAGTTTTGCAAAGCCTTCCGGATCATGAATTGCCATTTCCGATAGCATCTTGCGGTTGATGTCGATATTCTTTTTCTTGAGTCCATCCATAAATTTGCTGTAGCTCATTCCGTATTGACGAACTGCTGCGTTGATACGTGTGATCCAAAGTTTACGGAAATTTCTCTTTCTCTGCTTTCTACCGATGTATGCGTTCGATAGCGCCTTCATGACAGCCTGATTGGCGGTCTTAAACAGCTTGGATCTCGCTCCGTAGTATCCCTTTGCTTGTTTTAATACTTTCTTATGCTTGCGGTTCGTGTTGACTCCACGCTTAACTCTAGCCATTCTTCTTCCTCCTTACGGGATCATGCGATCGATTCTTCTTTGATCGCCGGGGCTCACCAATGAAGACTTACGCAGATTTCTAATTCTCTTCGGGGATTTTTTCCCCGTGATGTGACTTTTATAGGCTTTAAATCTCTTAATTTTACCGGTTCCGGTACGCGTAAAGCGCTTCGCGGATGCGCGGTGGGTTTTCATTTTTGACATATTAGTCCTCCTTGACTACCTTAGGCGCCAGAAACATCACCATGCTTCGGCCTTCCATGACAGGTTTTTTCTCAACGGTGCTATAGTCGGATACCATCTCAACGAATTGATCCAATACGACTCTGCCTAAATCAGTATGTCCCAGTTCACGGCCACGAAAGCGCACCGAAACTTTGACTTTATCGCCATCGCGCAAAAACTCGGTTGCACGTTTTGATTTGACAGCCAGGTCATGCGTGTCGATATTCGGCGTCATGCGAATTTCTTTGACCGTTATGGTTTTTTGGTTCTTTCTTGCTTCTTTTTCTTTCTTTGCGAGTTCATACTTGTACTTTCCGTAATCGAGCACTTTGCATACGGGTGGCTTTGCGGTCGGTGCGATATTCACGAGGTCAAGTTTTCTTTCCATCGCGATATCCATGGCCTTGCGCAAAGGGACAACTCCGAGCTGAGTGCCGTCGACATCGATCAGTCGGACTTCTCTTTCACGGATCTCTTCATTGATTTGTAACTCCTTTATGTTTAGCACCTCCAAAATAATAAATAGCGGGCAAAAATACCCGCTATCCATGACGTAATTAATTGACGAATTGGAATGACCTACAAACGGCCGTCGGTAGGTGAGAAGCGGACACTTCTGCTTGACTTTCATAAGTATACGCAATGAAAGCTCCGTTGTCAAATGTTTTTAGAAATCGTTGTGAATTTTTCTGCTCTTGACTTCTTTTGCAAGCATGGCTCCGAAGTCTTCGACTTTCATCTGCCCGACGTCGCCTTTGGCGCGGTCGCGAATCGCCACGAGATCTTCTTCAAACTCCTTCTCCCCGACGACCAGCATATATTCAATGCGGCGCATTTGTGCGGCGCGAATCTTGTAGCCGATTTTCTCTGAGCGTTGGTCGCTTTCGACGCGAAGCCCTTGTGCACGAAGTCTCTTGACCACGGAATCCGCATAGTCGTTGTATTTGTCCGAGATCGGCAGGACAATCGCCTGCGTCGGCGCGATCCACGCCGGGAACTTTCCTTCATAGTTTTCAATCAGGATCCCCATGAATCGCTCAAGGCTGCCCAAAATCGCGCGGTGGATCATGACCGGTCTCTTTTTGGTATTGTCCTGTGCGACGTATTCCAGCTCAAAGCGCTCCGGCATTTGGAAGTCCAACTGGATCGTTCCGCACTGCCAGGGGCGACCGATGGCATCGACCAATTGGAAGTCGATCTTCGGACCGTAGAATGCACCGTCGCCTTCATTGATCTTATATTCGATGCCGAGCTCTGCAAGCGCATCCTTTAGGCCGGCGATCGCTTCATCCCATTGCTCCTGTGTGCCCATTGAATTCTCCGGTTTCGTCGACAGTTCAACTTTATAGTCGAAACCGAAAGCACTGTAAATCTCATCGGCAAGTTTGATGACACCGATCAACTCATCTTTGATCTGAGACGGTAAGCAGAAGATATGCGCGTCGTCCTGCGTGAAGCTGCGGACGCGGAACAGCCCGTGCAGCGTTCCCGAAAGCTCATGACGATGCACCAGACCTAACTCGCAGTTGCGAATCGGGAGGTCGCGATAGCTATGCATCTCATCCTTGTAGACGAGGATGGCGCCGGGGCAGTTCATCGGCTTGACGGCAAAGTCCATCTCGTCGATCTTCGTGAAGTACATATTCTCTTTATAGTGGTCCCAGTGACCGGATTGATGCCAGAGCGCTTCATTGAGGATGATCGGCGTGCGAATCTCACCGTATCCGTGCTTTTTGTGCACTTCGCGCCAGAAGTCTTCGATCTCGTTGCGGATCACCATACCGTTCGGGTGGAAGAATGCAAAGCCCGGGCCTTCTTCCTGAATGCTGAACAGATGGAGTTCCTGCCCGATCTTTCTGTGGTCTCTCTTCTTCGCCTCTTCCAGCATCGCGAGGTATTCGTCGAGATCTTTTTTCTTTTCAAACGTAATGCCGTAGATGCGTTGCAGCATTTTATTCTTTTCGTCACCGCGCCAATAGGCCCCGGCAATTGAACTCAAGTGAATCGCTTTGACTTTCGATGTATCCGTCAAGTGAGGGCCGGCGCATAAATCCGTAAAGTCCCCCATTGAATACAATGAGATTACGGCTTCATCCGGGAAGTGCTCAATCAGATCGAGCTTGTATTCTTCCCCCATATCGCCAAAATAGGTGAGGGCATCTTCACGCGACAATACCGAACGTTCCAGCGGAAGCTTTTCTTTGACGATCTTTTTCATCTCCGCTTCAATCGCAGCCAAATCCTCCGGTGTAAAGCGGTGTTCGGTATCGAAATCGTAGTAAAATCCGTTTTCGATCGAGGGGCCGATGGCGAATTTTACGCCCGGAAATAATCGTTGTACCGCTAACGCCATGATGTGGGCCGACGTATGCCAAAAGATCTGCTTTCCTTCCGGCTCATCCGGCTTGACAAAGCGAATTTCAGCATTTTCCGTCACCGGCTCCTGCAGTCCTTGTATTTTCCCGTCAACGACCGCTCCGGCAACCGAACGCGCCAGTCCTTCGGATATTCCCTTTGCGACATCGAGTAAACTCTGTCCCTTTTCAATTTCTCTTTCACTGCCGTCCGGCAATGTAATCATTACAGTTTCCATCGTCTCTCCTTCTAAATAAAAAAGCCTTTCCCCCCTGCATCTGCAGGGACGAAAGACTCCGTGGTTCCACCCTAATTGGTACTCATTTCATGCATTTGCTCGGAGTTGGTGTTCACCTTGGTCTTCGATGCCGTTTCCAGTCATGACGGCAATTCCTGGCGAAGTGGCTTCCGGCTACTCTTCTCTTCATCGCTTGGCAATTTCTATATGCGTATTATACCAATTAAATCATTATTTGGGAAGAGTCGTTCCGGCGATATGAATTGTG
>CAZEBB010000002.1:0-123118 GCA_964510345.1 uncultured Peptoniphilaceae bacterium
GGTGAGCCGCCCGTTATTGTAATGGTATTTGGCTGCGCTCGGTGGCGTCGCCGTCCCTTTTACCTCGGGAATCGGGAATTGAAGCTTTGTATTCGGGTCACTACCATTGGGTTGTAGCGTGGTCGTTCCGTTGGTCGGATAATAGGTTCCCGTTACAAATCCGGGAGCTGAAGTGTTCAGCTTAACTTTATAGCGCAAAGTAACGGACTCGCCGGCTCCTAGATTCAGCGGACTCATACTGATGGTATTATTGGCAAATCCGACACTGATACCGTCAACCAATGTCCCCGGTGTCGATGTGAGATAGTAGTCACCATCTGTCAGTGTGTCGCTGGAAGCCGGGAGAAAAGTGTTCCCATTTCGTACGATATTGATCATGGAACCCATCGGATCCACAACAATACCACCTTGTACGGTCGCCAAGGTTTGTTCAGCAATCGCTGCCAAAATAGGCCCTAAGTCCGAGCCGAATGTATTCGCAGTATAGTAATTGCTCTCCTGACTGGCAATATTCTTCAAAATACTCAACGCTTGATTCAATGTTGCATTGTACTCTTCACGTGGGTCAATACCGATACTATACATCGTAAGACCAGGAATATCCCTTTGCATACGATAGGCTTCAGAAATCGTCGTGACACCATTATTGTTTACGGTATAGCCGCCTCCGATTGTATACGTGTCAATAGAAGACTGATTTGATGCAGGATCCAAATAATAAGATGAACCGTTTCCGCGTCGACCTGAAGAGTTAACATCGACTTTAAAATTGTAGCTTACCCCATTGTAGGTTTTTAACTGAGTCGTAGAGTCGTTGCCTGATCCCGATAGTCCCGTCAAACTATATGTGGGGATACCGTCCGTAACGACGATAACCACTTTATTCGTCGCCGTACTCCCGACAAGCATTTCTCTCGCCTTGATTAAACCGTCCTGAGTATACGTGCCTCCATCGGCGTTGAGTCCGTTAATCGCACTGGTAAGATTTGTTTTGGAATTCGTAAGCTCAACATTTCGAGTAGCTGTCTGTCCAAAAGTAACCAGTCCGACTCGAATTGGCTTTGTCGTATCCTCAAGAACTGTATTGACAAAGCTCGTAGCTGCAGTCTTTGCATTCGCTAATCGATTATTGTTATCCATACTGCCCGATCGGTCAAAGACCAGCACGATATCTGTCGGGACAGGCTCTGTAGACTGCTTCCCCTCCACTTTGAGCTCGATAATGTACTCGTCAGGATTGTCTCCGATACCCACGATATGTTTGGTGAGATCGGCCTGCGGATACTGATTTGTTATCGGATCGGGGTTTAGGTAGTCCCCCTCCGCAGCGCGAGCCGCTTGAAACGGGATCATCGTCAAGATCATGATCAGTGCTAATAGGAGTGCGAGTCGCCGTTTCAAAAGCGTGTTCTTCATTCTTTCCATACTTTCATTTTCCTTTCTGTAGGAATTCGTTTTATGTAGTTGCGTCATTTCTGGATATGGCGTAACTACATAATTTCTACAAATTTTTGTCTCCTTGTTAATATAACATATGTTGCAAGTTAACTCAATTGAATATTGCATATTATTGAACCCACTTGCTGGGCATTGAGAATCGTTTTAGCGCGATTAACCCCGTATTAATCGCATTTAATTCCTCTTGCTCCCAAGACTAACCATTATTAACTCATAATTGAACTATGTTTTATTTATTATTTTTACATGATTATATATTTATTACTGTATTATAATTCTATTTGTCTTAAATATTGTTCGCAATTTGATTATTCATATATCTGTTATCAAAATAGTGATATCGTTTTTCTTTATATCAACGAAAGTTATTCCTCACATTAAATTCATTGACTTGTCAAGTAATATTTGGTACTCTATACTTTGTCAATAAATGAAAGGAGAGCTTACGTGCCCCTGTGCCAATACCATATCGGACGATGGATTTCCATCATCCACAGAAAATCTCAAATCTATATGAATCGCGAATGCAAAGCGCTGGACTTAAATGCAACGGAAGCGTTTTATCTCATGCACATCGGAAAGTTCGAGCCGGTGAAACAGTCGGAGATATCCGAACACCTCAGCATGGACGAAGCCCTTACGACGCGGACGCTCCGCGTTATGGAAAAGAAGGACTTGCTCGTTCGCTATAAAGATGAAGAGGACAATCGCTGCCAGCGAGTGTCACTCACCGAGAAAGGGAAAAGCCTGCAACCGAAGATCAAGCAGATCCTCCGTAACTGGGTTCGCCTGCTGACAACGGATCTCCCGGAAGACGAGTTGCAGGAAGTCTCCCTGTTATTAGAAAAAATGGCAACCAAATCGATCTCCCTCGCGCATGAGGGAAAACATGATAAGAAAGGATGTGACAATGCTTGATCGGTAAACTCTTACCTTATATGAAGAAGTACAAATTCTACGCCATTCTCTGCCCCGTCATGATGGTTTTGGAAGTATTGGCGGATATCTTCGTTCCGTATCTGATGTCCTTTATCGTCGACGTCGGGATCGCCAACGGCGATATCAGCTATGTCGTCCGCATGGGAATCTATATGATTCTGATCGCCATGTTCGGCATGACGATGGGGGTCATCAGCTCGTTCTACGGAGCAAAGGCAGGCTATGGCTTTGCGGCTGAATTGCGCGCTGACGCATTCCGCGCGGTACAAGGCTTCTCGTTCGCCAATATCGACCAAATGAGCGTGCCCTCTCTGATCACACGACTCACAACCGACATCGACATGCTCGGTCAAGTCGCGATGATGACCCTGCGCATGGCGGTCCGCGCTCCGTTTATGATGGTCTTTGCGCTCATCATGTCCGTCTCGGTCAACGCACGGCTTTCGATCGTGTTTTTCGTCGCGATCCCGGTTGTGGTGATCGCCATCGGGATCCTCATGAAAAAAGCGATGCCGCTGTTTGAAATCGTCCAGACCAAAGTGGACCGGATCAACGGCATTGTACAGGAAGACCTCGTGGGTATTCGCATCATCAAGTCATTTAACCGAAAGTCTCACGAAGAGGGCCGTTTCCTCGAGCGGAATGACGACTTGCTCGCAACTGGCCTGAAGGCCATTTCTCTCATCATCATGCTGATGCCGATCCTCAACCTGGTCATCTACGCGTGCATTGTCGCCGTTCTCTGGTTTGGCGGAATGCAGGTCATGCAAGGGACGATGGGTTCAGGTGAGCTGATCGCTTTTGTTACGTACATCACGCAGATCATGATCTCTCTCATGATGCTTTCCTTCTACTTTATGATGATCACACGCGGAGCCGCGTCGGCACGCCGTGTCATCGAAGTGTTGGAGACAAAATCGGAAATCACAAATCCGGCGCAACCGGTATCGGAAGTGCCGGACGGCTCCATCGAATTTGATGATGTCTGTTTCCGCTACCCCGCCAGCGGTGAGAATATCTTAAAGGACATCGACCTCACGATTCGTTCAGGCGAGGTCATCGGCATTGTCGGTTCGACCGGTTCGTCCAAGTCGACGCTCGTGCAAATGATCCCGAGACTCTACGACGTGACCCAAGGTTCTGTGAAAGTCGGAGGAGTCGATGTAAAAGACTACGACTTGGAACTCCTTCGGGACGAAGTCGCCTTCGTACTCCAAAAGAACACGCTCGTTACGGGAACCATACGCAGCAATATGCAATGGGGAGACGAAAACGCGACGGACGATCAGATCATCGACGCGCTGAAAAAAGCGCAGGCCTGGGAGTTCGTCTCGCAGTACGATGACCCATTAGGCTATCACGTGGAGCAGGGCGGCAAGAACTTCTCCGGAGGGCAGCGCCAACGCCTCACGATCGCCCGCGCTCTCGTCAAACACCCGAAGATCTTGATCTTGGACGACTCGACGAGCGCCGTCGACATGACGACGGACGCCAAGATTCGACGCACGTTCCGAGAAGATCTCGGCCACATCACGACGATCATCATCGCCCAGCGGATCGCCTCCGTCATGGATGCAGACCGCATCATCGTCATGGAGCACGGGAAAGTAGAAGCGATCGGCACGCATCAAGAGCTCATGCAGTCCTCCCCGACCTATAATGAGATTTTCGAATCGCAACAAAGGGGGTTAAGCGCATGAACCACGGAAAAGGACAACGTATGGGCAAAGGCGGAATGACTCCCAACAACCCGATGCAAACCATTCGGCGGCTGTTCGGATACTTTCAGTATTACCGAATTTCATTTATTGTCGGCTTGATATTGATCGTGTTTTCTTCGGTCGGTTCCGTCGCCGCGAACGGGCTCCTAAGCCCGATCATCGACTCGCTCCTGATCGACCGCAGTGTATCGATCCTCGCCCGGTACTTGGCCATAATGATCGTATTAGTGATCGGGATCTCTCTGAGCCAATACTTTGGCAGTTTATTTATGGCGAGAGTCGCTCAACGCATCGTACACCGCATACGGGGTGAGTTGTTCTCCAAACTTCAACGACTCCCGATCCGCTATTTCGACACACGCGGTCACGGCGAAATCATGTCGTCCTTTACGAACGATATGGATCTTCTCAATCAGTCGTTAGAACAAAGTGTCGCACAGATCCTGATCTCTATCGTTACCCTTGTGGGGACCTTCATCATGATGATCGTACTGAGCCCCATTTTGACCTTGGTAGTGGTTGGAATGCTCGTCGTCATGATGCTAGTCGTACAGTTCATCGCGAAAAAGAGCGGAAAGAATTTCAGAGAGCGTCAGGCTTCCATCGCCGACATGAACTCGTATGTCGAAGAGATGATGACAGCACAGCGCGTCGTGAAAGTCTTCAACTACGAAGAACGCGCCACGGAAGAATTCCTGGAAAAAACAGATGGATTGAGGAAATCGAGCACAAGAGCCTCCACCTATGGCGTCATGCTGATGCCCGTTATGGGAAACCTCTCTTTCGTACTGTACGCACTCGTCGCCATCGGAGGGGGCATCCTCGCGATCCGCAATGTGATGACCATCGGGAATATCGCGTCCTTCCTACAGTACACGAGGACGATCTCCCGCCCGATCACTCAAGTATCCAATCAGCTGAACTCGATCTTTGCGTCGATTGCAGGCGCCGAGCGGATCTTTTCCATTCTCGATTCGGAAGAAGAGCAAATGGAGGACCCGGTTTACCTTGAAGACGACTGCACCGGTCGAAACGGACTCTGTTGGGTCGTCCCTCAGGAGGACGGTACGAAAACGCGCGTACCCGTCGCCGGCGACATCCGCTTCTATGATGTCGATTTTGGCTATATAGAAGGAAAACCTGTATTAAGAGACATCTCGCTGTTCGCGAAAGCCGGGCAAAAGATCGCCTTTGTCGGCTCCACCGGCGCCGGCAAGACGACCATCACCAACTTGATCAATCGCTTCTACGACATCAACGACGGAAAGATTACCGTCGACGGCATTGAGATCTCCCGCATCAGCCGAACCGACTTGCGCAGCATTATGAGTGTGGTATTGCAAGATGTGCACCTCTTTGAAGGCACCATCGCCTATAATATCCGCTACGGGCGACTCGATGCAAGTGACGAAGATGTCATCAAAGCGGCAAAATTGGCGAATGCGCACGACTTTATCTCGCAATTAAAGGACGGCTACGACACCTATCTCACTGCAGATGGCGGCAGCCTGTCGCAGGGCGAACGCCAGCTGATCTCCATCGCGCGGGCCGCCATCGCCGACCCGGTGATTTTGATTTTGGACGAAGCGACCTCTTCCGTCGACACGAGAACGGAGCAGTTGATCGAAAGAGGCATGGATGAGCTCATGAAAGGGCGCACTACTTTTGTCATCGCCCACCGACTCTCTACCGTTCGACGTAGCAATGCGATCCTCGTACTTGAAGACGGAAAGATCGTCGAACGAGGCGACCACGATGACCTCATCGCACAAAAAGGGCGCTACTACGATCTCAATATGGGCAGTGTAGAGCTCGAATAAATACCCGGTTCAAATATAAAACAGCGCCAACAATATTTGGCGCTGTTTTATATAGTTATTCAATTTACAATTCGGGTTTCCGCTCGGTAAGGAGTCTTTTCATTTCCGTCACATCCGCTTTCGTAAGCGCTGTATTCTCGATGAAAACTTCAAAAAAGTGTAGTACGGAATTGCCAAAGGACTGTTCGATGATCAATCGTATGGCTTGAAATGCAACCTCGTCTCTCTGTATGATCGCTTTGATCGTGTAGTTGGGGTATCTTCTGGAGATCGCACCTTTCTGCAGCAGGCGGCTAAAATAGACGTAATTGGATGTTTTGTTCCACCCGTGTTTCTTCATCAGTATTTCGGATGCATCTTTCGCTGTGATTTCGTGGTTTTCGTCGGTCAATGCATCATCCCAGATAATCTCCATCACTTTTCTCTCATTGTCTGATAACTTCATTGTTCCACCCCTTTCGAACATATCCGTTATTTATCTTATCGTAACATAGAATGTGTACTAATACAATAGGCTTTTAATTATATACACGGTAAACATTTCGTTGACAATGTTTAATATACATTAAAAAAGGACTTCTTACAAGTCCTTAAAAATTATTGTAAATAAACGCCGGTGCGCCGGCATCCTGCGAGAATAGAAAGTATAGCAGGATGGCCATGAGCAACAGGTAGAACAAGATCGTATACCGAACGGTCTCACGCCCATTATTTTTCTTTGAATTCGAGGAGTCCTTCATCGACAGACACCCACCCTTTCTCTCCGATGTGCACGAGATCTTTCAAGAAATAAGGCTCATACGCCTGATCACTTAGATCCAACAACGAAACATCATGATTCTTCGCTATCTCTGCAATACGCTGCTGATAGTTTTCGCGTTTCTCTTTCGAAAAGCCGATCTCATCCATCCACTTCCCGTGAAGCGGCAAGTTGATGAGAAGCACTTCAAGCCCTTGCTCTCGCGCGATATCCAAGAACAGCTGCAGGTCGTCGTACTCGGGCGATCCGGGGTCCAATGCGCCGACACTTGACTCCTTGACAATGTCATACTCACCTTCGACATAGGTTTCAAAATAATGGTCATCGACATAGAAGTCATTGTTGGTTACCTTCGAAGCTGAATTTTCCTCTGCTTCCTTGCGCATTTGCACGAAGTTGATAGGAGGCACCGATTCAGGTGTTTCTTCCCTTGCCCATCTCGTGAAATCTACCGCTCGCGTGGTGTAAAGCATCCGAAGCTTGTTTTTCCAACTCTCTTTAGCTAACAAAATCTTCGTCTTTGCACGATCCACCGTGCCCCCCCGCTGAGCGCTTCCATAAACCGAGGTCACATTGTCTCGATAGGCTGACACCCCTTCCGTCACTTCGACAACTCGCGAATAGAATTGCTCCTTTGTTCTTTGCGACAGTTTTTCGTTGCCAAAAAATGCGTCGATCGTGCTCATCGATAACTTCGCCGGTAAGATGGCCGGGTCGATCCCCTTTTGACTGAACCATTGCGGGGACAAGATGAGCGCTACCTTTCGACTCGAAACCGATTCTCCGATGGCCCCAAGGATTCCCGCATGCACAAGTGACTGATAGCCTCCCTGCCCGACTTTAAGCAAATTGAAGGTCTTCACCTGAAACAAGTTAAAAGGATAACTCGCCGCACCGGTGTCAGATGCGAATTCAGAAGAGCCCATCAGCACCATCGTCCCCTCGTCGATGACCCGCGTCATGTTCGACGGGATGGCAAATTTTTCATCTGAACCCAAGTTTCGCATAAAGCGGGTCGGAATCTCTGCGATCCTATGGTCAGCGAGTGTCCCTGCGACGAAGAATGTGAGCACCACAAGAAAAAGGGCGATGAAAAACCCTTTCACCTTGGTCATTCGTCGACTTTTTCCTTCACAACCGCACAAATCTTGTTCGGTGTGTCGAAGTCCTCGCGCTCCACTTCGGTCGGGGAAATCACAATGTCGAACTCTTCTTCGAGCTCTACGATTACGTCGACGACGCCTAGTGAATCCAAGAGTCCGGTCTCAAATAAGTTGACATCGCGATCTGTTCGCAAGCTATCTTCTCCTGTGACATTGACCAGAATTTCAATAATTTTCTCTTCCATAATCTTCTCCTTTCATAGCATAGGGTAATGACTTTCTAATACCCGAATATCCAATATCTCATAATCGAGGCAAAATGTCCGGAAAAAATGAAGAACCCGAACATGACGAGGTGAAATGTGACCGCCCATGATAGCAGTCGATATCCCTTTTTGTCTTTCAGCCTTTGATACAAGGCGCTCTTTTGCTCATACCATTCGTTGCCGGCGAGAAGCGCCCCATGATACAGGCCGTATAATAAATACGAGTAGGTAAATCCATGCCATGCCCCCATGATCGACATATTGACGATGTACGCGACAATTGCGACGGGGAGCGTGCCCGAAAACCACTTTTTCTTGAGCAAATTCTTTGCAATGCGTGAAAACACGTAGTCGCGAAACCAATGCGATAGGGTGATATGCCAGCGGTTCCAGAAGTCTTTGATATTGATGCTGAGAAACGGCCTGTCAAAGTTCATTGGTGTTTGGATCCCCATGAGATTCGCTGTTCCCACCGCCATTAGGCTATACCCGGCGAAGTCAAAAAACAGATAAAAGCCGTACAGATAAAAATACGCACCGATACGTAACATCGTAAACGAACTTCCGGCTCTTTGTACATAGCCGAATAAAAACGCGGCGATGACGAACTTATACAAAACTCCCATCACGACGCGTAAAATACCGGTTCCCAAGAGTTCTGCATACTCCACTCTCGGCAGTACGGCGCGGTGATCGGTAGCGAACCTCCGAAATCGATCGATAGGCCCGGAACTCATCGTCGGAAAAAAGAGCATGAAGTTCACAAAATCAAGGAGGCGCACCTCTTTGATCAGCCCGTCGTAAATCTCGATGATCAATTGGATCACGCGGAAACTGATATAGGACAGCCCGATAAAGCCCAGCGAATGAATGGCGAGGGGCGTCGCCATTTTATTGTAGAGCACGGGCGCGATGGCGATGGCCATCGCCACATAATAGTACTTTTTTTCTCTCTTATATTTTTTACGCGCTTTGAGATACCCCATCACATTCAGCCACTGGAGTACAAAAAAACCTGTGAGTGTTGCCAACTGCTGCGGATGTTGAAAAAATATGGTGACCACAAAAAAAAGTGAGCTGATCAATATCCACACGGCAATTCTCTTCTCGAGCAGTCGCAAAACGATGGCAATGCCGATGATGAAAAGCCAAGCGACAAAGAACTCGAACCCGTCAAAATAGCTCATCTCTGTTGCTCCATCAACGCCTTGCGATCGATCTTTCCATTTTGGTTCATCGGCAACGAATCCAAATAGACAAATCGTTGCGGGATCATGTACGGTTGAATATATCGTGCCAGCTCGTGTTTGAGTTCTCGGGTGATCTCCATATCGATTTCGAGCGTGTCTTTATACACGATATACGCTGTCAATCGCTGAACTTTCCCCTTCACATAATGAGGAAGCACACAGGCTTGTCGCACTGATTCGATCTTTTGGAGATTGCTCTCGATGTCGCCCAGTTCGATCCGGTAGCCGTGCATTTTGATCTGGGAGTCATTTCGACCAGAGCAAAAGTAATGTGAACCTCTCTTTTCGCCCAAGTCGCCCGTATAATACCCTTGGTATTGATTCCCTTGATACTCGATGGTTTGAAAGGCAGCTTTTGTCTGTTCGGGGAGGCGAAAATACCCGGGGCTTACGGTATCTCCCAAAATGACGATCTCACCGGACTCTTCGTTCAGTGTATCGCCTTCGCGAAACAGAAAATGCGTGCCGGGTTTCGGCGTTCCGATCGGCAGCGGGTCATAGGTGTTTAGGATCTCGTCGGTGATCTCAATCTCCGTCACGCAGACCGTGGACTCGGTTGGTCCATAGGTATTGATCACACGGGCTTCAGGGAAGCGCTCGCGTAGTCTCTTAGCGGTCTTATGGGCCAACACTTCACCACAAAACAAGAACGTGCGCAATTTAGGCATCAACGCTTGTGAGAATGAGCGGTCGGCGAGGCAAAGATCTGCAAAAGACGGCGTGGAAACGATGATCTGTGCATCGGATTCCTGCAGTTTTTGAAAGAGCGAGGCATAGTCGGATTGGATCTGCTTGTCCAGCGCATAAATTGTAGAACCGCTCCCGAGTCCGATGTAAAGGTCCATCACCGAAAGATCAAATGAAAACGGCGCTTGATTGATGATGACCGTATCGTCTTGGACTTGAGCGATCGTAACAATCCACTCGTAATACCGATTCAAATTGTCGTAAGTGATCATGACACCTTTGGGCTCGCCGGTGCTGCCCGAGGTATAAATAATGTAGTACAGGTCCGAACCTTTCACTCGATCGTCCGAAGAATTTGTTACGGCTTGAGACGACAATATCTCTGTCATCTGCGCATCGGACAGGATCCGTGGGTCATCCATCGACAAGGGCTCAATTGCGAAAATGACATCCGGATTGACGATGTCGATTATCTTTTGGATGCGATCTTCGGGCATCGAAATATCGAGAGGACAGTAGGCTCGGCCGGCTTTCACGCAACCCAAAAACGCCGCCAACATCCGCGGATGTTTGTGACCATATACGATGACGGGGATACGCGCCTCTCCTTGTGCCAGTAGAAACGAGGCAATGCGATCGGATTCCTCGGCCAACTGCCGATACGTGTACTCCAATCGTTGTTTCCCGTCGTCATAAATATAGGCGACCTTCGCCGTTTGTGCGTGATTTGCCAACAGATCTAATAGCATATTTGACTCCTGCAGTGTATGTCGATTTAGGCTCATAAATTATATTGATTTGGAATTAGTATATCCTAGGCATTCGCGTTTTGTAAAGTTGAAACCTATCGGGGATCTGTCGATTCATTCGCGTCAAAAAACCGAACGATGCTTGACGTGCATCAAGGTAAACCTACCAAAAAAGGGGTATTCTATACTCAATCAAATGAACGAAGGAGAGATCATCATGAAAAAAATCAACTTGGAATTAGACCAACTCACTTGCCCGACTTGCGTCACGAAAATCCAGAACAAATTGGACCAGACCAAAGGCATCGAAAATGCCAAAGTGCTCTTTACCTCGAGCAAAGTGAAAGCCGACTACGATGAAACGCAGCTCTCTCAGGAAGACATTGTACTGGCGATCGAGTCATTAGGTTTTGAAGTTCTCAAAGTAAAATAAGTAAAGGAAGAAAGGGCTGATGGTATGCTGATCGCAATCAATAAACAATTAGGAAAATGGCGTACACCGATCCTGGTGATTTCCGCCGTACTCATCGCACTAGGGTTTGCCATCGACCGCAGAATCCTGATCGCTGCGACTTTTGTCGCCGTGTTGCCGATTTTCATCAAAGCATTAATGGCACTCACGCAAAAAGCGTTCAGTATCGAAATGCTGGTCGTCATCGCGGTGATCGGAGCGCTGTATCTCGCCGAGTATAACGAGAGCAGCTTAGTCAGCTTTTTCTTCCTCTTCGGAGATTTCTTAGAAGCTAAGACACTCGAAAAAACGCGTAACTCGATCAAAGGACTGCTGGATTTGGTCCCGCAGGAGGCGACCGTCCTCAGAGACGGAGAGCCGGTCCTCGTGCCGGTTGACGAGATCGAAATCGGTGACCACATCCTGATGAAGACCGGCGAAAAGGTCGCGGTTGACGGGGTGATCATCGAAGGTACGGGAAACCTGAACCAGGCAAGCATGACCGGTGAATCACTCCCGGTTTATAAAGAAGTGCAAGACGAGGTATTTGCGGGCACGATCCTTGAGCTCGGCACCCTCGTCGTTGAAGCCAAAAAAGTCGGCGACGACACTTCTTTCGCCCAGATGATTGAATTAGTTGAAGAAGCACAAGAAACGAAGACCACGGCTGAAAAGTTTTTGAACCGATTTGCCAAATGGTACACGCCACTGATTGTCGTGCTCTCCGTTGTGGTATATTTCATTACAAAGAACTTGCACATGGCGATTACTTTTCTCGTCATCGCATGCCCGGGCGCATTGGTCATCGGCGCACCGGTGAGCACCGTCGTCGGAATCGGCAACGCGGCACGCCAAGGCGTTCTGTTTAAAGGCGGTGAATCGTTGGAGAAGACCTCACAGGTCGACACCGTTTTGTTTGACAAAACCGGCACCCTGACCAAAGGCGTTCCCGCCGTCACTCTGTTTGACGTCTTTCATCCCGAAAATGAACAAACTGTCATCGACTCCGTCTTTTACGCGGAGCAGGTGTCCGAGCATCCGCTCGGGCAGGCGATCTCTGGTTTTCTTCGTCCCCGCGTCAGCACCGACGAGAAGAATATCACGGCTTCCGTCGTTCCCGGGCAAGGTGTCAAAGGGGAACGCGACGGCAAGCAAATCTTGGTCGGCAATGAACACCTGATTGAAACCCACGAGATCGAGGTCCCGGAGGCGCTGCGTGAGCGCATACGCCAAGAGCAGGCGACCGGAAAAACGGTTATGCTGATGGCGATCGGCGATCGGATCGAAGGGCTCATCGGCATCGAAGATCCGCTGAAAGAAGGCGCGATCGACGCGATTGCATCGCTGAGAAAGTCCGGTATCAAAAACATCTTCATGTTAAGTGGCGACCATCAGGAGACGGTGACCGCCGTTGCCGCTGCCCTTCATTTGGATGGAGCGTACGGATCGTTGCACCCGCAGGACAAGGCGGATCTCGTCAAGAAATTTAAGGGCGAAGGCCGCACGGTTCTCATGGCGGGTGACGGCGTCAATGACGCCGCTGCTATCGCACTGGCCGATGTCGGTCTGGCGATGGGCATGGGCGGATCGGATGTTTCCATCGAGACTTCAGATGTCGTCTTGATGTCACATGAACTCAAGCAGATTGCCATCGCGAAACGAATTGCCAAACAGACCGTATCAAATATCCGACAAAATACAGGCATTGCCATGGTCACCGTTCTCTTGTTGCTCGCCGGTGTCCTGATGCAAAAAGTGGGACTTTCCATCGGTATGTTTGTACACGAAGGAAGTATCCTCCTCGTTTTATTGAATGCCATGAGGATGATTCAAAGAAAGTGAGGCGACATGAGTATTCATAGTTGCGCGCATATCGTCCCGTTCTTCCGCGACCTCTCTCATGATGAAGTGGAAGAACTGAACGATGCACTCCAGCATACAAAACTCAAAAAAAACGAAACGCTGTTTCGCCCCGGAGAAGTATCTGACACCCTCTACGTTTTGTCAGCCGGGGAGATCCACCTGATCAAATTAAATGAAAATGGAAAAGAACAGCTCGTTTCCGTCCTCAACCCCGGTGATTTCATCGGGGAACTTTCCATTATTACGAGAACGGAACACGGGACATTGGCCGTTGCGTCAAAACCCAGCGCACTGTGTATGTTGAGCTACGAAAGTTTTCAGCGTTTCCTCATGCGGTACCCGCAAGTCGCGATGCGCATCATGGAACAATTGTCACAACAGCTCCAAAACGCACAGGAACAGACACTGACCATCGCAACAGACAGCGTCCAAAACCGCATCGGTCGGTATTTACTTGAACAAGACGGCACATTGACGATGAAGAAAAAAGATTTGGCCTCGTTTTTAGGCACAACGCCGGAAAGTGTGTCGCGCACCTTAAAGCAATTTGAAGAAAACGGTGCGATCACGAAGAAGACCGCAAGTCAGTTTGTGATTCAAGACCCGGATTTATTGATCACACCTGAATAATGGAAAGGAAAAACCATGAAGAATATCATCGTCTATACGAGCTCCACATGACCCCACTGCAAGACCGCCAAGGATTTCCTTGCCAGTGAAAATCTACCGTATACTGAAAAGAATGTGCAAATGAGCGCACAAGCGCAACATGAGCTCCAAGAACTCGGCGCACGAGGCGTCCCTACCTTTGTCATCGGCGATGAGGTGATCGTAGGCTTAGACCGTGCTCGCATTCTCGCTGCGGTCGACTTTCGCGTACAGCCTTGTCCCCACTGCCAAAAAAAGCTGAAGACGCCAAAGAACAAAGGGAAAGTGAAAATCACCTGCCCGCATTGTAAGGGACAGTTTGTGACCCAGACGTAAACAACCCGATGAGATGTCATCCAAAGCCTGCACCCCGAGAGTAATCGCTAAGGTGTCGGCTTTTCTTGTGTTAATACCTGATAATAATTGTGAAATAATGTCCTCATGTGCTAGAATGGTATAAGAAGAAAACATTATCAACCATGATAACGTAAACGATCGCATCAACAGAAAGGAGATATCGATGAACCGATCCTATTTAATCACAACTGCCATTCGTCAACTGGAGTCGAAGAGGAAACGATTCCTCATATGGGGCGCAATTGTCGCCGGCATTTCTCTGTTTGGAATCTTGACCGGCCTTTTTGAACCGAACAGCGAGTTGCGTGAGCACGTAGGAACCTATTCGGTACTTCTTTTATTGGGAATTTTTTTGCTCTACAAGTTTGTTGACTACAAAAACAGAATCAAAGCCGCTAAGCAATACGATGCCGTCTTCATGAATGACAGCGACGGATTTATCAGCATCGACGAACTCTCGCGAAAGCTAGGAAAAGATGAGGCGAGAATACGAAAAGAACTCGACTCGTTCTTCCAACGGGATCTCTTTCACTCCTCGACCCTGAGCTTACACGAGTCCCCGGGCGTTACTCTCGCAAATGCGGGCCAAAATGACAAATTCGTCGTCATTCAATGCCCCAGCTGTTCTGCAAAAAGCCGCGTACGCAGCGGTAGCCATGCGGTCTGCCCCTATTGCAAAAGCGTTTTAGACACCTATCAGCCGTAGCCTACCCGTAGCTTTTATTCGATGAGCCGAGATCCTGGCGCAATCGGTCCAGCCAACTGTCCAATGTGAGCTCGTAGTCGTCATCAATCAAGACCATATCGCATCCGTACTCGTTGCAGCCCTCACGGTACCGTTGATTTTCTGCGATGAGCCGCTCCACCGTCACATAGGAATCATCGATTCTCGTTTCGATATCGGAGCTATGCTCTCTGATCTCGGAAAAGTTCTTTTCAATATACGCATCCGTCATTACGAGACATACCGCCCGAATCTGCGGTCGGTAACCGGCGTCGAAACTCCTCTCCCAATCAAATGGGATATAGCACCCCTCAATGATCATGTTCTGATCATTTTCGATGGCGGTTTTGATCATTTCGCTAACGATCGGCCACAGGTACTCCGTTAGCTCTCGATCATCTTCGACCGTCAACGGACACAATCCGCTTCGGATGAGTCCCATCTTCAGGTGATCGATCGATAGATATGGAA
Organism: uncultured Peptoniphilaceae bacterium; assembly: GCA_964510345.1. Taxonomy (GTDB): domain Bacteria; phylum Bacillota; class Clostridia; order Tissierellales; family Peptoniphilaceae; genus JAAYQA01. The sequence goes on from CAZEBB010000002.1 coordinate 15,268, forward strand.
TCTGATACATTTCAAGCAGACGCTGCGCCAATTTTGTCTTCCCCACGTGCGTCGCACCGTAGATCAAAAATATCATCACGTCCCTCCTTTTGTCACCTTCATCCCATAATATACGTGTTTCAAAAAAAGCGCCACCCGTTAAGGTGACGCTTACTTTGTTATCCTTGTGCGAGGATCCGTTTCCACTCTTCTCCGGTCGGAGTCGTCGCCAGTCCTCCCAACGCCGTCTCTCTCAGGCTGACATGGATTTGCTGTCCGATGCGGTACATGGAGTTGATGACTTCATCCCACGGCACTTTCGTGACGACGCCGGCTAAGGCCATCTCCGCCGCCATGATTGCGATCGACGCACCGGCGGCATTTCGCTTGATACAAGGTACTTCGACCAAGCCACCGAGCGGGTCGCAAGTGAGTCCGAGCATATTTTTCAGCGCCAATGCCATCGCATCGGCCGCTTGTGAAGGCGTGCCTCCCATCATCTCGACCAGCGCTCCGGCAGCCATGGCAGCAGCCGAACCGATCTCAGCTTGGCAGCCTCCTGCAGCACCGGAGATGAAAGCATTGTTGGCGATCACATAGCCGAAGGCGCCGGCGGTGAAAATGTGTTTCACCACGGTTTCATCGGGAAGGCCGAATTTCTCCTGCATGGAGATGAGGACTGCCGGCAAAACGCCGGAGGACCCTGCGGTCGGCGTCGCACATATAATCCCCATCGCCGCGTTTACCTCATTGGTGGCGACAGCATAGGTGATGGCATTCATAAAGGTCGTATCGGTCAGCATCTTGCCCGTTACGGTGTATTCATGGAGCTTTTTGGCATCGCCTCCGGTAAAACCGGAGTGAGATGTAACACCTTCAATCCCACGCTTGACGGCATTTTTCATGACTTGGTACTGGGTGTTCATTCGGTCGAGGATCTCTGCCTCCGAAGAACCGGTCGCCTTTTTCTCGTTTTCGATCATCAATTCATAGATCTTTTTGCCCGAGCTTTCAGCGATCTCCACCAGTTCGGCTACATTCGTAAACATACGCTCCTCCTATACGGCATGTAAAGTGACCAGCTTGGTCACATTGCTTTGCGTGCGGATCTCCTGCAACACTTTTTCTTCCACCGGCTCGTCCGTCTCGATGACCATCAACGCTTGGCTTCCCTGTTGTTTTCGGGACACCTCCATGTGGCCGATATTGATCTGATGTTTCGTCAACACAAATGAAACGCTGGCAATCGTCCCAAACTGGTCTTCGTGAAAGATCAGCATGGATGGATTCTCACCGGTGAGTTTGATCTCGAAACCGTCGACCTCCGTGATGCGAATTGCTCCACCGCCGACGGAGATCCCCTTCATCGTGAACGTCTTCTCCCCTTTCGCAAGAGTTGCAATCAGCGTATTCGGGTGAATCGGCAGTTCTTCTTCTTTTACAAATTCGACTTGGATCCCCGCATTTTCAGCGATTTCGATCGCTCGGGGAATCCTCTCATCATTCGTATCATAATCCAGGATCCCGCTGATGACGGCGACATCCGTCGCATGCCCCCGGTAGGTCTCTGCAAATGAGCCAAAAAACTGGATCCGGATTTTCTCCGGCTCTTCGCCGAACATTTTGCGCGCCATACGGCCTAACTGGACGGCTCCGGCGGTATGTGAACTTGACGGTCCGATCATTACAGGCCCGATGATGTCAAATACACTCTTATATTTCAATCTGATTCTCCTTTGAGTACACTATAGTATCCCTGTTTATCATATAACAAAGAGACGTAGTTGACAACACTAATGGTGTTTTAAAGTATAGAATAAAGTCCGATCGTCGCGCACGGAAAACTCTTCTCGGCACGCTCACGGCCGCTCGGCCAAGATATGGCCTTAAAGAGTATTCCGAACGCTCCTCTCTTACCGTTAACAGACGCAGTTACTGCTTTCTTTTCGCGTATTCGACGGCAAGCTGCGCGCCGATGCGCGCGTTGTTGTGAACGAGAGCGATATTGGCTACAAGGCTCTTGCCTTCCGTCTTCTCGACGATGGTCTTCAATAAAAACGGGGTGACTTCTTTGCCGGCGATCCCTTGTTCGACGCTTTCTGACAACGCGCTTTCGATCATGAAATTGATATAGTCCGGGTCCATCGCATCGGCTTCGGGAATCGGGTTGACGACTAATACGCCCCCGTCCAGCTGCAAGTCTTCACGAACACTCATCATGTCGACGACTTCTTTTGCATTGTCAGCCCGTAAGGGGACCGGTAATCCGCTGGTACGCGTATAAAATGCGGGAAGCTCATCCGTTTGATACCCGACGACGGGCACACCGCGGGTCTCTAGGTATTCTAAGGTTCTCGGTAAATCTAAAATCGCCTTGGCTCCGGCGCAGATGACGGTGACATTGGTCTTTGACAATTCTTCCAAATCTTGCGACACGTCCATGGCCTCTTCGTATCCTCTGTGTACGCCGCCGACGCCACCGGTCACGAAAAAGCGGATCCCGGCCATCGCTGCACAGATCATAGTACCGGCAACGGTTACCGCGCCGATCTTCTTTTTGGCAATGCAGTCCGCCATATCGCGGCGGGAGATCTTGTCGACGCCTTTTGCTGTAGCCAATGTCATAAGATCTTCTTCGGTTAAACCGATTTTGATACGTCCGTCCATCACGGCGATCGTCGCGGGCACCGCGCCGTATTCTCTGATGATGTCTTCTGTTTGTTTGGCCATCTCTACATTTTGCGGGTAGGGCATGCCATGGGAGATGATCGTCGATTCCAGTGCGACGACCGGCTTTCCTTCGTTCAGTGCTGCACGCACCTCAGGTAGAATATCCAAGTATTTATTGTCCATATTTCTTTTCCTCCTCGATAAGTTTTTCTTTCGTCAGATCTCTTTGCACAGAATCCTTCGATCGGATCGTGCTCTTTGCATTGGCCGCTCCATAGTGACACGCTTTTTTCAGTGATTCTCCATGCGCGAGCCCATACAGTACGCCGGCGCTAAACGCATCTCCCGCACCGGTTACATCCTCGATGTCTTCCGCCCGCAACGTCTCCGTCTCCATGAGATGCACTTGGTCTTCACCGTAAGCGACCGAGCCGGCTCCTGCGGTGACCACCGCTTTCTTCACGCCGGCATCCAGCCAGAGGCGGCACAGTCTCTCTGCCTTTACTTCGTCTGTCTCAAAATAGCTTTGTGATTCATCCACATTGCAGATCATCACATCCAGCCCCTTCAGATCGCGAGGCATTCTCTTCATCTTAGGAGCCGATACTCCGATCAAGCACAGTTGAAAGGCATCGGTGCGAGCATATTCAACCAATGCTTCGAGCGCACCGGCATCCAAATTTCCGTCGGCGACAACCCACTTGGAACGTCGAAAATCCGCTCGCTTGCTCTCGATCCACTCTCTGTCCATGTGCTCACAGATCTCCATGTCCGCATAACCGGCGACGAGTGACCCGTCCGTTGCAAGGATCGCATGATACGATCCGGTTTGCCCACTCTCCGATCGATCCGTTAGATGCGTTGAAAACAGCCCCACACTGTTATCCAATAAATAGGATCCGTCCGCGTCATTGCCCACAATCGTCATCAAATGGACGTCCTCACCGAGGCGCCCCAGGTTTTCCGCCAAATTGCGCATGACCCCGCCCGGGCTTCGTACCGAACGGATCGGATTGGACGTGCCCGGCTGATGTGGACCCAGCAACAGTGCTTTATGGTCGACATTGGCCCCGCCGATGCAGGTAATTCCTACCGATTTTCTCAGCACATAGGCTTTTCCCTCGATATATCCTTTTTGCTGCAAGCCCGATAGAAGATTCGCCGTCGCTGACCGCGACAGTCCGATTTCCTCCGCTAATTGAACTTGCGTTAAAAACGGATTCTCTGTGAGCCGCTCCAATAGCTTTCGTTCTCTTTCCGTTAAGGCCACATTCATCCCCTCTGTCAAACATATTTCTTTTAACTAAACATATGTTTATTATAGCCTCTCTTCTCGCATTTGCCAATAGTGGCTCTACTTTTTTGTCCGTTTTTCGCGAGGATCGGGTATATAAGACTTATCAATTGCAAACACGTATGGAACCGATTGTATTGTCTTCCACAAGCGTGAACGACAGCGTTCAGGAAAGGAGCGTATCATGAAAAAAATATTACTGCCGATCGATGGTTCGGAATTCTCGAAGAAGTCACTACAATTTGCGGAGGACTTAGGTTTGATCCAAGCCGGTGAAATCCACCTGATATCGGTGATCCAAGCCGGATACGCCTCCAGCCACATGGATGGGGACGTCAACTTCTACCCCGGCCATGTGATTCACCCGCGCGAGGAAGCGGAAGAAGTCATGGGCAGAGCCGTGAAATACTTAGCTGACAAAGGCATTACCGCCCACACTCACATCCCGTTGGGTGATCCCGCTCAAATGATCTTGGAAACGGCAAAAAATATCGAGGCCGATCTGATCGTCATCGGCAATCGAGGACTGGGTGCATTCTCCCGAGCTTTTCTCGGTTCGGTATCCACTAAAGTCATGAACCACGCCCATTGCTCCGTCTTGATCGTGAAAAAACCTGAGTAAACAAACACCGCCCGGCTCAAGGCCGGGCGGTATTTCAATCTTCATCTTCCGCATCTTCATCGACTTCAGGGATCGGCAGTACTTTGACCCGCAATGTCAGGATACGGTGCTCTTCAATTTCTTCCGTTCGAAGTTCTAAATGTTCGACGTGAACGACTTCATCTTCCAAATCATCAAAACTACCGATTTCTTCTATAAAGTATCCGGCGACGGTATCGGATTCCCTTGATTCGATATTGACGTGAAATTCTGTATTAAAGTCATAGACACTATAGTTTCCCGGGACAATGTATTCGTCCTCGGCTACTTGTTGGATCCCGACGACCGGCAGTACATCATGTTCATCTTCGATATCGCCGACGATTTCTTCGATCAAATCTTCCAGCGTGACGACGCCTTCAAACCCTCCGAATTCATCCAGTAAAAGCGCAATATGTTGGCGCGATGTCTGAAACACGCCGAGAAGTTCATCGATATAGAGGCTTTCGGGTACAAACAACGGCGGTCGTGCAACATCCTGTATCGTCATGGCGCCTCTTTGGAGCGCTTCTTGGTTCAGGAAAAAATCTTTAATATGCAAGATTCCCACGATATCGTCCTTGTCGTCCCGATAGATGGGGAAACGCGAATGAGCATTGGAAAATACCATGTCTTTGATCTCTTCGAAGGTGTCTTCGATATCGATCATGATGGTATCGACGCGCGGGATCATAATCTCGCGCACAATTTTTGTGTCTAAGGACAAGACACCACGAATCATATTGAACTCGCCCATGTCGATGGCGCCGTCATTGCGGCTGTTGCTTAGAAGCGCCTTCATTTCTTCACGGGTCAGTTTCTCTTCTTTTTTAGTGAAGTCCAATGGTGTGATGCGCTTTAAAAGACTCGTCGACATGCTGAGCAGCCAAATAAACGGTTTAAATGCCGTCTTAATGAAACCGATCGGTGCGGCGGCAATCCTCGCATAGGTTTCCGGTATCTGTAACGCCAATTGCTTTGGGTACAATTCTCCCAACACGAGCGTAATATAGGAAATCATCAGCGTGACGACGACGGTGGCGATCATCTCCGCTCCTTGGAAGCGGGCAAAGAGCGGCATAAAACGGGCGACGAATGTCTGCGATGCGGATGCAGAGTTAAAAAATCCGGCAAATGTGATGCCGACTTGTATCGCCGATAAAAACGCGTCGGAGTCTTCCAAGAGATTGAGCGCTCGTCGCGCTTTTTTGTCGCCGTTATCGGCCATATCTTTCAGTTTTGCAGGGTTTGCGGAGACATAAGCCATCTCGGCTCCGGCGAGAAATGCATTAATGATCGTCAGTATAATGATCAGTACAATAGGTCCAAGTAGTGACCGACTTGCAGGATCCTCCATAAAACGTACCTCTTTCTTTTATTCGTTATCCTATTATACGAAGAACTGCGGTCTACGTCAATCTTTGATGTATATTATCAATCGGTTTGCATATTGAAGAGAAATAAGTTGCCATTATTGATTCAAACTACGCTTCAATATTTCCTGCATGATCCCCGATGTTTCTCCACCGCGCTCCAAACGATTGTCATAACTCGGAATTAAGGTTATAATCTATATGCCACGTTATCCAATTAAACCGATAAGGAGTGAATCAATTGAGAAAATTACTAGTGGTTTTACTATTGGCGTTCGCAACGGTCTTCACCGCATGCGGCACGACGGAGAAAACAGAAGCGACAACAGATGCCACGGCGACCGAAGCCGGAATGACAGAAGCGGCTGCCGCGTCTGTTGAGAAAAAAGAAGGCGACAAGTTCATCGTCGGTTTTGATGCAAACTTCCCGCCGTATGGCTACAAAGACGGGGACGATTATGTAGGATTTGACCTCGATCTCGCGCAAGAAGTTGCGACGCGCCGCGGTTGGGAACTCGTGAAGACTCCCATCGACTGGGATGCCAAGGATATGGAGATTAACTCCGGTACGATCGACTGCATTTGGAACGGCTTTACGATTAACGGAAGAGAAGACCTGTATGAGTGGACGGCTCCCTATGTCGACAACTCACAAGTATTTGCCGTCAAAGAAGATGCGGGCATTGCCACCGCAGCGGATCTTGCGGGTAAAGTCGTCGTCGTTCAAGCGGATTCCTCGGCTCTGAAAGCGTTGCAAGATGACAGCAAAAAGGACCTCACGGGTTCGTTCGCTTCCATGGAACAAGTGCCTGACTATAATACTGCGTTCATGAATCTGGAAAGCGGTGCAGCGGATGCCGTCGCACTGGATATCGGCGTTGCCAAGTATCAGATCGAGTCGCGTGACGGTAAGGGTTTTGTCATTCTGGAAGAACCGATCGTCACGGAACAATACGGGATCGGGTTTAAACTCGGCAACACAGCGCTTCGCGATCAAGTCCAAGAGACTCTCGATCAAATGAAAGCCGATGGTACCTTCAAGAAGATTGCGGAGAAGTGGGACTTACTGGACTCGATTATTCAGTAAGGTATGAATACGACGTTAATCGCTCAATTGGCCGATGGGATGTTGAAATCACTGGGGATCTTTACGTTTACCCTCTTGTTTTCTCTCCCCCTCGGCCTATTGGTTTGTGTCGGCCGTATGAGTCGCCTCAAACCGTTGTCCGTCCTTCTGCGCTTTTATATTTCGATTATGCGCGGAACCCCTTTGATGCTCCAGCTGCTCGTCGTGTACTTCGGCCCGTATTATCTCTTCGGGATCCAGATCAGCATGGCGTACCGATTCTATGCCGTCATTATCGCCTTTTCTATTAATTATGCTGCGTATTTTGCAGAGATCTACCGCGGCGGGTTTCAAAGCATCCCGCGAGGACAAAAAGAAGCGGCACACGTTCTGGGGTATTCAAGAACCCAGACCTTTGTCTCTATACTGATCCCGCAAATGTTCCGACGCGTTCTCCCTTCCATAACCAATGAGGTGATCACGCTGGTCAAGGACACGTCGCTCGCGTTTGCGATCGCGTACGCGGAGATGTTTACGATCGCCAAGCAACTCGCGTCGGCACAGGCATCGGTGGAGCCGTATTTGGTTGCCGGTCTCTTCTACTATATTTTTAATTTTGTCGTCGCGTTTATTATGGAAAAAATGGAAGCGTCTGTCTCCCATTACCGAATATGAGGTGCCTATGTGTGTATTAGAGGCGAAAGCCGTCAGAAAATCGTTTGGAAGCACCGAAGTCTTAAAGGGAATTGACCTTCAAGTCCAAGAAGGAGAAGTCCTCGCCATCTTGGGACCGTCCGGTTCCGGCAAGAGCACCTTGTTGCGATGCTGCACTTTTTTAGAGACGATGGATGCCGGTGAACTGCACTATTTTGACGAGGTCGCTGTGCATTTTGCGAATAACCGTCCCATTTATGGCGACTTAAAGAAGATCCGCAGCGAATTTGGCCTCGTCTTTCAGGATTTTAACCTATTTCCTCATTGGACGGTGCTCAAAAATCTCATGGATGCGCCGGTGCGCGTCCAAGGCCGCCCCAAGGCGAAGGTGCGAGAAGAGTGCATGGTCCTCCTGGAAAAAATGAATCTCACGGAGAAGGCGAACGAGTATCCCTCGAGCTTATCCGGCGGACAGCAACAAAGGGTTGCGATTGCACGAGCTCTGGCGCTTAAGCCGAAGATGCTCTTCTTCGACGAACCCACATCGGCATTAGACCCCGAACTGACGAGCGAGATACTCCACGTGATCCGCGACTTAGCCGCTGAGAATATGACGATGGTGATCGTCACACACGAAATGGCCTTTGCCGCCGAAGTCGCTGACCGAGCGGTGTTTATGGATGAGGGCATCGTGTTGGAAGAAGGACCCGCCAAACAGTTGATCCATTTCCCTACCGAAGACCGCACCAAACAATTTTTACGAAAGCTACAAGCATAAAAACGCCGCCCCGGTTCTCCGAGGCGGTTTTGAGTTTGATGAACTTTGTTGATCTACTTTGGATTAGAATCGATTGTGTTTTGCTGATGTCGTCTGCGAAGGAAGGGGAAGTCAAAAAGGGCGACTCTGAGACGAATCCTCACCCTCATCACGTTCTACCGAGAGGATGAAGTCGAGGTACGAGGTACGCGAGGTATACGAGTGTAGTCGACCGAGGCGTTTGACTCCCCTGACGCAGCAGTCTGAAGCCAGTATTTTTAGTTGATCAACTTATATCTTCCCTTTCCCTACCCCGGTTCTCCGAGGCGGTTTTGTTCTCTATTTGGTTTCGTACATCAAGGTGACGGTAGCTCGAACGGACAGTTGACCCGGGCTAAAGGATGTGGCTGCGGAGGCTTCTGTCGCTGCCATATCTCTCCCCTTCGCGTACTCATAAAGAGGCTCTACATTTGGAGCTCCACCTTCAATGATACGCAACGGTTCTCCGATACTCTTTCCGATCGCTTCAGCGAGTACTTTTGCATTGCCCTCGCCATGGGTGACGGCGTCTTTCATCGCTTCCTTATATAAGGTATCTTTTTCTTCTTCCGTCAAATCGAACGTAATTCCCTGCGAGGTGTTGGCTCCTTTCGCGATGACCGCATCCAGAACGGTGCCCGCGTTGTCGATATTGCGAATCGTCACTCGTAACCCGTGATTGACTTCATAACCGATCACCTTACTCCATGTCTCCGGATCATAACGGGGATTCACATAGTAGCCATCTGTCTGAATATCCTTCTCTTCAATACCCTGTGCCTTTAGCTCTGCCAGTACCGCGTCCACTTTGGGTGTATTGAGTTCTTGGGCTTCTTTAAGGGTCGCTCCCTGCGTGATCACCCCGATATTGATCCGGGCAATACTCGGTTTCCCAAATTTTTCTGCCACACCCTGTACGGTTATCGTCTGCATCGCACTTCCTCCTGCCGGCACCGCGGTCGTCGCCTGCGCCGGTTTCTTCGTGAATATGCCGATTCCGATTCCGATCCCCACGAATACAAGAATCGAGAACAGTCCGGTCAATAGAATTTTCTGCCATTGGGTTTCTCTCATTTTTTCCACCTCTTTCTATTTGGGATGATCTCCCTTATCTTATAAGACGCAAGTCCGGTAGAAAGGTTACAAGTCATGTATACCCGTGAACGATCTCCAAAATTTCGTATTTCATGATTCCTTAACTTATTTTTACCTATGTGCAATATTTTTGCCTTCTGATGCGTTAACTCTATGAAAAGGAAAACAACAGAAAAAAAGGAGCGAAATCATATGGCAACCATGACATTTAAAAGAAAAGAAATGAAATACATTATGAGCGAGGCACAGTGGGAGAGTTTTATGGAATCTATTTCTCCTCATATCGATCCGACTGACTTCCCCGTCTCGGAAATCCGAAATCTCTATCTGGATACCGACGACTACGAGATGATCCGCCGATCGATTGCGAAACCGGTATTTAAAGAAAAACTCCGCATCCGATCCTATGGAGACTATGCAGGAACCGGTCGCATGTTCTATGAGATGAAAAAGAAGTTCAAAGGGATCGTCTATAAGAGACGCTTTGATGTCACCAAAGAGATGGCCGGCGAAGAAGAGGTTCCGATCCGTTTCTCCGATGTCGACCCATTCAAAGACAAGTCGCAAACCGTGCGTGAGTGGAATTACTGGCTGGCGCAAAACGATGACCTTAAACCCCGCTTCTTCCTCTCCTATGACCGTTGGGCGTACTGGGGAAAAGAAAACCAGGAAGTGCGACTCACCTTTGACCGCAATCTGACCTGGCGTGAAGAAGATCTGCAATTGTCGGGCGAGGTTTACGGCCATCGACTACTCGAAGGACAAGTTCTGCTGGAGATCAAAGTTCCCGGTTCGATGCCCCTTTGGTTGAGCAAACCCCTGTCTGAGCTCGGCATCTACCCTGTGTCTTACTCAAAGATCGGCTCGGCTTATTCGCAAAGCATGAAACAGCAAAGCCCCGTCTATGAACCCGGAAAATTAATGCACGTTTAATCTGACTCATCAATAATATTGGAGGTATCTACTATGACAACTGAAGTAATCGACAATGTAATGACAACCACCACACAGGTGGCTCAAGGGATCAATCCCGAATTCTCGCCCATCGACTTTTTCCTCTGTATCGGCGTCGCCATTCTCTTAGGAGCAATGATCTCCGTCGTATACGGGTGGAGCAACCCCGGCACGGGACAAAACTTCCTCATGACTCTCGGAATGCTCACCCCTGTCGTCTCTCTCGTGATCATCATGGTCAACGGCAATGTGGGGACCGGTGTAGCCGTCATGGGTGCGTTCGGACTGGTTCGCTTTCGTTCCGTTCCCGGTAAAGGGAAGGAAATCACCGCAATCTTCCTCGCTATGGCGATCGGACTCGCCGTTGGTACCGGGCATCTGTTGCTCGCGTTTATCGCGACGGTTATCCTCTTGTTTGTCTCCATGATCTATCAGATGAGCCCTCTCGGCAAAGAAGACAAAAATGAGCGTATCCTGTTCATTACGATTCCGGAAACCCTCAACTACACAGAAGTTTTCAGTGACGTGTTCAGCCGCTATACGAACTTCAATACGATCACCGAAGTGAAGACCACGAATATGGGCAGCCTCTTCCGCCTGCAGTATCGAATTCGCCTCAAGAACCACAATGAAGAAAAAGAGTTTATCGACGCTCTGCGTACGCGCAACGGAAATTTGGAGATCTCCTCCTCACTCGTACTCGAAGATTCTTCCAGACTGTAGTCCATATACAAGATTTCGAAACCACACAATCAGCCGTGTGGTTTTTTCTTTTTTCTAATTGATAATGTTTATCATCACAATGTGTGGGTATATATAGAATACCAAGCTATTACGTGTGCATTAAACCAATGCGCACCCACCATATATCATAAACTCAGGAGGTACTACCCATGACATTTACACTACCCAAACTCAATTATGCTTATGACGCACTGGAACCCCATATCGATAAAGAAACGATGGAAATCCATCATACGAAACACCACCAAGCCTATATCGACAAACTCAACGGCGCAGTGGAAGGTACCGAATGGGCTGACAAGAGCATTGAAGAGATTATTAAAAATCTCGATAAATTGCCGGAAGACAAAAAAGCCGTCGTTCGTAATAACGGTGGCGGACACTATAACCACTCCCTCTTCTGGGAAATGCTGAGCCCCGATGGCGGCGAACCCGAAGGTGAGCTTCTCGATGCAATTAATGAAGCGTTTGGTTCGCTCGATAAATTCAAAAAGAAATTCGAAGAAGCCGGCGTCGGACAATTCGGATCCGGATGGGCATGGCTCGTCGTCGACGGAGGAAAGCTCGCGGTCGACAAAACACCGAACCAAGACAATCCGCTTACGAACGGGAAGACCCCGATCCTCGGCGCAGATGTCTGGGAGCATGCATACTATCTGAAGTATCAAAACAAGCGTCCCGACTATTTGAAGGCTTTCTGGAACGTCGTGAATTGGAAAAAAGTCGCAGAGCTTTACAAAGCGGCAAAATAGAGTAGACAGCGAATCCCCCGAGACATCGGGGGATTTATCGTGCAACCGGATATCCAGCTACTCACACATCAATAAACAATCTTTATTAACTTATGAAATATCGCAATTTTCTTTCCGTTCCCCAAGTGATAGACTGGTATTAGGATATTTGATACAAAGCTAGACATCGAATGGGGATTACTTCTCCTCATTCTCTCCCTCCTATATGATACTTGGAACGACACCTCCATCAATCCGTTCCGAGGCAATCCGATCGCAACGTACTTATATGTTGTCGCCCAGCAAATATGTAACTCTAAGCGATCGAAAAGCCGACTCCTGCCACCCCTTAGCAGAAGCCGGCTTTTTTGCGTGAAAAACAAATCTTCACAACAAAAAAATCACGCACCTATTGCAAATGCGTGATTTCATGGAGCTGCTGAACGGATTTGAACCGCCGACCTGCTGCGATTACAACACCTTCAAGGTAACAGTGTGAGGCGGAATGTTTTCCAAAAAATACTTTTTCACATCGTTTATCATCGCGTTGCCATTCAGCCCCATGAGGGTCACAGCTCTTCTTGCCATCGAGCACACTCAGATTGTTTTTGTGTCTAAATGGTTTTGTTCACTTCAATTTAAACTACCTTACCTACTTGTCGTTTGGTATAATCTCAATAAGGGGGATGATTCTGTGGACTTCCAACTCAATAAATCTACCAAAGCCAAGTTCAATCACATCTCGAAACAATTGGATATGCTGATGCCTTCGATCAATGCGGCCGCGAGGATGAAAGACTCAATTTCTCCACACCTTATAGAAACCACAATTCCTGCAATGCAAGCATTATCAGACTCATTAGAAAAACTTCATGTCGAAGATATGCTAAGAGCACATACCATCGCGATCCAAAACTTAGCCCCTTCTATCGATTGGGCTCGAGCGATTTCCCAAACCATTCATCCATCAATAGAGATGATAAAAGGCTTAGATTACCTTGCGCTTGGGATTCATGATAATGATTATGTGCATTCACTACTTGACCACGTTGATCCAGATAATTTCATTCAGCCTCACATAAGTGCATCAACTTTGAGTCAACAATTTGAGCAGAACCATCTCGAAGACACACAGTCTAACGAGAACAGCTTTTGGACCTTCGACCGAATCATGATGATCATCAGTGCGATTATTATGCTGATGCAAATCATGCAATCAATGTCTCCTGACGCACAAAAAGCAATCCTCATTCAACAAAACCAGAAAATCATTGAAGAATTGAATTCGATAAATGAAAAGCTCGATTAGTCTTGTATTTGAAGAACTGAAATGCCATGTGATTCTCTGTATACATCGCAATGTTTAACAAAACAGATATGTGAGTTTCACCCATTGGTCGGATTTTTTCTTTCTCTCATCGCCTCTTCTTATCTGTAAATGTTCGCCTCTTCAATAATGGACCTATCAGCCCCACTAGGCTGAAATCCGGTAGTAATGCGACACCGTCACCATCTGTTTGCAGCCCGACTGTGAGTCCAGAGAAGATGCAGCCTGCTATGTTTACGGCTACGAGGTTACCCTTAAAAGTATAAAGAAAGACTAGGGAACTATCTCAACCCCAACTACTATCCAACACCACAAACGCCTGAAGAGTTTAAACTTATGGGTGTTAACGTCGAATTGAGAAGAAGATAATAGGACCAATATATTGAAATGGATGTGATGGAATGAAATTCGGTGTACGAAAACCCAGTTTGAAACGATCGATCAAAGCACGAACGACAGGAAAACTCAAAAGATCTATCAAACGAACATATAATCCGTTCTATGGTAAAAAAGGCGTAGGCATCATAACAAACCCAAAAAAAGCACTGTATAACAAGGTATACAATAAAACGACTTTTTCAGTCTTTAAGCCACCGTCTGTTAAAAGAACCAAAATGAAAACCAATCCACGTAAATCAACGAGTGTCGTGTTGCCCAATCTGTACGAGACAATACAAAACAATTCCATAGAACAAGCAACCACAACAGCAGTTACCTCCGTGGAAAACCCTACCTTTCCAAGAACATTATATTCAATGTCCATGGAAGACAGGCAAAAACTGAACTACACCGTTCTAAAACTACGCTCAAATCGATATACGGTAAGTAACGTTAAATCAAATACTATGAAACCAATTATGTGGTTCCTGATTTTATTCGTGGGTATCTTAGGCGTCCATTGGTTTTATTCAGGTCGCTTGCGAAGAGGAGCCGTTTACCTTCTTACGGCAGGAGGATTCGGAATTTTCTGGATAAAGGATCTAGTCACATATAGTATTTCTCTCTTTAGTCCATCAGGAAACATTGCCACATCAAAAGATGGGACTGTGGAATACATGATGCCTATAATCGAAACATCAGATACCGGTGTGTCAAAAATACTAGTCGATCCCTTGTACGAACAAGAAGTTCAGGATGACATGATCCGCATCGCTCGATTTATTCGATGACAACATTACAGTTTAAAAGTAAAAGATCATATCGAATGTCGATTAAATTTTCTACGCCACACAAAAAGCACCTCACCTTGTTCAACTGACTACAAAATTGTAGGCAATTCAATACATTGAGTTATCCACACTAGGAAAACTATTCATTTTCCTAAAATCAAAGAAAAAAAGGACTAGCAGATTCCATATTCCATTTTTCGCTTAAAAACAGGAATAAAATAATATCTAATATGAAGAGGTGTCAAACATGCATTTAGAAGATTTTGTAGCTGGAACATACCAAAAGCAAACTGGGTATTACTCGTTTCTCCCAGCAAGCATCAACCATACTTGGAGTTGGAGAGATCGAGAACTGAACGTTCTACTTGAGCAAGCGTACTATTCTCTTGGTAGCCTAAGTAGTTACTCCGATCTTATCCCCAATATCGATCTTTATATAAAACTTCATATTAAAACCGAAGCACATAAGTCAAATCGCATTGAAGGAACGAAGACATCAGCAGAAGAAGACTTAATGAACATCAACGATGTCGATCCTGAGAAACGAAATGATCGAATTGAAGTAGATAACTATATACGAGCGCTAAATTATGGGATTGAATTAATTACTCAGGATCAACTCCCCGTATCAAACCGTTTGATTAGAGAAATTCATTACTTTTTACTACAAGGAGTTAGGGGCGAACATAAAACACCAGGATTTTTTAGAGAATCTCAAAATTGGATTGGTGGTTCTATGCCATCCCAAGCTGTATTTGTTCCACCAGCTCACATAGAAGTTCCGGAACTAATGAGTGATCTAGAAAAATTTATCCACAATGATAGTATCGAGTTGCCTTCATTAATAAGAATTGCCATTATCCATTACCAGTTTGAAACCATTCATCCGTTTTTAGATGGAAACGGAAGAATTGGGCGATTAATCATTCCTCTCCTACTACTTAACTACGGCTTGCTCTCTAAGCCTTGTTTCTACATTTCTGATTTCTTCGAACGCCACCGGACCGAATACTATGACGCACTTACTAATACGAGGCTGAAGAATCAAATACTACCATGGATAAAGTTCTTCCTTACCGGCGTTAAAATTACATCAGAAAGCGCAAAGGAAAAGTTTAAGAGCACTGTTGATTTGGTAAGCGAATACAGAAATATTGGACAATTTGTCAAGGGCAACGACCGACACATACAGCGCATCCTTGAAGTTTTTTATGAATCACCAATCTCTAACATAACAGAAATTATCAATAAAACTTCAATTAGTAAAAACACGTGCTATTCAATAGTTAAGGAATTGGAAAAAACGGGTTATCTAAAAGAAATCTCTGGTTATAGCAGAAATAAATTATATTTGCTGCATGAATACTTTGACATCTTTCAAAGATAATTAGTGAGTACGTTTTGTTCATACACTTTAATAACGCACGATGAAGTATGCAAATCAGAAACTATGCACGGTCTCCTTTTTTCTTGGAATCCAATCGTCATGGAACTAACTCTTTGATGGCAGTATGCTGGTAGTTTGTTGGCAACGCATAGGCACAACCTAGTTTTGTAGCGTCTTAATTCAAAACAAAAAAACCACGCACCTATTGTAAATGCGTGATTTCATGGAGCTGCTGAACGGATTTGAACCGCCGACCTGCTGATTACGAATCAGCTGCTCTACCAGCTGAGCTACAGCAGCAAGAACCAAACTGCATATCATTATAACGGATAATTGCGGTTTTGAAAAGGGGTTGTAAAGAATTGGTAAGAAAGAATCGGAAGCCACTATAAAGCAGCTTCCGACCGGTTCTTAATAGGTTTCCTTGAACACTTCGAAGTGTGCTTGGGGATGGTCGCAAGCAGGGCAAACGTCGGGAGCTTCTGTGCCGGTGTGGACATAACCGCAGTTGTTGCACTTCCACTCGACTTCTTCGTCCTTTTTGAACACGGTGCCGTCTTCGATATTCTTGAGCAGTTTCAGGAAGCGACGTTCATGGCGCTCTTCCACTTCTGCGATCTCTTCAAAGACATAGGCGATCTTATCAAATCCTTCTTCTTTCGCCACGCGTGCGAATTCCGGATACATTTCGGTATGTTCTTCGTTTTCGCCGGCGGCAGCGGCTTTCAGATTGGCTTTGGTGTCTTGGAAGTTGACCGGGAAAGCCGCTTGGATCTCGATCGTTTCGCCTTCCATTACATCGCGGAGGAATTTGTAGAATCTCTTTGCGTGCTCTTGCTCATTTCTCGCCGTCTCTTCAAAGATATTACAAATCTGGACGTATCCGTCCTTTTTCGCCTGGGAAGCATAATAAGTATATCGTCCGCGCGCTTGGGACTCTCCTGCAAATGCCGTCATCAAGTTAACGGCTGTTTTTGAACCTTTTAATTCCATTGTTAAAAATCTCCTTTCCAAATCGATCTTAACCCAGTATATCACAATGAGTCTGAAACGTTCACTACATCCGTCCCCTATTTTGAATTTGTATGTCTTTCAAGTATCGGTAGGTATGCGTGTGCCGAATGTCCGCTTTTTTCATCCATTGCAGTAAATCAAAAGGCGTGTCGAGGTCCTGCCGTACGGGGAGAGTCGCCACGATCTTCTGCTTCTCGCTGAGGTGATGCAAAGTCGCCTCAAACACATTGTTCCCACCCCATTCGCCGTCGATCACAAAGGGGTTCACCTGCAAATCCTTGACTCCGATCAGATAATAGCCGCCGTCGATCGTCGGTGCGATGGTGACATCGGTGTCATCCAGCTGCCGAAGAGCGAGCTGTAGGTCCTCGGTGGTCACTTCGGGGACATCTGCCCCCATCAAGAGGACTTTGGCATAACCTCTGCGCAGCACATCACCGATGGCACGGTACATCTTCTCACCGATATCCTGTCCGACCTGCTCTGCGATGTACGCAGTCATCGGCAGCAGATCTTGCATCTCACTTCTACTCTCATAGGGCGTCACGTATACCCAGAGGTCGACGCCTTCGATCTGCTCCAATTGGTTAAACGCATCTTTCAGCATATGTCGGTGCAGGTGTGCGCATTCCTCCGGTGTTAAGAATCCATGGAGCCGCGTTTTCGTGTGTCCGGCGATCGGCACGCGCGTAAAAAGAATGATCGCGTTCATCGCTTGTGCTCCCTATAATTTCTTGCCAATTTTTCCGGTGAAGCACCTAATACATAGCGAATCTTCAAGCTGTGCATATAGAGTAGCGTTCGGAGCGTCCCCCCGTCGATAAATCGCCGAGCGGACGTTCCTATCGGGGTGTCCAGCACTTTGACTTTCCCGTTTCGAAACATCGCAAGGGAGAGTTCCCAATCTTCCATCAGATCTTGAACAGGATAACCACCCACTTGCGTAAACAGGGATCGCGTGACAAAGATTCCTTGGTCACCGAACATCAGTCGCAGATGTTTGGCTCTTCGGTTGGAATTTCGTGCGATATACCGCAGCAAAGGCGTATCGTAATCATAAAAGTACAACGAAAAACAGCCACCGGCATACCCTTGATCGATGGCTTTACCTATGGCTCTCCCGCTATCGGAGTCCGGCACGCTGTCGGCGTGAAGAAACCACAAGACGTCTCCTGTGGCTTCCTCTGCTGCACGGTTCATCTGCCGAGCGCGGCCCTTCTCAGTCGTAAGTACCCTCACGCCGGGAAGAGCATCCGGCCGTTGCGTGGCCTCACTCTGCCCATCGGCAACGATGACTTGTTTGACTTCGTCCATCTCCAGCAGGGCCGGCAACAAGCGATTTAAATTGTCTTTTTCATTCCGCGCAGGAATGATCACCGTCAGTCTCGGATTCATTGACACCGCCTCTTTTTTGCAGGAAGCGCTTCCCCGGAATCGAGATCAGCGCAAGTGCGACCAAAAAGAAGATCGCCCAATAGAAGGAGCTGTTTCCGACTTGGTTCGACTTGTCGCCGATATTGACATACGCCAAGATCCCGGGCAGCGAACCCAAAGTCGTCGCCCAAAAATAGGGGCGAAAATTCACTTCAGAGATCCCCGCACTATAACTCACAATCTTGAAAGGAAACAATGGGATCAGCCGCAAGAGGAGAATTAAAAGAAATCCGTTCATCTCCCAATCAAAGGATACCAGCTTACCTTTCAGCAATCGCTGTGCGACGCCCTGCCCGAGATAGCGAGCGATCCAAAAGGCAATGGCCGCACCCAGTACAGAGCCAATCACGGTGAGTACCGTGCCCCACAAGAGGCCAAAGGTGAGCCCACCGGCGATGACGATCACGGAGTCGGGGAAGAGCACCAGGGGCAGCACCGTCAATAACAACACATAGACCACCGGTCCCCAGATCCCTTTTCCTTGGATCCAAGAGCGAATGACCTCCTGCGAGATCCCGTATCGCTTCGTCAAAAAGTAGGATCCGATGATCAAAGCGAGCATCAAAACTGCCAGTACAATTTTTTTGAGATTTTTCTTATCCTTCATAAAACCGCAGTCCTAACCGGTGTTTCCACTTTGTCGCTACCGGTGTGATCTCTTGCTTGACCGCTAGCGGGTCTTCTGAGAAAAGCAAGTCCAATAGATGCAGCGCGCTCTTCCCGCCCTCACGCATCGATTCTACGCATTCCTGACAGTACGTGACGATCAGCCTCGTATCGGCTTCCTGTGCACGCCGTTGTTTGTGCTGATGCGCGACTTCCGGCACCGCTTGCGCCACCATCGCACCGGCTCCACAACATAGTGTTCGCTTTTCCTTGTTTTGCATTTCACGCCATGTGTACCCCATCTTGCCCAAGAGCCCTCGGGCTCCCTGATGGATGGCGGGCTCAAACCGCGTCGGACACGGATCGTGCAGGGTAAACTCCAGCGGGAATTGTCTTGCCTTATGAGAGAACTCCTCGGGTTGCGCCACCGTTGCCAGCACGTCGTATAATGAGCGCACTTCAATATGCGGACTGTGGGTCGTGATGGTGACAAAACAGTTTTGGCAGCCGGTGACCACCTGGACCACACCACTTTTTTCAAACGATTCCGTCAATTTCCCATAATACCGGGAAAATGTATTTTCTTTTCCTAAATAATGCGTCGGCTTTCCGCAACACGCATTGTAATAGCCGATTCCGGGAATTTTTTCTTTCAAATAGCCGTATACGCGCTTGACCAATTCCGGACTATAGGCTTGCAGACCACAACCCGGGAAGAACACGACGTCATGCTTTTCTTTGGGCTTTCTCATCATGACATTGGAAAAGCTCATGCGCTGATGCCATTCGACGCCGCCCAATTTCCATTCTTTGGGCGATTTTTCATTTACATCTCGCGATGCATCTTGTCTCAGTGAGAGCATTAAATCGCGAATGCTGATCCCTTTTGGACAGACTGCCAAGCAATACCCGCACAGCATACACGTGAGCGGCATTTGAATGTCAAAGTCTTCCGCTTCTTTCAGGTCGGCAAATAGATCTTTAGGGTTCTCACAATAAAGAGGCAACATCGGGCTGCCTTTCATACAGGCTTTACAGCCGATACAGCGCTCGTGAAAGTCCGCTGCCATTCGCCTGGAGCTATCGGATATCTTCATTAACGTCCGCACCGATGCGTTCATTCTCCTTCGCCTTCTTTCTGTCGTCTACCACTTTCTTGATTAAAAAGACGAGAATGCTTACGGCAAATAGGATTAAGAGCCCCGTGACAAATAGTTGAGCGCCTCCGGTCAGCATACCGCCTACATAGGAGTATACCAAAGTCGCCGGTAACTGTCCGATCCCCGTGGCCCAGAGAAATCGCCAGAGCGTGATCGGCATCAGTCCTGCCGCATACGAGACGATGTCAAACGACATAAAGGGAAGAAGCCTGGCGATCAAAATCGCGTACTCGCCGTATCGATCAAAAAATTTGTCGACCTCGGCGATCGCACCTTTGGAAGACAACTTTTCCACCGTTGTACGTCCATAGATTCGCGCGATTAAAAAACACAAGAAGGCTCCGACCATCGCACTGGTCCAGGACAGAATCGCACCCTGCCACCAACCGAATAATCCGGCATTGGCAAAGGTGATCAAAAACGCCGGCAGCGGAGCGATCAGCGATTGAAAGACCATCAGTAGAAAACTGACGATCGGCGCCCAAATGCCAAAGGACAGGATATACGCTTTGATGCCTTCGATATCAACCGTCGACAAAAGCCGGGCGGTTTGAATGACGAGATTTCTGAGTTGCGGAATGATGGCAAATGCCAATACGATAGCGATGATGACAATCTGTATGATCCGTTTTTTTGTAACGGGTTTCTTTTCTTTTTGCGGGTCCATGTCCACCTCCGAATCAAAAGGCTGCTCCGAAAGAAGCAGCCTCTAGAGATAACAAACTTAGAATCCAATTTAGTGAAGGAGAGTCCGGATTACTCTTTGAGGACATATCCTGGCCGAGCGGCCGTGAGCGTGCCGAGAAGAGTTGTCCGGGCTCGACGAAACTGGGTCTTGGTCTGCCTGTCGTAACGATTATTTTACGAGTGTGTACTCGTACTCTTTCGTTCCTTCGATGACATTATAAACGTCCGTGTAGCCTTCCTTCACCAGCGCATCGGCACCCTTCAAGCTTTGTGTCCCGGTATTGCAGTAGAAGACGATCTTCTTGTCTTTCGGCAATTTGTCGAGATTTTGCGGAACTTGATCCAGCTCGATATTGATCGCGTTTTCAATGTGGCCTTCCGCGTAGTTCTTCGCCGGACGATAGTCGACGACCACCACATCCGGGTCTTTCATCATTTCGAGGAAAGTGGTTGCGCGAATGTCAGTATGTGTGTAGAGCGGATATTCGAAGTCTTTCACGCCGGTCGCATTGGTGACATCGGTAAATCCGGCGGCAACCAATTTGTCAGCGGCTTGACCGCTTTGGTTTCCGGTGTTGCAGTATACGATGACCGGTTTTGTTTTGAAATCTTCGATTTCAGCGATGCGAGCTTCGATATCAGCGTTTGGAATATTGATCGCATTGGCCAAGTGACCGGCTTTGTATTGGTCTTCCGGACGTACGTCGATGATCAGCGTCGCATCCTTCTTGTCCTTGTTTTCCATGAGTTCCAGCAATGCCGGACCTTCCATGGCCTTTACACCGTCAACTGCCGGCGCTTCCGTAGCGGTAGTCGCCGGTTGGCATGCCACAAGTGCAAATACCATGACGACCATCATGATGAACATCAATCTTTTTTTCATTATTTTCCCCCCTTTTGAGAATGTAGCACAATTATATCATGATACTCTTGGTTTTTGATAATAATTAGATAATGAAATTTCATGATGAGATTAACTTACTTTATCTTGTTGCCTCTCAGAAATAGTTTCACGGACTCTTTGTTTTTCTTGCGTCGATCCTCGACATTTGATATAGTGAAAAAAACCAAAGGAGACCTAATGACAACTCCATTTCACGTATACTCAGAGATCGGACCGCTAAAAAAGATCCTTTTACACCGGCCCGGTAAAGAAATTGAAAACATGACCCCCGGCACAATGCAAACGCTATTGTTTGATGATATCCCCTATGCGGAAGTCGCCATGAAAGAGCATGATGCATTTGCCACCACACTGCGAAAACAAGGCGTGGAAGTCGTCTATTTTGATGACCTGCTCGCCGAAAGCATCGCCGAACCTTCCTCGAAAGCCGCTCTCATCCGCGCCTATGTGCAAGAGATCGAGTTCCCCTCGCCAGCGCGCGCCGAAGCCGTAACCGAATTTTTGGAGTCGGTGGAAGACCCCGTAGACCTCTGTCAACATATGATAGCGGGTCTCACCACGGATCTGTTTCCCAATCTGCCGAAACAGACCTTAACGGACTATGTGGACCGCTCGACCATCCTCACACAGCCGATGCCGAACTTGTACTTTATGCGCGACCCGTTGTCCATCATTGGAAACGGCGTGTCGATCCACCATATGTACACGCGCGTCCGGAACCGTGAAACACTCCTTGTGGACCACGTCTTCCGGCATCACCCCATCTATACGGATCCAGCGATCCCAAGGTGGTACCACAGAGAAGACTTTCATAGCTTGGAAGGCGGAGACATCCTCGTCCTATCCGAAGACACGGTGATGATCGGCATCTCACAGCGCACGCATCCGGGCGGCATCGAACACGTCGCGAAGCGACTGCTCAACGGTTCCTCCGGATTTACTCGCGTCATCGCGATCCGCATACCGAAGATCCGCGCCTTTATGCACTTGGATACCGTTCTTACCCAGGTGGACCGAGATGCCTTTACCATTCATCCGGAGATCGAGCCTCAGCTGATGCTCATCGAATTGACGAAGAACGGAAACGACGAACTACAACTGCGAGAATACGAAGAAGATTTATCGCATGTGCTCGCAAAGGTGCTCCGGCAAGACCGGATTCGACTGATCCCCTGTGCGGGAGGACACCCCATTCACGCACCGCGCGAACAGTGGAATGACGGCTCCAATACGCTCTGCATTCGCCCGGGGGAATGCGTCGTCTATCAACGCAATACCTACACCAATGATCTCTTGGATAAAAACGGGATCAAGCTTTACGAGATCGAGTCCAGCGAACTCTCGCGCGGACGCGGCGGCCCACGATGCATGTCGATGCCGCTCGTTCGTGAAACGCTGTCTGTATAAGGAGGAAAATAAAATGCCAATTAACCTGAAAGGCCGTAGCCTGCTCACTCTGAAGGACTTAACCCCCACCGAGATCCGCTACTTATTGGATCTTGCACACGACCTCAAGAGAAAAAAGAGAGAGGGCGTACGCGGGGACCTATTAGAAAGAAAACACGTGGTCCTGCTATTTGAAAAATCGTCGACTCGCACCCGATGCGCGTTTGAAGTCGCCGTCATGGATGAAGGCGGCCAGGCGACCTTCCTCGGTACCTCCGACAGTCAAATGGGTAAAAAAGAATCCATCGAAGACACGGCGAAAGTACTGGGCCGATTCTATGACGGTATCGAATACCGTGGCTTCAACCAGCACATCGTGGAGAGCCTCGCTCAACACGCCGGTATTCCGGTATGGAACGGACTCACCGACATGGACCACCCGACGCAAGTGCTGGCGGACCTGCTCACACTTGAAGAACACGTACACAAGCCTTTGGACCAAGTGAAGCTCGTTTATGTGGGCGACGCACGTAACAATATGGGCAATGCTCTCTTAATCGGCGCGGCGAAAATGGGCTTGGAGTACTGGGCGATCGCTCCGAAAGAGCTCTGGACCAATGACGAGCTTTTTGACGAGATGCAAGACGTCGCCAAAGCAACCGGTGCCAGGCTGCACCGCAGCGAATCTGTCGAAGACGTCAAAGGAGCCGATGCCGTCTATACCGACGTATGGGTATCGATGGGCGAAGAAGATCAGTTTGAAGCGCGCATCAAACTGCTGACTCCCTACCAAGTAAATGCCGACCTCATGAAGAAAACCGAGAACCCGGCGTGCATCTTCCTTCACTGCCTCCCTGCCTTCCATGACTTGGAGACGACGACCGGAAAGAGAATTCACGAGGAGTTTGGCTTGACCGAAATGGAAGTTTCGGACGAAGTCTTCCGCTCGCCTAAATCTCGCGTGTTTGACCAAGCCGAAAACCGACTCCACACCATCAAAGCCGTGATGGTGGCGAGTATCGGAAAACTGTAATCCGATAAAGTCGTTTCGTCGAGTCCGGACAACTCTTCTCGGCACGCTCACGGCCGCTTGCAAGCCTTGCACGTTTTGATGCAGTTCAAAACGTAAGCAAGACTCATGCAAAGCTTCTTCAAGAGCTCGTTTCTTTTCGAGCGATTGATTAGAAGCGATTGCGGCCAGGATATGGCCTCAAAGAGTAATCCGGACTCTCCTCAACTCATCAAAAAACAAGATTTTCATCACAAACAAAGTGCCGGTTTTTCCGGCACCTCTTTTATTTTGCGGTGAAATCTAATGGGATTTCGAGTGGCTCTGTGTCGTTGAAGACGGGGTGGTAAAAGTGGAGCTGTAGGTCTGAACGATTCGCCGGCACATTCATACCGTATCGGATTCGCACGCCTTTCTCTGTATTCTCGAGCATTTCGGCGTAGGAGCTATCGCCTCCGAGGTCGATCCAAACGATGGGGTTTTCATCTCCTTGCAATGTCACGTCGACAGTCAAAGTTTCCCTCTCGTTTAACTGTGCGCTCTCTTCTGCAATTCGTACGGATTCTACAAGGATGGATCCCGAATCAAAGATATGCTGTTGATCGACGATCTGATCTTCTCCTTTTTGGGGAATCGGAACGGTGATGTCCACCGTCTCATCCAGAGTATAGAACAGTCCGGGGATCCTAAGCGTTCCCTTTTGAAAATCTCCTTTGGGCATCGTATAGGGAAGCTCTAAACCGGTGCCTCCCATTTCGGGCGGCATCAGGGGAATTTGTTCACCCGTATCGGTCGTCACTGCGAGCTCGTCGATCGGCCACGCGCTATCGATGTCGATCCGGCGACCGTTCTTGCCGACGCGGTACAGGTAGACCTCCCAGTTTTCGCCCCCATCATGCACCATCGCGTACACCGTCCCGGATGCATTGGCGTCTTGCGCGATGTCCTCGGGATGAAGAGTCTCCGCACTTTGCAGTACCGCATCAATTTTGATTCCGAGATCACTTGTGTATCGGATCGTATCTCCTGCTTTTATATCAGCTGCAAAGTACGTGAACATCCGCATTGTCTCGTCTCCACCGACGATATATCCCTGCGGTTGAGAAGAGGCCGATTTTCCGTTGACTTCGAGCTTCTGATCCTCCGGGTATCGGAGTGATTCTTCGATCTCGGAGTCGGTGAGTTCTCCAAGCGGTCGGTGGATTCGGTACGAATAGGTTATCTGTATTCCCTCGTCACTTGCCGCGATCGCCGGCTCACCGATCAAGACTCCTTGCGGATCGTCAGCAACGATCTCATCTCCAAAGTATAATGACTTGCTCTCTGCGTCTTGCACGATCCCGATCCCGGGAATCCACGCAAACAGGTCTCGCATCGCCGCCTGCACCGGTTCAACGAATAGGGTCAACACGGCGATCAGTGCGATGCTCGCTGCGAGTGCAATCCAACGTCTCGCAGATTTCACCGGTTTGTCTTCGTGTCGTACGTTCTGTGGCTCTGGCCCTTTCATGCGTTCCATGGTCTTTTCCTCAATTTTTCGTTTGGTGTCCGCATCGATCGCAAAATCTTTCTCATCGATAGTTTCAAACAGTATTTCCCATTCCTCAGCGCTCAATTCGGCGAGGAATTCATCTGTGTTTTCAAATTTCATACGCTTCATATCGTTCCCCTCCCATTGTGTTTCGCAATTTTAGTAGTACGCGATGGATCCTCTGATCGACCGCAGCCGGTGTCAAACCGACGGCGAGAGCGATTTGCTTACTGCTTTGATCTTCCCAAAAGCGGAGTCGGAGGAGCCGTTGGTCGATCTCGGGCAGCCTCTTTACAGCTTGAAGTAACTCGGAGCGGTTTTCTCTTTGTATAATTTCCTCCAGTAATCCTAAGGACAACTCGGGCACTTCCTGTGCGTTTTCATCATCGATCGAACCCGTCTCCCGATATTTGCGAACGGCATCGATCGCACGGCGTACGGCGATCATACTGAGATAGGTCTTGATCGATGACTTCTCCGGATCGTAGCGCTCCCATTGCTCGAACGCCTGTGCCAATACCTCCGATACACAATCTTCAATTTCTTCCTGCGAAAACCTCGCACCCATTTTTCCGCGGATGATATGAAACAGTAATCCTGTGTACTGATCCATCATCTGCCGCCATCCCTTTTCGGGATTCTCTCGTACGAGAGCTAAAAGCAATGCATCTTCCAAAGGTGACTCCTCCTTTCTGCTATTATATTCGCAGCACAGGTAAATATCTGACATGATTTCAGAAATTTTGACACAAAAAATCCGCCCCAAGGTCATTAGGGCGGATGTAGGATTCATTTATACTTTCGGGTCCTGCAAATCCTCGTCAGTTACATAGTTCGGCTCTTCGATGCGCAGATCGATGGGTACTTTCTTTTCCGAGTGTTCATCCGGATTGTTGCCCGGGTAGGTTCCTCTTCGGAGGGTTCCTCCCTCAAAGCGCGGCGGATGGTAGTGCCCACCTAAGGGGTTGCCACGGTCATCCGGTACCGGCGCGCCGTCTCTCGAATTGATTTCCGCTTCGTCGATACGGTCGCCTTCGGTTACATAGTTGTGCTCATGAATGAGAAGGGGATCGTCCGGCGGAATCGGTTGTTCCGATGGCGGCAAATCCGTCACATGCGCACTGCGGAACTGGTTTCGAGCAATTTCAATATCTTCTTCATAGACGAGGAGGATTTGATTATTTTTTACCGCCGAATGGTACATCGCCTGATCCTCGTCGTCGACATCAAAGTGATCGAAGAGCTGCTCCAGTGTATCTCTGCCGCTGACCCAGTTCACAAAGCGCTCAAATACATTTTCTTTCTCCGGTTTTCTCTCTGCAACTTCGATCGTTTCCACATCGGTGAGTTCTTCCACCGCGGGTACATCCAGGTACTCGTCGTGAATTACGGAAATCTGGTCTTCTGTAAAGCCTTGGGCCTGCAATTGCTCGATGCGCGCAATGGCCTCCTGCTCGGTATTTAGAATTTCGATTCTCATTTTTTTCTCCTTTCGGATCACTTGGGTTCGAACTTTCATTTGGTTACGACATATGTACCCGCTTCTTGAATCGCATTAACACGTTATAAATCGTTTTAAGAACTCTCTCATAAAAAATCACCTTGGAGCATGTTATCGTTCCAAGGCGTTTTCCATTAATCTGCGATCGCATCGACCAGTTCGCTGATCGTTTGGATCGTCGCTTGTAAAGGCTGATCCGTCGAAAGGTCGACACCGGCTAATGCGGCAAGCCCTAATACATCTTTCGTACTGCCCGCCTTCAGGAAGTTGAGCCAATCGCTCACTGCGGCATCCCCTTCGCCTTTGATCCTTCGGTACGCGGCGGTTCCCAGGGTCAGGCCGGCGCTGTACGTGTACGGATACAAGCCCATATAGTAGTGGGGCTGCCGCATCCACGTCATCTCCGCTCCGGGAACCAGTGTCACTGCGTCTCCCCAGAACTCTTCCAGCGTCTCTTTGAAGAGTCGGTCAAAGGCATCTGCCGAGAGGCTTTCTCCTCGATCGACCGCATCGTACGCTTTTTTCTGGAACAGCGCTTCAATGCCGTGCGTGACGAAATTGTGGTAGTAGGTGCGAGAGATCATCGTGCTGCGAATCCATCGCTTCATCCTTTCGTCATCGGTCAATGCCAACATGTGCTCGGCCACGAACAACTCGTTCATCGTAGAAGGCGCCTCCACCAGATACATGGAAGGTCTCGTGTGCAGGATATTTTGCCTTCGTTGTGCCAACGTAAAGTGACCGGCATGACCCAGTTCGTGTGCCAACACAAAGGTCTCGCGCTGCGTGGCTGTCCAAGAGATCAGCACATACGGATGCGCTCCATAAGGTGACGAGCAAAAGGCACCGGTCGACTTCCCCTCGTTCTCCGCAAAGTCGATCCAGCGATCGCTGAACGCCGATTCTAAAATCTCCGCATACTCCGGCCCCAAAGGAGCCAAGGCCTCTAACAAAGTCTTCTTCGCGTCCTCGATCGATACCGGCGGTTCAAACGCAGGATCCAACGGCACCAAAAGGTCCGCATAGGTCATTTGGTCGAGCTCGTACGTTTTTTGAATGACACCTGCAAAGCGCCGCATGACCGGTGCCAGGTCCTCGCGGATCGCCTGTAGCTGGCGCTCGTACAGCTCGCGGCTTACATTTTGCTCAAACAAGAGCGCATCGATCACGGAGTCAAATCCGCGCATCGTCGCTAGGATCTTGTCCTTTTGCATTTGCGTATGCAATGTGCCGGCGATCGTATGGCGATACTTCGCCATTCCTTCAGAAAACTTGGCGAAACCTTCCCGACGCAGCGCCGTATCCGGTTCATTCTCATAATGGCCTTCGTACAATCCGAAGCTCAAGGGGTGCGTGACCCCTTCGACCGTGAAATCCGGAAACCGCATATCGGCCAATTTTGCACGGTTATAGAGCGCATACGGCGCTTCCAGTACCGGCGTAAGAGACGAAAGCGCGTCTTCCACCGCTGGTTCCAAGGCATGTTGTTTCACGCGCAGAACTTCGTCGATAAACGCCCCATTATCCCCGAGTGCCTTCACCTCTTCCAACATGGCACTCTCCATCTCGCGAAGCTCTTGGCTGAGAAACTGCAATGTCGTTTCGATCGGTGCGAGCTGCATGCCAATCTCCTGCGCGATCGATTGCGACGCCGTGTCTGTCGAATCCGTGGCGGCTCTCAGATATCCGTACGACCCGACGCGAACCACCCGACCCTGCAGCTCCTTATAAGCTTCGATCGCATCCGCTGCTGTCTTTGCGTCCGCAATCTTTCCCCGATACGATTTCGAAAACGCCTCCGCATCCTTTCGTAACCGATCGAGTTCCGCCCTCGCATCTTCATCCCCATGAAACAGCGCGCTCAAGTCCCACGTCAATAACGGATCCACTTCGCTTCTGTGCAAATTCTTTTTCATTTTTCCCCCTATTAGCGTTGATACTTCTTTCATACCCAAGAAATGAAAAAGAGCCTGCATTTGCAGACTCCAAACGGCAGTCAAAGTCAAATCAACTGCAATGAATTAGCACCAATACGACATCGTCGGGGGAGTCCGCCGTGCTTCAACTTCAACTTCGTCCACTCGACTAGAACAAAGATGTCGGTGTGGACTCGTCTCAGAGGCGCACTTACGGACATCCCCGTGACTTCGTCGTTAACTCTTTCATGCACAATTGTTTCTCGCTATATCAATACAAGAACAAAGGTTTTGTCGTCGCTTTAAGCACCTGAACATACAGACTAGCTAACTGTTGACAGAACCAATGTTGTGTGATATATTTGCCTCATAAGATACAAATACATCACATATGTGAATATGGAGGGATTCAAAATGACAAAGGACAAAACACTCACTCTTACAAAACAATATTTATTGTATGCTCTACTCTATTTACTTTTCTTTATTTCTAACCTGATTCCATTATGGGTCCAACCAACCGGATGGTTACAACACGTAAATAGTATCTCCCTCTTTGCATTCATCGTACTGATCATTTATTTCTCTGTCTTCAAGAATTCCGAAGGGGAGGATGAACTATCACGTACGAATCTCTTGAAGGCTAATTCGTTCAGCTTCAACGCAAGTCTGATTTCTTTACTGGTCCTATTATTTTTACTTAAGTTCCTTAGTAATCACGGGTTCAGTCTTCCGGAAATGCCCTATCTACTGATCCCTTATTTTTGGTTTATACTTTTTGTCAGAAATATTATGTTTCTATACTATGAAAAACGGGAGAACGCCTAATGCTGGTAACGCGAATTCGCGAATTGCGAGCGATTCATAATATCGAACAATCAGAATTAGCTCGAAGGGTCGATGTAAGGCGCGAGACAATAGGGCGGCTCGAAAAAGGACAGTATAATCCTTCCCTAAAATTGGCGATGGATATTGCAAAGGTATTTAACACGACCGTTGAAGACATTTTTACATTCATTGATGAGTCAGACTAACAAGTTGCTTGTTCATTAAATGGAGGGATCTCTAAGGCGTACTGCTTTCCTTAGAGATCCCTCCATTCGCTTTCGCTAATCAAGGATGGCCTTCGCTTACAATATCCCCTGTGCGAGCATCGCATCGGCCACTTTGATAAACCCGGCGATATTCGCGCCGTCGATCAGATTGCCCTCGCAGCCGTATTCGATCGCTGCATTTTTCGCATTGTGGTAGATGTCGATCATGATGCGGCGCAGCTTGCGGTCGACTTCGTTGAAGCTCCAGGAAAAGCGCATGCTGTTTTGCGCCATCTCGAGTCCTGACGTGGCCACACCGCCGGCATTACAGGCTTTGGCGGGCGCAAAGAGTACGCCGTTTTCCATAAACATTTCGGTCGCTTCGGGTGTACAGGGCATATTGGATCCCTCGGCGACGACTTTGACGCCGTTTGCAATCAGGTACTCGGCTTCTCTGCGCCCCACTTCGTTTTGCACCGCACAGGGCAACGCGATATCGCACGGCGTTTTCCATATGTCGATACAATTGTCGAAATAGGTGGCATGCGGGTCGTAGGTCAGATACTCATGGATACGCTTGCGCTCCACTTCTTTGACGCGGCGCATGTCTTCAAATTTGATGCCCCTTGGCGAATGCACATACCCCTGTGAGTCGGACATGGCGACGACGATCGCGCCGAGCTGTTGCGCCTTTTCACAGGCATAGAGGGCGACATTGCCTGAACCCGAGATGATGATCTTCTTACCTGCCAGCTCCATGCGATGGTCGGCCAGCATTTCATTTAAAAAGTAGATCGCACCGTATCCGGTCGCCGGTGTGCGCACCTGGCTTCCTCCGGACGTGATACCCTTCCCGGTCATCGCACTCGCCGGGTACCCGCGCTTGATCTTCTTGTACTGCCCGAACATGTAACCGATCTCTCGCGTCCCGACGCCGATATCGCCTGCAGGCACATCGTAGTCTGAACCGATCATATAGGCGAGCTCGTTCATAAAGCTCTGGCAAAAGTGCATGATCTCGCGGTCGGTCTTTCCCTTCGGGTCAAAGTTGGACCCGCCTTTCGCGCCGCCCATCGGAAGAGTCGTCAAAGAGTTCTTAAATATCTGCTCAAACGCCAAGAATTTCATGATGCTCATATTGACGGACGGATGAAAACGCAAGCCGCCCTTGTACGGGCCGATCGCGCTGTTAAACTGGACGCGGTACCCGCGATGAATATGGACTTTTCCTTCGTCATCTTCCCACGGCACGCGAAACACCACCGCGCGGTCCGGCTCTACCAACCGCTCCAAGATCCCCGCGCGCTCGTATTCCGAACGCTTCGCGATCACCGGTTCTAGCGAGCCCAATATCTCTCGGAGTGCCTGATGAAACTCCTCTTCGCCGGGGTTGTTTTCGATCGTCTTTGCGATCACTTCTTGTACATAGCTCATGGTGGTTCTCCTTTTCTATGACATAAACAGCGTTGTGCTTATTTAATGTAATGTGATAAAGGAATTATACCACCCTCAAACTTCTTTGCCAACATCCCGTACTCTGTATATCGTTTTCACATAAAATAATAATCCTTCCGCCATTGCGAAAGGATTATTATTTTTATCCAATTACTCATTTAATGCTTTTTGCAGTCGCGCCACCAAGAGTTCAATTCCGATGGTATTCTCTCCTCCATCCGGGAAGATGATGTCCGCATAGCGCTTGGAGGGCTCCACGAACTGCAGGTGGGCCGGTCGCACCGTCTCAAGGTACTGGTCGATGACGGAATCCAAGCTTCTGCCCCGCTCTTTCATATCTCGCTTGATGCGGCGCAAGATGCGCACGTCCGAGTCGGTCTCAACGAAGACCCGAAGATCCATTATCTCACGAAGCGCCGGCTCAAAGAAGAGCAAGATGCCTTCGAGAATCAGGATGGGCTTAGGAGTTACATGCTCCGTTTCCCGCTTCCTCGTGTGCGCCGTGAAGTCGTACATCGGTTTTTCGATCGAGTTTCCGTTTTGTAGCAGGCGTATCTGCTCTACCAGGAGCTTCGTGTCAAAGGCATCCGGGTGGTCGTAGTTCGTCTTTTGGCGCAAGATCGGGTCGACGTCGGTCTGGTCCTTATAGTAGCTGTCCTGTTCGATGACGAGGATGTGTTCGCTGCCGAACTCCTCGACGATGCGATTGGTAACCGTGCTCTTTCCGGAGCCCGAGCCCCCGCAGATGCCGATGGTGAACATGCGACTCATGATACGATCTCCCTTCTGAGGAATGCCCCCTTGCGAACGCCTTCGACATACGGGATGCGCACGCGTTGCTCCGCATGGGGCGCCGATTCAATCGCTTCGCCTTCCTCGTTTTCCATCGCCTGCAGCGTAAACTCCAGGATCTCCGGTGTCGGTTGCAGGACTTCCAGTCGGTCGCCCAGTGAAAACTTGTTTCGCTGCGCGATCCAGATCCCCTCATCCGGGTCCGCTGATTCGACGACGCCGATAAAGTCGTAGTTTCTTTCATACCCCGCCGACTCGTAGTTCTGGCTGTTTGCATCCGGAGCGCTCAGCAAAAACCCGGTCGTAAACGCGCGGTGGCTACACTTGGTGAGCTCTTCGTACAGTTCGTTCTGCAGCTCCTGTGTCCACGTGCCATCTAGGATCGCATCGATCGCGAGGCGATAGGCGCGCACGACGGTCGCCACATAAAATGCGCTCTTGACGCGCCCTTCGATCTTAAAGCTGCTGACGCCGGCGTCCATCAAAGACTTCAGATGCGGCAGAAGGCAGAGGTCCTTCGAGTTGAGGATATACGTTCCCTTCTCGTCTTCACCGATCTCGTAGGCTTCATCCGGTCGTTTGGATTCCACGAGCTTGTAATTCCAGCGGCAGGCGTGTGCGCAGTCGCCGCGGTTGGCGTCGCGCCCCGTCATATAGCTCGACAATAGGCAGCGCCCTGAATACGAGATGCACATCGCCCCGTGGACAAAGGTCTCGATGTCAATCCCCGGGTCAGAGTTCTCGCGCACCGTTTGGATCTCCTCCAACGAGAGTTCTCTTGCGAGGACGATCCGCTTCGCCCCTTGCTTGCCCCAGAAATTGACGGTACGGGCATTGGTCACAGACGCCTGCGTGCTGATGTGAATCTCCATCTCCGGCGCGGTCTCCCGCACGACTTGAAAGACGCCGGGGTCTGAGATGATCAAAGCGTCGACACCGAGTTTCTCCAACCGGAGGACATACTCTTCCAGTCCTTCAAATTCGTTCTCATGCGGCATCGCATTGAGCGTCACGTGCACGGCGACGCCACGGTCATGTGCGTAGGCGACGCCTTCTTCAAAGTCTTCTTCGGTGAAGTTTTTCGATGCCGTGCGCAAACCGAAGCGTTCGCCGGCCAGGTACACCGCATCCGCACCAAAGTCGACGGCGGTTTTTAGTTTTTCCAAATCGCCGGCAGGTGCCAGCAATTCCGGTTTCATCATGATATTTCCTTTCTCGTAACCGCCAGACCGTCTCCGATCGGCAGCACGACGGTATGATAGCCTTCCGTACTCGAGAGCTCATCCAGATACGCCCGCATGCGCTTGACGATCGTCACCATCCGGCGATGATATTTCTCCGGGTCGTGCAGCATGCCCAAATAGTGGACGTCGTCCGAAAAAAGGAGCCCCCCTTTCGGCATTAGCGTTCGGCACACCTCGAAAAATTTGCTGTATTGCGCCTTAGCCGCATCCAAAAAGATACAGTCAAACGGTCCGGATAGTGTGGGCAAAACGTCCTGTGCATCCCCCAATAGGAGCGATATCCGGTCTTGTAGCCCGGCACGCTGCACCGAATCCACCGCGCGATAATACATCGCCTCGCTTCGTTCGATGCTCGTAATCTCCGCATCCGGGCATACTTCGGCAAATGAAAGAGCCGAATAGCCGATCGCCGTGCCGATTTCCAGAATCCGCTTCGGCTGTTGTACTTTCAGAAGCAGCGTCATCACAGACAATGCTTCGTCTTCTACGATCGGGATGTCATACTCGCCCGCAAAGATCTTCAGTTCTTCGATGATCTCTCGAACGATCATTCCTCGATGGATTCCTGTGTGTCTTCCGGAATTTCCAGCGCGTCGGTGATGATCTTTTGAATGTCGGAGTAGACGGTCGAAAAGCGCATCTGTGCTTCCAAATACAATTTCACCGTCGAATTTGCCGTGAGGATCCCCTCTAAATTGCGGAGCTCTTCCAGTTTCTTGGGGTCGGGTTCTTTTCCGTCCATCATCGCGTATTGCAGCATGACGACTTTCTTCTGATAGTCTTCTACCATCGCCTTATTCTTATCGTCCTTTATGACGATTTGATGCCAGTGTTTGTATTCGCCAAACTCCTGTGAATTTTTGATCGCTTGTGCCAGTGCATGTGCTGCGTTGTACATTTTGTTCTCCTTTCTCATTCAAAGAACAGCCCTTGTCGCCAAGAACTGTTCCGTGTGCTTACGTGCTATGCTTCGATAATCACCGGAAGGATCATCGGATTTCTCTTGATCTTTCCGAAAATATAACTTCTCAGCGCATTTCTTACTTGATTTTTTATAGTCGCCCAATCCGTCACCTGATCGTGTTCGCAGGTATCCAGTAGATCCCTAACCGATTTTCGCATGCCTTCCATCAGGTCTTCCGACTCTTTCACATAGATAAAGCCGCGCGAGATGATGTCCGGACCGTCGATTTTCTTCGACTTTTTGTTCGCCGACATCACGACGACGATCAGTCCGTCTTCTGACAAGTGCTTGCGGTCGCGAAGTACGACATTGCCGACGTCGCCTACACCCAGTCCGTCGACCAGTACATTACCGGCTTCGACCGTCTCGTTGACTTGCATGGAGTCTTCCGTAAATTCAATGACGTCTCCATTAGACGCGATATAGATATTCTCTTCCGGCATGCCCATTTGCATCGCCAAATTCGCGTGGATCTTCAGGTGGCGCTGCTCGCCGTGTACGGGAACGAAGTACTTCGGTCTCGTGAGCGCATGCATGAGCTTGAGTTCCTCTTGGCAGGCGTGACCCGATACGTGTACGTCTGCCATCGCAGAGTACACCACTTTGACATTCATCTCCATTAAGCGATTGATCACATCGTATACCGTGAGCTCGTTTCCCGGGATCGGCGTCGCTGATATGATGACGGTGTCCGTTTGGTTCAACTGGATCTTGCGGTGTTCGCCATGAGCCATGCGCGTCAGTGCACTCATCGGCTCCCCTTGCGATCCGGTCGTCAGTACGACGATCTTCTCGGGCGGGTAGTTGCCCATTTGGTTGACGTCGATGATCGTATCTTTTTTGATCTTCAGATAGCCCAATTGCGTCGCCACGTCGATATTGTTCACCATCGACCGACCGGAGATCACCAGTTTGCGGTTATAGTATTCGGTCGCCGTAATGACCTGTTGTACGCGGTGCAAGTTGGAGGCAAAGGTCGCCACGATGATCCGCGCCGGCGCTTGATAAAACTGCTTTTTGAAAGCCTCTCCTACCGTGCGCTCGCTCATCGTATAGCCTTCTCGCTCCACATTGGTAGAGTCGGCAAACAAACACAACACGCCTCTCGTCCCGATCTCCGCCAGTTTCGGCAGGTCCATATTCACCCCGTCGATCGGCGTGAAGTCGATCTTGAAGTCGCCCGTAAACAGGACCGTGCCTCGTGGGGTATCGATCGCGATGGATGCGGAGTCCGGCATGCTGTGGCTCGCGCGGATAAAGTCGATCGTGAAGACGCCCAACGAGAATTTGTTGCCCGGCGTCACTTCGACCAATGTCGGCGATAGGCGATGTTCTTTCAGCTTATTGCCGAGAAGTCCCAGTGTGAGCCTCGTTCCGTAGATCGGCACGCTGATTTTTCTTAAGACATATGGCAGCGCTCCGATATGGTCTTCGTGGCCGTGAGTCAAAAGAATTCCACGAATCTTGTGTTGGTTCTTCTCTAAATACGAGATATCGGGAATGACGATGTCGATCCCCGGCATATCGTCATCCGGGAAGGTCATTCCACAGTCGACGACGACGATATCTTCCTTATATTCAATTACCGTTATATTTTTGCCAATTTCGTTCAATCCACCCAGTGGGGTGATGCGTAACTTATTTTTCTTTCTACTACTCAAAAGATTCCTCCTGCATTTTCTTCTGGCAGGCCGCACAAATCCCGTGCATTTTCACCGTGTGATCCGAGATCGTAAAATGGTATTCATCTTCGATGATCTTCTCCAACGTATCCAACAGATCCAAGTGAACTTCCGTGACGGATTCGCATCGCTCACAGATTAAGTGGTGATGGTGATGCGATTCTTTTTCGTCGACGATTTCATATCGATACGCTCGCCCGTCAAAGTCCAACTTGTGGACGATGTCAAGCGAATCGAATATTTGCAATGTGCGGTAGATCGTTGCGATGCCGATATGGCAGCCGTCTGATTTCAGCACATCGTATAATTGCTCGGGGGATAAATGCTCGCCTGCATTTTTTTGTAGTGCGAGAAACATCTCGTCTCTTTGCACTGTGTTCTTATAGCCGTTCTTTGCCAGTTTGGCTCTCATTTCCTGTAATTCCATACCCGACTCCTACTGAAGCATTTCCTTCTTCAGCTCTTCATAGATTTGAATGGCATCTTCCAATTCATCTTCATCGTCAATGCCTGCGAAATACTGTTGCCCGTTTTCGTCCATCTCTATACGGAGTATGTACGTGTTGTCCATGTGCCCGCTCTCCGGAAGGAGTACGGCATAATCCTGTTCATCCATACCGAATGTATCCAAAATTCGAAAGAGTTGTTTATTTCCGCTTTCATCGTATAATTCAATTATGCTCATGTCTTTCCCTTTCTCGCAATATTGCCCGGTTATCCAAATATCGTTGTAAAATGACCTGTGCAGCAATCTCATCGACAATCTCTTTCTTTTTCTTCCAATGCATACCTGACTCGCTCATCATCTGATGGGCTGCCACCGTCGACAGGCGTTCATCCTGAAAGACGATGGGAATCTCCCACTTTTTCTTCATAAATGAGGCAAACTGTTTCACTTTATTTCCCTGTGGACCGATCGTGTTGTTCATATTTTTCGGCAATCCTAACACAAAGACGGCGATATCGTACTCTTTTACGATGCCATCCAGCACTTCCAAATCCTGTGTCAGCTTGGTGCGTCGGATGGTCGTGAGCCCTTGCGCCGTAATGCCCAATGCGTCGCTCACGGCGAGACCGATCGTCTTGTCGCCGATGTCTAAACCCAGTACTCTCTGTGTCATCAAATCACCTTTATGCAAAATTCCGGACACGAGATCGCACAATACCCGCAGAGGATACAGCGCTCGTTGGGGGTCGCCATACCGTCGATCACGTGGATCGCGTCTTGTCGGCACGTCTTTTCACAGGCTCCGCAGCCGATGCAGTGATCCGCCACCAAGAGCCTGCGAGGCTGCCTTCGGAGAGATTCCTCCAGCATTTCATCACGCGCTCCGAGAGCCAAGGCGATATTGCAGTCGATCTCCGCTTTGGATTGCATGCCGATCGCAACGGAGTGAAAAAAGGGCTTTTCCAATACAAACGATAGGCTCTGTGCATAGGTCGGGATCAGATGACCGCCGCCTAATGCCTTCATAGCATAGATACCCTTCCCTCTCTTATGTGCAACGCGAAGCAATGACTCCATCTCGGCTACGCTGCCGTCTTGGATGCCAATGCCCTTTTCGTTGAAGATCGGGTGAATCACTTCGATCGTGTCTTTGGTGAGTGCCGCTTCTACGCCGGAAATGCGATGCGTAGACAAACCGATCGCGCGGATCACTCCTTTATTTTTTTGCTCCACAAAATAGTCCAATGCTTCCGCGTGCCCGCGGAGAGTATGAATACTTTCCTGCTCATGTAACAAAAACAGGTCGATATAGTCGGTATGTAAGGATTGCAATGCTTCATCCAGTGCGGCGCGCGCCGTGTGGATGTCGTAGGCATAGGACTTAGTCGTGATGACATAGCGATCTCGGGGGATCGTGCGAAGTGCTTCTCGAATATAAGCGTAGTTCTCGTAATACTGTGCGGTGTCCACAAAATTGATCCCTCGCTCAAAGCCATAGGCTAAAAGCTCGGCACCTTCTCGGATCGTTAAATTCTTTTGCATGCTCGTCATGGTGAGCGAACCGAAGCAAATCGGTGACACTTGGATCTTCGTATCGCCGAGTTCTCGTTGTGGTAACATGAAAGACTCCAAAATAAAGGATGCGCACGACACCGGTTCAGGGCGATCGGTACGCATCCTTAATTCCTGTTGTTATTTATCGTCTGCGATTCCTTTGCTGTCGATATACGTCTTCAGCATTTCCGCCAGCAGGTCGTCTCTTTCGACTTGGCGGACCAGTTTTCTCGCATCATTGTGACTCGTAATGTAGGTGGGGTCACCGGATAGAATGTACCCGACAATCTGGTTCTCGGGCTCGTATCCTCTTTCCTTCAAGGCATGGTAAGCGACTCTGATCACCTCGCTGATTACCGGTTGATCTCCCTGGACACTGTCGTATTTCATCGTGTGGTCAAATTGATTTGCCATCAGGTGTTCCCTCCTTACACTCTCATGCGTGTGTTTTACACGCTCTGTCCTTTGATTATATCATAAACTGACTGTAATGCGAAATCCGTTTTGTCTGCACTCTTGCCGCCGGCTGTCGCCATGTCGGGACGTCCACCGCCGTTTCCATCGGCCAGCTTCGCCACTTCGCGTACGATATTGCCCGCATGAACTCTCTTTTGGCTGACCAAATCTTTACTCGCCGCGACGACGAACTGCACTTTATCTGCGTTCTTACCGGCCAGTACGACCACTCCGGTACCCAGTTGGTCGCGCACGCGGTCCGCGAGATCGCGCAATTGGTCGGTCGACATATCGTCGGCGCTGCCCGTCACAAACGGGATGCCGTTCACTTCCTGCTTGGAGCCTATGATTTGGCCGACGCGGTCCGCATTTTGCGAGAGCATCAGCTTTTGGATCTCTTTTTGCTTATTGCGGTTATCCTGCAGCACGCCTTCCGTCTTTTCAACGAGATCCTGCGGTTGACTCTTCAGCATCGACGCCAAGGTACCCAGGGTTTCCTGTTGCTTTCTGAGAAGCTCGTACACACCGAAACCGGTGATCGCTTCGATTCTGCGAATCCCCGCCGAAACGCTGGACTCGGACAAGATGTGGAACATTTGGATTTGCGCTGTATTGTCGACGTGCGTTCCACCGCAGAGCTCTTTGGAGAAGTCGCCCATCTCGAGCACGCGTACGACATCTTGATATTTGTCTTCAAAGAGGCCGATCGCGCCGCGGGCGGTGGCTTCATCCAAATTCATCTCCGTCGCCGTCACAGGGAGAGCCTCCGCGATTTTTTCGTTGACGATCTTCTCGATCGCCTGTAAGTCGTCCGCAGAAATCGCCTCAAAGTGCGTAAAGTCAAAGCGCAGTCGGTGATCGTCGACATACGACCCCGCTTGCTCGATATGATTGCCGAGCACCATCCGCAGCGCTTTGTGCAACAAGTGCGTCGCCGAGTGATTCTTCTTCGTGGAAGAGCGTCTCGTGGAGTCGACGACTAAGGTCGCCTTTTCGCCCTTGGTGAGCGTGCCTTCTGAAACGCGCACGATGTGCAGCACGGCGCCTGAAGGCGTCTTCTTCGTATCGATGACTTCGGCTTGGCCGTAGTCGGTCCAAAGGAGCCCCTTGTCGCCGACCTGTCCCCCGCCTTCGCCGTAGAACGGCGTGCGGTCTGCGATCACGATGCCTTCGCTGCCCGCTTCCAGTTCGGACAGTTCGTGCTCGCCTTGGAAGATGTGCACGATGCCGGCTTCTGTTGTGAGATCCTTGTAGCCGAGGAATTCCGTCTTCGGCAATTTCATGATCTGCTCATTATGGCCGGATTCCCAACCGATGGATCCTTGCATGCCGTGCGCTTTCGAACGCGCGCGCTGTTCCTGCATCTGCGCTTCAAACGCGACTTCATCGATGGTGAAGCCCTTTTCTTCCAGCTCTTCTCTCGTGAGATCCGGCGGGAAGCCGTAAGTGTCATACAATTTGAACGCCGCTTCGCCCGACATTTGGGTCACGCCGGCTTTTTGCATTTGGTCCATCTCTTCGTGGAGGATCTCCATGCCCTGGTGAATCGTCTTTTGGAACTTCTCTTCTTCCGCTTCGATAATGCGGAAGATCAGGTCGCGGCGCTCCACC
This sequence comes from uncultured Peptoniphilaceae bacterium, assembly GCA_964510345.1. GTDB lineage: Bacteria > Bacillota > Clostridia > Tissierellales > Peptoniphilaceae > JAAYQA01. The sequence continues at coordinate 55,535 of CAZEBB010000002.1, forward strand.
AGCTCCGGATACGCGTCTTGATACAGGCGAATCACAGCCTCGCAGATCTGCGTCAAAAAGAGGCCTTTCATGCCCAAAAGCATTCCGTGGCGCAGCGCTCGACGCATCAGGCGTCTCAGCACATAACCGCGGCCCTCGTTGGAAGGCAGTACACCGTCTCCGATGAGGAATGTCATCGCTTTCGAGTGGTCGCAGAGGACGCGGATCGACACGTCGTCTTTTTCGTGTACTTTATAGGTTTTATTGGTCACGCGCTGAATGGTCTGCATGAGATCTTGCAGCGCTTCGGTTTCAAAGATATTGTCCGCTTCTTCCGTGACGAGGTTGAGTCGCTCCAGTCCCATTCCGGTATCGATATTGGGTTTCGGAAGCGGAATGTACGAGCCGTCCGGCTGGCGATCAAATTGCGTAAATACGAGGTTCCATACTTCGATGAAGCGGTCGCCGTCCGCTGCCGGTGAGGTGTCCCAATCTCCGGCGGAGTACTTTTCGCCGCGGTCCACAAAGATCTCCGAACAGGGGCCACAAGGGCCTAACTCCAGCTCCCAGAAGTTCGTGTCTTTTCCCATGCGCTCGATGCGCTCAATCGGCAGTCCGCCGACGGTTTGCCAGAGTTCAAAAGCTTCGTCGTCTTCTTCGTAAACAGTCGCCCACAAGAGATTCTTGTCGATGTGCAACCAGTCCACGAGGAATTCCATCGCCCATGCGATCGCTTCTTTCTTAAAGTAATCCCCAAAAGAGAAGTTGCCGAGCATTTCAAAAAACGCTGCGTGTCGCTGCGTGCGGCCGACGTTTTCAATGTCTTGCGTGCGAATGCACTTTTGCGATGTCGCCACGCGATCCTTCGCAAATTTCTTTTCACCCGTAAAGTACTTCTTTAAGGGGGCCATCCCGGCATTGATCAGCAGTAGGCTCTTGTCCTCCTGCGGGATCAGCGGAAACGAGTGCATGACGATATGATCCTTCTCTTCAAAGAACTTGAGGAACAGATCCCGGAGCTCGTTTAAATTTCTTTTTTCCATAGTATCACCTCTACCTAAGATAACGTGCGCCTGTGCACACTGTTGCTATAATGCTTCCAAAGAATTCGCACAACGGCGACCACGGGTACCGAGAAAATCATCCCCAATACGCCAAAGAGGCTCCCACCGATGATCAAGCTCATCAGGATGACGAACGGGTGCAGGCCTGTCGAGTCGCCAAGCAGTTTCGGTCCGAGAAGATTGTTCTCCGCCCATTGAATGAGCACAAAGACGATCGCGATCCGAATTGCCGCCAGCGGCCCTTGCATGAGCGCTAACAGTACCGCCGGAAGGAAACCCATAAACGGCCCGATATACGGTATGATGTCCGCGATGCCCGTAATGATTCCGATGACAACGGCGAATTCGATATTAAAAACGAACAGGCAAATCGTCGTGATGACGCCTACAAACACCGCCATCAACATCCGTCCGCGAACGAATTGCGAGAGCGACAAGTCGATGTCTTTCGCAAGCGCCGCCAGCGGTTCTTTCCTGTCCTTCGGGATCAGTTGATTCAGCGTACCGACGAATTTCTCTTTGTCCTTCAGGAAGTAGTACGTAATGATCGGGAAGATAACGATCCCCACAAATCGAGTGAACAGGCTACCCAAGTATCCGGTCACCGATCCCAAAAAACTGAAGATGGAGTTTTGGATCCGTCCCAAGCTTTCCATCAGCGTACGGTTGATATTCGCCGTAAGCTCCTGAATGGACAATACGCCTCCTACCTGGCGGTCCGCAAACGAGAGGACATTGGTAACCGTTTGCGTGACGAGTCCCGGAAGCGCGCGAATAAATTTGGTCGTCTCCTCAATCGTGCGCGGGAGTACGAGTATGAACAAAAAGGCCAACACTCCGACCGATGCCACATAGAGCAACAGGATCGCAACGTTTCGCTTCAGCCCCTTTTTTTCTAAGTAGTCGACGGCCGGGTTGAGGATATACGCCATGACCGTGGCAAAGATAATCGCAAACAGCAAGCTGCGTATCACGGGATTTCGTTGAAGGATCCATAAAAACCCGATGATCGCGGCGAGCGCAAGGAGCATTTTGCCGATTTTTTCCTTTTGGAAATGCACGCGTTTTGACGCCGGCACGTGCTGGTTTCCGATGTGGATTAAATAATACACCCCAAAGCCCAGCAGTATGATGACGACAATGGTCAGTGCATTGAGCAAAATTGTCTGGTTCATTGTCTCTCCTTCGCTAAAAAAATGAAAGATAGGCAAAATAGCCTATCTCATTCTATCGGATATAGGTGGATTTATCAATCCTCGTCCACTTCGTGGTCATGCGGATCGTGGTCGGGGTCAAAGTCTTCCAGCCCATCGATTTTTACGCCGGAGCGGTTTTGATAGTCGAGCAGCGCCGACTTGATCGCCTGCTCCGCCAACACCGAGCAGTGCATTTTCACGGGTGGTAGGCCATCCAGTGCGCTTGCGACCGCCTTGTTGGTCAGCGCCATGGCCTCTTCGATCGTCTTGCCCTTGATCAGTTCCGTCGCCATCGATGACGAAGCGATCGCGGAGCCGCAACCGAACGTGCGGAATTTGACGTCTTTGATCACGCCGTCTTCGATATCCAAATACATTTTCATAATATCCCCGCATTTGGGGTTTCCGACTTCACCGACGCCGCTCGCGTTTTCGATCTCACCGACATTGCGCGGGTTTCTGAAGTGCTCCATTACTTTTTCCGAATACATTATTTCACTCCTTCATAAAGAGGCGACATCATGCGCAAGCGCTCGACGATATCTTCCAACTTCTCGACAACGTAATCCATCTCTGCAATTGTGTTGCTTTCCGATAAGGTTAAGCGTAGTGAACCATGGGCGATCTCGTGTTCCAAACCGATCGCCAAGAGGACGTGCGAAGGATCCAACGATCCCGAGGTGCATGCGGACCCGGATGACCCTGCGATGCCTTCCATATCCAAACTGAGCAGGAGCGCTTCGCCTTCGATATAGCGGAAGCAGACGCTCAAGTTGTTTGCCAATCGCTCGGTCGGGTGACCGTTAAAGCGAATATGCGGGATATTGTCTTCGATCTTTTTACGAAGATAGTCTCTCATCTCCGCTGTTTTCGCAAGGCGGGATTCGCGGTCCGTATAGGCGATTTCTAACGCTTTTTGCAGCCCTACGATATAGGCGACATTTTCCGTGCCGGCGCGTTTGCCGCGTTCTTGGCCGCCGCCGTGCATAAAGGGCTCTAAGCGGTATCCGGTCTTCAGATACAGCATGCCGATCCCTTTCGGGCCGTGAATCTTATGAGCGCTGAGCGAGAACGAATCGACGCCCAGTTCTTTCACATCCATCTTTTCATTGCCGATCGCCTGTACCGCATCCGTATGGAAGAAAATGTCCTTCTCTTTTGCGACGGCGGCCAGCTCTTTGATCGGTTGAATCGTACCGATCTCGTTGTTGGCATACATGATCGACGCCATGATCGTGTCCGGACGGATCGCATTTCTAAAGTCATCAACCGACACCATGCCGTATTCGTCCACGTCTAAGTAGGTCACCGAGAACCCTTGTTTTTCCAACCATTCACAGGTGTGTAGTACTGCATGATGCTCGATTTTCGTGGTGATCAGATGCATGCCTTTGGTTTTATTGGCAAGCGCGTAACTCTTGATCGCCCAGTTGTCCGATTCCGTACCGCAAGACGTAAAGAAAATTTCTTTGGGGCTCGCATTAAACACGTCGGCAATGCTCTTGCGGGCATTTTCGATCGTCGCCTTTGCACGCGAACCTAATGTATAGACACTCGAAGGATTCCCGTACTCGTCACGTAGATACGGTAACATCACATCCAATACTCTCGGATCGACTTTGGTTGTTGCCGCATTATCCAAATAAACTAGTCGATTCATTCGACTTCCTCCTTAAACTGTTGCTCCGTAAGTTCTGCCAAGGTCGTGTAATCGATCACGTCTCGGATTCCTTCGTTGATTCTCTCCCATAAAACACGCGTTACGCACCCGTCACCTTTATAGCAAGTGCCACCTTCCAGACAGTCCGCATAGTTGAGGTCACCCTCCAAACTGCGAAGCACATCCCCGACGACGATCTCATCAGGCGATTTCGCGAGGACATATCCGCCGCGAGCGCCCCGGACACTCTCCACCAGCCCGTCGATGCGAAGCTTGCGCATCAGCTGTTCCAAATAATGGAGCGAGATGTCCTCTTCCTGCGAGATGGTCGATAGCGGTACCGGTCCGTTTTCATAGTGGTTGGCGATGTAATGCATAGCGCGAAGGCCGTATCGGCCCCTTGTCGATAATTTCATGACTCAACCTTCCTTTGATAAATTAAGTCTAATATATCCGACCGTCTGTGTCAAGTATAAAAAAGCCCCCAAATGGGGGCATAAGAGCATAGACAAAGGTGTAATTAACTGAATGTAAGTGCATAAGGGTTGCTATGTCAGGGGTGTCCAACGAGCTCCAGCTTCGACTTCATCCTCTCGATACAATACGATGACGGTGAGGATTCGTCTCAGAGTCGCTCTTATGGACATCCCCTTCCTACGCAACCAACAGCATCACAATCGCAGAGTTTATTTTCATAGACATTCATCAACAAAGCATTTGTCATCAGTCTGAAACCCCAAATGAGGGCTTCGCATATAGTCAAAGTATACCAGATTGTTTTATTATGGATACCCCCTATGGTACGACATGGTGTCAAACTTTTCGTATCTATCCACGTTGATAAGTGAATATAATCTGTCGAAAATCTACCCAAATTACAGAGGTTCCAATAATGTGCTCACGATAAGGTTATTCTATAGAAATAATACCCCCATTCTCCATGGTAATCACCTGGTCGACTATATCAGTTTGATCCAGCGGATTTCCGTGAGATGCAATGACAACAAGCTTCCCGTTGACTTTTAATTCTCGAATCAATTCAGTCGCAATTTCTCGATTCGCTTCATCTAGCGCATTGAATGGCTCATCAAGTAACACTGTATCCGGGTTTTCCATGACTGCTTGAATAATGGCCAGCCTCTGTTTCATCCCCAGAGAAAATGATTTGACTTTGTCATTTTTGTTTTCGTACAGTCCAAATCTTTTCAGTTCGGATTCAATCTCCTTTTCTCCTATAAGCTTATTAATGCCCGCTAGGAAACGTAGATTATATTCTGCTGTTTCCTGTTCTAGGAATGTTGGATTCTCGATGATGACGCCAAACCGAGTCTCTGAATTCTCGTAAGTAACCTGCCCCGTAGAAGGACGTATTAACCCACATAACAATCGTAGCAGCATAGTCTTACCGCATCCATTATGACCTTTCAGGACGTAGCATCTTCCCGGTTTCAATGATAGGTCGATGTTGTTTAGTACTGTTTTTCCCTTGATTTGTTTGGAGGCATTGAAAATTTCAATCATTTTTGTCCACTCCTATATATTCATATTTTACAATCCTAGAATATAGCAACCGCATAAGTAGCAACCCGATAAACGCCTTAATCATCACAACAAGAATCGGCGCATTCGTCATCCAGGGTGAATAAAAGCCGAGGATCGAAAAATAGGGTACCAACACGACCGAGTATTGAAGCAGGCCAAAAATAATCAGCATAAGAAAGGAAATCTGCTGAATTGAAACACCGCTCCATAACAAGATTCCAGATACATTGCCCCATATCACCCAAGAAAGGAAAATTGAGATAAAAACAATAGTTCCTTTCCGAATATCATTTCCTGTGAAAAACATCGGTATATACATAGCTACTTGCAGTGTAGCCAGCCTAAAGATCGGCTTTTGCAATAACCATAAAATAAACGAACGTTTGTCACCCAGCCGACTGAGTATGTATGCGCCCATCCTTTTATACTCTTGAGTTTTATTCAGATACACCCAAATACCGATCCAAAAAATACTGACCAGCATCAGATACGGCATAATCAGTAGGCGCCCTTCTTCAAATGGAAAGAGAAGTCGCTCAAAAGCTGTACCTCCATAGCTCAGCCTTAAAACAATCAGTATTAACGCAAGGATAAAGGGAAAAATGATCATGTGAGAATCTCTTTTCGTGCTCCTATATACACCATCAAAGCGGAAAGTCCTATTAATAAACCTTCGAAAATATGGAAAAACGTCATTCTCGCTTCGTGCAATATAAAAGGATTATTCGATGAGTAGAAAGAGTACAGGCTAAAAGCGATGCTAAAAAACCAGTGCATAAGCAAAGAGCACACTAACGCTATGGATTCTTTACCGATCCAAAAATAAAATGCCCAATAGACCATGAAAATGCTTATGCTAAAGGTTGCCAAGCGTGCCCATACTGCTACTAGATACCCTGTTGGTGTAATCTTCAGTCCAAACAATAAAGCGATAACTGTAATAAATAGAAATAGGATGGAGCCAATCGTGGCACCGTGAATCATACTCTCTTTAACTACATAAGAAACTATCTTCTCTCCCAATCGAATACGAAATTCCGGTTGTAATAATGGAATTCTGTACAAATATAGAATCAATGCAAGGAAGATAGCAAGTATGAACCAGTATTGCGACAGCTCATCAATATTGCTTCGTAGGAAATCGCTATAATCATCATATTGAAGCCCGATTCTCCCTGTATATGAATGTAAATACACTTGATAAGCTGCAAAAAATGCAAGCAAAAGCAACCTTCCACGTTGTTTAGTCATGGGAGATAATTCTCCGTAAATGCTTTTACATTTTGACGGCGCAGCCAGCGAAGAAGGATAAGTAATAAAGTGAATGATAAACCAAGAGAAACTGGAATACCCCATAAGTGCATATTACTTAAATAAACATCGACAAATTCACCGACATATAGCGGTGAAAATGAACGTGACAATATTCCAATTACAGGGAACAATTTCCCTACAGTATCTGCCAGTAAAAGAATTGTAATTCCAAAAATAACTAAAGGAATTGCCTGCAAAATATATCTTTTGCGAATAAAAGTAGAAAAATGCAAAGTGATACCGTTAACTATCACCAAATATATTCCTAGCATAAAGAACTGGATGTACAAAAGACCAATTGCGCTAAGTGAGTTAAGTTTCAGGATTCCCAACTGGGCAGATCCTAATTCAAACCCATTCCAAATGAGAGAAGTGAAAAAAGCAGCGGTATAGCAGGTAAAAACAACGAACAGTATGTAGAACGACTGCGCAAACAAAACTTCTCTGGAATAAGAAACATATTGCGTTCGAGTCATAACTATATTTCCATATCCGGTTTGAGTATCCTGCAAATACTGTGCAGAAAGAAAGATTCCGATGAATGCAAGTAATGCAAACACAGCGAAATCGTGCAACTCAGACACATAAATGAATTGCAATAAAAAGGTCAGCGCTTTGCTCTGAGTCACAATTTCTGTCGCGTTCTCGATATTCAAATCAGGTGTAGGATTCCCTAGTTGATTGGCTAAGTCAGTATAGTAAGAACCCGTATGATAAAAACTGATGGAAGCTGCGATAACAAAGAAAACTATGATCATTATGGTATACCGGCTTCTTATCATTCGTAAAAATAATGATTTTCTCATGACTTCCTCCTGTAATCAATCTGTCAGGTAAGAACGTTTCTTATCTGGGGCTAAAGTTGAGTCAATGTAGATAACATATACCCATCTGCTAGTTCTTCCTTATCTAATTATCATGATATGTGGAATAAAACGAAGAGGCATGGAATGGAATCCTTGACTAATCAAGCTAAATGTAATAACATATAATTTTAAAGAATTAAATTCATTTAGTTGAGCAGGTGAAACCACCATACTATAAAAGCGATTAGTCTTATCCATTTGTGAGGAAAAGAATATGACATCATCATTCAGAACATGTCGGACTTGCGGAGAATTATTCGATTTGATTCGAATACAGAAAAGATGGACATATATGGAACTTGCGTTACAAGCGGGACTTGACGAGCGAACCATTCGAAACGTACTGTCTGATAAAGTTCTTCCTACTTTACCAACGATAGATGCAATATGCACAGCATTAGAAATCAATGCTATTTCTGTAATCACACAGTACTTAAACTCAGACCAAAAATTTACGAACCAATTTACTGTAGTAGCAAACTCTCTATATAAATCACAAAGATTTGTAGAACTACAGGATCATATCGATAAAATCGGATCTATTCTTTCCTGTACACAATCCTATGCATCAGCTGTTTTACTAGCTAAATTGGAAGAATTTTACAAGGGTCTGATGTTAATAGAGGTTGACCAATTTATAGAAGCTAAAAAATGTTTTAATAACGCTCTTTCGATAGGTAAGGATAGCGAGTCACTACAAACTGATATCAGCTTAATGGATGCGAGAGTTTTAATGAATCGGGAACTGATTGTTGTTTTGGATGGCGATCTGGATTTCGCAATGCATACATTTGAAGAATGCGGGATCATTTTACAGAAGGATTCGAACGCATATTGTACTTTGTTGTTCAACTCATCTAATTTGCAATTCCTAACGAGAGATTTTTCAAAATCATTAGAAACTGCGCGAATCGGCTTAAGAGTTGCGATTGAAAATGCACATAAGCAATATATCGACCGTTTCTATTATCGAATCGGATTGGCTGAATACTATTTGAGGAAGCCTGAGTACATTTATTCATTATTCAATGTATTTCAGATGCGGAGCCTTGGCATACACTCAAAAAAAAGCGATATTATGATACGATCCATCGAAAACGAACACCAGATAAAAATTCCAAAATATTTTCCTCGCGAAAAAAAGCACCCTGCTGAAACATAATTGGGTGCTTTTATTATGTGATTGGTAAGATTACCGTCGGCAGTGCATAAATCGCCGACTACGCAAACGCGATTCCAATCGTTCCGGGACCCACATGGATGCCGATGACCGGGCCGATCTCTTCCAACGCGACATCCGCGTTAGGATACTTCTTTTGTAAGTGCTCAAGCACTTTCTTCGCCTTCTCTTCGGCGAGCACGTGCACGACGCGGATCCAACGAACATCCGCCGGGATCTGATTCAGCGAGCGCTCCACGGCGCGGCGCGCACCGCGCACTTTGTCATGCTGTTGAATGAGGCCGTCTTCGAGTTTGAGGATCGGTTTGATGTGCAAGAGATTCCCGATCATCGCGGCGGCGCCGCCGATGCGGCCACCCCGGCGCAGGTACTCGAGCGTATCGACGAGGATGAAAAAGGTGATGTCGTCGATGGCCTTCACGAGCGCATCTTCGATCTCATCTAATGACTTTCCATCGCCGATCAGTTTGAGAGCGAGCTCCGCCAGATACATCTCCGGTGCTGCAGCAAGCGTTGAGTCGATCACGCGAATTTGGTCGGATCGACTCTCCGCTTGCGCCAGCTTCGCAGAATTGAACGTGCCGCTCAGCTTTGATGACATGGTGATGACGATCACCCCGTCGCCGTTTTCTGTCAGTCGATCAAAAACTGACAAAAACGCACCCACCGAGGGTTGCGAGGTCGTGGGGAATGTGTCGCCGTCTTTAAACGATTGAAAGAACTCTTCAAACTCGCCGGGCGAGCCTTCTACATAATTGGCGCCTTCCCAATGGTAGGACAGCGGAACACAGGTTGCCCCGTGCTCCGCAAGCCAATCCTTTGTGGCGTAGGCCACGGAGTCTAAGACTAAATGGATCAGTGAAATCCCTCCTATTTTACAATGATATTATAAATCTTGCCGGGTACGTAGATCTCTTTTACTACGTTCTTCCCTTCGATATGCTTGTAGATATTGATCGATTCTCTGACGAAATCCATCAGTGTATTTTGTGCTGCGTCCGGTGCCACGTCGATCGTGCCGCGCATCTTGCCGTTGACTTGTACGGGCAGGTGGATGACATCGTCGATGGTCGCCGACTCGTCGTATTCCGGCCAGCTTTGGTCGTGGATATAGCCTTCCGCGCCGATGATTTGCCAGAGTTCTTCCGTAATATGCGGGGCGACGGGATACAGGAGGATCAGGAAGGTTTCAAAGGCTTTCTTCGTGATCTGTCCGGCGTCGTAGATCTCGTTGGTCAGCTGCATGAGCTGTGCGATCCCGGTGTTGAACTTGAGGGTTTCAAAGTCGTTGGATACTTTTTTGATGGACTTGTGCATCGGTTTATGGAGCGTTCCGTAGTCTGATCCCGGCACCACCATCTCTTGAATGCGCCACACTCTGTCCAGGAAGCGGCGGCATCCCTTTACGCCGTTTTCCGACCAGGGAACGGTCTTTTCGAAGTCGCCGATAAACATTTCGTAGGCACGCATCGTGTCCGCGCCGTACTCTTCGACGATATCGTCCGGGTTGATGACATTGCCGCGCGATTTGGACATCTTCTCGTTGTCTTCCCCGAGGATCATCCCGTGCGAGGTTCTCTTCATATACGGTTCAGACGTTTGCACCACGCCGATATCGTACAGGAATTTATGCCAGAAACGCGAGTATAACAGGTGAAGGGTCGTATGTTCCATCCCGCCGTTGTACCAATCCACCGGCATGAAATGCTCGAGCGCCTCTTTGGACGCCAGCGCTTCGTCGTTGTGCGGGTCGGTATAGCGGAGGAAATACCACGAGGAACCGGCCCATTGGGGCATGGTATCCGTCTCTCTCTTCGCGGGTTTTCCACACTTCGGACAGGTCGTGTTCACCCAGTCCGTCATCTTCGCCAGTGGGGACTCACCGGTTTCCGTGGGTTCGTAGTCTTGCAGCGGTGGCAGCACCAGCGGAAGCTCGGACTCGTCGATCGGCACCCATCCGCAGTCGTCACAGTGTACGAGTGGAATCGGCTCTCCCCAGTAACGCTGCCTGGAGAAGACCCAGTCGCGGAGCTTGTAGTTGACTTTCTTCGTGCCGATGCCTTTTTCGGAAAGGTGGGCTTCCATCGCGGCGATGGCTTCTTTCACGCTCATGCCGTTCATAAAACCTGAGTTGATGAGCGTTCCCTCATCTACGTCCACATAGGCTTCCTGCGAAATGTCGCCGCCGGAGATGACTTCCACGATCGGAAGATCAAACTTCGTGGCAAACTCATAGTCTCTTTGGTCATGAGCCGGTACCGCCATGATCGCGCCGGTTCCATAGGTCATCAGTACATAGTCGGAGATCCAGATCGGGATCTCTTCATCCGTCGCCGGATTGATCGCCGTCAGACCTTGGAGGTTGACCCCGGTTTTGACTTTCGACATCTCCGTACGCTCAAAGTCCGACTTCTTCATGACTTCCTGACGGTACGCGTCCACTTCGGCCATGTTCTGGATGCGGTCGCGATATTTTTCCAGATACGGGTGTTCCGGCGAGATGACCATATAGGTCGCGCCGAAGAGCGTATCAGGGCGTGTGGTATAGACGCGCAGATAGTCGTCCGTATCGGAGATCACAAAGTCGATCTCCATCCCCTCACTGCGGCCAATCCAGTTGATCTGCTGCGCTTTGATGCGCGGCAAAAAGTCGACCGTATCCAAGTCGTCGATCAGGCGTTGCGCATACTTCGTGATGCCCAGCATCCACTGATTGCGCACCTTATGAATGACCTCGCCTCCGCAGCGCTCGCATTGGCCTTGGACAACTTCTTCGTTGGCTAGGCCAACTTTACATGACGTACACCAGTTGACGGGCATCTCTTGTTTATAGGCCAAGCCGTTCTTAAAGAGCTGCAAAAAGATCCACTGCGTCCACTTGTAGTAGGACGGGTCGGTCGTGTTGACTTCGCGATCCCACGTAAAGGAGAAGCCAAGGCTCTTTAGCTGCTTCTTAAAATGGGCAATATTCTTTTCCGTAACTTCTTTCGGGTGCACTTTGTTCTTCATCGCATAGTTTTCAGCCGGCAAGCCGAACGCATCCCATCCGATGGGGAACAAGACATTGTAATTTTGCATTCTGCGCTTTCTTGCGACGATATCCAGCGCGGTGTAAGGTCTCGGATGTCCCACATGAAGTCCGACACCCGATGGATAAGGGAACTCGATCAATGCAAAGAACTTTTCTCGCTCATCATCTTGGGCACACTCATAGGTTTTGTGCTCGTCCCAAAACGCCTGCCATTTTTTCTCGATGACGTGATGATTATAGCTCATGTATACTCCTCTCAAAATAAAAACCCTGCGTCCATAAGAGACGAAGGGCTCGTGGTACCACTCTAGTTCGACGGCCATGCCGTCCTTAATCGCCCATAACGCGGCGAACCGTCCGAAGAATCTCCCGGGTGAGCGGTAGCTTCTACCCCGTTGCCTTTCACCCGCCGGCAACTCTCTACAGAGGTTTAGAAACTACTGATTCCGTTCATAGATAACAGGACTAGTATATCAAAGGAATCCCAATTGCTCAAGGAAAAACGACATTCTTTCTTGTACGATGAAGGGTCCACTCTATGCGTTAAGTTCTTTGCTTTGGTTTGCATGATAAACGAGCTTTCCTTGCTCTGCAGATTTAATAAAGATATTCGGGTATAATATCTTTAGAAAATATAAGGAGGTTCCAATGCCGAATATCAAATCCAGCACAGACTTGCGCAATAACTACAACGAAATATCGAGATTCTGCCATGAAAGCCGAGAACCGGTTTTCATTACGAAAAACGGCCGAGGAGATCTTGCCGTTATGAGTATTGCCGCTTATGAGGAACTCAGTGGAAAACTTGAACTCTATCGCTTACTGGATGCAGGTAGACAGGATGTCGTCGACGGGAATGTGCGACCACTTGCAGAGGCTATGAAAAAACTGAAGCAGATTATCTCCAATGAAGGTTTATAGTGTTTTGATTACAAGTTCAGCTGAAAAGGATCTCATGGATATCGTCCAGTATATTTCTTCTCAGCTTCTCGCCCCTAAGTCTGCACTTCGTACATTGGAAGTACTGGAAGAAAAAATTGCTGAGCTTTCACAATTGCCCGAGCGATGCCCGCTTGTTTCCGACGCAAGATTAGCTTATTTGGGATATCGAAAGTTGGTCGTTGACGACTACATCGTGTTTAATTCCATCGATACAAAAGAAGACAGAATTTATGTTGAAAGAATCCTGCATAGCCGACGCAACTGGGTGGGACTCATATAAATTCGAAAGAGCACGACCATCCGTAGCCATAGAGATTTCATCGTTGCTATGATACTCTTACGATAACAAAATAAACCAGTGGATGTGTGATATATGAACGCGACGCAACAAAAAAGAGCTGCAAAGTTATTCGTTGAATTAACGTAAACCCGCATTAAATGCGGGTTTACATTTTGTTATGTACGAGCATCCCACGGTGAATATACTCGTTCTCCTCATAGAAATTATCGTCCTTCACAACCTCTCTGGGATCAATAACTTCATAGTTCGGCTGCATTCGCCGCTCAATCCCTTTAAACCGTATCTTGATCCCCTCTGATATGTAGAAACTCGTAGTCGTCTGCACCTGAAAATGCAGATGCGGTTCGGATGTGTTACCCGTATTGCCGCACTGTGCGATTTTCATGCCTCGAACTACGGCATCTCCCACCTTGACCGAGATACTCTTAGGTTGTAGGTGCGCCAATAATGAGTATTCGCCCTCATAATGCTTGATCACAACGAAATTCCCTCGGATGTCTTTAATCAGAGGGTCCGTCTGTGCGTTGGGCATGATTCGGCTGTCTTCACATGTATGCCCCACTTGTACGACGACACCGTCAGCGGGTGCGATCACATCTTGTCCGTAACAGTAGTAGTTGGATACGACTTGCGGGTCCTTCGCATAGGTCTTCACCTCGTCATCCACCATGACAAAATCGTACGCATACCTTTGGGGATATATCTCCCACGAATGCGACAGCTCCTTGTTCACCCCGCCGTTCAGTACCAGCCACTCGCCGTGAAAAGGCAGTGAGTACTCAATCTTCGACTCCGGTTCCACCTCCGGATTCTCTCCCCCGCGTTTGATCCCGGTTACGATCATCCCAACGATTTGCAGAATCTGCTGCATAAAGGTGGGCAGCGTCAGCAGGATCTCCGCCACGCCAAACAACCAAAATAACCACATGTATTTCCATATCGGTAGGTCAGAGAAAAACATCGGGAAGCCTAATAAACCGATATACTTTAATTTCGAGCATAACTGGATGATGGTGCGCATGATATCATCTCCCGCTTCAGAATTATCCTCATATCGAAATTGTAATCGATCTGCGTCTTGATGTAAAACCGAAATGATTCGTTACAAAATTGATATCATGATAAAATACAAGAGAAATAAAATTATCAATTGGATTTATTCTTAGATTGCTTATTTTTAAGAAGGGGTGTCAGTATGGTTTACAATGCGAAGGATTGCAGTATTCGGATCGATGATACCGAAATGGACTATATTTCCTTTGGGAGTGGAGACAAAAACCTCGTCATCATACCCGGATTAGGGGATGGACTTCGAACGGTTAAAGGTTCGGCCGTGCTTTTTTCGCTGAGGTATCGAGTCTTCAATAAATACTATAAAGTACACGTTTTTAGCCGCAAAAATAAACTCGAACAAGGGGCGTCGACCAGGGAAATGGCGACTGATTTAGCGAGAGTTATGAAGAAACTCGGCTTACAGACTTCCTATGTGCTGGGCGTCTCGCAAGGCGGAATGATCGCACAATACCTAGCGATCGATCACCCGGAATTGGTTGAGAAGCTCGTGCTCGCTGTTACACAGTGTCAACCCAATGAAACATCGAACCGCGTCATCTCCAACTGGCTTTCACTTGCAAAAGAAGAAGACTATCGACAGATTTTCATCGATACCGCAGAAAAGACCTATACCGAAAAGAGCCTAAAAAAACACCGACCATTTTATTCTATCATCAGCAAGTTAACGAATCCAAAGAGTCTTGACCGATTTACCATCCAGGCGAATGCAAGTCTTACTCATGATGCATCTGACGCAGTCGATAAAATCCAGTGCCCCACGCTCATTATCGGCGGCGAACTCGACCAGATCGTGGGAAGTCAATCTTCGCATGATCTGGCAGAGCGCATTCCCCATAGTCAGTTGAAACTCTATAGCGGACTCGGACACGGTGTCTACGAGGAAGCGAAAGATTTTAACGATCAGATTCTGCAATTTTACAACAATCAACCGATATGAGATTCACTATCATCGGAGTATAGATCGAATGACGGACGGGCTGCAAATATGCAGCCCGTCTCTTCTTCGTCTATTGGTTCAAAAAGTCTAGTGCGTACTGTGCGTACACAGCGGCTCCCATCGCCAATGCATCTTCGTCTAATTGAAAACACTCATGATGATGGGGCATGGTTTCGAATTTCTCCGGATTGGCGATGCCGATAAAAGCGAAGGTAGATGGCACCTTGTTAGCGAAGAATGCAAAATCCTCGCCACCGGTCGTCTTTTCCGTAAAACCGACCGCCTCTTCCCCATAGAGTTTACGTACAGCATTTCTGGCGAGCTTCGCACAATTTGCGTCATTAAGAGTCGGCGGAGTCAGCTTCTCGTATTCGACTTCTACGTGGCAACGATGCGCTTCGCCGATTCTCTTGGCAACACGCTCTATGAGAGATCCGAACTCGTTCCAGATATCGAGATTAAAGCACCTTGTGGTCCCGGTGAGCTCTGCACTCCCCGCAATAATGTTAAATCGGGTCCCTGCATGAAATGTCCCCACGGTGAGAGCGACGGGTTCCATGGGACTGAGTTCGCGGCTCACAATCGTTTGAAGCGCCATGACAATGTCTGAACCACACACGACTGCGTCAATCGCTTCGTTCGGAAGTGAACCGTGCCCTGATTTTCCGGTGATGCGAATTGTAAATTGATCCGCAGACGCCATGCGTGGTCCGTCGCTGATATCCACTTGTCCGGCGGGAACAGCTGCCCACACATGGGCTCCAAAAGCACCATCGGCACCTTCTAAAACGTTTCCTTCCTCGATCATGAGCTGTGCGCCTTTCGCGATTTCCTCTCCGGGTTGGAAACAGAGCACTACTCTTCCTTTTACCTCTGACTGCATCTCTTTTAGGATACGCGCAGCACCTAGTAAGATGGCCGTATGCGCGTCGTGACCACAAGCGTGCATTACGCCATCATTTTTTGACCGATATTCCACTTCGTTTTTTTCCGTTACTTCTAAAGCATCCATATCAGAACGCAGGAGAATCGTCTTACCGTTCACCGGCCCTTCAATCGTTCCTACGACCCCTGTTTCTCCGACAATGCGATACGGGATGTCTAATGCCGTCAGCTCCTCCTGAATTCTCTTCGATGTTTCATATTCTTTAAAACTAAGTTCCGGGTGCTCATGAAAATGGCGTCTGAGTGCAATGATATCCTGTTTATATTTATCTGCTAATTGACGAACTCTCATTTCATATCCTCCCTTTCACCTATAGCAATCCTGCGAAAATCCCACCGACAATGACGGAAGCGATCGTAACTGTTGTAAAACCGCCAACCAGCATTTTCGGCAACATATTCGCTGTTAAGTACTCTCTTTCTTTTGGATCATCTGTCAGTGCCTTAATCGCATCGTTGGTTAAAATGAAGTTCGGCGGAAAACCGTACAGTGCGTTCATGGCAATTGATATTGACATCGGTACCGATTCTTTACATAGCTTACCTATCAAATACGAAACGATGACGAGCCCGATGACGCCGATGACAATAACTCCGATTAAAGGACCGGCGACGCGCATGAGTAAGTCCGGTGTCGCACTTTTGAGTCCATCGAAAATAAACGCCATAAGCCCTGTCATCATCCATCCAAACGAATTCGCTTTATTCAATGCATTGCGATCTAAAAAACCGATCTCTGTAAATATGACGCCAAACAGTAGACAAACGACCAACGGGTGAACCGTAAATGTTGTTCCGGTCGATGCGAGGCCAGCATTCACCAATTTTGCCAGTCGATCAGCCAATAAAGATACAACGGCTAGTTTTAACAAAATGAGATATGTCGTATTATACTTCTCCGGGATCGGCGGTATGAAAGTTCGCTTTACTTTGACACTCTCTTGTTGATCGACAGCACCGGCTGTATGCGCTTCACTCATTTGTAAGCGATAGTTCGACAAAAGCCGTTGCCCTTCTTTTTTCAGTAGCAAAGCCGTGATCGGATAACCGACAAAACCTTGTACGACGAAAACTAAAATAGCCAGCACCGCCAGATCTGTAAGCCCTTTCGCTTCCGCTGCCGCTTGCAGTAATAAAGCGGCTACGATCCCTCCTGTTAATGGCGGGGCACCAACAACAACGGTATCCCAACCTAAGATGAATTGACCAATCGTCAAGAGCATCGCCATAATCCCGACGAGACCGGCAAGCGCAATCACGACGGTCTTCCATTGACTCGCCAACTCCTTCAGGTTCATCAGAGAACCCATATGGGTGATGAGCATATACATAAACAGACCCGCCACCGGCTGCCCCCAGGTCGATAACCCTACGACATCTTGAGGCAAAAAAGTCCAATACCCAACGATAAAAATGAGCGCTGTCACAAATACCGAAGGGACAAACGCCTTTGTTTTTGTGGAAACGATATCCCCGACAGCTATTGCAATTAATATCAATACAACGGCAAACAACATATCCACGGTCATTTTGATTCCTCCTTTGAATTTTTCAAGTGTGGATTTCTGATATTTTCATCGTATCACTCGTGCACGATCTCGTCAAACGCGCAGATTTAGAGCTTTGTGAGATTATTAATACTCAGTATTCTGTTGTTCTGCATTGGGACAGGATGCATATAGGAAGGAATAAATAAACCGAGTCTGTTTAGTGACACACATAATAACATTCTCGCAATCGATGTCATTTATTTCATCAATAAATCGTCTTGAATTATCTTAACATTTGATGCAATACAAAAAACCCGCACATGGCGGGTTTCAGATAGATATTCGTACTAAAAGTCAGCGCTGTGTACTGTTCTCGGGAAGGGGAGCACGTCGCGGATATTGCTCATGCCGGTCACATACATGACCATGCGCTCAAATCCTAAGCCGTAGCCGGCGTGGGTGGTGCCGCCGTATTTGCGCAGCTCGAGATACCACCAGTACGCCTCTCGGTCGAGCTCGAAGTCGGCAATCTTCTTCTCCAGTACTTCGAGTCGGTCCTCTCTTTGCGATCCTCCGATGAGCTCGCCCACGCCGGGAACGAGGAGGTCCATCGCGGCGACGGTCTTTCCGTCGTCGTTTTCACGCATATAGAACGCCTTGATCTCTTTCGGATAGTCGGTGACGAAGACCGGCCCTTTGGCCACTTCGGCGCAGAGGTATTTCTCGTGTTCGGTTTGCAGGTCACAGCCCCAGAAGACAGGGTATTGGAATTGATCCTTCACTTTTTCCAAGTGTTCGATCGCTTCCGTGTACGTAAGATGCGCAAATTTCGCATCGCGTACTTTTTCCAGTCGTTCGATGATGCCGGGCTCAATGAATTGGTTAAAGAAGGCCATCTCGGCCGGGCAGTGTTTGAGCACATAGTCGATGACGAACTTAGTCATCTCCTCGGCGACTTTCATATTGCCCGCGAGATCGCAGAAAGCCATCTCCGGCTCGATCATCCAAAACTCGGCGGCATGGCGCGGGGTGTTGGAATTTTCGGCGCGGAAGGTCGGTCCGAAGGTGTAGATATCGCGGAATGCGTGCGCGAAGATCTCGCCTTCTAACTGACCGGAGACGCTCAAGTGCGTCGGCGCATCAAAGAAATCGGCCTTGTAGTCGACTTCGCCATTCTCTTTTCTCGGCGGGTTTTCGATATCGAGGGTGGTCACCTGAAACATTTCGCCGGCGCCCTCCGCATCGGAACCCGTGATGATGGGCGCGTGTAAGTACACGAACCCTCTCTCTTGGAAGAACGTGTGAATGGCATGCGCCAGTACCGAGCGCACGCGGAACACCGCTTGGAAGGTGTTGGAGCGCGGGCGGATATGCGCAATCGTGCGCAGGTATTCCAAGGAGTGGCGCTTCTTTTGGAGCGGGTAGTCCGCGTCCGAAGCGCCTTCCAGAATCACTTCTTTCGCGACGACCTCAAACGGCTGTTTCGCATCCGGCGTGCATTTGAGCGTTCCATGTACGATGATCGCCGTCGACAGCGCGTATTTGGTCACTTCGTCGTAATTGGGCAGGCTCGTCTCCAGTACGATTTGTACCGGCGTGAAATGCGTGCCGTCCGTCAGTTGCAAAAAGCCGACATTCTTTCCCGCACGACTCTGTTTGATCCAGCCGGACAGCGTGATGTCTTTCCCGTCATAGGGTGTGGGGTCTTTCAGTAGATCTCTGATGTATTCCATTTTTCCTCCGTAAAATAAAAAAAGATTCGCCCCAAAGGACGAATCATCGTGGTACCACCTTATTTGTGTCTCCGTTTGCGTATCGTGCAAAACCCGGCGCTGCTTTCACAGGCAACTCAGAGCTGTTACATGTCTCTCTCCCCGCGCCGGCTCTCACCTTCCCCGGCTCTCTTGTGGCGGATTGTAGAGGATGCTGTCTCCTCATCGTTCTTAGCCAAAGTATACGAAGGATTCAGTGATTTGTCAAATTAAGCCATGGTTGCTTGGCTCAATTCTTCAACCGATTCGATAAAGCCTTCTCCCATTACGATTTTTCGATCAAAAAGAGTATTGTGTTCCATAGAAAAGCCGTGAGAAGCAACGACGATGACTTTCCCTTTCTTCTTTACAGTTTCCAATTCTTCAAGCGCAATCTCTAAGTACTTTGTATCGAGAGCATTAAACGGCTCATCCAGTAGGATAATCTCCGGGTCTTCCATCAACGACTGACATAAGGCTAAGCGTTGGCGCATCCCGAGCGAATACTTTCGAACGGCTTCTTTCTTCCTATCCGACAATCCGAAACGATCTAAGTAATGATCGATCGTATCATTGCCGATCTTTTTTCGAATCGATGCCAAGTAGTGTAGATTGTATAAACCGGTTTCTGCCGGCAAAAAGGAGGGGGTTTCGATAATCACACCGAAAGTTGAGTCATCATTTTCAAACGACACCGATCCTTCTGTCGGTTGAATAAGCTTACAGAGAAGTCGGAGAACCATCGTCTTTCCACAGCCATTCGGTCCGGTTAATAGGGTCGCTGTGCCTTTTTCGAACGTTAGATCGATATTCGAAAGTACGGTTCGTTTGCGTATACGCTTTGTAACTCTATCAACACTAATCATTTGATTTTCCTCCCATCGATTCATAACTTTTTAGTTTCATTCCACAAAGTAGCAATAAGAATCCTATCGACAGACTTTTGATGGCAATCCACCTCCAGAGATTCGCTTGATAATCTGGGACTAAAAGAAGTGAAGCGACTTCCCATTGTGGCGAAATAAGTGTCAGGACAAGCAGTATGGTAAATAGTAAGAAAAGACTTATTTTTCTTCCGACGCCAAATAGATAAAGGAGAAGCGCACATAAATCCCATAAAATTATGGTAAGCCCCAACGCTAGGATCAGTTCCGGTAATCGACTCATACCGGAGAGATTGATCACGCTAAAAGCGGTTACCATCATGCAAAATAGCATAGTGCGTTTGATTGCTGGCTTTATCAACAAAGCGAGTAACTCCTCTGTTCTTTTCTTCACTCTCGTCAGAACCATGGGTTCCATATCTTTACAAATTTCCAGCTCATTCTGATACTCAGCCAATAGCGTATATAAGACGACACAACAGATGATCAAAAGCAAAAAGTTCACTTGGCCTGTAGAACGGTCGATCGGTTCAAACACCTGCCAAAGAGACGCAGCACTCTTATGATTCCACCAAGGAATAATGAGAATGGCGATATAGCGCAAAACGCGCAATCCCACGGTTTTCATTCGTAGATCTCCAATCGGGACTGGTTCAGATACAGATATACATGGCTTGCGAATATCGTTGTCATTTGAACTACGAGCGTCACCGTCAATGCGAACGTCGGATCGACGGGAACATTGGTAACAAAATCGATCGAATACAAGAGCATATGTAACAGTAAAGAGAGCCCATAAGCTGCGATCACAGAACGGAGCGCTTTGCCTGACAAATGGTAAAACAGCACCCATAACGTGCGAATAAAAAGGACAGTTGCGGTTAGAACCGGGATCGCCAGAATGGGATTTGCACTTCGCCATCGAAAGCCCAGTCCCATCGATAAAGTGGACCCCAGTATCCATGTCATTATAACGATTACTATAGACTGAACGATGCTTTCTTTAAGAACATATTGTAAATAGTATTGCTCTGACCGTACATAAATCGCAGGGTCCCGGTATCGAGTCGCAGCGGCCCATACGACAACCGAAACGCTTAATGAGATAATCATCAATAAAAACGAAGTCGAGTAAAAGATGCGTTGCGTTACGGCCAAAAGATCATCCGTTTGTGCTTGCATACGTACCCCGGTCGCTTCGCTGATTACGCAAGTACCATAGAATACAGCAGCGCATAGGTACAGCAGCCTCTTATTCATAAGTATGCCCGTCGCTTCGACCGAATATGAAGAACGGTCAACACGCCGAACAGTATTGTGTAGGTTACGATCGGCATGACGATACCCAAGACTCCGATTTGACCGACATAATCTGCATACAGTACATTCATTGCACGACCGACATAAAACGCATCAAACCATTCGAACAAGTACACGGTTTTTAGTTGTTCCATTGTACTTGCCGTTGCGAGTAAGACGGAAATAATAAGCATGGGTACGCCTACGAATCCGATAAGAGGCAACCCCATCAGTAAATATCGATTCTGAATGTACCCGGAAATAGACTGGACGATCGCATTGACGATGACTAAATAAACAGCGACGATCATTTCGTTTAGAAATGTGATCCCTACATATTTCGCTGTGCTAAATGTATAGCCCCCAAGGCTTCCTATTCCCCAATGAAATCCATTCCAGATATATGCCGCCAGCACTTGAAAACACCATGCGAGAACTGCCACTGTCAATATAGTTGCGGATTGAGCGAGCAAATTTGAGGAGAAATAATCGCGATAGCCCATCCTAGACACCATCATCGCTCCGTGGCCGCTTCGCCGATCGTCCAACAGTTTACTCCCCATAAAGATACCGATCCAAGCCATCCAAAGGAGTATTTGCAAATCATGAAACGGGTGGATAAAGTAGAAATTGTAGAGAGCCTCTAAGGCTCCTTTTTCTTCCTTCATCTGCGCACGGTGTTGTTCAACATTCACTTGTTCGCCTATGCCGACTTGACGAATCGCTTCCTCTTTTTCTCCTTTTGTAATGAAAAAGCTGATCGAAGCCAATACTAAAAATGCAACCAGTAAAAAGATGCATATCGGAGACAGAAAATTTCGTTTGATTTCTCTAAAGATCATGTCATCACCTCGTTATCACATGCACGTATATCGACAGTTTGCGGACTAACAGACGAGCTTACTATTAGTATAAGATACTTAATAGACTAATGCAATTATTATTTCTAATCGTTCGATAGATTATTCTTATTAATAATGTTTTTCACCTTCTCCAAATACTCGGCCAGCTCCACTTCCTCCCCAACGGCTTTGGGCGTATAGAAGTGAGCGTCTTTGTACCGCTCAGGCAGATAGGTTTGGGCGACGATGCCTTCTGGCGAGCTGTGGGAGTACAGGTAGTCTTTGCCGTAGCCCTTTTGCCGTCCGCCTTCGTAGTGGGCGTCTTTGAGATGCATGGGCACGTCTTCCTGCGGATGCTCCTGTACGAACCGCATGGCCTCTCCGATCGCCAAGTAGGCTGTGTTGGACTTGGGTGACGACGCCAGGTAGATCGT
The DNA here is from genome assembly GCA_964510345.1 of uncultured Peptoniphilaceae bacterium. Classification (GTDB taxonomy): domain Bacteria; phylum Bacillota; class Clostridia; order Tissierellales; family Peptoniphilaceae; genus JAAYQA01. The sequence goes on from CAZEBB010000002.1 coordinate 78,266, forward strand.
GCACTGCGCAAGCGGGATGCGCCCTTCGGGCAGCCCGATGTGCTGGATCGCCGTAAGCGTTGACGTTGCGAATGGCAGCGCATGAGGATTGGCCAAACCGATGTCTTCTGAAGCCAAGATGATGAGCCTGCGCGCGATGAACATGGGGTCTTCCCCGGCTTGCAGCATGCGCGCGAGATAATACAAAGCCGCCTGCGGGTCTGAGCCGCGCACGCTCTTGATAAACGCGGAGATCGTGTTGTAGTGGGCGTCGCCGTCCTTGTCGTAAGTGGCGCTCATGATTTGGAGCGCCTCTTTTGCATGGGCGAGAGAAACCGTGATGCGGCCCTCTTTTCTCGGCGCGCTCAACACGGCGGCTTCCAATGCGCCGAGTGCGGATCTTGCATCGCCACCTGAGATCTGCACAAAGTATGTGAGCGCCTCTTCTTCGACGTCCAGCGGTAACTGCGACAAGTGGCTGTCCTCCGCGATGGCCCTATCCAATATCTGCCGGATATCGGCGGAGTCGAGCGGCTCCAGCTCCAGCATCTGCATCCGGGACAGAAGCGCTTTGTTCACGCTGAAAAACGGGTTCTCTGTCGTCGCGCCGATCAGGATCACAATCCCCTTTTCGACATACGGCAGCAACGCGTCCTGTTGGGCTTTGTTGAAGCGATGGATCTCGTCGATAAACAGCACCGTCCCCCGATTCTGATATTGTAACCGCGACTGTGCCTGGTCGACCAGTTCGCGAATCTCTTTCACTCCGGCGGAGACGGCAGACAGCTTCTCAAATTGCATTTTGGTCTCTTGTGCGATCACCATGGCGATGGTCGTCTTGCCGGTGCCGGGGGGCCCGTACAACAAAAGCGAGGACAACTGATCCCAGCGAATCATCCTCGACAGGGGCTTGTCCTCTCCTAAAATATGCGATTGTCCCGCTATCTCCGACAGTCGCTTAGGCCGCATGCGTTCGGCCAACGGCTCAAATGCATGGGGCTTTTCTACCGGGTCGGGGGTATCAAAAAAACCTTGCTGGTGATGGGTCATATCTTATGGGCCTTTCCTTTGATATTGGTCCTCCGCATGCGGCGCACCGACAAACTGAACAGGGACGAAGCGAGGATACCGAGCGCGATTGCACCGGCGATAAACACCACTTGGATGCCCTGATCGACCGCCTGCCAAAACTCCTCCTGTACGAAGTAGAGCATCATCGCGTAGAGTTTGCGCCCGGGTACGAGCACCACGATCGCCGGCGTGATCAGTACGAGGGCGGGTGCTCGAAACCAGCGCGAAAAGAGCTCACCGATGACGCCGACGCCAAAGGCGGCAAACAGCGTGGGAAATGTCTCGCCCACAAAGTAGATGCCGGCGACGCGATAGATGCCGTAGCCGAACGCACCCGCAAGGCCTGTGGCAAACAGCAGGCGAAGGTCGCGCAAGTTAAAGTTCATGGCAAAGCCGATGGTGGCGGCTAATGTAATTAAAACAGCGGTTAATATTCTCATGCGATAAACTCCCGATAAAACAACAGCATGGTACCGACACCCAGTGCGATCCCAAAGGCGATGGCCACGGCCGTCATCGCGTGGGTCAGCCCGGAAATAAAGTCGCCGGACAGCGAGTCACGCATGGAGTTGGTGATGCTGATCCCAGGAAACAGCAGCATAATGGAGCCGACGACGACTGAGTTAAAGTCGCTCACGATGCCGAGCTGCAAAAACCCGATGGCAAATGTCGTGCTGACGACGGCCCCCACGAATGTACTCACAAAAAATGTAATATGAAAGCGCTCTAGCCAGCGCATGCAAAGTAGCATTGCAAGGGCGGCGATCCCGCTGCACAGCGCATCCTTCCTGCCGGCGCCGATCAAGAGCGTGTAGAAAAACACACCGATCACCCCGCCGATAATCGGCCAGAGCGGGTGGCGATCTTTGTTTTCGCGTATGGCGAGCAGCGATACCTCTGCTTCATGCAGTGACAAATCGCCGGCGGTGATTCTCCGCGACAGGTCGTTCAGTTTCGCCACGCGCGCCAAATGGATCACAGGTGACTTGACCCTCTTCATATTGGTCAGCGTCTCTTCGTTGGCTCGAAATGAAACGAACAACCACCCCGGAGTCGCCAATACGTCGACCTCCGTAATCCCTTCTTTTGAACTCGCGATGCGCTTCATCGTGTCTTCCGCGCGGTATACTTCCCCGCCGTTTTCCAGAAGGAGCATGCCCATCATCGAAACCACCTGCAGGAGCTGTTGCGCCGGTGTTCGATTGGTTTTCATCATTGGCATTTAGGGTATCCTCTTCTCCTTTCCGATTTGTGTATCGATCACCAGCTTGTAGACGCCGGTGTACGCGAGGCCTACCTGTACGGCTTCCTCGATATAGTCTTGATTATAGGGGGTGTATTTTTGGCAGATCACGCGAAGCGCAAGTGCCCTCTCTTCTTCGTCTGTAACGGTTAGGATCTGTCCGGTCACGATGGCCGAGCGAAACTCCGTCGTGAAGCGGTTCTTCAAAAACGGGAGCACCGAGCCGTGTTCTGCGATCACCTGCTCGTATTCTTCTTTGGTGATCGGTCCCGGCACTTGGTGGGAGTCGACGATGCTCATGGAAACAGCGGGGTTCTTTTCAAACGCTCGCACCTTTTTACCCTCTTTTGCACCGTGAATATACAGTACCCCTTGGTGGTACGCATAGGAAACGGGGACGCCATAAGCGTTGCCTTCCTCGTCGATCATACTGATCGTGCCGAAACTTGCATGTTCCACCACTCGTTGTGTATCGTCTTCACTCATTTGTCGATCGCGTCTTCTCATGACCTCACCTCCATGCCTATTATAGCACAGCCTGACAGTCGAATTAGCGTGAAAAACGGGCATATATAACGGGAAAGAGAGGATGCTAAAATGCTGAGTCATGAAAAGGATTTACAAAAAGAAAAAGATATCGATCTTTCAATTTCTGACCTAGGTGAACAATTAGATCTGTTGCTTCGAGAGACGAAGAACCTGAATATCCCCGTATTGATCATCGTCGAAGGCTGGGAGTCCTCGGGGAAAGGCTATGTGATCAACCGCTTGCGCCGTGAACTCGACCCGCGCTACTACCATGTGCAGCTGTTCATGGAAGAAGAGCCTGCGGATCAGAAGTACCCGCTGTTGCGCAGGATTTGGGAGGAGATTCCGAAGAAGGGGTATCTCTCCATCTTTGATCACAGTTACTATGCCCGAATCTTCGACCACTTCCAAGATGATGAAACGGCGTGCCGAGGGGAGCTCTCGCAGTGGCTCGTTCAAGAAAACCTGCTGAGCCACGATAAGACGATCATCGTCAAGCTCTTTTTAGATATCACGGAAGATACACAAAAGGAGAATATTGAGGATCTGCAAAAAGATGAGTACGCCGATTTCTTGGTGTCCAAACGCGATTTAAAACAAAATGAAAACTACAACGCCTATCGCGCGCATATGGATGACGTGCTCACGTTGAGCCACACGAAAGACAGCCCTTGGACCGTCATCTCCATGGAAGACCGCAAAGCCGGCGCAAAGCGCGCCATGGAGACGGTGATCCGGCACATCGAGGAGCGCTTGGAGGCCATCCGCGCCGATTCGCTCGACCTACCTCCGGTAAGCGATATTTCGCGACACCGGATCGACAAAGAGCGTATTCCGCGTTTAGATACATTGGATATGTCGAGCGTTCTACCAAAAGAGGAGTACGACGAGGTGCTGGAAGACCTACAGAAAGAAGCGCGCGACCTCGCCTACGAGATGTACACGAAGTCCAAATCAATGATGATCGCGTTTGAAGGTACCGACGCCGCCGGCAAAGGCGGAGCCATCAAGCGCTTAACGAAGTATATCGACCCCCGGAGCTATCGCATTCATACGACGGCGGCACCCACCGAAGAAGAGCGCGCCTACCACTACATGCACCGCTTTATCACAAAACTCCCGTCCAGGCGCCAGATCAAGATCTTTGACCGCAGCTGGTACGGGCGCGTCATGGTGGAGCGCATCGAAGGATTCGCCACCGAAGCCGAGTGGATGCGCGCGTATGATGAGATCAACGCGCTGGAGGCGGAATGGACCCGCAAGGGCATTCGCGTCGTCAAATTCTACCTCGCGATCGACAAGGACGAGCAGCAAAAGCGCTTTGAAGCCCGAGAAGAAGACCCTACCAAGCAGTATAAACTCACGGACGAAGACTGGCGCAACCGCGAGAAGTGGGACCAGTACCAAACCGCCGTACAGGACATGTTCGACAAGACCACGACGAAAGACGCCCCGTGGATCCTAATCTCCGGCAATGACAAAAACTACGCGCGCGTCGAGGTGCTCAAGCACGTGATTCGCGAGATGAAAGACGTGCTGGGCAAATAAAAAACCCCTCGCGAGAGGGGCCTCAACCTACCACTTAAACTTCGCCTTATAGTCTTCCATCAGCGCCAAGTAGTCATCCCCCAGCGCTTGTACCATAGGGTGATGGGCGGAGTCGAAGCAGATGTCGTCCACGCAGCGAATCGGCAATACGTCGATGCTGGTGCTCGTCAAGAACGCGGCGTCGATCGTGGGCAGTTCGTTTCTGGACAAGAGCGTCTCTTCCAGACGATAGCCGCGTGCGGCGATCGCGCGCAGCACTTGGGCCCTTGTGATGCCCATCAGCACGGCTTGTGAAGGCGCGGTGTAGATGGTGTCGCCTTTGATCCAGAAGAAATTGGACCGGTTCCCTTCGCGGATATCGCCGGTATCATCGTATAGCAACAGTTCAAACACGTCGCGTTCTTCGAGCGCGGCGGTTGTTTTTTCACGATAGGCGTCCCGTTGCAGTTTGACATTGGGCGTCTCTCGTTCCAACTGATAGAGAGAGGTCTTGCACCCATGCGCGCGGTCCTCGGGTGTGACGACGCGGTGCGGGCTCACGTATAACACGAAGTGACTGCCGGCCGCCGTTTCCGCCCACAAGAATTTTACATTGCCGTTAGAGAGGCCATTTTGCAGTTTCAACTGCCATAGCTGTCGCTTCACGTCGGAGAGAGAGTAAGGAAGAGGTCGATCCACAGAGATCGCCGAGGCCACCAGCCGCTCATAATGTTCCTCGTAAAAAAGCGGGATATCCTCATCAAAACGCAGCACTTCATACACAGCGTGGTCTTGAATCGGACGCAACGATTCTTCTTCTTTGGTGGACACGAGTGTATTATTCCATAAATACACGTCACATAACGGTTTTTCCATACTTACCTCTTTTCCCTTTATAACAACGGCGACAACAGTCTCGAAAAAGCTTCCCTGATCTTGTCGAGCGCCGGCCGTTTCAAATACTCATCATAACGGAGCTCGTGGCTGTAAAATGAATCGACGAGAAACTGATTAACGAGTTTTTCGTTGACCACCTGATCGTAGATGATCGCATTCGCTTCAAAGTTCAGCTGAAAACTTCGGATGTCGAAGTTGGTGCTGCCGACCGTCGACACGTAGTCGTCGACGACGATCACTTTGGAGTGAAGGAACCCCTTCTCATAAATATAACATCTGGCGCCGATCGCCAACAACTCGCCCATAAACGACAGCGACGCCCAGTGGACAAATGGATGGTCTCTCGTGCGCGGGATCATAATGTGCACTTGCACACCGGAAATAATCGCGGTGGTCAGCGCTTCAAAGATGCTTTGATCGGGCACGAAATACGGCGTTTGGATATAGATATGCTTCTTCGCGTTGGTGATCATGCGAAAGATGGCATTTTTCACATTGTTGAGCTCGGTATCCGGCCCGGACGTGACGATCTGCACGGCCGTTTTCCCCTGTGAGGACTCCGACATCCGCCATAGCGGCTCGGCGTCTTTGGCTCGATCACCGGGCTTTGCGTAGTACCAGTCCTTCAGAAAGCGCACTTTCATCCCCAACACAGCCGTTCCTCGCATGCGGATGTGGGTGTCTCTCCATTCGCCGAATCGCTTGCTCTTTCCAAGGTATTCATCGCCCACATTAAAACCGCCGATATAGCCGATCCCGTCGTCGATGATCACGAGCTTTCTGTGGTTGCGATAGTTGATACGAAAGTTGACATACGGGAGAATGCTCGGGAAGAACTCCGCCCAGCTGGCGCCGGCCGCTTCCAGTTCCTGCAGATCCGTTTTCTTCAGCTCTCTCCCTCCGATGCCGTCCACGAGGAGTCGCACCTTGACGCCTTCCCGTGCCTTTTTCTTCAAGACTTGGAGAATCTCAGAGCCGATGCCGTCGGACTTGAAGATATAGTATTGCATATCGATCGAGTGCTTGGCATTCTTGCAGTCTTCAATCAGCGCTTTAAACTTGTCCTCGCCCCAAAAATACAGGTCGATGTGATTGTTCTGTGAGTAAAACGCCTCGTCGGAGCGCAAGTTCATCCGGATCAAGTCGTCATAGAGCTGGCTACGCCAGTTGGTAAAGGCGAACTGTCCCTGCACGAGCACGCGCCCCTGTATGTCGACAAAATCTTTAATATAGCGGTCTTCAATCTCTTTGAGGCGGAACATTTCCCGCTTGCGCAGGTTTTGCCCGAAGATCAGGTACAGGAAAAACCCTACAATGGGAACAAACGCCAACGCCATAACCCAAAAAACGGTCGAGCTCGGGTCCTTGCGTCCAAAAAAAACGACGAGGATCGCAAGGAGAATATTGACCCAAAATAGATTGGCTAACAGTCCCATGTAGGTTTCCATCGGTTACCCCTTATCTGTTTTTCAATGATTTATGGCGAAGCCCCGTGTCCAGCACAGTTTTTCGCAGGCGCAGGTGGTTCGGCGTCACTTCAATCCGCTCATCGGACTCAATAAACTCCAAAAAGTCTTCCAAGCGCATCTGTCTCGGCGGTGTTAAGCGGATCGCGTCATCTGATCCGGAGGCGCGAATATTGGTTTGCTGCTTCTTTTTGCAGACATTGACCTCGATGTCGAGTCCTTTCGGGTTCTCGCCGATGACCATCCCTTCGTAGACCGCTTCCCCCGGACCGATAAACAGCGAGCCGCGGTTTTGCGCCGAGCTCAGTCCGTACGGCGAGGCTTCTCCCGGTTCCGATGCAATCAAAGAACCCATCGGACGGCCCGGAATCTCCCCTTTATACAAATGATACCCTTCAAACTCCGAGTTCAACACGCCGGTACCCTTCGTATCGGTCATCAGCTCTTGGCGATATCCGATCAGCCCGCGTGCGGGTATGAGAAACTCCATGCGGATATAGCCCGTACCATACGGGTGCATGCTCTGCATCTCCGCTTTTCTTTTGCCGAGTTTTTCGATGATGGTGCCCGTGTACTCTTCTTCGACGTCCAGCGTAATGCGTTCGATCGGCTCCAGTCGGTTGCCGGATTCATCCGTTCGATAGAGCACCTCCGGTTTAGATACCTGGAACTCGTAACCTTCCCTTCTCATGTTTTCGATCAGCACGGAAAAATGCAGTTCGCCTCGTCCGAAGATCTTGAGCGAATCCGTTGAGTTCGTGTCTTCGACCCGCAGGCTCACGTCTGTCTCCGTCTCTTTATACAAGCGTTGCTTCAGTCTCTGGCTGGTTACGTACTTGCCGTCTTGTCCGGCAAAGGGCGAGTCGTTGACGGAGAAGACCATCGACAAGGTCGGTTCAGATATTTTGACAAACGGAACGGCAGTAGGCTCCAAAGGATCCACCAGGGTGTCGCCGATCGTAATGCCTTCGACGCCTGATACCGCGACAATCGACCCGGCCTTCGCCTCTTGAATCTCCTTGCGCTCTAAACCTGAAAACTCAAAAATATGCGTGATTTTGACCTTCTTTTGTTTGCCCTCTTCATTGTGGTTGACGATCAGCACATTGTCACCGTTTCTGAGTGTGCCCCGCTCCACTTTTCCGATGCCGATTCGCCCCACGTACTCGTTGTAATCGATCGTGGAGATCAACAGTTGGAGGGGCGCAGTTTCGTCGCTCTCCGGTGCCGGGATGCTCTCGATGATCTGATCGAGCATCACTTGCATGCCGGGCTGCATCTCTTCCGGTGAATGCCCCGATGCATTCCGTTTGGCTGAAGTGAACACAAACGGCGACTCGACATACGATTCGTCCGCTTCCAATGCGATAAAGAGATCCAAAATCTCATCCACCACTTCATGCGGCCTCGCATCCGGACGGTCGACTTTGTTGACGCAGACGATCAGCGGTAAGTGCAGTGCAAACGCCCTGCGCAATACGACTTTGGTCTGCGGCATGACGCCTTCAAATGCATCCACCACTAAGATGACGCCACTCGCCATCTTGAGTACGCGCTCCACTTCACCGCCGAAATCGGCGTGCCCGGGCGTGTCAATAATATTCAGTTTATAGCCTTTGTAGTCAATCGCCGTGTTCTTCGCGAGGATCGTGATCCCCCGCTCTCTCTCGATATCACCGGAGTCGAGCACGCGCTCTTGTACTTGTTGATTCTCTCTAAATAATCCGCTGTGTGCCAATAGGCTATCGACCAGCGTCGTTTTACCATGGTCTACATGGGCGATAATCGCCAAATTTCTAATTTCTTTTTGCAAAAGACATCCTCTTTTCTTTTCCTAGACACTCCATTGTAACATATCTATTTTCAGACACAAAAAAACAGGAACCCCCTTCGGGCGAACCTGTCGATCCTTAGACTTAATCAACGCATCGATTGCGACAACACCGCCGTAATACAGTTTTCGCGCACTTCCACTTTGTCTGCGAGTTTCTTTACGATCATCAGGCCGCGCCCTGAACAGCTGCATAAATCCACCGGGTCCGGACAATCAATCGAAAAGCCCATGCCCTCATCCTGGACGGAGAGGACGATCTCATTTGGCTCCATGTACAGTTTGATAAATATTTGTTTATTCTGATTGGATCGGTTGCCGTGCTCGTAGCTGTTGATCAACAGCTCGCTCAGCACGAGGCGCACATCGAACAATGTCGACTCATCCAGCGCCATTTTTTCTAATGTATAGACTAAGTGTCCCGTCAAGGATTGGATGGTGTTTAGATTCCCTTTCATGGACCCTTCATAATGATATCGCATAAGATCACCTTTATCGTAGTTCGTAGAGTATTCTTACCCGATTTACATAGCGATTAACACATTCCTGACATATTCAACTTTATGACAGAATCTTTACTTTATACGGTGACAAAGCAAACGCTAACCCCTTTACAATTCCACAAAATCCAGTAAAATAGAAGTATCAGATACAGAAAGGAGACAGACAATGGAAAAATGGGTTTGTGAACCTTGCGGTTATGTCTATGATCCCGAAGTAGGCGATCCTGACGGCGGCATTGCTCCGGGAACGGCTTTCGATGATCTGCCGGAAGATTGGGTTTGCCCGGTTTGCGGCGCTACGAAAGATATGTTCGCGAAAGAATAATAGAAAAGCTGTCTCCGCAAAGAGACAGCTTTTTTTGTGCCTATGATTCTGTTTCAATCCCCAGCAAGTCGTTTGCGATCCCCTTACGAAGTGCAAACAAGCTGTCTTTGTCAAAAACTGACACGGGATACAACTGCTCGGGGCGGATCATCATCGACTTTCGGATGACGGCAGCATTTTTTTGCCACTGATTCGCCGATATCTTGTCTCTTTTCGTCGCTGCGAGTAAAAAGGGAATCTCCAGCTTCACGATGGACTTATGGATCTCTAAGTCGAGCTTTTGGGGGTCGTGACGGCTGTCGATCAGCTGTACGATGCCGGCCAACTCTTTTCGATTCCTGAGATACCCCATCATCTGCTTTTCCCAATCGGCTCTCGTCGTCTTTGCCGCTTGCGCGTATCCGTACCCCGGCAAGTCGACAAAGTACACCGAGTCGTTCACCCAGTAGAAATTGATCGTCCTCGTCTTACCCGGCTTGCTGCTCGTGTAGGCGAGTTTTTTTCGCCCTAAAAGACCGTTCAAGAGCGACGATTTTCCGACATTGCTGCGTCCGACAAAGGCGATCTCCGGGATCCCCTCGTCGGGATACTGCGAGGGGCCGGCCGCCATATGGGTGAGCTTCGGTTGATCGTTACTCATCGATAAACGCTCGATCCAAGATTTCGTTGATATCCTGTACAAAGTGGAAAGTCATTTCATTTTTGATGTGATCCGGTACATCTTCCAGATCCTTCTCATTTTCATACGGGAGGAAGATCTCTTTGATCTGATAGCGGCTCGCCGCCAAGACTTTCTCTTTTACGCCGCCGATCGGCAACACTTTTCCGCGTAAGGTGATCTCCCCGGTCATGGCGATATCGGTACGTACCTTTTTCTTGAGTAAGGCCGAAACCACCGCCACCGTGATCGTCACTCCGGCAGAAGGACCGTCTTTCGGTGTTGCGCCTTCCGGTACGTGGATATGCATATCGAGCTCTTTGTGGAAATTGGGGTCGATCCCGTAGCGATCCGCGCGGGCGCGCACATAGGAGATCGCCGCCATGGCCGACTCTTTCATAATGTCGCCCAAGGAGCCCGTGAGTTGCAATTTACCGCTGCCCGGCATGGTGATCGCTTCGATGCTGAGGATCTCACCGCCGACACTCGTCCAAGCGAGGCCTGTGACGACGCCGACTTGCGGTTCTTTAGACATTTCGTCATCTAAGAAGCGCTTTTTTCCGATCCAGTCAGAGAGGTTCTCCCGCGTGATGCGGATCGACGCTTTCGGGTCATCCACGATCACCTTGGCGACTTTACGAAGCGCCCTTGCGATCATGCGCTCTAGGCTCCGCACACCGGCTTCTCTCGTATAGTAGAGGATCATATCCTGCAGTGCTTCGTCTTCGATCACAAGGTCGGCCTTTTCCAAGCCGTGAAACCCGATCTGTTTAGGGATCAGGTGACGCTTGGCGATATGCCACTTTTCGTCGTGCGTATAGCCGCTCAGTCGGATGACTTCCATGCGGTCTTTTAATGGCTCCGGAATATCTTCCAGATAATTCGCCGTCGTGACAAACAAGACTTTGGACAGATCAAACGGTACCTCTACATAGTGATCGGCGAAGGTATTATTTTGTTCGGGGTCCAGTACTTCAAGAAGCGCACTCGCCGGGTCTCCCCGGTAGTCGCTCGCCAATTTATCGATCTCGTCGAGCAGGAACACGGGATTATTTACTTTCGCCTGCGTAATCAGCTGCAACACCCGCCCGGGCATGGCGCCGATATACGTTTTTCTATGCCCGCGGATCTCCGCTTCGTCGCGAACGCCGCCTAAGCTCATGCGAACAAAGTTGCGATTCATCGCGCGAGCGATGGACTTTGCGACCGAGGTCTTACCGACCCCGGGCGGTCCCACCAGACAGAGGATCGGGCTGCGCATCTTCGTCGTCAGCTTCTTGATGGCGATGTATTCTAAGATGTGTTCTTTGACATCCTTTAACCCGTAGTGGTCCTCTTCGAGAATCTCTTCGGCTTTTTTTATATCGATCTTGTCCCTTGTGCTCTTGTTCCAGGGCAAGTCAAAAATCACGTCGAGGTAACTTCTTGAAACCTGAAATTCCGGGCTTTGCGTCGAAAGCTGCTTCAGACGTGCGATCTCTTTTTCGATTTTTTCTTTGGTGTCCTTCGGCAAGCGGAGTCTTGAGAGCTTGTACTCGTATTCGCTGATAAACGAATCCGAGTCTTCATCCTCACCCAGTTCCTTGCGGATTGCGGAGATCTGCTCTTTTAAATAATACTCTTTTTGCACTTGGTCGATTTGCGTCTGCACGCGCTTGGAAATCTCGTCTTCAATCTGCAAGAGTTCGATCTCTTTTTGCAGGATCGTGTGCATCTTTTCCAGACGACTGTACGCGTCCAATTCACATAGTATCGTTGCGTACTCTTCCTCGCGCAATCCGATATACGAGGCGATCACATCGCATAGTCGGCCGGGGTCGTCGATGTCCGACAATCCCATCATCATTTCTGCGCCCATGGTCGGATTGTACTGCAAATACTCTTTCATATCCGACAGCACGAGACGCATCGCCGCTTCCATCGTCTTGGTCATTTCCGGCTCTTCTACGACTTCGTACACATTGCCTTCGGCTTGATAGTATTTCCGGCGCAGATTCAGTTTGTCGACCGATGCGCGATGCATTCCTTCGACGAGCACCCGCGTGCTCCCGTTCGGGAGTTTGAGCGTTTGTTTGACCGAAGCGATGACCCCCATCGAATACAGATCTCTTTTCGTGGGTTTTTCCACTTTATAATCGTTTTGTGTGCACAATACGACGGGTGAATCCCGCAGCATCGCCTCTTCCAACGACTGAAGTGATTTTTGTCGTCCGATGTCAAAATGGATGACCATATGCGGGAACATATAGATGCCCCGAAGCGGGATCAACGGCAAATCATATCGTGTCACATGATATGGTTTAGATTTCATGTATCTCCTTACCGCTACGACGCGGTGTCTTTTTTCGTTTTTACCTTCTGCTTATCTTCGTACACGAGTTTCGGTTCTTTCTTCTCGGTAATGACATCCTCCGTCACGTAGCATTTGGACAGATCGGTACACGAGGGAATCTCGAACATGGTCTCCAAAAGACTCTCTTCGACGATGGACTTGAGCCCGCGGGCCCCGGTTTTTCTCGCAAAGGCCTTCTCGGCGATCGCCTTCAGGGCTTTGTCGTCGAATTCGAGTTCGACGCCATCCATCGCGAACAACGCCTTGTACTGTTTCACGAGAGCATTCTTCGGCTCCGTCAGGATGCGAACCAAAGTGTCCACATCGAGCGCATGCAAACTCACCACGACGGGGATACGGCCCACAAATTCGGGGATCATACCGTATTGCAGCAGGTCTTCCGGCTCCAGCCCTTTGAGGATCTCTCCGATGTCTTTTTCTTCTCTCGTGCGAACGTCGGCTCCAAAGCCCATCGCTTTCGTCTGGCTCCGGTTTTCAATCATCTTTTCGATGCCTTCAAACGCACCGCCCACAATAAACAAGATATTCGTGGTATCCACTTGAATATACTCTTGTTGCGGGTGTTTGCGCCCGCCCTGCGGCGGCACATTCGCCGTCGTGCCCTCGATGATTTTCAAAAGCGCCTGTTGTACGCCTTCACCGCTGACATCGCGCGTAATCGACGGGTTCGCCGTCTTTCTCGTGACCTTGTCGATCTCGTCGATATAGATGATGCCCCGCTCCGCGCGTTCGATATCGTAGTCGGCCGCCTGTACGAGCTTGAGCACGACATTCTCGACGTCTTCCCCGACATAACCCGCCTCCGTTAAGCTGGTCGCATCCGCAATGGCAAACGGCACATCCAAAATATTGGCCAGCGTCTGCGCGAGCATCGTCTTCCCGCTTCCGGTCGGTCCGATGAGCATAATATTGCTCTTTTGGATCTGTACGTCGTCTTCTGCTCCGATTTGTTCGATTCGTTTGTAATGATTATAGACGGCAACCGCCAATGCTTTTTTTGCGCTCTCCTGCCCGATGACATAGGAATCCAAGATCTCTTTGATCTCTTTCGGCTTCGGAATCTCGCCCCACTCTTTATCCTCGGGGGTATCCTCTTGGTCGATGATGTCCATGCACAGTTGGATGCATTCGTCGCAAATAAAGACATTGGGGCCTGCAATGATCCGCTTAACCTGATCTTGCGTCTTTCCGCAGAACGAGCAGGCGATGTCTTTGTCGTGATATTTTGCCATATTATTCGTGTTTCTCGATGACTTCGTCGATGATGCCGTATTCTTTTGCCTGTTGTGCCGTCATGTAGAAGTCGCGGTCGGTGTCGCGCGCGATTTTCTCTAACGACTGACCGGTTTTTTCCGCCAAAATCTCATTCATGCGTTGTCTCGTCATGATGATCTTCTCGGCTTGAATGCGGATGTCCTCCGCTTGGCCTTGTGCGCCGCCCAACGGCTGGTGAATCATCACATCGGCATTCGGCAGAGCAAAGCGCTTGCCGCTGGCACCGGCTGCCAACAAAAATGCGCCCATCGATGCCGCTTGCCCGATGCAGATTGTCGAAACGTCGGACTTGATATATTGCATGGTGTCATAAATCGCCATACCGGCGGTAATGACGCCGCCCGGTGAATTGATATAGATCTGAATGTCCTTCCCCGGGTTTTCCGCGTCGAGAAACAGCAACTGTGCGACGACCAGATCGGCGGTCACATTGTTGATCTCTCCGCTAATAAAAATGATTCTTTCCTTTAGCAGACGCGAGTAGATGTCATACGAACGCTCGCCTCGGTTCGTCTGCTCGATTACCATAGGAACTAAAGCCATATTTGCCTCCCTTTCTGATCCAGGGGCTATTCGTCTTGCCCCTCTTCACCCGCATGCTCGTGATCGTGATCATGATCGTGGTCATGGTCGTGATCGTGGTCATGCTTCGGTTCGACTTCTACGAAGTTCATCTCTTGTACGAGTGCTTCGATTGTCTTTTGTATTTTCAAATTCTCAGCCAGCATGTCGTGACGATTATCGGTTAAGAATTTGCGATAGTCTTCTTTTTTATCGTCATTCATCGTTTCGATGAGCTCTTCGATCTTTTCTTCCAGCTCTTCTTCCGAAACGGCGACTTCTATTTGCTCTTTTAACGCTTCCAACAGAAGATCCGCTTGCAGGCGCTTTTCCGCCTTAGGTTTTAGTTCATTGCGAACGTCGGCTTCGGTCTTTTGCAGGATGTTCATATATTGATCCATGCCGATGCCCATTTGCTGAATCTCTCTGGCCATCTCTTCGTATTCATGGTCGATTTGATGCTCGATCATCGATGCGGGGATCGTGACTTCCGACACTTCGATCAGCTTCTCGATCGCGCCGTTTTCTTTTTCGATGCCGATGCGTTTGTCGAGCTCTGCTTGGAGTCCGCCGCGGATGTCCGCACGGTATTCATCCAATGTGTTAAACTCGCTGACATCGAGCGCAAAATCGTCATCCAACTCGGGGAGTTGCTTTTCTTTGATCTCGTGAAGGGTCACATCGAAGCGCGCATCTTTTCCTGCCAGATGCTCTGCATAGTTTTCGGGGAATGTCACTTGAATTGAGAAGGACTCGCCCGCATTGTGGCCGACGACTTGGTCTTCAAAGCCCGGAATGAACGATCCGGAACCCAAGGTCAGCTCATAGCCTTCCCCTTTTCCGCCGTCAAATGCGACATCGTCCAAGAACCCTTCGTAGTCGATGGTGGTGATATCGCCGTCTTGTGCGGCGCGATCCGTCACGGTCAGGATTCTCGCATTGGCTTCTCTCTGTTCGTTCAGCTTGATGTCGACTTGCTCATCTGTCACTTCGTATTTGGGGATCTCAACGGTGGCGCCTTTATAGTCTCCGATCACGGGAACCGGTTTGATGTCCACCGAGAACTTGACTTTGACATCCGCTCCCTTTTCGATATCGTCGACATCGACGTCCGGTTGAGAGACCGGGCTTAACTCCAATTCTTCGACGGCGCTTTCAAAAATCTCCGGAAGCACTTCGTTGAGCGCATCTTCATAAAACAGGCTATCTCCATAGCTTCTTTCTAAGAGTTTACGGGGAGCTTTCCCCTTACGAAAACCGGGGATGCTGAAGTGATGTCGGTTTTTACGATAGGCGGTTTCAACCGCACGTTCAAAATCCGCGGACGGAATTTCTGCGGTAAATACCGCGTTATTATTTTCTTTCGATACTAGTACTGCACTCATAATAGGCCTCCTGTAATCCATACTCTAATATCATAGTATACCACATTTACCAATAACCCTAACACCCGCCAAATGGAGTGAAAAGGACCTCCTCATTACCTGAGCAGGTCCCTTGACTACTTCATAAATAGAAAGAACAGAAAATAGCAAAGTATGATCACCAGCGCACCGCCGAATACATACGGCAGGATCACTTGATAGCCGGCGATGATCATCGCGAATAAATCCTTTTTGGTAAAGTTAAAGGGCTCCTGTTCGTTGAGTCCCTCAACGATCTCGCGCGCTTCTTGTTCCCTCTCTCTGATCGACTTATTGTCTGCCTTTGATTTCTTCGGCGAAGTGACACCTGACAAAGTGCTCTCCTCCTAAATCTCTCCACTCGGGGATCTCCTCCGAGCAAAGGTCTTTCTTGTACGGACATCTCGTGTGGAACTTGCATCCCGTCGGCGGATTGGCCGGGCTTGGGATGTCGCCTTCCAGTAGGATCCGCTGACGTTTCATCTTCGGATTCGGCACGGGGATCGCCGATAACAACGCCTGCGTGTACGGATGCATCGGGTTGTTGAAGATCTCCTCGCGCTCCGCGAGTTCCATCATCGAGCCGAGATACATAACGCCGACCCGGTGCGAGATATAGCGCACGACGCTCAGGTCATGTGAGATGAACATATACGAGAAGCCGTGCTCCTGCTGCAGCTCCGTCAGCAAATTGATGATCTGCGATTGGATGGATACGTCCAACGCCGATACCGGCTCGTCCGCCACGATAAAGGACGGGTTCAGAGCCAATGCGCGGGCAATGCCGATCCGCTGACGCTGCCCGCCGGAAAACTCATGCGGATAGCGGTTCAGATGGTACTTGGCCAGTCCGCATTTGCGGACGACTTCTGTAATGTAGTCGTTGAGCTCTTTCCCCTTTTTGAAGATATTGTGCTCCGTCAAGCCTTCTGCGACGATGCTCGATACATTCATACGGGGATTCAGCGAACTGTACGGGTCCTGGAAGATGATCTGAATCTCCTTGCGGAGTTCTTTCAGTTCATCGGCGGGAAGGGAGAAGATCGGTTTGTCTTTATAGAAGACTTCGCCGGCCGTCGGTTCCAACAACTTCAGTGCGGTACGACCCAAGGTCGATTTTCCGCAGCCCGATTCTCCGACGATTCCCAGGGTTTCACCTTCGTAGATCGTAAAGGAAACGTCGTCGACAGCCTTGACGTCGCCGATTTTTCGGCGAAGCATTCCTTGCGTGATCGGGAAATATTTTTTTAAGTTTTTTGCTTCGAGGATGACATTACGATTGGTTTCTTGCATTTCTGACCTCCTCCGCATGGTGACAACGCACCTTATGCCCTTGCTCGATCTCTCTAAGCTCCGGCATCTCTTTCACGCAGATCTCCGTGCGATACTTGCAGCGCGGGTTGAAGTAACAACCTTCTGGCAAATAGAGCGGGTTGGGGACCGATCCTTCGATCGTTTCTAAGCGCGTCTTCCCTAGGTTTAGCGACGGAATCGACTGCATGAGACCAATGGTATACGGATGCATCGGTCGTTCGAACAGGTCCACCACAGGGGCGTCCTCGACGACTTTGCCTGCGTACATGACGATGACGTGGTCACTCATCTCCGCGACGACCGCCAAGTCATGGGTGATCAGCATGATCGCCGTATTCAACCGCGTCTTGAGGTCATTCATCAGATCCAGAATCTGTGCTTGAATCGTCACGTCCAAGGCCGTTGTCGGCTCGTCTGCGATCAGGAGTTTCGGCTGGCATGCCAAAGCCATCGCGATCATTACGCGCTGGCGCATTCCGCCGGACAACTGATGCGGGTACTCGGAGATGATCTTTTCCGCACGTGGGATATTGACGAGCTTCAGCATCTCTTCGGCTCGTTTCATGGCTTGTTCTTCCGTCATGTCCTGATGTAGAATCAGCGCTTCTGAGATCTGCTCTCCGACGGTAAATACCGGGTTGAGCGAGGTCATCGGCTCCTGGAAGATCATGGAGATGTCGTTGCCGCGAATTTTTCGCATTTGTTGGTCGGTGGCTTTGGTCAGGTCGATGCCGTTAAACAGCACCTCGCCGCCGGCAATACGTCCCGGAGGCGTAGGAATCAATCGTAAAATCGACATCGAGGTAACGGATTTTCCGCACCCGGATTCCCCTACGATGCCGATGGTTTCCCCGGCATTGACAGAAAAATCGACACCATCGACAGCCTTTACGACTCCGTCATCGGAGTCAAAATAGGTTTTCAGGTCTTTTACTTGTAAGAGTTTTTCCAAGGGATACTCCTTATCTCGATTTCGGGTCGATCGCGTCGCGCATGCCGTCACCGATCAGGTTGATACTCATAACGGTCAGGAAGATCGCAAGACCCGGCGGGATCCATTGCCACGGTCGATGCTGCAGGTTATACATACTGGAGCCTGCATTGATCAGGTTCCCCCATGTCGGCGTGCTGGGCGGCACCCCAAGTCCTAAGAAGGACAGCGCCGCTTCCGAGAGGATGGCACCGGCCATGCCGATGGTCGCGTTAACGATGATATAGGCAATCGTATTGGGCAGAAGGTGTCTCGTGATAATGCGTGCGTCTCGGACGCCCAGTGCCTTGGCTGCCTGTACAAATTCCATTTCGCGAAGTGACAGGATCTGTCCGCGGATCATCCGCGCAAGTCCCGGCCAGGAGAGAAAACCGATGATGGCGATAACCAACAGGAGTTTCTGGTTTGCCGTTACCTGTGAGCCGAGCATCGCCGATACGGTGATCGCGAGCGGCGTAAACGGGAAGGACTGCACGATTTCCAAGAATCGCATCAGCAAGTTGTCGATCCAACCGCCGTAATATCCGGCAACACCTCCCACCAGCATCCCGATGAGAACTTGAATCGCAACAGCGACGACGCCGACGAGCAACGAGACTTGTCCGCCCTGCATCATGCGGGCAAACATATCACGGCCGACCATATCGGTACCGAGCCAGAAGTCTCCGGACGGCGGCGCATTACGAAATGCGCGGTTGATGCGAATGGATGCGTCCGAATCGCCGAAGACCATAAACGCCAACACGGCGAGAAGAATCGCCATGAAGATGACCAGTCCTGCGACCGCGATCTTTCGGCTGAAGAATCGCTTGCGGATGAGCATCCCCGGCGTATAAATCTTCTGCTTCGCTTCTGCTTCGGAAATGATCAGCGCGTTGTCGTCGATAAATGCATCGGCTTTTTGCGCCGCTTCCACGCGGTCCAAATTATCGATCCCCGGGTTTCGAATCAGATCATGGTCCTGATCCGCTTTTTGTTCTGCCTCTTTGACGGCATCGGGGTTGTTTTCAATTTCAGAGATTTTTTTCGTATCTTTCGGGTCCATAGTTCACCTACTCTACTTTAACGCGCGGGTCAACCAGCGCATAACCGATGTCGGCAAACAGATTGCCCATCAGCGTTAAGAACGCAAAGAATACGTTAAGCGCCATGACGAGATTGTAGTCGCGGTCAAACACGGCTTGGATCAGCATATTCCCGATCCCCGGCCACATAAACGTACGCTCAAGGATCGCAGCACCGGAGAATAACCCCGGGATGGAAGCACCGATCAATGTGACGATCGGGATCAGCGCGTTACGAAATGCATGTTTGTAAATAACGACTTTCTCGCTTAAACCTTTGGAGCGCGCGGTACGCACATAGTCCTGTTTGATGACTTCCAACATACTGGTACGCGTATAGCGCACAGTCGATGCCAGAGAGCCTAAGGTCAATACCACGGCAGGCAAAGCCAAGTGTTTCATGACGTCCAAAAACCGGGCGACACCGGTCGCGTTCAACCCCGGGGTCTGTTTCCCCGAGAATGGGAACATTTGCAATTTTGCAGAGAAGAAATACAACAGCAAAAGTCCGAAGAAGAACGATGGCATCGATATCCCGATGACCGAAAAGACAGTCCAGAACGAATCAAAGGCGGAGTACTGCTTGACGGCCGATATGATTCCTATTGGAATCGAAATTAAGAATGCCAGTAAATATACGACGATATTGAGGATAAATGAGTTCCAGAGGCGATCCGGAACGATTTCGATGACCGGCTGCATGTATTTGGATGACTTTCCGAAGTCTCCCGTGATGATGCGGCCCAGCCACTTTGCGTATTGAAGCGGTACGGAGTCGTTGAGGCCCAGTGCTTCGCGCTGCAGCTCGATCGACTCTTTGGTTGCACGCGGATCCAATCCCATTCCGATGGAATCGCCGGGTGCCAGTTTCATGATCCCGAAGATAACGATCGAGATGATCAATAATACGGGGATCATGTGCAGTAATCGTTTGAGGATATACTTTATCATGGTGTCTCCTTACTGTGCTATGTAAGCCCTTACGAAGACAAACCCGGAATCTTCCGGGTTTGCCATCCGTTGGGTGTTCGATCTTAGTCGACCAGTTCGAGGTTCAGAAGCACTGCCGGGTTTCTCCATGTCATGAACGGAGAAGTTTCCCATCCGGAGACTCTCGTGTTGACCAACTGCCAGTTTTCACGCATATAAACCGGGATATAGGGAAGTTCGTCGTTCCAGAGTTTACCCCACTCGGTGTAGATCTCGGCACGTTTTGCCTGATCCATTTCGAGTTCACCTTCTACCAACAATCTGTCGTTTTCAGGATTGTTCCAGCCTACGGAGTTGTTTCCGCCTTCATAGATATTTTCACTGTGGAAAATTTGACGCGGCGACGGGTCTAAGCTAAGCGACCAAGCCATCGTGTACAAGTCAAAGTCTCTTTCTGCATAGATCTTTTGCGAGAATCCGGCGAACTCTTGGAAGTTCTCGTTGATCTCTACGCCGATTTGACCCCACTCTGCTTTCAGAATGGCGACGAGGACTTCTGTCCACTCGGTATCTGCATAGGTTTCGAATGCGAAGCTGAGTTTGTTGGTGCCGTCCGTGCGAACGCCGGAGCCGTCATCCATATAGCCTACAGATTCGAGTAGTTCGATCGCTTTGTCAGGATCGTATTCGTATTTGTTCAGGTCTGCTTCGAGTTCATCCGAGAATACCCAGCTGACGCGTGCGAACGGTACGTTCGGAACGACAGCGGAGCCTTGGAAGAAGTCTTCTACGAATGCATAGCGGTCAAAACCGTATGCGAGCGCTTGACGAACTTCTTTCTTTGCCAAGGACGGGTTGTCCATGTTGATTCCGATATACGCGTATCCATTGTTGTCGTAGCGTACGAGCTCAGCGAACGATGCCATGCCGGCTGCGACTTCTTCATTTTCCGGTGTGTTCGGTACGGATTCGATGACGTCGAATTCACCGTTTTGGAATGCGCTCATTTCGGTTTCTTTCGCGGTGAAGCGAAGGATCATGTTTTCAATTTTCGGTGCGCCTAAGAAATAGTTCGGGTTTGCTTTAAACTCGATGTATTCGCCGGCTGCGAAGTTAGCAAAAGTATAGGGGCCCGATCCAATCGGATTGCCGTGTTTTGCTGTCATTTGGGACAGTTTGCCCGGCTCGTATTCATATACGTGTGCGGGGAGAATGGCCATGCCCGTGTCACCTAAGTTGGTGGCATTCGCTTCGGTGAAGTTAAAGGTAACTTCATAATCGCCATTGGCGACAACGCCTGCGTACTCAACCGCTTCGCCGGTTGCTGCGGGAGCTTCAGTTTCTGCTGCAGCTTCCGTTTCAGCTTCGGTAGCGCCTTCTTCGGTTTCAGCTTCAGTGACTTCCGGTGTGATCGAGTTTTTGTACTCTTCGTATCCGGCCAGTTTTTGCGGAATATAGCTATAACGTCCTTCATAGCTCGGGTCCGCCATTGCGCGATAGGTGAAGACTACGTCTTCAGCGGTCAACGGTTCGCCGTCCGAGAATTTGACGTCTTCTCTCAGTTTAAAGGTGATTTGTTTTCCGTCTTCGGAGATCGTCCAGCTCTCAGCGAGATGCGGGATATATTCACCGGCTTCATCGTTTGAGATCAGTCCGTCAAACACGAGTTCTACTACGTATCCGTCATATGCGGTTGAGTAATAGATCGGGTTGAAGACACCTGTGGTTTCGGCTACGCCGACGACGATGGTGTTGTCAGCTCCAGCACGTGCTTTTGCCGGGTTGTCTCCGGCCGGTGCTGCGGCTTCCGTCGTACCCGCTTCCGTGGTACCGGCTTCCGTTGCGCCGGCTTCTGTCGCTCCGGCTTCCGTTGCGGGCGCTTCCGTTGTTGCCGGTTGCGAGCACGCCGCAAAAAGCATCGTCAACGCGAGCAGCATCGCCAGCATTACGATATACTTTCTCTTCATAGGTTTGTACTCCCCCTTTTTTCTATTTCCGACGCGTTGGTCGGCCTCCTGCGAACTCTATATATTCATCGCAAGTTATTGATATTATAAATCAAATTTACAAAAATATCAACAACTTATGCGCAGTAAGGCAGTTTTGCCTGTATATATATACATTATTTCTCACACTGATTGATCATTTGTTTTCGAAGATTTTCACAAATAAGAACTTCCTGTTATTGATATCGTTGAAAAATCGCATTCATGGCGCTTCCTTTTTCGCTTTGATCTCTCACAGTATTTTGTGGGTCTTTTTGTTCATCTTTCGATAAAAAAATGAATACAAAATGTGCGGCTAAAACGATATCACGATCCCCCCCTGGTTCGCGTACAGCGAGCTCAGGACTTTCATGCCGGTTAATTCAATGCGTAAGAAATCGTATTGTTCTTCAATCGACGTAATCAGCTGTTCCGCTACCGCCTTCGCATTGCAATGTGAGACGTATAGGATTCTCTCGGCTGCCGTGATTCCCTGCTCACCGATCGCTGCGATCAGCTTCTGATAGGCGTTTTTGCGACCACGCGCCATTTGGTAGAGATGGATCTCCCCTTCTGTCGCACGCATGACCGGCATCATGGAAAGCGCTCCTGCGATCGCCCCTTTCCATCGGCTGACGCGTCCGTTTTTCACTAAGTTCTCCAGACTCTCCAGCACGAAAAGGGTGTGCGAGGAAGCGATCTTCGCTTCTACCTTTTCCACAATCTCTTCAAACGAAAGGTTTTCTCGGATGGCATCGGCAATTGACTTCCCAACCAAGGTCTCCCCGCAAACGGCGGACAGGGAGTCAAATACATGGACCTTTACATTTCCCTCTTCTTCCGCCATTTCCTTTGCCAACATGGCATTGTTGTAGGAAGCGCTTAGTTGAGAAGACAATGTGACGACGAAGACTTCCTCTGCGCCTTGGTACGCCTCCAAATAGGAAGCCGGCGTCGGCGCTGCCGATTTCGGCGCATCCGGATAGGCTTTCATCGTGGCCAGAAATTCCTTCTGATCGACGGTCCCGTCATCGACGTAGGATTTCTCGCCTACGTCGATATAAAACGGTACAAAATGTACCTCAATTTCTTCAGAGAGCGCATCGTTGAGTTCCAGTGAACTGTCTGCTACAATTTTTCGTTTCATTGTCCGAACCTCTCTTCGATTAATTTAGCGAGCGTTTGCGCATCCTGCTCCATGCGTTCCAAATCATCGCCTTCCAGCATCACGCGCACGAGGGGCTCTGTCCCCGACGGACGGATCAAAACGCGGCCGGCCCCATGATAGGACTCCTCCAGTACGGTAATAGCATCTTGGATGGCGATATCATCTACATAATTGTTTTTCTTGTCCGCTGCGACTCTCGCGTTGATGAGGACTTGCGGATACGAGTGCATGAGTCCGTTCATCTGGCTCATCGGCTTCTGATCTAAAAGCGAGATTTCTACGAGTTTGAGAGCGGTAAGAAGACCATCTCCCGTCGTGTTGTGCGATAGGAAGATGATATGACCGGATTGCTCACCTCCTAATACATACCCCAAACGCTTCATATCTTCCAAGACATATCGGTCGCCGACTTTCGATTTATAGATGGCGATGCCTTCGTTCTTACAAAACTGGTCCAGCCCGATATTGGTCATGACGGTTCCGACAATTCCGTTGCCATTGAGCTCGCCTTTTTTCTTCATGTATCGGCTGACCGCCGCCAGAATATGGTCACCGTCCATAATCTCGCCCTTGTCATCGACCGCGATCACGCGGTCCCCGTCACCGTCAAATGAAAATCCGCAGTGGCTGTTGGACTTGGTTACGAGTTTTTGGATAATGCCCGGATTGGTGGAGCCGCAGTTGTCGTTGATGTTCATGCCGTCCGGCTCGCGATTCGTCACGATGACCTTCGCGCCGAGCTCTTCAAAAACCTGCGGAGCGATATTCGAATTTGCGCCGTGCCCGCAGTCGAGTGCAACGGTAACGCCCAACAGACTCTTGGAGATGGAGGACTTCAAAAAATCTTTGTAGCGGTCGACAGCATCCGGCATGGGATAGACAGATCCGATCGCTTTCCCCGTCAGCGGTTCGCGGTCCGCCGGGTGATCGATATGGCTTTCGATCTCCAGTTCGACGTCATCAGGCAATTTATACCCATCGCCTCCGAAAAGTTTGATCCCGTTGTACTCCCCCGGATTATGGGATGCGGAGATGACGACGCCGGCACATGCATCCGAGTTTTTCGTCAGATAGGCGACCGCAGGAGTCGGTACGACGCCTAAGGTATAGACATCGAGGCCACCGGCAGTCAGTCCGGCGATCAGTGCCGCTTCGAGCATATCGCCCGACTTTCTCGTGTCTTTGCCAATATAAACATCACGAGCTTGCGGGCTCGCCAACACTTCCGCTGTTGCTAAGCCCACGCGATAGGCCATGGTCGGCGTCAGCTCTTTTCCTGCGACGCCACGGATTCCATCCGTACCAAAGTATTTTGCCATCTACTGCCTCCTTAAAGCCTCCAGAATTTTTTGACACAGTATGTCTTTATGATTCAAGTCGGGATCGTCCTGTACCATTTCCATCGCGCGCGTAAGCCATTCTCCGATCGCTTGTCCTTGCGGAATGCCCATGTTCATCAGGTCGTGTCCGTTAATTGCCAATTGTTTTTTTTGATAGGGTTCGCCCTTTGTCAGTATTTCTTCGAGCAGAATGCGGCCGGCTGACACATTGGCCGTCCCTTGATTAGACGCACACAAGCAGTCCGCTTCCTGTAAGTCGAAGAGTTTTCGTAGAGTCCCCTCCCCGATTTTTTGCAGCAGCCGCTTGAGCGACTTGTTCGTATACGCATTACAGTTGGCCATATGACGGCCAATGAGGTGCTCCACTTCTTCGATGCGCTTGAGCGGTAGCCTGAGCGCACGCAGTTGCTCTCCGGCCATCTGGGCGGACAACTGATCGTGTCCGTAGAAGTGAGCGATCCCCTTTTCATCGATAAACTTCGTCTCCAATTTCCCTGCGTCATGATAGAGCGCCGCCCAACGCGTTTCAATATCATTCGGTACTTTGTCCAATACGCAGAGCGTGTGTTCGTAGAGCGTCAGGTGATGATACGGCGTATCTTGCGAAAAGCCGACCATCTCCTCCAAAAACGGAAAGAGGACTGCTTGTAAACCTGATTTTTGCAGCAAGTGAAATGCGAGAGACGGGGTTTCATCAAGTAGGATTTTCTCCATCTCCTGCGCGATCCGCTCCGGGCTGACCCTGCGTAGCTGCTCGGCGAAATGCCGGCAAGCCCCCATAAACGCATCATCCGGTCGCAAATGGTATCGGCTCGCAAATCGAATGCCACGGAGCATGCGCAGCGCATCTTCTCGGATCCGTTCGCTCGCATCACCTACCATTTTTAACTGCTTTAATGACAGATCAAGGCTTCCGCCAAACGGATCGATCAATCCGCGTTCCGGGTGCCAGGCCATGGCGTTCACGGTAAAATCTCTGCGGGATAGGTCCTCCTCCAGTGAGCTCGTAAAAGAGACGGTGTCCGGGTGACGGTGATCCTGATAATCACCTTCTGTGCGATATGTCGTAATCTCGACGGTGCGGTCATCGCTTACCACGCCGATGGTTCCGAATGCTTTTCCAATTGTAACACATCGGTAACCGCAAAAAACCCTCAGTATTTCATCGGGTACCGCCTGTGTCGCGATATCGTAATCATGCGGGGTGAGTCCTAACAGTTGATCGCGAACACAGCCGCCCACCAATACGGCTTCATATCCAGCCGCCTGTAATTGTGCTAATAGGTGCAGCACGTCGACCGGTGCGCTCACCTCATCTAATCGATTCTTGTATCCGATGCGGAGCACCCCCCGTCCTTCGCAGTCAAAAAAACGAATTGCGATTTTTTTCTATTATATCATAGGTTGCACTGTTGTACGTAGAATCGAGCCGTTTCACTTGTCTCAATTATCGTTTCTATAAAAAAGCACCTCCCTCCAAAAGACAAGGCTTGTCTATTGGGGGAAGGTGCGAATTCGTAAGGCTAACTTAGGCTTCCTGCAAGGCCACGCTGCGCGCTCCGGCTTTCATCGCCTGTTCATTCATCGGCAACAGTCGCGCCCTCTTTTCACCGAAGACTTTCGTGAAGACTTTGATGATGGTGTCGGGATCGACGATGTCCGCATTCTCCAACACCGCACCGAGCATGACCATATTGGCCGTTCTCGGATTACCGGTTTCTTCCACGGCGATGTCGTTAACGGGAACATAGATCGCCTCTACATCGTCTCTCTTCACTTTGGATTGTACGAGCGACGAGTTGATGAATAACTTGGCGCCCGGAAGAGCAAGTTCTTCGAACTTTTCAAGTGCGAGTTGGTTCATCAATACGGCAACATCATAACGGTGCACCGTCGGTGCGCCGATCGGGTCATCGGATACGATGACGGAGCAGTTGGCCGTACCGCCACGCATTTCAGGACCATACGACGGCAACCAGGATACGTGTTTTCCTTCTACCATTCCGGCGTAGGACACCAATTGGCCCATCGCCATGATGCCTTGTCCACCGAAACCGGCCATAATAATTTTATATTCCATTATTTCGACTCCTCCTCATCCTTGAATTTTCCAAGGGGATAGTACGGAATCATATTGTCTTCCAGCCATGTAAGGGCTTCTGTCGGGTGCAAACCCCAGTTGGTCGGACAGGTGGAGAGCACTTCTACGATTCCGAAGCCGCGTCCTTCAATCTGACACTTGAAGCAATTCATGATCGCCTTTTTCGCTTTGCGGATATTGGCAGGATTGTGAACGGATACGCGCTCAACATACTTTGCTCCGTCGATCGTCGCCAAAAGCTCGCTCATTCGGATCGGTCGACCGCTGTGATGGATGTCGCGGCCGGCCGGCGATGTCGTCGTTTTTTGGCCGATCAGCGAGGTCGGTGCCATTTGTCCGCCGGTCATTCCATAGATGGCGTTGTTGATAAAGATCGTCGAAATGCGCTCGCCTCTATGCGCCGCCTGTACGATTTCAGCCGTACCGATGGAAGCTAAGTCACCGTCGCCTTGGTACGTGAAGACAAAGTTGTCGGGCAGTACGCGCTTGACGCCGGTAGCCAGCGCCGGAGCTCTACCGTGCGCCGCTTCCTGCATATCGCAATTGAAGTAATTGTAAGCCAATACCGAGCATCCGACCGGTGCGATACCGATCGCATCGCCCAGCACACCTAATTCAACGAGGCACTCTGCCACCAATTTGTGGACGACGCCATGGGTGCATCCCGGGCAATAGTGAGTCTTGGCTTCTGTCAGTCCTCTGGATCTTTCATAAACAATCGTCATGCGATTTCCTCCATCTTCCTCTTCGCTTCTGCTACGATATCTTCTGCAATTGGAATCATTCCGCCATAACGGCCATAGTGATACACGGGCATTTTGCCTTGTACGCCGATGCGAACATCATCGATCATCTGCCCGGTATTCATTTCTACGGTAATGGCAAATTTCACCTTGTCCGACAGCCCTTCGAATGTGCTGTAGGGGAACGGCCATAGGGTGATCGGGCGAATCAAGCCCACTTTATAGCCTTCTGCGCGTAACATTTCGATCGCGGTTTTCGTGATGCGAGCCGTCGTGCCGAAAGCGGCAAAGATGAAATCGGCATCTTCCAGGCCGTCGGTTTCTACGCGAACCTCATTTTCCGTAATCGCTTTGTATTTCTCAATCAGGTGTAAGTTATGCTCTTCTAAAATTTCAGGTTTTAAGTACAGGGAGTTGATAATGTTCGGTTTTCTTTTTTCTTTGGTCCCGGTGCTCGCCCAATCGATCCCGTATTTCATCGTCGTATCGTGCTCGGGGAATTCCACCGGCTCCATCATTTGGCCCAGCATACCATCGGCGCAAAGGACGACCGGATTGCGATATTTTTCCGCTAAGTCAAAGCTCTCCATGATGAGCTCTACCATCTCCTGAATCGTGGACGGAGCGAGTGCAATCGTACGGTAGTCGCCGTTGCCGCCGCCTCTTGTGACCATAAAATAGTCCGTTTGTGAAGGTTGAATACTGCCAAGGCCCGGGCCACCGCGCATGACATTGACGATCAGTGCGGGAAGTTCCGCTCCGGCGATATAGGACATCCCTTCTTGTTTCAGCGCAAATCCGGGAGAGGAGGTACTCGTCATCACGCGTGCTCCGGCTCCGGCAGCACCGTAAATCATGTTGATCGCGGCCACTTCCGACTCCGCTTGTAAGAATACGCCGCCGATCTTCGGCAACTCTCTGGACATGTATTCCGGCAATTCACTTTGCGGGGTAATGGGATATCCGAAGAAATATCTGCATCCGGCTGCGATGGCAGCGGCTCCGATTGCCTCGTTCCCTTTCATCAGTACTTTGTTCATGCATTCTCCTCCAGTCTTTCCACGGTGATCACCGAATCCGGGCACATGATCGCACAACTTCCGCAGGCGATACACTTATCGGGCTCGACAACACCTGCCGGATGGTAGCCGTTTTCGTTGATTCGTTGATTGTCCATCGCAAGGATATGAACCGGGCACACCTTCACGCACAGTTCGCATCCCTTGCAGTATTTTTCATTAAAGGTAACTCGACCTTTTGCCATATTTTCCTCCTATAGCATCCATGATTCGCGCAGCGACAGTTCCAAAGGCAGTACGATCGGCTGCAGTTCCTCCGGTAATTCCGGTGCGATTTTATCCCACACGGAAATGTATCGCAGCGGAAGAGTCGTCTGTTTTGAAACCGCTTCGCATAATTCCTGACCGTACATTACATCTTCTATCGTAGTGGCTTTCAGCATATGCGTTGAATTGATCAAGCCCGTCACGGGGATTTGTGTAAACGCTTCCGTCCGACGCAAGAAATCTTCAACCTGCTCCACTGTCTGTGTTTCCGGGCGGTTGCGATTGATGACAAAAAAGTGATCACAGCCCTGTGCAAGGATCTGTTTTCTGAATTGTCCGAGCACTTTCGCACCGTCGGGATTTCCTCCAATGTCCATGATCAACGCATAGCGCCGGTCTTCTAAGGGCTTGAGAACATCCGCCGAAATCGCCGGCACATCAATCGAGCTGATGGCCTGATTGCCGGAAAGAAGTTCAATCCCTTCAGCCGCTAGGCGAGCGGTTTGCTCGCGCGAGCGGAAATACGTGTTGATGACGTCGAGATCGGCGATCGCCGTTCTCTCAGCATGCTTCGTGACGAGCCGTGCGTAGTTGAGGGCAAATTCTGTCTTTCCGGATCCGAAGTGCCCCGTAATGACGCGGATCCTCTTGTCATTGCTTACATCAGGCATATTCTCTCGCCTGTTCTTCCCCGCGCAATATGCGAAGCCCGCCGAGCGCCAACGCTTCTAATTCATCTTCGCCCGGATACATAAAGACCTTCGCAATCCAGCTGACGGATTCCGCCACCCATTCGGTAAACGCATTGTCGTAAGCGATGCCGCCGGTCAGAAGAATCGCATCAACCTCTCCGTGCAGTACCGCCGCACATGCGCCGATTTCTTTCGCTGTCTGATACGCCATCGCACGGTAGACTAAATCTGCTTTCTCATCCCCTTCGGCTCCCATTTTGCGCACTTCGCGCGCATCGGAAGTACCGAAGTACGAAACGAGTCCGCCGCAGCCGACATAGTGTTTTCTCAGTTCTTTTTCCGTCATTCCGCTGTGGAAACACTCGTGAATGACACTGCGCACCGGAAGACCGCCGGCGCGTTCCGGGCTAAAAGGCCCGTCGCCGTCCAACGCGTTATTGACGTCGATAACCGAACCTCGACGGTGCGCGCCGACCGATACGCCGCCACCCAGATGAGCGACGATCAGATTAAGGTCTGTATAATCTTTACCGATCTCCTGCGCATACCGCTTAGCAACCGCCTTTTGATTCAGCGCGTGGAAAATGGAAATCCGATCGATTCCACTCTGACCGGACACGCGGGCAATTTCTTGCAGTTCATCGACCACGACCGGGTCAACGATAAATGCCGGCACACGTCCATCCGCGATGGCATATGCCAACATTGCACCTAAATTCGATGCGTGTTCGCCGTACGTCGCATTTTTGAAGTCGTCCAGCATCGACTCGCGCACCGTGTACGTGCCGCTGATAATGGGTTTCATGAGACCCCCTCGCCCGACAACACAGGCGAATTCACGTACGTCGATGTCGTTTCGTGCAAATAGATCTTGTAAAAGCTGAAGGCGATAATCAAACTGATCCGCAACGCGCGAGAAGCCCTTCAGCTCTTCCGCGGTATGCATCACTTTCTCTTCTACGATCAGCGTTTCGTCTTCAAATATTCCGATCTTCGTCGACGTGGAGCCCGGGTTGATGACGAGAATTTTAGCCATTTGACACCTCATTTTGTGCAAGTAATGTCGCCATTGCGATTGAATACACTTTGACATCGGCCGCATCGGCGCGTGAGGTTAACACGATCGGCCGTCTCGCACCGAGGATGATCCCGGCAATATCGGCACCCGCCAAATACGTAAGCGCTTTGTACAGGATGTTTCCGGCTTCGATTTGTGGTAAGAGAAGCACATCGGCATCTCCCGCGACCTCGCCTTGAATTCCCTTGTGCTCAGCTGCTTCTTTGCTGATCGCGTTGTCAAGCGCAAAGGGACCCGCGAGATACGCATCGGAAAAAGCTCCTTCCTTCTGCATATCGAGCAATTCCTGTGCATCCAGTGTCGCCTGCATCTTGTCCGATACCTTTTCCTTCGCTGCGAGGATTGCGACCTTGGGTTTTTCCAAGCCCATCGCGTGACATAGGGGCAAGACATTTTCCAGGATCTGTGCCTTGGTCTTTGCATCGGGTGCGATATTCATCGCACAATCGGTTAAAAACAAGAGTTTGTGATAAGCCGGAACACTCGCGACCCCGGCATGGCTCAGCACATTCCCCGTTCGAAGCCCGTATTCCTTATTGAGGACCTGCTTAAGTAAAATGGAAGTATCCAGCAGGCCTTTCATCAGGACGTCGGCATCTCCTCTGGAAACCAGTTGAACGGCGAGTTTTGCAGCATCTTCCATCGTATCCGCATCGATACACTCGTACGCCAACTCCGGCGCAATCTCCTTGACGATGGTTTCGATTTCGTTTCGCGGCCCTACGAGGATCGGATCGACAAATCCTAATTGAGCGGCTTGTGAAATCGCTTCGATGACTGTATCATCATTGGCCATCGCTACGCTGATCTTCACTTTGCGTTTCGATTTCGCTCGCTCGATCATCTCTTGAAAGCTCTGAATCATACAAAACCTCCTCTATTTCAAGTATTGATTTTAGTCTATCACGTCAAACTCCAAAATTCAAGCGTTTTCTGCATTTCTATCCACAGACAAAGGTTTTCATAAGTATCATTATGCTGTATCGAGCCATAAACATTCTCAATCGAAAGATGCCCGATCTGTCGACATTTTGATTTCATCATTGAAATATCAGTAATTAATCATCCTACTTCTCTCAGTTAAGCAATGCGCATTGCTAAAGAATAAATGTAATTATATTTGATTTTGATTTTTTTCGTGCACGGTTACGTTTTCCGCCTCGACGGACGCAAAAAAAGAGAATGCAATTTGCATTCTCTCATTCATTCACTACGGTGTATCGGTAGCGCTCCCTGCGCCGGCGTCCGTGACGATCAGATTCACGACCGGGAGCTCCTCCCCTTCTCGCGAAATCCCCTCGATCACATCCATCTGCACCGGCACCTCATGCGTGCCCGCGGTAAGACCTTTTGCATCCACATACAGGCTGACGGCTTGCTCGGTGAGATCTTGGAGTTTACTTTCGTCCCCGGTGAGCCGAGTCAACACGGCATTGCCATCTTCGATTACGGCATGCAAACCTTGCGCCAGATTTCTGATCTGCACGGCGGAGCGACCGATCACAAAGCTCTGTTCCACCGGCGTACGCACGGTGACCGAATAAACGGGCGTCAGCACTTCATCTTCGGAGATTCCATCCGGAAACTGAAGTTGTACGGTCTTATTGCCGGATGCCGTCAGATCTGCATAGTCGATCGGCTCCGTGCGGATGCTCTCCAGGTTTTGGATCAACGCATCCGGACCCGCGACGCGAATGGAGTTCGGCTCAATGCGCTCTTGCTGAATCGTCACACCGGCGGGTAGTGTCCCGGTGTGTGCGATCACGATCGGCACATCCTTGACGCGGCGCACCTCGACCGAAACACTGGCCATTTCGTCTTGTATGTCGATCCCGGGTACGGCCGCTCCGCTGCTGTCTAATAAGGTAACCTTCTGATTGGTCGTGAAGGAATCTTTCTTGCCGGCTAAGTCGACGGCGACTTCAGCTCGGTGCACGCGGTTGGCCAAGGTGCGCGACGCTTTAAACGTCACCATTTTCGGATCGGTCGTGATATTGTATTTGAAATCTTCAACCGGCGTGCCTTCATCGTACATTGCGTCGATATCGATCGTGCGCTCGACAATTTTCTCGACCGAAAATAGGATCTCCGGTGTTGAAATTCTTGCAACTGCCGTCTCCGCGGGCTGGCGGATGACGACCGGCACGCGGATCATACCTTCTTCATAGCCCTTCAAATCTACTTCCGCGATGATCTGATCCGGTGAAATGCCGTAGAGCGTATTGCGAAGTCCGGCCAATGTCACATTGACCGTCGGGGCCGTCGGCTCCAGAATCACCAGATCTTTTTGCTCCAGGTCGTCCACGTTGAGAAGCGTTACGGGAATATTGCGAATCTCCCGGCTCATCTGCGGGTTCTCCTGATTCATGACATACGTCCATAAGATGATGGCGAAGACCAAGGAGGTCAACAGTGCAATGCGATCACTCTTTTTCCATTTCATCGTCTTCCTGCCCCCAATTACTCAAGAAAAACCCGCTGTCATCCTTACCGAAAACAGAGGTAAGCTTTTCTCTCAACAATGTCTCGTCAATATAGCGCGATAGCGTGCCGTGTTCCGCATACGAGATGGACCCCGTCTCCTCCGATACGACGATCGTAAACGCATCGGAACGCTCGCTGATGCCGATCGCCGCGCGATGCCTCGTCCCTAAGTCGCGATCCAGTTTGTTGTTGTCCGTCAACGGTAAAAAGCACGCAGCCGCCCGAATCTTGTCATCTTTGACGACGACAGCTCCATCGTGTAAGGGTGTGTTCGGAATGAAAATATTGATCAGGAGCTCACTGGAGAGCTCCGCTTCCATCTTTGTACCCGTCTCGATGACATCTTTCATGCCCGTCTTTCGCTCCACTACGATCAGCGCACCGATCTTTTGTCGTGCCAGCGAGGAGATCGCGTGCATGAGCTCGTCGACGATATGATTGACGGTCTCCCCGCGCACTTCGCTCAGCGATTGCCTGAGAATGTTTCCGCGCCCCAGCAGTTCCAGCGCGCGGCGAAGCTCCGGCTGAAATACGACAACCAGCGCTACGACCCCCACCGCGATCGCGCCGCTGAGCATCCAGTTGATCGTGTAGAGATTCATCACATTGGCCAGCCCGCTGAAGACGAAGATGATGATAATTCCCTTCACGAGCTGTTGTGCCCTCGTCTCACGAAAGAAAGTATAGGCGGCAAAAAGCACCACGGTCACCAGCAGAATGTCGATAATGTCCCGTACCGTAATATTTTGAAATGTCGTTATAATCTGATTCATTCTTATTCTCCGATATCCCAACTGAGAACATCCATCGTGTCATCGTACGCGCTTTGGATGCGGTCGATCTTCCAGTCAGCGAAGCGATCCGCATACGTCGTCAAGCCATCCTGTGCCACAACTGTGCGAAAGAGGCCGTCGTCCGTACGATCCACCCATAAGGGGATCGGGTCCACCGACGCAACCGTGATCTGCCCCTTATCGTCTCGCTCGACGATGATATCCAGTAAGACGCTCTGCTCGACGTGAATGTCTTCATTATATTCCAATCGTTGACCGGAAATGAAGTTTCCCATTGAATAGATGACATACGCACGACGTCCATCCGGCGCTTGCACCCACTCTTGGGGTTGCACCACGTGAGGGTGGCTGCCCAAGACGAGGTCCGCACCCCATTCGACCATATTCGCCGCCAAAGAGATCTGCTCGTCGGATGGATAGCGGTTGTACTCGATCCCCCAGTGCGGGTAAATGATCACGAGCTCCGCCCCGTCCGCTTTTGCCTGCTTGATATCGGCTTCGATATTATCTCCGTCCAGCGGCTCCACTTTGGTCTCGTACTCTTCATCTGTCAGAATTTGTTCCATCCCGTTAAATCCGTATGTATACGATAGAAGCGCAATTTTAATCCCACCGATCTCCACGATCTCGATCGGCTCATCTGCCACCTTATGCGTCCCAAATTGTGCCAGCCCCCGCTCGCGTATATGGTCGATGGTTGAGTCAATTCCGATCAGGCGCGTATCGATGCAATGATTATTGGCGGTCGAAAGCGCATCAAAGCCCGCTGCCTTGATCGCATCGATCGCTTCCGGCGGCGCATTAAACATCGGGTATCCGGCATATTCGTATTCATCCGGCGTGGTCGTCGTCTCGTAGTTGCCGATTGCAAAATCGGCTCGCTCGATATACGGCGCCAGCATTTCGAAACTGTCGCTGAAGTCGTATCCGTCGGACGTCTCTGCATAGGTGATCTGCGGCATATGAAACATGATGTCGCCCACAGCGGAAATGCGAATCTGCGCAGGTTTTGTCTTCTTCCTGCCTTCTTCGGTCGCCTCCGTGCTCTCCGTTGACTCTTCCGTTGTCTCAGGCTCCGTCAATTCTTCTGTTGTCTCAGTTTGTGCCTTTTCTGTCGATTCCGTCGTTTCCGTTTCGACCGACTCCGTTTGCGGAGGAAGCCCGAGAATCGACACCGTTTCCTTTTCATACCATTGTAAATACGCTCTTGTGCTGATGACCGCGATCGCCACAACCATCAGAAAGATCCACACTCGTTTTGATTTCATCGGTTGCCTCCTTCCTTTCATACTATTGTAACATACCCATTTTTGGAAACTAAAAAGGCTTTCTATTCTTTTCTCGAATAAAAAGCCTTATCTCCAACGTTGCGCCAAACGCGCCCACACATCCATCAACCGTTCCTTTCTTAGGATTTATTCTGCCGTGTCGTTTTGGATGACCTCGACAAGCTCTTCGACAGCTTTGTCCGCATCGTCGCCAATCGCACGAATGGTGATGGTTTCCCCCTGCTGTGCCTGCATGCTAAGTACGCCCATAATACTCTTTCCGTTATAAACGACATCATTTTTGACAACGCTTACAATCGATCGATACTTGACCGCTTGACGGACGAAACGACTGGCCGCCCGTGCATGCAATCCGCTCGCATTTGCGACGACGACATCTAATTGTGCTTCGTGCATTGATACCCTCCTGTCCGACGAATACGGACACTCCCCACACAAGATGGGGAGGCCGATTCGCTCCTCTTTACGTAGATTTTAATACTCGACGAATTTTTCTTTCTTCGCGCGGCAGATCGGGCATTCCGCTTCGTCGCCGGTCAAAGAAATGAATCCGCATACCGGGCAGAGCAAAATGACAGCTGCATCTAAGTCTTTGCCGGCATCGACCGCTTCTTTGGCTTGGGTGAACAGCTCAGCATGCACTTTTTCCGCTTCGATCGCAAAACGCATTGCGGAGATCGCCGCTTTTTCGCCTTGCAGTTCCGCAACGGCTATGTACGCAGGATACATTTGTGTAAATTCAAAAGTTTCGCCGCCAATTGCACCGACCAGGTTTTCAGATGTGGTGCCGAGTCCGAAGCCCGCCATGGAGACGACCGGGAAGTCACCGTTTACGTCCTTGAGTGCATTGAAGTGCAAGGTTGCGTGGACTTGTTCCGCATCCGATGTGCAATTGAACAGGCGTGCCACCGTCGGGAAGTTTTCTTTTTCTGCTTTTGACGCCCAAATGCGATAACGCATGTGCGCTTGTGATTCTCCACCAAACGAAGAACGAAGATTGTCTTGTGTCATATGATTCATAATGAATTCCTCCTTTCAACAACACGATAATTGTAACATATATCACAAGAGATTCCCAGCAATTTTACAACCGGATGCAATCGGCTGCAAGATTTATGGCGACATAATAACGAAATCTCTCATAGAATCGGTGGTGATTCTGAATCCGCATCGAAAAGCCTCATGATGAAAGGGTCCTACGAAACCAAAGAACGCCTTGCTATTTCATTTCATTCGGCGCATCAATCGATTGCGTCGAGTCGGTGAGAAAACAATTCGATAAGGCCGCCGACCTGCTACACACTTTCTCCCAACCAATTCATCTGATCCCGGTGCTCCAAAATCTCCATCACGACAAAGAGTACAAAATAAACAATATACGCGACCAAGTTGTGTTGATACAATGCGTAAAACAATATGAGGATCCCGACGACATTCACAAATCGGTATATGTACCGGGTTCCCGGCGGATTTATATTGGCTTTGCGCTTGTAATACCACCAGCCAAATTCAAACGCAAGCGCCGAAATGATCAGTACAGCAGCCGATAGCCATTGTCGATGATACACGGCAATCAGCAGTACGCCGATCACCAATACATTTGCGACTCTATTCAATACGCTCAGTTTTTGATATTTAGATGTCATCTGTATCGCCTCCTGTTATCTAATCGATACCCGTTTCGATTACTCCGTCCGGTTTTCTGAGAACAACTCGGGTGCCAGATCGCGAAATTCTTTAGGGATCTTAGGATGATCGTATTGATCGCTTCCCACCCAAACCGGCGTATCTAACTCCCGTTTCATCTCGATCGGCGCGTCTTGTATTTCACTGTAAAAAGTGAAGCCGTCCTTAGTGAGCGTAATTAACTTTGTCATCTCTCCCGGCGTGAGCCGATAGGTGTGGTTACCTAAATCCTCATAAGTACCGAAGTCGAACTCATCCTCCGACTTAATGAAGTATGTCCCGTCTCCCTGAAAATCAAAGGCAGCATCATACACAAATTTTGTCCCCGGTTCTCTCCCGCTCGAATACGTGCCGTGAAGCGACCCGAGCGGCGCTTCCCGATATTGAGCGACGATAATGATCAAAAGCATCGCCACTACCGCGAAAAATATGACCCGACCTGCTTTCATTTGCTTCACCTCCTGTTTCACATTTCGTTACCTATATCATACCCAGAAATCTACGTAAGGTGAGACATCTTCACAAAAAAGACCACCTTTCGGTGATCTCCTCTCAATTTTCTTCTATCGTCTCGACACGGTAGGTAAAGTAGAGCAAGTGCCCCACCCATATGATGCCCAAGAGCAGCAAACCGATCCAGTATTGCCTGAGGAGGATCGCGCTGATGACCATGCAGGCGGTGACCGTCCCGCATACGCGCACTTTGGCTCGTGCGGTCATGCCGCGTCCTTTCACATAGCTTTCCAGATTCTCTTTGTAGAGCCTGGAGTTTAGAAACCAGTGATTCAGCCGCTCTGAACTGCGGCTAAAGCTGAAGGCTGCGAGGAGTAGAAAGGGAAAGGCAGGCAGCAGTGGAATGACAGCACCCACGGCACCCAGGGCTAGCCCGACACAACCGAGCACGAGATAAAATATTTTTCGCACGCTGTCCTCCTTTCCGATCTAAAAACCTAAATACAGCATGTAAAAGCCGATCAAAAGAATCCCAAGCCCGAGTACGCCTTTGATCCAACGGCTCGCAGACTCGTACGATTCGGACGCCGAGAGCTTCTTGGCGAACCCGACGGAAGTACCGGCGAGAATCGCCAATGCCCCGTGACCGATTGAATACAATAAAAATAGTAAAACGCCCCACGCAAGATTACCGCCGCCGGCGACGACCGCCATCAACGCAACCAATACAGGGGTTGCGCACGGAGTTGAAAACACGCCGCCCAATACTCCGGCGGCAAAGGCTCCCACATAACCGGTCGACTTCGGCAGAGTGGAAAGCGCTCCTGAGGGGATCAGCGTAATCACACCCCATGTTTGTAGCGCCATCAAGACCATCAGAATCCCCAGCGCAATATACCACCACGAGGCCATCGCCCCGAGCATGCGACCGGCAAGAGTCGCCAATACCCCCAGTATTGTGAAGGTAAGCGCATTGCCGAGCACAAAAGTCACCGAAAGTGCAAATGCACGCCTTGTGCTCTGCTCTTCCGTAGACCCCACGTAGCCGATGACAAGCGGTACATTCGTAAGTGAACACGGGGTAAATGAGGTGAGAACACCGGCGAGCAGCGCCAGTATCGGTGCAAACCAAGCCGCGGATTGAATCAGGTCCGATAGGCTTTGTAACCATCCCGTCATTCGACCTGCGCCTCCATATCGGCGAGTATAGCCTCCAGTTGCTCCTTCGTGATCATGCCGATGTGTGCCGTGAGCCCGTATTCACCCGTCGCACTGGAGGTATAGCCCGTCAGACGAATGTCCGAGTTCTTTATCTCATCGCTCGGCATATAAGGGCTTCCGTCCGGCATGAAAAATAATTGCGTCGGCACGACTTGGATGGGATAGCCGCTCGCAAGCTCAGGATTTTTCCATACATCATAAAATTTGACGGTTGCTTTATCCAGATTCTCCTCATGGAACGCCTCCAGATCCGGTGCCATTTGCTGGCAGGGAACACAGGCATCGGCACCGAAATCTAACACCATCGGCTTCCCATAGGACACCAATTCCGCAAAGTCAAAGGTCTCGGACTCCAACTCCGTATTGATCTCTACCGCGACTTCCGTCTCGCCTGCTTCTGTTTGCACTTCCGTTTGTGCCTCGGCATCCTCCGATGCCGCCAGTATTTCGGTAACGGCTTCCGTCACCGCCTCTGAAACTTCTTCCGTGACCGCTTCTGTCACCGGTATGGCTTCGGTTGCAGCTACCTCTGTTTCCTCGGAAAAGTCGATATTCTTCGCCGCCCATATGCCCGCAATCGCGAGCAATACAGCGACGACGATGACAATTTTACCTTTTGTATTCTTCATGTCCACTCCTAACGAGAATCGATTCTAATTCCTACTAAAATGATACCCATTTTGCTCTAAATATTAAACCGGTACCCCGCACCCCACACGGTCTCGATAAATGCGTGTCCGCTTTCCTGATTGGGTTTGTCGATCTTCTCTCGCAATTTTCCGATATGCACGGTGACAGTCGCGCCATCGCCAAAATAGTCGACCCCCCAGATGCGGTCGAGCAATACATCTTTTGAAAACACCTGATCCGGATTCGACGCCAGAAAATACAAAAGGTCATATTCCGTCGCCGTCAGCGTGATCTCTTTTCCATTGAGCTTGACGCGCCTCGCAGCATGGTGGATCGACAGATTTCTTATGGTCAGCTCCGCTTTCGGCGCAGCGCTCCCCACCAATCGCTCGTATCGTGCGAGATGCGCTTTGATGCGAGCGACGAGTTCCGAAGGGCTGAACGGTTTGGTAATATAATCGTCCGCTCCGAGCCCAAAGCCGCGGATCTTGTCGATGTCTTCCCTTCGCGCCGTCACCATGAGGATCGGAACATTCGTCGTGTCCCTTATCTCTCGACAGATATCAAAACCCGACATGCCGGGCAACATGATATCCAACAAGATGAGATCAAACGACTCGCGCGCCAAAAGAGGGATCACTTCGCCCCCGTCGTGTACCATGGTGACGGCAAAGTCAGCAATCTCTAAATAGTCTCTCTCCAGCTCAGCGATCGCCAGATCATCTTCTACGATGAGAATTTTTTGTTTCATGCCGTCTCCTTTCCAAGCGGGTGGATCGGTAATGTGATGACGATAAGTGTCCCTTTCCCATACCCGCTCTGCGCGCGAATGGCGCCACCATGCGCCTCGATGATTCGCTTCGCAATGGCCAAGCCCAGCCCCGACCCGCCCTCGGTCGAGGTGCGTGCGGTATCGACGCGATAGAAGCGATCAAATATTCTCTCCAAGTCCGCTTGCGGGATTCCTTTCCCATTGTCTTCCAATTCGATGCTAACTTGGTTGTCATCGGTCGCTGTCACGCGGATTTCTATCTCCGCCTGGGGTTTGTCACAATACTTTTTGCTGTTATGAATGATATTTGTGATCACGCGCTTCATTTGGTATTCATCCAAAAGGAGTTCTTTGTCAGCCTCCGGCTCCACGACCAGTGCGATCTTCACAGAATCCGACAAGCCGACGCTCTCCTCCTCTACGATCCCCTGCAAGAAGTCGCTGATCGGGATCGGTGTTCGGTACAGCTTGATGTCGTCGATATCCAGTTTGGAGAGGGTGAACAAATCGTCAATTAACACGTTCATCTGTTTCGCTTTCTCCGAGATCACCCGCAAATACTTATCCCGTTTTTCCGGTGTGTCGGCAATGCCGTCCTGAATACCCGACACATACCCTTGGATCGATGTGATCGGCGTCTTGAGGTCGTGGCTGATGCTCGAAATAAAGACCTTGCGATTATTCTCGTATTCGACTTGCGCATCGATGGATGCTTTCAATTTTTCTCGCATCTGATCAAACGATCGGATCACTCTGCCGAGCTCGTTCTTTTTCTTCGTCTCCAAAGTGAAGTCCAAATCCCCATCTTGTATTTGCTGCACACCTTTTTCCAAGGTTTTTACCGGCTTTAAAATATCAAAGTGAATGATCAGGATCAAAGGCAACGCAATCAAGAGCAAAAGGATCACGACAATCCGAAACGCCATCCAACCGCCAACGTCGCGTACCGACTCCAACACCGAGAGATCAGCGACAAAAAAATACGTGACCGGCTCACCCTGGACATCGAAACCGAAGTCGAGGTACAAATAGTCTTTGCCTTCATAAGAGAAGACCATCCGGTCCGAATGCACATCGTCCTCCATTTTTTCTCCCAGCGGGCGTTCATCGGCGATCAACCGTTGATAAAACTTTTCATCCTTGGGAAGATATGAATCGTTGATGTATTGCCCTCGATAAGACACGATAAGACCGCCGTTGTAAAACTCCGACCGCCGACCGATCTCCTGAATATAAGAGGCGTCGACGAGCTTCTCCGGCGCAATTTGCGACGTGCTTTTCAGTTCTGCGATCGTATCGATGGTCTCCTTTGCGACCTGTTGAATATCCTCTTTAAAGATGGCTCCCGAAGCAGTTTGCAACAAGCTCCCCGCCGCTGTGATCCCCGAGCTCAGCAAAAAGAACAAACTGACGATCAATAGCAAAATATATGTGAGCAATAATTTAATTCGAATCGACATAGTTTCACCCTTACCGGTAGTTTTATCGTACAGTGTACAATACACATATCATAACAGAAAAGGCTGCGACTCGCGCCGCAGCCCTTACCTATCTTTCAAATGAGTGATCCTTCGGGAGATCATACACCGTCTTTCCTTCCGTTTGGATGGGTTGAATTGAAGTCGTCATCTGCGCGTCCGGCACCACCTTTAGTTGCACATCCATCTCATGCGATTGGCCTTGTGCATCATTCCCGCTGAAGGAGAGCTGCGCACCAAACCCTTGTACCTGCTGATTCTGATCCTGCTGAAAACTCACCCGAATCCCCGTAAACTTCACATTATCCACCAGTTCGACCGGTTCTTCGGCAAGTGCGGCCATTTCTTTTAGCAACGGATATGCATCGTAACGATCCTCTTTGACGCCAACCGTCACGTGTTCGTCTTCCATCGCTTTTTTCATAAGCGTTTGGATGATCCAAGGCATTTCAGACTCGGTGATGTCGAGTGTGATTTCGGATGTACCATCCGCGTTTTCTGTGACTTCAAACTCTTTTGCGAGATCCTTCAAGAAGAAATCGAGCAAAGCTTCGCTTTCAAAATCAAGTCCTTCTTCTATTTCTTCGTCTTCAAATTCGTCGGCTGCGACATCCTGTGCCCGGTACACGTCCGCATCGCCTTCGGCTTGGAACAACACGTCGTCACCGTTTTTGTAGAAATGGAGGACCTTGTCGAGGTCACCTGAGAGAATTCTCGCTTCTCCACCGAATTGGTCGCCGTCGTCTTCTGAAGTAAAGCTTCCGTTTACGTTGACGATGGCTCGTCCGTTGTCTGTAACTTTGAACTCAAGTTTCGCGGATACAATCTGACTCGTTTGTACCGGCTCGCGCTTGAGCATCTCCTTAAAGGCGACATACCCGGCGTTGTCGGGTCGACCGGTG
The DNA here is from genome assembly GCA_964510345.1 of uncultured Peptoniphilaceae bacterium. Taxonomy (GTDB): domain Bacteria; phylum Bacillota; class Clostridia; order Tissierellales; family Peptoniphilaceae; genus JAAYQA01. Next base: position 120,287 of record CAZEBB010000002.1, read on the forward strand.
AAGGCGACGATCGCCAGTGTCGTGATGGCCAATGCAACGGCTAATGCGACTTTCTTCCCTGTGCTCAATTTTTTCATGGTTTTCTTTCCTTTCTTGTGGCACCCTGTTTTGAAGTACCTTATACTCATAGAATAAGCGGGAAACCTCAAGACGAAATAATGGAAAGATAAAAGTTTTCTAAAATCGACAAGACTACAATTTAGTTCCAGATCCATTGACTTTAAGAGTGACACTTTCATTTCTGCGGCATGTATTGTAACTTTTTTGTAACCATTCATTGACTTTCGTAACGATGTCAAGTAGAATAAGAAAGGTTACAAAATAGTTACAAACTGTAAGGAGGATGAATCCTATATGGATTATCAAAATATCAGAAGAAAAGTGGGAATGGCTGCGATCGTCGCTCTTGCCACCATCACAATCGGAGGTCATGTCAGTTTTGCGGCTCCCGGAGACGAAAATGAAAAAGGGGTTTTAGTGGCATCTGAGTCAGCCGATCAGAATACGCAAACCATGGTTACGACCGATTTTCTCAATGTACGAACAGAACCGACCACCAAAGCGAGGATTCTAGGTGTACTGAACATCGGCGCAAAAGTAGAAGGGACACCGGTAGGCAACTGGTTTAAGACCAAGTACTTAGGGCATACCGTCTTTGTACACGGCGACTATCTGCGAAGTGCGAAAGAGGATTCTGCGCAGTTAAAAGAGGAGCCGGCACAAGAGAAGGCCGTTGAAACGGAAACCCGCTATACGACAGACTCCCTCAATGTTCGTACCGGTCCCAGCACTGGGAACAAGATTCTCGGCGTACTCCGGCCAGGGACGAAAGTAGAAGGCGTTCAGGAAGGCAACTGGTTTAAAACTCGCTACAGCGGACAAACCGCCTATGTGCATGCGGATTATCTGAGAGCTGGGAACGCAAGCACAACGGCCGAAGCCGGCGAATGGATGACATTTAAGGCAACTGCTTACGATCCTTCCGTCGGTGACACCACCCGAATGGGGACTCCGGCGAGACTCGGGGTGGTCGCAGTCGACCCGAGAGTGATCCCTCTGGGTTCCACGGTAGAAGTGGAAGGTTACGGCACCTTTAGCGCGGAAGATACAGGTGGGGCGATCAAGGGCAATAAGATCGACATCTTCGTGTCCACCTATCGAGAAGCCATGCAGTTCGGAATTCAGACGGTGCGCGTGCGCGTGCTTAAGTAAAAAAGGTTCAAAAAAATGTTGGGGTAGGAGACAACCACCTCAACATTTTTTATTGAACCTTTTTCTATTCTTCATTTTCCAAGCGCTCACGCTCCGGTCGCAACCTCATGTACAGGTATCCGATGACAAAGACCGGTGCTAACATCAGAAATCCAAGGATTGCTTTCCCTTGGCGGAATGGTCCAAAGAGAATTCCGCCTACCCAAGCGATCAACATGATCACGAAGGATGCAACCATGATTTGATACGCACGTCTGTGATCTTTTTCGTATCGTAAGAATCGATTTCTCCATACCAAACTCCCGACGTTCCACAAGGTCACGATCGATACAAGTATCATCAACCATGAGATGCGAGGGCTGTCAATTTGGGCACGTATTGCTACCGGACGAGATTTAACGGATTCGAAGACATTTTTTAGCTCCGCCTCCTCCGCTGTACCGCTGACTTGAAGAAACAAATGATCTCTTACTCCGTATACGTAGCGATTCTCATCTTTTTGATACGTCGAATACTCCATCCCTTCTGACATGACATTCTCAATAACTACGCCTTCCGGTTCCCGTAGGACGGCAAACTCAGGATACGTGAGCAATAGTTCTATCGTCTTGCCGTTTGCTTTTTCATAGAATCGCTCTTCGTACTCCGTCGTCATGTACTCCTCTACTACCTCATACCCCGGTGGCGTCACGTATTCAAGCGTACGGTAACCAAACACGTCTTGTGAGTTTCTCTGAATGACGAGGTGCTCTCCGTGATCTGCCACTAGATGGCGAGGCAGAGCCCCCGCAACTGCATCGTGTTTCCATAATAAGATCGCCAGAAAGACCATGGCAGCTACCGCCACTTGTCGCCTTCTCATCTTACGAGCTTTCGCCGCCCGTTCTATCTCTTCGTTCACAGCGCCCTCCTTCCCCTTCTATATATAATAACCACTGAAAGCTGCAAAATGGGACAAAAGAATAAAAAAAGTCGCCGCACGAAGCAACGACTAAACGATCATGTGATATTCCTTTTCCCCGTAAAAACAAAAAATCCCGCGAATGCGGGTTTTCTGGTGGGCCTGGGTGGACTCGAACCACCGACCTCACGCTTATCAGGCGTGCGCTCTAACCTGCTGAGCTACAGGCCCAGGTAAGAGACTTATCCATTTTAGCGGATATCGCGTATTTTGTAAAGAGAATGTGAATTTCATTCTCGAGTGTGGCATGGCAGGGGTAGCAGGATTTGAACCCACGACATTCGGTTTTGGAGACCGACGTTCTACCACTGAACTATACCCCTAAAAGGTGGTGCCCAGAGCCGGAATCGAACCAGCGACACGTGGATTTTCAGTCCACTGCTCTACCGACTGAGCTATCTGGGCATGAATGGTGGGCCTTCAGGGACTTGAACCCCGGACCTGCCGGTTATGAGCCGGATGCTCTGACCAACTGAGCTAAAGGCCCGGATTGGCGGAGAAGGAGGGATTTGAACCCTCGCATCCCGTTAAGGATCTACTCCCTTAGCAGGGGAGCCTCTTGAGCCACTTGAGTACTTCTCCACGCTTGGCGGAGAGGGTGGGGTTCGAACCCACGTGGGCTTGCACCCTAACGGTTTTCAAGACCGCCCCGTTATGAC
>CAZEBB010000003.1:0-77957 GCA_964510345.1 uncultured Peptoniphilaceae bacterium
AGATATAGATCTAACAATGAATATGCATCAGATATAAGCTGGGAAGATACGGTTAGTAGCATGAAAAGGACATTTAGTAAAATAAAGCTATCTTGACAATCATACTATATTCACAGTTAAATATAGCACTAAGGTCAAATTCATATAATCACTTGCTAATTTTCATTGATAGCAAAATCCTTTATGTCCAAAAGGTAATCGGAACCTTAAAGCGTAAATTCTGCAAGTAAACGAGGAAAAATCATCGAGCTTAAAGAGTATCAAAAAGATGAAATAGAAAGTCTGCATGATATGAGAAAAAGTGGGGATATCATTGCCCTACTTTATCACACAACAGGCAGCGGCAAGACGCGCACAGTGATCTCTCTGGTGGATGTGCTCTCGCGCCACAGCTGGGTGAAGAATGTGCTGTTTTTGGCAGACCGCAACGCGCTGGTCACGCAGGCAAAGCGCGCGTTTCACAATCTGCTGCCGGACCTCTCGCTCTGCAATCTTACGGAGGGCAAGGCGGAGGCGAATGCACGCGCGGTATTTTCCACGTATCAGACGATGATGAACTGTATCGACGACACGCTGGACGAGCAGGGCAACCGACTGTTTACGCCGGGGCATTTTGACCTGATCGTGGTGGATGAGGCGCACCGCAGCATTTACAACAAGTATAAGGACATCTTCACATATTTTGACGCGCTGCTGGTCGGTTTGACGGCGACGCCGAAGGACGAGATCGACAAAAACACGTACGGCATCTTCGACTTGGAGAGCGGCGTGCCGACGTATGGCTACGAGCTGAACGATGCGGTGGAAGACGGCTATTTGGTCAACTACCGCATGATCGAGACGGAGCTCAAGTTCGTGTCGCAGGGGATCGCGTACGACGAGCTGTCGGAGGAGGATAAGGAAGCGTACGAGAGTACCTTTGTGGACGAGGACGGCGAGATCATCGAGAGGATCGAAGCGTCGGCGATCAACCAATGGATTTTTAATAAGGATACGATCAGAAAAGCGCTGCACATCTTGCTGGAGTACGGTTTGCGCGTGGAGTACGGAAAGAAAATCGGAAAGACGATCATCTTTGCGAAGAACCACGACCATGCAGAGAAGATCCTCGAGGTGTGGAATTTGGAATACCCGGATTACCCGAGCCACTACGCGCGGGTGATCGACAACTATACGAACTATGCGCAGAGCCTGATCGACGATTTTTCGGAGGCGAAAAAGTACCCGCAGATCGCAATTTCTGTGGATATGTTGGACACGGGGATCGACGTGCCGGAGATCCTCAACTTGGTTTTCTTTAAGGCGGTGAAGAGCCGTTCGAAGTTTTGGCAGATGATCGGGCGAGGCACGCGCCTAAGCCCGGGGCTGCTGGACGGGGAGGACAAGAAAGAGTTTTATATTTTCGACTTGTGCGGCAATTTTGAGTTCTTCCGGATGAACACACGGGGCAAGGAAGCTTCGCGCGCGATGACATTACAGGAGCAGCTGTTTTCGGTGAAGCTTGACATGGTCTACAAATTGCAGGAAATTGCCTATCAAACGCAGGACGCTGCGGATTTTCGCTCGCAATTGGTGACGGATCTCGTGGCGCAGGTGAAGGAGTTACCGCGGGAGAATTTTGCGGTGCGGCAGCACTTGCGTGCGATCGACAAATACGGCGCACCGGAGGCGTATATCGCGCTTACGTATGCGGACACGCTCGAGATCAAGGAACACATCGCGCCTCTCATCCAGCCGGTGGCAGACGAAACCGCCGCACTGCGCTTTGACATGCTCGTATATCAGGTGGAGCTTGCGACGATCGCCGGCAAGTCAAAGGAGCGCGCGGTAAAGGATATACGCCAGAAGGCGATCTCGCTCACGAAATATGCGAGTATACCGGATATCGCAAAAGAAAAGCCGTTTTTGGAGCAGATCATCCACGGTACGTATTTGGCGAGCGCGGGTATCGAGGACTATGAGCAGGTGCGCAAGCGGCTGCGCGGGTTGATCAAGTATCTGCCGGGCGGGGAGAAAATCCGCTATGACACGGACTTTACGGACGACGTTCTCAGCACCAAATGGGGCGGTGACCCGGTCGTCGAGTACGGCGGGCTGGAGAACTACAAGAAGAAAGTGGAGTTTTATTTGAAGGCGCATCAGGAGCAGGCGGCGATCGCGAAATTGCGAGGCAATGTGCCGTTGACGCCTGCGGATATCCAAGAGCTGGAGAGCGTTCTTTGGAAAGAGCTCGGTACGAAAGAGCAGTACCTGAAAGAGTACGGCGAGAAGCCCTTGGGCGAGCTCGTGCGTTCCGTCGTGGGGCTGGACCAAAAGGCAGCCAACGAAGCCTTCTCCCGGTTTTTGAATGGCGCGGACTTAAATAACAACCAGATTCACTTTGTGAAGCTTGTGGTCAACTTTATTGTGAAAAACGGCATGATGAAAGACCTCTCCGTACTGCAACACAGCCCGTTCTCCGACCGTGGTGGTATTGTCGAGCTGTTTGATGTAGCGGTGTTTATGGACCTGCGGAAAGTGATTGAGACGATCAATGCGAATGCGGGCGTGGCTTGATCAGGGGAGATCATTCGTAAACTAGAAAGAATGTTGGTTGACTTTTTTAGGTAGGAACCTTTATAATTAAAGTACACAACAACACTCCCGCCGCCACTTGGCCAGGTACGTCCTGATGCGGGAGTTATTTTATTGCGGCGAAGCTATTTGCCAGATATATTACCTATTGGTTAATAGAATAATGAGGATAGAATGGAAAATCCTGTAGGACGCTGATTTCATACCATTTCACAGGCTTTTTGTATGAGGTTTGGGATCGGTCCTAATTTTCTTATTTGAGTTGTCTGAGTTTCTTTAGAGTTGTCATTAGCATTGGGATGAACAAAACCCCAATCTAGGATGTATTGATTTTCACCCAGAATAGTAATACAATGTATTACAAAGGAGAGATGACAATGAGTACAATTTCTGTTCGACTTAACAATAGAGAGGATGCTCTCATACGAAAGTATGCAGAATTGCATGGTTTGGAGCTTTCAAGTTTTATACGGCAAGCTGCAATTGAGAAAATTGAAGATGAATATGACCTAGCGCTCTTTGATCAAGTATGGGAAAAAGAAAAGGATCAAGATCGATTTAGTCACGATGCTGTGAAGAAAGAATTGGGTTTATGATATACCAGGTCGAGTATACAAAGACAGCTCTGAAGCAGTTGAAGAAGATGGATAAACAGATCGCAGCGTTTATCCTTTCTTTTATTGAACAGAAGCTAGTAGATTGTGAGGATCCTCGTCTATATGGGAAGGCACTACAAGGGAATCATCTAGGAAAGTGGAGATATAGAGTAGGCGATTACCGAATCCTCGCTCAGATAAATGATACTACGATTATCATTACTGTTCTAGAAATTGGACACCGTAGAGAGATTTATTGATGATCAACGAGAAATGCTTTTCGTAACTAATAGATAGCTGGATCATATCATACGTGAGATGGACATGCTTTAAATGGAAATGTATCTCTGTGTTCTTGAGTGTAGCAAGTCAATCTGACACTGATAATATAAGAATAATGAGAAGTACGCAATGAAAAGGGAGACGATTATGTACGAAGAACTAAAGCGCCTTTTTGAGTCGCACCGAAACCCAGAAAAGGCTAAGCAGATGTCGGCGTATATGCGGGATCAGTTTTCTTTCTATGGGGTGCAGTCGAAGGATCGGCGTGCGTTGTACAAGGATCTGCTGGCGCAAGCGAAAAAGGCGCCGGGCATCGACTGGGATCTGCTGGATGCCTGCTGGGCGGACCCGCACCGGGAGTTGCAGTATTTTGCGGTCGACTATCTCAATATGAAGCAGAAGGAACTGGAGTATGATGATGTTCCGAAGCTCAAGACGTATCTGCAGACGAAGTCTTGGTGGGACACGGTCGACGGGCTGGATACGCTCGTGGGCAAGATCTTTTATGTGGATGAACGCATCGACGACTTGATGATCACTTGGTCTACGGATGAGGACTTTTGGGTGCGGCGCGCTGCGATCGGCCACCAGCGGGGAAGAAAGGAATTCACCTGCACGGATCTTTTGGAGAGGATCATTTTGAATAATTTGGGAAGCGATGAGTTCTTCATCAACAAGGCGATCGGTTGGGCACTTCGCGAGTATTCGAAGACGAACCCGGCGTGGGTGCGTGACTTTGTGGATGCGCACCGGGATGAGATGCACTCGCTCAGCATTCGCGAGGCGAGCAAGTATATTGAGTGAAGGAGTTCACCGGCGATACCATGAATGGGCAACTTTTCCTGCCGTGAATCGGAAAAAGATAGAAAAACACGAGTTATTCGACTGGTACTCGTAAAAATGAATACTCTAAGCGTAACGGACTGTTTGACGGGCAGTCTGTTTTTATTTGTTTAGCGGTCACGATATAGTGCGGGATAACTTGCGGGTATAAATAATGAAGCACTGAGCAATCGAACAGGAGGGACTCTTATGGCCACTACACCCGCGCAACTACGCATCTATGAATTGGATCCTCTGCTTTTGAACTACAAGGGTGATCTGGATTACCGGAATCAGCGGTATCAGCACATCAAAAACACATTGACAAGGGGAGGGACGCTCACCGACTTTGCCAACGCGCATCATCATTACGGGTTTCACAAGGAGGCGGACGGCTGGGTGTACCGAGAGTGGGCACCGGCGGCTGAGGCGTTGTTTCTGATCGGCGACTTCAACGGCTGGAACGGGACCTCGCATCCGCTCACGAGGGTCGACTTCAACACATGGGAGATCCGGTTGGAGCCGGACGCGCTTCATCATGGCGACAAAGTGAAAGTCCGCGTGGTGGCGCATGGCCATTCGCAGGACCGGATCCCGTTGTACATCCGACGAGCGGTACAGGATAAAGAAACAAAAGACTTTAGCGGAGAGATTTGGGAGCCGGAGGCGCCTTTCGTTTGGACGGACGCTGATTTTCGCGGCTTGCAAGGCGAAGCTCCGTTCATCTACGAAACGCATGTGGGCATGGCGCAGGAGACACCGGCGATCGGTACATACCGTGAATTTGCGGACCATATCCTCGGGCGGATCGCGAACCAGGGTTACAACACCGTGCAGATCATGGCGATTATGCAGCACCCGTACTATGCGTCGTTCGGGTATCATGTGTCGAGCTTTTTTGCGGTGTCCTCGTGGTTTGGTACACCGGATGACCTGAAATACCTGATCGACAAGGCGCACGGCATGGGGATTACCGTGCTGATGGATATCGTGCACTCGCATGCCGTCAAGAACACGGTGGAGGGTATTAACGAGTTCGACGGAACGGACTTCCAATTCTTCCACGCCGGCGCGCGGGGGAATCACGACCAGTGGGATTCGAAGGTGTTCAATTACGGGAAACACGAGGTGATCCACTTCCTGCTTTCAAATATCAAGTACTGGATGGAAGAGTATCATTTCGACGGATTCCGCTTCGACGGTGTGACCTCGATGTTGTACTTGGACCACGCGATGGGCACGGATTTTGATAATTACAGCAAGTATTTCAGCATGAATACCGATGTGGAAGCCGTCACGTATCTGCAGTTGGCGAGCGAGCTGATCAAGGAGATCAACCCGAGGGCGATCGCCATTGCGGAGGATATGAGCGGCATGCCGGGCATGTGTTTGCCGGTGAAAGACGGCGGCATCGGGTTTGACTATCGGCTTTCTATGGGCATGCCGGACTTCTGGGTCCGCACGCTCAAGAAGAGCGACGACCACTGGAATGTCTACGAGATGGTGCATGAGCTCTCCACGGCGCGGCCGGGCGAGAAGCGGATCGGGTATGTGGAGTCGCACGACCAAGCGCTCGTAGGCGACAAGACGATGATCTTTCGCATGGCGGACAAGGAAATGTACACCGACATGAACAAGTTCGGCGGCAATCTGTTGGTGGACCGCGCGGTTGCTCTTTCCAAGATGATTCGCTTGGCGACGATCGCCATGGGTTCGGAAGGTTACTTGAACTTTATGGGCAACGAGTTTGGACACCCCGAATGGATCGACTTTCCGCGGGAAGGCAACAACTGGAGCTTCGCGCATTCGAGGCGGCAGTGGTCTTTAGCGGACAATGTGTTCCTGCGCTACAAAGGGCTCAACGAATTCGACAAGGCGATGATCCACTTTATGAAAAAAAACGACCTGATGGGCGATGAGGGCAAGGATGTGCTCTGGCTGGACGAAGGTCGCAAGTTGATCGCGCTGCGCAAGAAAGACTATATCTTCTTCTACAATTTCCATCCGACCGAGTCTTACGAAGGATTTGAGTTGCCGACGCACAATGAAGGCGCGTATCAGGTGGTGCTTGATACGGACGAAACGCTGTTTGGCGGACAAGGCGGGCGTATCTCGCATGAGGTGGAGTTTATTGTGACGCGCCTCAAGAGTCATCCGGATTTTCAGGGGATTACGCTGTACAGTCCGAGTCGCACGGCGATGGTGTTGAAGAAGATACGATAGAACATCTGCATCGTGCTGCGTCAGGGGAGTTCTTCCCGTATCGTCGAACCCGGACACCTCTTCTCGGCACGCTCACGGCCGCTCGGCCAAGATATGGCCTCGAAGAGGTATCCAGGCTCTCCTCACTGCTGATTCATTAAGACGTAGTAAGTGTACAATAAGAAAGGAAACTATATGACGGAAACAAAAGTGGTATTTGTTCAGATCGTCGATCGCCCGGCGAGGAAGCTCATCCTTAAGAGAGGCAAAAATGCAGCAGATTATTTTTCCTATGTGGAGGAGATTGGCTGTGGGGAAGGCGATGATTCGGCTGCGTGGGACATCTTGAAAGAGATCAAAGAGGCGATCGAAGAACCGGTGGGCGTATGGCTGCCTGAGAATCTGCAAAAAGAAGGCACAGGGAGCTATGCACACGGGGTCGAGGTGCCGGCGGATTACACCGGCGCGATCCCCGAGGGCTTTGATGTGATCGACCTTGCGCCGTGCCGGCTGATGCTCTTTCAAGGCGAGCCCTATGAGGAAGAAAATTTTGGCGAAGCGGTCTCGGAAGGCATGGAGTTTATCGGGCGGTTCAATCCGGAAAGTTACGGTTACGAATTCGCACCCGAGCTCGCGCCCAGGATGCAACTTAAGCCGCTAGGCTGGCGTGGATATATCGAGATGCGACCGGTGCGAGAACTCGAGGCATAGAAGTAAAATAAAAGAGGGCGCGGGATCATTCCCGGTGCCCTCTATTTTGTAGCGACTCCATCCACCATCAACGCCTTGATAAACAGCAACTGCGTCGTAAAGATTGTCAGCTTGCCCTCGCGCGTCGGAATATTCGGCTTTACATAGACGCCGATCCCGTTGTTTTCATAGCGGTCGTAGAGGTCGATGGACGGTGGTTTTCCCATTTTCACGAATGGGGTGACTAATGTGCCGCCTCATGTTGACTGCATTTCAACGACCACGTAGACTTCCGATTCGCCCTTTTTCTGAATGTGGTCTCTGGCCTTATCTTCGACAATGATTTCCATGTATTCCTCCTCATGATATTGGATGATTCATACCCAAAAAGGTGCAAATTATAGATTCTGTGCAAACCGGTTGACCTGTCCCTTGGGGGGATGGTTATACTTAATTGACGAGGGGGTAGGTAAGATGTTCATGAATGAAGTGATGATTAAGACGGGTTTGACGCGTAAAGCGATCGAATACTATGAGGAAAAAGGGTTTGTGACGCCCGAGAGAGAAGAAAACAATTATCGGGTTTATTCCGATGGGGACATCGAAGTATTGAATAAGATCTCCATCTTCAGAAAACTAGGTTGTTCGATCGATGAAATAAAAAGTATTCTAGAAGACAAAAATCAGTCATCCTTAGCCACCATTATTCGAGATAAAGAAATTAAATCCCAATTAGATCATGCAAGAGTCGAAACGCTAAAATTGTTACTTGCAGAATCCGATGCCGGAAAGGTGAAAGAACAGTTGGACTCGATCGATCAACAAGAAACGATCTATACCAAACTCATGAGAGCCTTTCCGGGATACTTTGGTCAAATCTTCTTTTTATCCTATCAACCCTTCCTAGGAGAAGCGTTGGAGGAAAGTAAGGTCAAATACTATCAGGAATATACGGAGTTTTTAGACAATATGCCTGAATTTGCGATCGACGAGGAAGAAAAAATCGCTTTGGAGGAAGCCTCGAAGTACATATCCAATGCCGATATCGAGGAGACAAATAAAGAAAAAATAAAAGCGATTGAAAATGCAGATGATTGGTTAGATGAAAACAGGGAGATGCTGGAGAGTTACCGGTCTTTCAAAGAAAGCGAAGACTATCGTAATCATCCCATTGTTCGTTTGCAAGAGAGGATGAAAGAACATATGGAGGCCAGCGGATATTATGAGATTGCCCTCCCACTGATGAGACAGTTTAGCCCGTCCTATGATGCATACTATCAACAGTTGCTCGTAGCCGATCAGAAGTTCCTAATGAAACACGAGCGTATACGCCGTGTAGACGAGCAGTAGCGCCATGATCAGGTTGAGCGCTTTCTTGTGCTCCCGGAAGATCCGCTCAAAAACCGCGCCGAACAGCGCCCATAGGCAGGTGGCGATAAAACCGGTGAGGGAGAGCAGCAAAATGAAGGCGATGATGACGGGCAGGCTCTTGTAGTTCGGCAGGATGAAAGTGGACATGGTGGTGATCCCGTACAGGATGACTTTGACATTGATGAACTGCATGACCAAGCCGGTGAAGATGCTGTTGGTTTGTAGGAGGCCTTTTTTCTCTTCGTGGGGTTTGTCCCGCCAGATGGACCAGGCGAGCCACAGGATGTAGCCCGCGCCGATGAAGACCATGACGGGCTCGATCTTCGGTATGTAGTTAAACAGGAGCGCAGAAAAAGCGGCGCAGGCGGACAGGACGAGGAGAAAGCCTAGGAACACGCCGATATTGAAGCGGAATCCTCCCTTAAAGCCGTATTTCCCGGCATTGGACATGGACATGATATTGTTGGGTCCGGGGGTGAAGGCGGACAGGATCACATAGGAAAAGAACGCGGTGAAGTTCAAGGGGATCTCCTTTGGTCATCAGATGATGTAGTTAAAATAAAGACTCGGTTCGCAAAGTACAGCCTTGCGAAGACGAGCCTTTTTTTGTTATTTGTGTCGTTTGTGCCGCACGTCGTTGTTGAACAACAATGCCAGTGTGCCTCCAAAAAAGACCAAAGACAGCAGCAAGAAGACGAGATTCGGGGATCCGTCGCCCTGGGCGATGAGCTGTGGCTGCATATACATAAAGGGGGACAAGCGTCCCAATGCGCTGAAGGCTCCGCCGCTTTGCGCCGAGGCGAAAAACAGATAAAACAGCGCCGTCAGTACGAGGGTCAGCGGTACGGCGATCTTGTCCGTCGGCACCGCGATCGAAATCAGCGATGAGATGGAGAAGATCAGCAGTTGTAAAAAGAAGATGCCGCGAACAAAGGCGCCCAGCGGGATGGCCTGCACGTCTACATCGAGTTTAAAGATTCCGTAGAGGCGCAATACGCCCAAGTACATCGCGTAGTACAGCGCGCAGAAGGTGATGAGCACGAGTAGATTGGCCGCGATCTTGTACACCATGATCTGCCAGCGGTGCAAGGGCTTCGCGAGCAGGAAGTCGAGGGTTCCGTCCGCCTTCTCTTTGGCGAACACGCGGCCGCCGAGCCATGCGGCAAAAAATGCCGCGATCAGAAAGACAAAGCCGTGAATAAAGCTCAAATAGCGGGTCGGCGTGGAAAAGTCCTGATTTTCGTGGATCCCGACGATGGAGAGCAAGAGCCCGGGGATCGCCACCAGCGCTTTGCGCAGCTCGGTGATAAAGTCCGCTTCCTGCACAAAGGGCAGGAACACGATCGAGATCAGCACGATCATGGCACACAGCACGCTGACTTTGATGGCTTGTTTCCAATAGCGTTTCCATTCGTAGAATAAAATGCTCATGCTTGGCCTCCAAAGTGTTGCGTGTACAAATCGGCGGATGCCGCTTCGATGATCTGCACGTGGTGGATCGTGTGTGATGCTAAGACATTCAGCAGCCTTCGCATGTCGCCTCGGTAGAAGAACTGCTTTTCGGTATCGGTGGAGACGACGATGCGGTACGCGATGGCGGACACTTCTTTATGCGTGAGGTCTCCGTGGCAGATGACAAAGACGCCCTGATTTTCCAGATGGGCTTCGATCGTCTTTGCAGGCTGTAAGACGCCGTTTTGCAGAGGCGCGATGCGGTCGCAGATGCTCAGCAAATCCTCCGAATGGTGGGAAGCGAGTAGGATGGTCGCCCCTGATTTTTTTGCAGCGTGCAGATGTTTCAGGAGATTGGCGCGCTCGACCGGCGCCAAATACGTAAAGGGCGAATCTAATAAGTAGACCGGCGGATTGCGTAGCAGCGCGATAATCGCGGACAGTTTGCTGCGCTCCCTTCGCGAGAGCTCCCAGCCCATGGCTTTCGGGTCCAGTGCGAAGCTTTCCAACAGCGCTTTTCTCTGTTGTACCATCGTGCTGTTAAGGAACTTGCCGATTCCGTAGCGGATCGTTTCCGCGACCGAAAGTTCGTCGTAAAAGACGGGGTCTTCCGGAACGAAGGCGACATTCGCATGCACGAGATTCGGTTCTTTGTTTACGTCGTTTCCGAGGATATGTGCGCTTCCGCTCGTCGGAAAAATGTAGTGCATGAGGATGCGCATCAGGGTGGTTTTCCCCGATCCGTGGTCACCATAAATACCGAAGGCTTCTCCTTCGGCAATTTTTTGCGTGACGTCGACCAGCGCGTCCTTCTCGTCATATTGTTTCGTCAGTTGTTGTAGGGTGATGGCATGCATGCTTTCTTCCTTCGTCATACCGCCCGGAGTCCGCAGGCGGCTACGCTTTGCGGACTCGCTACGAGGCGGTGTTCATCGTATGAGTTATGCCGGGAACGGATTCCCGCATTCGGGGCAGAACTTCGGTGCCGGTTGCGACGGGTCGGGGCGATGCCCGCAGTTGGTGCAGTACTTCGCGGACTCTTCTTTTTTTGTTCCGCAGTTGCTACAGAAGTTGCCGCTGTGGTTCACGTGATTGCAGTTTTGGCAGGTCCAGGAACCGGCCGCTTGCGATGGCGCCGCCTGTTGCTGCTCAGCTTTCTGCTGTTGTTGCATTTGCATCTGTTGCATATTGGTTTGCGAAGCTTGTCCAAGGACGGAGCCCGCTTGGTTCATGCCCATGCCCATGCCGATAAAGGCACCGGCAGCGCCGCCTTCGTTGGAGCCGGCTGCTTCGATCCCGCGAGCGATCGAGCCTTGCAGATAGCCTTCGCGTACCGACGCATCGCCGAGCATTGCCCCCTGATTGCGCATATTGATAAGGGCTTTACTCTCATCGTCGTACGAGATGGAGGCGATCCCCACGGCCTGTACTTCCATACCGCGGTTTTCCTTCCAGCTGTCGTCGAGCGTGTCTTGCATGTATTGGCTGAGCTCCCGCCCTTTGGAGGCGACGTGCGAGATGCGCGTGCCGTCGACCGACATCTGGTTGATGGACGCTTGCAGCGCTTCTAAGAATTCGTTGAGATATTGTTCGTTGACATCTTGAATGTCGACGCGACTTGCATTTTTAGGAATGACTTCCGCATAGAAGAGAAGCGGGTCGGTAATTTTAATAGAGTAGGTTCCGTGCGCGCGCAAAAATAGCTCGGAATTATAGAAATTGTCGAAGTAGTTGATCGGGTTACGCGTTCCAAATTTGATCCCTTTGATCTCTTGTAAGTTGATATAGTAGACTTTCTGTTGCGTCGGCGTGACGCCGCCATAACGAATGCGGTTAAAGGACTCTTTCAAGCTGTCCATAAACTGCCCGTTGAACATCGAAGGAGCGCTTTTGTTGTCGACGGTGAAATAGCCTTCTTCAGCCGTGTAGTCGATAATCTTGCCGCCGTCGACCAGGATCATGAACTGGTTCGGGTACACGTGGATGACGGATCCGTCCGTGATGAGGTTCTCCGTTCCTTTGCGGTTTTGATTGCGGCTGTCACCGCGACGGACGGGAACGCCGCTCGTGAAGACAGTGGTGTCTGTCATTTGATCGGGTTCGATGACCTCGATCCATTGGTCGGCCAAAGCGCCGCCAACGGCACTTGATATCGCTTTAATTAATCCCATGGGAGCCTCCTTTATACTTTCTACTGCAAGTATACCCGATTCTAACGTAAATTGCGACTGCAAAGCCTTTCACGGCGCGGAACAGACCGAAAATCAAACAGCTATGGTATGATAATGAGAGAAATCAAAGAGGAAAGGAAGTTGATATGAAAGGCATTCTATTTGACTTAGACGGCACACTGTTAGATTCGATGGGCGTATGGGTGCGATTGGCCGACGATTATCTACTGTCGCTCGGGATCGACCCGCCGGGCGACCTACGCCAATACATTAAGACGATGACGCTCAAAGAAGCGCTCGGCTACTTTCAGGAGCGCTTCGGCATCACGGACGACGTGGACAAGATGCTCGCCGATACCCACGCGATCCTTGCGACCTACTATCACACGAGCGTGACGGTCAAACCAGCCGCCAAAGAGGTGTTGCAAGCTCTTCAAGCCAATGGAAATCGCATGGCGGTCGCCACGGCGACGGTGGACGCGCTTTCGGTGCCGGCGATCGAGCATCAGGGGTTGCAGTCGTACTTTGAATTTGTGCAAACGCCGGCCAACTCGGGCTTCACGAAAAACGAAGTCGCCTTCTGGGAGGAAGCGGCTCGTCGCCTCGGGATGCCGCCGGAAGAGATCGTCGTGTTTGAAGATGCGCTCCACGGTATGGAGACCGCTAAAGCCGCCGGCATGCGGGTGATCGCTATCGCCGATGAAACGGCGCTCAGGGACCGTGACCGGATTCGGGCCTTGGCCGACGTGTACATGGAAGGCTTTTCCGAGTTCAATCTTGCCATGCTGGGTTAACCTGTTGCGCGAACTCGTGGATGTATGAAGAAAAACAATTTCATAGGAAGGATTTTTTATAGGCAAACGCTACAACTCAGTACACGATTCTGATATGATGTAGAGCAGTAGTTGGAGGTATAACGAAGTACCGAAAATCGATCCATTAGAGAGGTGTTGCTGTGAGGGAAATATACGGTACGTTTCAATCCGTCTATACAGCGGTAGCGGGGAACATGGCCGACACGCCCCTCGTCGCCGCGGAAGCGGCGCATGAAGCGGGGGCCATGCACAGCTTACTGGAGATGATCGTTCCACCGATCTCCGGCGTACTGGAGCTGATCGGCGTCGCGATCATCGTGTTGGGCAGCGTGCGCGCCCTCATCGCGTTTATCGGGGCGCGATTCAATTTCGGCGACGAAGAAGTCAAATTAGAGCTGGCGCAATCACTTGCGCTGAGCTTGGAGTTCAAGCTCGGTGCGGAGATTCTTAAGTCGGTCATCATTCGCAACTTGAACGAATTTGCTCTGCTCTTCGCGATCGTCCTCTTGCGCGTGATCATGACCTTTGTCATCCATTGGGAGATCAAGACGACGCACGAGGACAGAAAGCTGAAAATACAGGAGTTGGAACTGGACAGGATGGAAGCTGAGTATGAAAAGACGAAAAAATAGGGAGGGACTGTATGGATAGTGTAATACGCAATATCTTGGACATCGACAGGGATACCATCGATATGGTCCGCGATATGCAAAGCAAATTGTCGCAAAATGATGACGTTTTGCTCTCTCTCCTGGAATCGCGGGAAAAGGAGATCAAGGAAGAGGCGAAAAAGGAATCGGACGCACGATACGAGAGCATTATGAAAGAGACGCAGGTGAAGGTGAACGAGCTCATCAAAGAGAATGAGGAGAGGCTCTATCGCCTGAACTCTCGCTACGAACAAAACAAGGACCGGTTGGCGCAAGAGTTACTCAGTCAATTGCTGGATGAGTGATGCACGATGGCTAATTACCGTGTCTTCTCTGCGTTAAATACCAAACTGCTCGCCATGCAGTCCAAACTCCTCCAAGAAGAGGAGTACATACGGCTGATCGGCTTGCCGGACTTGGAATCACAAATTCATTTTCTGAATACGCAGACGCACTACCGCGGGGCGCTGAACGCTGCGTCCTATACAGATGACGTAGAGCTCGGGATGGAAAGAAAGCGCTACGCCGACCTTTTGCGGCTGCGCTACTATTTACGGGGGCCGTACCTTCGGTTTTTTGATGCGAATCTGTTGCGTTTTGAGGTAGAGGAAATCAAGGTGATTCTCCGCGGGATTCGCAGCGAAGAGGATATGGACATCCTCATGTTGCAGTCGATCCTTCTGGGTCACTACACGGATCGGCACCCGATTTATCGATTCGACAAGAACACGACGCTTCCGCAGTATATCGAAAACTTGAAAGAGACGCCCTACTACGAAGTCTTGGAATCCTATGCGGACGACGAAAGCCCACGAACGCTCTTTTACATGGAGATGCTGTTGGACCGTTACTATTACAAACAGTTGTTGGAAACGGCCAAGGGCTTAACCAAAGAGGACCGAAACTTTGTCCGCGAGTCGCTGGGGACCGATATCGACCTGAAGAATCTGGAATTCATCTATCGCGGGAAGAAGTTTTACGACCTGATCCCGCAGGAACTGGTAAATCTCGCGATCCCGGAAGGGCTCTATATCGATGCGGACGAGATCCAAAGGCTCTCCGGCGGCACCGTAGAAGAGTTTGAAGCGGAGGTCGCCAAGACGAAGATGAGCTTTATGGTCGACGGAGGCAAAGATATTGACTTGGAGATGTTCCGTGCGATGAAACGCTACCAATACGGGCAGTTCAAGCGGTATGAGCACACGACGGAAAAGAACATCATGTTATTGCTTGCTTATATCCATTTGACGGAATTCGAGATCAGAGACGTAATTGCGATCATGGAAGGAAGACGCTACAACATGGATAAGAGAGAAATCAATCGCTTCTTGATCAAACAAGTGGACGAAGCAAAATTATAAGAAGGGATGTGATGTTTTGGCTGTAGAAAAGATGTATAGGCTGAGCCTGATCGGTCGGTTGGAAGATCTGGACAGCGTCTTGTCGGATATCATCTGCTCCGAGCGCATCAGTATGACCAATGCGCTTCATCAGATCGAAGAAGAAAAACTGACGATGGATATCCCGAACGAAGACCTGGAAAAAAAGATCGACTTCAACTATGTGACAACCGTCTCGCGGGACGAAGAGCTGGATTCCTGGCTGACCAAGGCGAAAAAACTGCGGGAAGTCTTCCAAATCGAACCGGAAACCGACATGAAAAGCTGCGATATGATGTTGGACGCCGGCGAGATCGACGAGATCTACGCGGGCTTGGAAAGTGATATCGAAAGAGTTCACGGGATGCAGGAGCGACTCGCCGCCCTCGACGAGATCGAACGGGAGTACCGCATGGTCCAAGGGTTGGACGTTCCCATCGAAGAGCTCCGCAATATGGAGTATTTCGACTATCAGTTCGGAAGAATCCCTGCGGAGAATAAAGCACGGCTCAGAAAAAACGACCACAAGTTGCTCACCTCGTTTTACCAATTGCCTTCGAGTGAAACCAATGACGTGTTTTTAGCGATTTACCCGAAACAGGTTTCGCATGTGACCGAACGGGTGCTGCGCTCCATCCACTGGAACGACATCGAACTCGACCCCTCCTACGAGGGCACTGTCGATCAAATCCTAAAGACGATCCAAAACGAGCGCGCGAGCTTACAACAACAGATCGAAGAAGAGAACCGGCTATTGACCGAAAGGTCACAGACGGAGAAGGACAAATACCGCTCGCTGATCTCGACCATCGAAATGCGGGAGACGACCGACAAACTCAAATCGCAGGTCGCATCCGGAAGCCGCTATTTCTATATCACGGGCTGGGTACCGCAATCGGACGGGCCCCTCATCAAGTCGATGTTCAGCGGCTACGACGATCTCCTCGTGCAGTTCGCAGAGCCGGAGGAAACCCCGGATCTCTTGCCGCCGACGCGACTCAAGAACAACAAGTTTTTCCGTCCCTTTGAGTTTCTGGTCGACATGTACGGGCGCCCGAACTACTACGAGATCGACCCCACGCCGTATTTCGGCATTACCTATATGCTCCTGTTCGGCATGATGTTCGGAGACGTCGGGCAAGGGGCTGTGTTTGCGCTGATCGGCTGGTTATTGTCTAAGAAAACGGACAAATTCGGCGCACTGCTGATGCGCATCGGACTCGCGTCCGCCATCTTCGGATTCCTGTACGGTTCGATCTTCTCGATCGAGACGATCATACCGGCACTTTTGATCCGACCGTTCCACGAGATCAATACCGTGCTGATCGCAGCGATCGCCTTCGGGGTGGTACTCTCTTCCTCGGCGTATATCTTCGGGATTCTCAACTCCTTTAGACGCCATGATCTGGAAGAAGCGCTCTTTGGAAAAGAAGGCGTCGCGGGGCTCTTGCTCCTCTGGTCGGCCATCCTTCTCGTGCTGGGCGTTGCGATGAATATCAAGATCCTACCCACTCCGGTGTTGGCCGTGATCGCGCTGCTCTGTATCGCCGCGATGATCGCGAAGCAACCGCTGACGCACTTGATCGAAGGCAAACGACCGCTTCACTCAGAGCCCGTCTCTTCGTACTATATCGAAAACGGATTTGCTCTGATCGAGACTTTGATCGCGATCCTCAGCGGTACGATCAGCTTCGTCCGTGTCGGCGCATTTGCGATCAACCATACGGGGTTGTTCCTCGCGTTTGAAACCATCGGTCATATGATCGGCACGTCGGGCGGCATGATCGCCATGACGATATTAGGCAATATCATCATCATCGGGCTCGAAGGCCTGATCGTGTTTATCCAAGGCTTGCGTCTTGAATTTTACGAACTGTTCAGTAAGTACTACAAAGGCGACGGAATTGTCTTTGAACCATTAACCAACAAAAAGTAGGAGGGAAATCATGCAATTTATTTTGATCTCAGTCACCATTATCGCGGCACTCACCATTGCGTCCGGAGTCTATCTCCTGAAGAGCAACAGCGGCGGAAAACAAAAGGTTAAGAAGGCGTTACGTATGAACCTCGCGAGTTTTATTCCGCTGATGGTCATGGCACTGGTCCTCACCGTACCGCAAGCGGTCGGCGCACAGGAAGCGGTCGCCGGAGGTTTAGATCGCGGGTTAGGCTTTATCGCAGCGGCGGCTTCGACGGGCTTTGCGACCTTGGGAACCGGTTATGCGGTTGCCGTCGTCGGTTCGGCTGCACTGGGTGCGGTTTCTGAAGACCAGTCGGTCCTCGGTAAGACTTTGATCTTCGTCGGTATGGCGGAAGGGATCGCGATTTACGGACTGATCGTATCGATTCTGATCATCGGTGCGCTGTAAACATGAGATCCTTACTCATCAGCAGAAATCGTGACATGGTCACGGGTTTGCGGCTGGCGGGCATGAAGGGCGTTTGGACGCCGACGGAGGACGAAATCCTTCAGGCGTTTGAACAAGCGAAAGCCGATCCTACGATCGGAATCATCGTGTTGACGGAGGATACGTTCGAGGAGATCCGCGAGCATGTCTACGAACATAAGAGAAGTGATACGACACCGCTTGTCGTAACCATTCCCGAGCGCGGAGGCTTAAAAGACAAAGACTTTTTGATGCGCTATGTCAAAGACTCCATCGGGATCAAAGTGGATTAGCAGGTGAAAAATGGCTGTCAGAGATACGAGAATTGAAATATATCGGCAAATGATTTACGAAGCTGAAAAAGCGAAAATCGAGCATACAATGCAGCAGCTGAAACACGGCAACGAAAGCCGAGTGGAAAAAAAGACCCAAGAGCTGATGGCGTGGAAAGAAGAAGTTGTTCAACGCAGAGAAGCGGCTGCGAACCTCAGGAGTCAAGAGATATTGTCCGGGCAGGCACAGGAAAACACGGAAAAGCTCTTACACCGCCGAGAGGAGATCGCAGAGGATCTGATCGCGAGCATTAAGGAAAAAGCTTCGGAGTATACGAAAACGCCTGAGTACAAAGAAAAACTCATCCAAAAGATTAAAGAGTTGATCGCCGAAACGGACGAGCCGGCGTTTATTCTTCAAGTGCGCAAAGAGGATATGGACGCCGTGCAAAAAGTGGCGACAGAATCCAAAAAGGCGATTACGCTGGAACTTCTGCCCGATGATCGCATCGGCGGATTTGCCATGCAGAATATGAAGCGCACCTATGCCGTAGAAAACACGTTTGCCAATCGGATCGATAGCCGTGAATACGAGGTCGTGCGCGCCCTTTACAACGAATTTGAAGAAGTGGAGGGATAGCGGATGGATCAAAAACATGGCGTCATTCGAATGATTAACGGCCCGGTTATTCTGGGCGAAAAGATGAAAGACTTTACCGTCCGAGAGATGGTCCTGATCGGCAAGCAAAAACTGATCGGCGAGGTCATTTCGGTCGAAGAAGGCATTGGGACGGTACAGGTCTACGAGGAGACGGAAGGTCTCCAAAAGGGCGAAGAGATCATCCACACCTACAAACCGCTTTCGGTTTCCTTAGGACCGGGGATGATCGGCAATATGTTTGACGGGATTCAACGCCCGCTCAATCGCATTCAAAATGATTACGGGGACTTCATCCCGGAAGGAATCGGGCTGATCACGCTCGACCGCGAAAAACTGTGGGATGTCACGATGAAAGTCGCCATCGGCGATCAGGTGTCGCAGGGGATGATCATCGCGGAAGTACCGGAGTCGGAGATTATTACCCATAAGATCATGGTGCCGCCCAATGTGGAAGGCACGGTCACGGACGTCGTGGCAGACGGCGCGTATACGATCAACGAGGTGCTGGTCAAACTCAAAGGGGAAAAGGGAGACGAGCACGAGCTGCACATGGTGCAGGAGTGGCCGGTCCGCATGATGCGGCCGTCCAAAGAGCGCATTCCGATCGATCAGCTGATGACGACGGGGCAGCGCGTACTGGACATTTTCTTCCCGATCGCCAAGGGCGGAACAGTTGCGATACCGGGCGGCTTTGGAACGGGCAAGACGATGACACAGCATTCTCTCGCGAAGTATTCGGACGCGGACATCATCATCTACATCGGCTGCGGCGAGCGCGGCAATGAGATGACAGACGTTCTGCAGGAGTTCCCCAAACTGATCGACCCCAACTCCGGGCGCCCGCTCATGGAGCGCACGGTGTTGATCGCCAATACATCGAATATGCCGGTTGCGGCCAGAGAGGCCTCCATCTACACGGGGATCACCATGGCGGAGTACTACCGCGACATGGGCTATCACGTGGCGGTCATGGCGGACTCCACCTCTCGTTGGGCGGAAGCTCTGCGTGAGATCTCCGGTCGTCTGGAAGAGATGCCGGCGGAAGAAGGCTACCCCGCGTACTTGCCGTCACGCCTCGCGCAGTTCTACGAACGGGCGGGCTATGTGCGCACGCTGGGCGGACAGGACGGTTCGGTCACCATCATCGGCGCGGTCTCACCGGCCGGCGGAGACTTTTCGGAGCCGGTCACGGAGAACACCAAACGCTTTGTCAACGTGTTTCTCGCGCTCGATAAAGACTTAGCCTATTCGCGCCACTATCCGGCGATCAACTGGCTCAACTCCTATACGGGTTATCAGAGCATGCTGAAGATGTACTATGAAGAACGACTCGGAGAAGATATCGGGCTGTTGCGCAACAAGATTTTGAAACTCCTCTTTGAAGAGAGCAAACTGCAAGAGATCGTCATGCTCGTCGGAGAAGACGTGCTGCCGGATGAAGAGCGCCTGATATTAGAGATCGCGCGCGTTATCAAAGTCGGCTTCTTACAGCAAAATGCGTTCCACAAGGAAGATGCCTATGTGCCGATCGAAAAACAGGTGGCGATGCTGAAAGTCATCGACCTCCTGTACGAAGAAGGGCGCAAAGCGATCCTACTCGGTGCACCGATCAGCCTCGTGCGCAACCAGCATCTCTACACCGAGGTAACCGGCATGAAGTACACGATCCCCAACGATGACTTCCGTGGGATCACCCAACTGCAACAACAGATTGAAAGCTTTTATTCTCAGCTCACCCGAAACTACGAAAAGCAGGTGAAACATCATGTTTAAAGAGTATTTAGAACTTAAACGGGTGGAAAACTCCCTGATCGAAGTGTCGGGGGTCGACAACGCAAAGTTCGGCGAGGTCGTCGCCGTGACGATCGAAGGACACAGGCCGATGGTGGGTCGCGTCATCAAGATCGAAGATGACAATATCGTCGTGCAGGTATTCGGAAATACGATCGGCGGCAGCGTGCAGAACACGCGCATCCGCTTGCAGGGCAAACCCTTTGAGATCCCGCTTTCGAAGGCGGTTTTAGGGCGTACCTTCAACGGCATCGGCGACCCGATGGACAAGAAGGGGCCGGTCTTTTCCGACACCTTCTACAATGTCAACGGACGACCGATCAACCCGGTGTCGCGGGAGTACCCGAGAAACTTTATCCAGACGGGGATCTCGTCGATCGACGGTTTGACGACGCTGATCCGCGGGCAAAAGTTGCCGATCTTTACGGGTTCGGGGCTTCCGCACAATCAACTGGCGGCGCAAATCGTGCGTCAGGCGAAGATACAGGACGAGTCGGGGCAGGGCAATTTTGCCATCGTATTTGCCGCGATCGGCGTCAAGCATGACGAAGCGTTCTACTTCGAGCAGGAGTTTAAGAAGGCGGGCGTACAGGACCACGTCGTCATGTATGTCAACTACGCGGACGACCCGATCATGGAGCGGATCATTACGCCGAAGTGCGCGCTGGCGGCCGCGGAATACCTTGCGTTTCAACAAAACTATCACGTGCTCGTCATCATGACGGACATTACGAGCTACGGGGAAGCGCTGCGCGAAGTCTCGTCCCTCCGTGAAGAGGTGCCGAGCCGTAAAGGCTACCCGGGCTATTTATACTCCGACTTGGCGGCGATCTATGAGCGCGCCGGCATGATCAAGGGTGTGGACGGGTCGATCACGCTGATCCCGATCCTCACGATGCCCAATGACGACATCACACACCCCATACCGGACTTGACGGGCTATATTACGGAAGGCCAGGTCGTACTGGACCGCGATTTGCACGCGAGAGAAATTGCGCCGCCGATCAATGTATTGCCGAGCCTATCACGTCTCATGAAGGACGGGATCGGCGAAGGCTTCACGAGAGAAGACCACCCGGCGATCGCCGACCAGCTCTTCTCCGCGTACTCACGGGTGCAAGATATCCGCGCACTGGCGCAGATCATCGGGGAAGACGACTTGCCGGAAAGAGACCAGATGTACCTGAAATTCGGGAAGGCGTTCGAAGACCGGTTCGTCAATCAGGAGTTCTTTGACAATCGATCGATCCTCGAGACATTGGAACTCGGCTGGGAAATTGCCGCGCTCTTGCCGGAAGAGGGATTAGACCGACTGAAACCCGAGTTTAAAGAGAAATACCTGAAGAGAGCGTAGCCATGGCTGTCTATAAGATGACCCCGACGAAGGGCAATTTGATCAAGATGCGGGGACAGCTCCGCTTTGCCCAGAAGGGGTATGAACTTTTGGACAAGAAGCGGATCGTCCTCATCAAAGAGATGATGGGGCTCATGGAAGAGTCGAAAGACCTGCAGGAGCGGATCGAACGGGAATTTGAAATCGCCTACCACTCGTTGGAAACGGCTGCGGTGACGATGGGGATGGAGAATCTCGAACTGCTTTCGTTGTCGTCGACGCGTGAGAATCATTACGATATCACCTACAAAAGCACGATGGGGGTAGAGACGCCGATCGTCATCACGGAAGAGCAGCCGCATGAGCCCGAGTACGGCATGTTTCGCACCAACGCCGCCTACGACCGCGCAATCTTTGAGATGACCGGCATCCGCACGCTGATTTACCGGCTGGCGGAGGTGGAGAATTCAGTCTACCTGTTGGCGTTGGAGATCAAGAAGACGCAAAAGCGCGCCAATGCGCTCAACAAGATCCAAATTCCGCAATTTCAGGCGATGATCAAGACGACGGTCGAGGTGCTGGAAGAAAAGGATCGGGAAGACTTTTTCCGATTGAAGCGCGTTAAGAGTAAAACCAGAAAGTAACATTTTTCTACGGTAGAATAAACTGAATCCTTGTAGTATGATGTATGCAACATTTATCACAAGGAGGAGATCTTATGAATCTACCGAATCAACAAAATATCCGTGTGACACACATGGAAGAAGTCGCAGACCCCACGCCGCTTGGGCTTTTTGGGTTGGCAATGGTCACTTTAGTGGCGTCGACCCAAAAGCTGGGCTGGACGGAGGGCACGTCTTTTGTGTTGCCTTGGGCGATCCTGCTCGGATCGATCGGGCAGTTGATCGCATCGTACTTTGACTTCAAAAAGGGCAATGCGTTCGGATCGGTCGTCTTCGGGGCCTACGGGTTGTTTTGGAGCGCCATCGGCATGGGCTGGGCGATCAATCTGGGTGCGATGGGACCGGAGCTGCAAGGCGCGGTCGACGTCAACCAACTGGGTGTCGCCTACTTAGGGTATTTTATTTTCACGATTTTCGGAACCATCGCCTCGTGCCGTACCAACAAAGTCGTCTTTATCATCATGGTGTTGATCGACTTTTTGTTCCTCGGACTGTTTATGAACACTTTGGGTTGGGCCGGCGAATGGGCGCACAGCCTCGCGGCATGGTCGGAAATGGCGATCGCGATCATGGGCTTCTACGGAGCCGGTGCGATCCTGGTCAACAAAGTCGTTGGACGTACGGTATTTCCGATCGGAAAGCCATTCGGTTTTGAAAAATAGCATTCATCCTCCAACAGCAAAAGGCGGGCAGATGAACCTTTCGGTCTCATCGCCCGCCTTTTGCGTGCTACTTGTCTTTGTATTTCGCCTCGATATCCAAGAGGCGCTTTTTTTTGTTCAGTCCTCCTCCGTAACCGATCATGTCCCCGTTGGCGCCGATGACGCGATGGCAGGGGATGATGATGGAGACAGGGTTTTTGTTATTCGCGAGGCCAACAGCTCGATACGAATTTGGATTTCCGATCTCTTCGGCAATATCTCGATAGGATCTGGTTTCACCGTAGGGTATGTTTTGGAGAGCTTCCCACACGCTGACCTGAAAGGGAGTTCCCTTCAGTGCCAAAGGGACGGAAAAGGACTTTCTCGTGCCCGCTAAGAATTCTTTTATCTCTTCCAGCGCTTGCAGATTGAGAGTCGTTTCTTTGTCCTTGAAACGCGTTTGTAGGCTATGGATTCGTCCAAAAAATACGTCCGTGATGGCCCTACCGTTGTCGGCGATCGATATTCTACCAATCGTGCTGTCATAGATGATCAAATTTTTCATAAATCCCTCGCTTTCGTTCCGCGATTAGTGCTGCTGTAACAATTGATCCTTTATACGCCAGAGAGAAACCGACAGGTCGACGATGTATTCGTGAGGATTGTCGAAGCGCTTGACTTCATCCCACAAGCTATCGACTTCTTGTTCGCAATACTGCTTAATTTCCTCGATTGTCGGTGATTGGTACACTTGTTTGCCCTTCTCAAATACCGGGACCAAAAGCTTACGTAGTGAAAATTCGTGAAACGTTTTGCGTTTCCACGTGTAGGTCGGGTGGAAGATCTCTAACGGTTCGTTGTC
Source organism: uncultured Peptoniphilaceae bacterium (assembly GCA_964510345.1). Taxonomy (GTDB): domain Bacteria; phylum Bacillota; class Clostridia; order Tissierellales; family Peptoniphilaceae; genus JAAYQA01. The sequence goes on from CAZEBB010000003.1 coordinate 23,635, forward strand.
GGGGATTACCTCATCATGTGTGGTGATCAAATCCGCCTTCGCCTTTCCGGTAAAGGGATCATAAATGCGTACAATGTTTTTAAAACCAGGCGTCGTGATTTTCTCCACATTGCTTGAGATCTTGATTTTCGGGATAAATTGTCCGTTATCTTCAACGGCGACAAGTTTGTACACTCCGCCGAAAACGGGATTGCTTTTCGCGGTAATCAATCGCTCGCCCACCCCAAAAGCGTTGACCGCGGCTCCCTCTGCGAGCATCTCCTTGATGGTAAACTCGTCCAGAGAGTTCGATGCGGAAATCGGGCAATCCGGATACCCGGCGTCATCCAGCATCTTACGTGCTTTTTTCGACAGATAGGCGATGTCGCCCGAATCCAATCGGATCCCTTTCGGTCGAAAACCTTTTTTTACCACCACTTCGTCGAACACTTTGATCGCATTGGGTACGCCGCTGCGAAGCGTGTCATAGGTGTCGACGAGCAAAATGCACTCACTCGGATACGTGCTCGCATAGGCGTGGAACGCATCGTATTCGGTGGGGAACAATTGCACCCACGAGTGCGCCATGGTACCCAGTGCGGGTACCCCGTATCGCTGATCGGTCAGCGTATTGGAGGTGCCGATAACCCCTCCGATATAGGCAGCTCTTGCGCCAAGCGTCGCTGCACCCGCGCCATGTGCACGGCGTGCTCCGAATTCCATGACCGCGCGTCCTTCCGCCGCGCGAACAATGCGGTTCGCTTTTGTCGCAATGAGACTTTGGTGGTTGATCAACAACAGCGCCATGGTCTCGATCAATTGTGCCTGAATGACCGGACCACGTACGATGAGCAGAGGTTCGTTGGGAAATACAACTGTCCCTTCGGGAACTGCCCACACGTCGCAAGTGAATTCAAAGTCTTGCAGCAATTGCAAGAATCCTTCACTGAAGATGCCCTTATTTCGTAAAAATGAAATATCGTCTTCACTAAAATGCAAATCGTTTACATATTCGATAAACTGCGCTAACCCAGCAGCGATTGCAAATCCACCGCCATCGGGAACCGAGCGATAATAAAGATCAAAATAGGCGATCGTATCATCATTTCCCGTTGAGTAGTAACCGTTTCCCATGGTGAATTCGTAAAAGTCGGATAGCATCGTCAGATTATCTACATCTACATGTCTCATCAGAGATCCCCCAATTTTCGTATTCTTAGGAATACTATACCACTACATCGTAAGAAAATAAATGCAAGAGCCGTTGCTTTCCTATATATATTAGTCAATTTGTCGAGAATTAGCAAGTAATACTTTAGAGGACATTGGAATTATTGGTACAAAGTCTTACATTCGACTGTTAAATGTCTATCGACTCGGCTCTCAAACGCCCTTTTTCCGTCAAGGCAATCATACGGGGTAGGCGGTCACCACAGGACATCGAACAGCCGGAACAACCGCCGGAACAAGAAACGGGGCGCTCATCTTTAATGAGGCCCAGCCTCTCCAACTGCCTGAGCCCTTCTTGAACCTGAATAACAGAAAGCCCGGCAAGCCGGGCTAGGGTATTGAGATCTTTCGGTTGGTGTCGGTAGATCATAGCAAGTATTTTTTCAAGCATGATAGCCTCCTAAGCAAATCCCATGAGTCGGCCGACTTGGTACACGACGACAGACACGATGTATGCGACGAATAGTGTGTAGAACGCCATAAAGAGCATCCACTTGGTGCTGCGCGTCTCCGCCTTGACCGTGCTGAGCACGGCGACACACGGTGTGTACAAGAGCACCATGACGAGGAAAGAAAATGCGGACAGCGGCGTGAACCCGGCCGATAGCGCCTGTTGAATGCTGAGGTCGGCGCTGGCGCCGTAGATCATGGACAGGGTAGCGGTGACGCCTTCTTTCGCGGGCATCCCGGCGACGAGGCCGACGGCCGCCTGCCAATTGCCATTGCCCATCGGTGCGAGGATCGGCGCGACCCAAGACCCGATTTGACCGAGGAAGCTCTCGGCGCTATACGGATCGACGCCGTAGGGGAGGACGGACAAGAGGTAGACCATGGCGATCACGACGGTGATGGTCGTGGTGGCACGCTTGATAAAGGACAGAACATTGTCGGCCATATTGCGAAGGACGTTGCGCACGATCGGCGCGCGATACGGCGGCAGCTCCATGATGAAGTCCGATGTTTTTCCCTTAAAGATCGTTTTGGAGAAGATCTTTGCTACGACGATGGCCACCACGAATCCGAAGGCGTACAAGCCGAAGGTGACGAGCCCGCCGATTTTTGGAAAGAACACGCCGATCAGCATCGCGTACACGGGGATTTTCGCGCCGCACGACATGAACGGGTTGATCATGAGGGCGATCATGCGGTCATTTTTGTTTTCCAGCGTTCTCGTCGCCATGACCCCCGGGACATTGCAGCCGAAGCCGACAATCATGGAGATCAAAGTTTTCCCTTGCAAGCCGATACGACGCATAAAAGAGTCCATCACATAGGCGGCGCGCGCCATATAGCCGACGTCCTCCAAGAAGCCGATCAACAGATACAAGACGACGATCAGAGGAATGAAGGTCAGCACGGTGCCGATCCCGGCGATGAGCCCGTCTGTGATAAAGCCCGCGATCAGCGGATGCAGAGAGGTTTGCCCAAGTGCGGCTCCGACGGTTTCCGCAAACCCAGTGACCCAGCCGTCCAATAGATCGCCCAGCATATCCTGTCCGAAGGCGAAGGTCAGTTGAAAGACTAAAAACATGACGCCCGCAAAGATGGGGATCCCCCAAATCGGGTGGGTGATAATGCGGTCGACGCGGTCGCTGAAGTTCTCCTGTACGCTGGTGACCTCGGTGACGCTCTCCATCAGGATCGAGTGGATGCGCATATAGCGATAGTCGATCACGTCGAGCTCGTAGCGGCTCGGGTCTTCCTCCAACACCGCCTTGATGCCTGCGATCTCCTGCGGGAGATCCTCCTGCTGTTCCAGAAGGGACAAGTCGCCTCCCATCGTCTGATTGGCGTGCCACAGCGAGGGATGCACCCCACGCTCCTGATAAAACTCGACGAGCGCGTGAAGCCCGGGGATATCCGCCTCGCCGACGGCGGGGTGGACGCTGTGCGTGTGCGCATGGCAGCGGCGACGGTGCCGTCCGCGGTGTGGCGGTTCACTCTTCGGCGTCAGCTCGTGGACGACCGTCTCGATCAGTACGTCGATCCCCTCGCGTTTGGAAGCGATGACCGGTACCACCGGGATCCCCAGCTGTTTGGACAGCTCGTCGATGTGGATGTGGATGTTGTAGCGCCTCGCCTCGTCCATCATATTGAGGGCTAGAACCACCGGCACTTCCATTTCGATCAGCTGCAAAGTTAAGTACAGATTGCGCTCTAGATTGGTGGCGTCCACGACATTTAAGATCACGTCGGCTTCATGAGAGAGGACGTATTCCGTCGCGATCCACTCGTCTTCCGAGTACGAGCCCAGCGAGTAGGTGCCGGGAAGGTCGACCACCGTATAGACTTCGTTCTTATGGGTAAATTGGCCCTCTTTTTTGTGGACCGTAACCCCAGGCCAGTTGCCGACCTTCTGGTTGGCGCCGGTGAGCGCGTTAAAGATCGTCGTCTTTCCTATGTTCGGGTTACCTGTTAATGCAATGCGCTTCACCTTGCCGCCTCCTCTTCATTTGGGATTATGTAAATCTTTTGGCACAGATTTTTCCCGACCGCGATCGTCGAGTGATGAATCCCTAAGACGCAGGGGCCAATGTTGTTTTTTTTCATCGTCACTTGTGCGCCGGTGTGTAAGCCCAGCTCAAAGAGGCGTTTGGTCACATGTGCGGGGAGCTCCATGCTGTGGATCCGGCATCGTTCGCCGGCTCGTAAGGACAGTAATGTATGCATCGTTTCTCCTTTTCTAATGAGAATGATTATCAGTTGCCATTTCAGTATAGCAAATTACCCACGATTTGCATAGAAAAAAGAAAGTAAAAAATTTGGTGCACCGTATTGACATCGATTCACATTGGGTGTATTATTAAATCAGTTAATCAGTCAAGTAACTAACCGATGAAGAAATGAGGTGTGTCATGAGAATCGAAGAAGGCGGGCAAAAACCGATCTTCCTACAGATTCAAGAGGGAATCGAAGACGCGATCCTATCCGGAGCGTTCAAAGAAGAAGAGCAAATCCCGTCGACCACGGAGATCTCCACCAACTACCGGATCAATCCGGCGACGGCGCTGAAGGGAATCAATCTGTTGGTGGCGGAAGATATCATCTACAAGAAAAGGGGGATCGGGATGTTCGTGAAAGAAGGAGCGGTAGAAAAGATTCGGGAGAAACGGCATGCCGATTTCTCGGAAAACTATATTGTGCCGATGGTCAGTGAAGCGAAGCAGCTGAAGATATCGGAAGATAAAATCATCGAACTGGTGAAGAGAGGATACGAAAATGAAAGGGATTGAAATCAAAGGCATCACGAAGCGATTTGGCGACGTGACCGCACTCGACGATATTCAACTCACGCTGGAAGCGGGAAAGATTTACGGCTTGCTTGGGCGAAACGGAGCGGGGAAATCGACATTGCTCAACTTGATTACCAACCGCATCTACCCGACGGTGGGTTCCGTTGCCATCGACGGAGCGGATGTGGTGGCGGATGAAGCGGCGATCGCAAATACGTTTCTCATGACGACGCAAAATCTGTACCCGGATTCGATGAAAGTGAAAGATGCGTTCAAGTGGTCGGCCGAGTTTTATCCGAGCTTTGATCGAGTAGAAGCACAGCAGCTGGCACAGGAGTTCAAGTTACCGGAGAAGAAAAAGATCAAGAACCTTTCTACCGGTTATCAATCGCTGTTCAAGCTGATCGTGGCTCTCTCGTGCAACGCGGAGTACATCTTTTTGGATGAGCCGGTTTTGGGGCTGGACGCCAATAACCGCGACCGCATCTACAAGTATCTGATCGAAAAATTTGTCGACAACCATTCGACGATCATCCTCTCGACGCATATCATCGAAGAAGTCTCGGGGCTGATTGAAGAGGTCATCATCATCCACGACGGGAAAGTCTTAGCCAAAGAATCGGTGGAAGAAATGTTGGCGAAGTATTATCAGTTGACCGGTCCGAAGGAGGCCATCGAAAACCTGAAGGCCGGCCGCAATGTGATCGCAGAAAACCGATTCGGATCATTGTATACGGTGACGATTGAAGGGGTCCCGGAGGGGATCACGGGGAATGTCGACGTGTCGCGACCGAACTTACAGGATTTATTTATCCACTTAACCCAAGATGAAGAAAGGATACAGTCATGAAACTGAAACCGTCTGCACATTATATCACCACGAATCTATTTCAAGGCATCGGCGTCTTTTATCTCGTTTACGCATTGGTCTTTGCGGCAATCTTCCTGCTGTTGATGCCCTTCGTCTCCGTTGATTCGTCTTCGTCGGTGACGGTATACTCCGGGTCTGTCTATACGGCGGCTGTGTTCCTGTTTGTAGCGGGGATCGTGATGTTTAGAGAAAATCTGCAGCTCCTGTTGCAAAACGGAGCGTCCAGGAAAACTTTGTTTCTGGCGCTGGTCATCGCGGGAGGCATCGGCGCATTGTTTATGTCTGTCGTCGACATTTCCATCACTTTGGTTGGAGATCGCGCGCTGGCAACGAGAGACATCACATTTGGAACGTCGCTCCTTCCCTTCCTGCCGGAACTATCGCTACAGTCCATACCTCAGTATCTCCTTTATAACCTGTTGGAACTCACCGGCGTCTTCTTCGGCGGCCTCATGATCGGAGCCGGTTTCTATCGCTCCAGTACACCCGTGCGCATTATCATTCCGATCGTACTGGTGGCCGGTTTGTTTATCGGATCGTGGGTCGATATGCAGATCTTGAACAATGCGATCAGTCTTACCGTCATGCGAGTGATCGAGTGGGTGAACCACAGCTTGTTCAACTACACCCTGTTTATGATCCCGAGAAACCTGTTGTTTCTCGCCGGGTTGTGGATATTGACACGAAGAGTCACCCTAAGAGCAAAGATGTCGTAAGTTAAGAAGAGCCTCCCATTTCGGAAGGCTCTTTTTATTCGGTTTCTTCTTTGATAATCAAGATCGAGCAGTCGCACTGGTGGAGCACTTTGTTGGAGACGGAGCCCAGGAATGTACGCGAGAAGGCGCCGAGCCCACGGTTACCCATGACGATCAAATCGACCGAGAGTTCCTTGGCGTTTTCGATGATTTTCTTGGCGGCGTCGCCTTGTGGCATCGTGGCCTGTGCAATCGTATAGCCTTCGCCGATGACCTGCTTGGCTTCTTCCAGCGCGCGGGCGGCGGAGTCTCTGGGGTCTCCCTGATAGCCGGGAATGTAACCCTCTGCGCCGGCGTCAAAGGGAATGGGAAAGGTGTCTTTGATCACGCTGAGTAAGTACAGCTCGCCTTGCTCGAAGATGCCGAGCTCTTTCGCTCTTTGGATGGCGTGTACTGAGGACGACGATCCGTCCGTGGGAATCAAAATTTTCTTCATGTCGTAGCCTCCTGATCATTCTTACGGTTTCAATACCCGAATGAAGCGCATTTTAACCGCACAAAGCGGCCAACCGCACCTTGACAACAAGGCCTCTTCTCGATATACTTTTTCAAGAAAATACGCATCGCCCTTTATGAGGAGGGCTCAGGTCGTCACGCCTTCCCGCATGGGAGGGCTTTTTTTAGGGCAGGGAGGTCTTTATGCTAAAAAATCGCAATCTGGTAGACCCGATGGACTTCACCATTGAAGAAATGGACGATATCTTTACATTGGCGGAGGACATTATCGATCACCCGGAGCAGTATCAGAAGATCTGTGACGGAAAGATTCTCGCAACATTGTTTTTTGAACCCAGCACGAGAACGAGACTCAGCTTTGAATCCGCGATGCTTCGCATGGGGGGCACGGTGCTCGGCTTTTCGGAAGCGCAGTCCAGCTCGTCCACCAAAGGGGAAAGCTTGGCCGATACGATTCGCACGGTCAGCGAATACTCCGACATCATCGCGATGCGCCACCCGAAAGAGGGATCGGCGGCACTGGCGACACAGCACACGCGCGTTCCGTTCATCAACGCCGGCGACGGCGGGCATCAGCATCCGACACAAACACTCACCGATTTATTGACCATCCAACGCATCAAAGGCCACTTTGACGGCCTGACCATCGGCGTATGCGGTGACTTAAAATTTGGCCGTACGACCCACTCTTTGATCAAGGCGATGGCGCGCTATACCGGCGTCCGCTTCTATTTGATTTCTCCTGAAGAACTACGCGTTCCCGAATATATCATCCACAATTTATCTTCTAAAGACGTACACTATGACGAAGTTGAACGACTGGAACACGTCATCGATCAGTTGGACGTCCTCTACATGACGCGCGTCCAGAAAGAGCGCTTTTTTAACGAGGAGGACTATGTTCGCTTGAAAGACAGTTACATCCTCGATATGGAAAAATTGAAAAGCGCCAAAGAAGATTTGACCATCCTTCACCCGCTGCCCCGCGTCAACGAAATCGCCGTGGAAGTCGACAAAGACCCGAGAGCCAAGTATTTTGAACAGGTGGGTTACGGCGTCTATGCGCGCATGGCCCTGATGCAAAAATTGTTAGGAGTCTAATATGTTGAATATCGACAGTATTAATAAGGGAATCGTCATCGACCATATCAAGCCCGGCAACGGCTTTAAGATCTTCCAATACCTGGGGCTGGACAAGGTCGACTACCGCGTCGCGCTGATCATCAACGCCAACAGCAAGAAAAAGGGCCGCAAAGACATCATCAAGATCGAAAACGTCATCGATTTGGACTTTAAGTTCTTAGGCGCGATGGATGACGGCATCACGATCAATATCGTAGAGAACGAAATCATCACGGAGAAGATCGAACTGAAGCTCCCGGACCGCATTGAGGGGATCTTCACCTGCAACAACCCCCGCTGTATCACGACGACCGAGCGCAATATCGTACAGCGCTTCAGCTTACTGGACCCGGTGACGCGCGCATACAAGTGCGATTACTGCGACAATATCTACGCATGGGAACACTATTAACTGACGCCTGTCGCATGATTGACTGCGACGGCGAGAAATACGGACAACTAGTCATCGAAGACGGCGTGATCGTAGAAGTACGCGAATTACCGGAGCCGGACGACAAAGGCAGCAAGGTACTCATGCCCGCCTTCGTGGACCTGCACGTACACTTTCGCGATCCGGGCTTCACGCACAAAGAAGACCTGGAGAGCGGCATGCGCGCAGCCCTTGCGGGCGGCTATACGGATGTGCAGCTGATGGCGAACACCAAGCCGATCACATCGACGCAAGCGCAGGCGGAGGACGTACGCCGCCGCGCCGATGCGCTGGACTTGATCACGGTACACCCTTGTGCGAGCATCACCCATGGTTTTGACGGCGTGGACTTGTCGCACCTGGATGAGATCAAAGACCCCGTCCGCATGATCTCAGACGACGGGATCGGCGTGGACAGCGCCTTTGTGCAGTGGGAGGCGATGCGCGTTGCGAAAGAAAAAGGCCTAACGCTGACGCTGCACGAGGAGGACGCGAGTTTCTCCAAAACCGATATGCGGCTGGCGGAAAATGTGATGACGCTCAGAGACCTGTACCTCGCGAAAGAAACGGGCGCTGCCGTACACTTTGCCCACGTGAGTACGAAAGAGGCGATCGACTGGATCCGAAGTGCAAAACAAGAGAATCATCACATCACCTGTGAGGTAACGCCTCACCACCTCGTCATGTGGGACAACGACTATCGCGTGAACCCGCCGATTCGAAAAGAAGAGGACGTACTCGCCTTGCGCAAGGCGATCAACGATGGAACCGTCGACTGTATTGCGACTGATCACGCGCCGCATACGGCTGAGGATAAAGCCAACGGTGCACCGGGCATGACCGGGCTGGAAATCGCATTTTCACTGTGTTACACTCATCTCATAAAGAATGCGGTGATTTCTTTGCAAACATTGTCCCGCTTATTGAGCGGGCGACCGGCGGAGCTCTTAGGGCTTACGCAAGGGCGCTTGGCGGTAGGACAGGACGCGGATCTCGTGGTGGTGGACCTCGAAGAAACGTGGCGGATCGACCCGGAGGCGTTTTACTCCAAAGGGAAGAACACGCCGTTTGCCGGAGAGACCGTACAGGGTAAAGTCGTTCAAACGATGCAAAAGGGCGTCTGGAAATACCCATTTCCCGCGTAGTGACCGATAAGGAGGAACGGTAATGAAAATCGATCAACTGGTTCAGAAGGTACAAGAGAGAGGGCCGATTTGCGTCGGTCTGGACACAAAACTCGACTATATCCCCGAGTTTATGCGCGCGCAGACATCGGATATTTCGGAACAACTGTTTCAATTCAACAAGCTGATCATCGATGCGACGGCGGATGTGACGGCGATCTTTAAAGTGCAGATCGCGTACTACGAAGCGTATGGCATCGCGGGGATGCAGGCGTATCGAAGAACGATTGCGTACATCAAAGAAAAGGGACAGCTGACCATGGGCGATGTCAAGCGGTCAGATATCGCGTCGACCGCGGAAATGTATGCGAAAGCGCACTTTACCGGAGATTTCGCCGTAGATTTCATTACCTTAAACCCCTATATGGGTTTTGATACACTGGATCCGTATTTGCCCTATATCGAATCAGGTGAACACGGCATCTTTGTGCTCGTGCGCACATCCAACCCGGGTGCGCACGATCTCGAAACGCAAAAAATGGAAGACGGACGATTTTTCTATCAACATGTGGGCGACGGCCTGCAAAAAATCGCCGAGCGCTATATCGGAGAGAGCGGATACAGCAGCATCGGCGTCGTCTTCGGCGGCACGCAGTCGGACGATATCCAAGAGATCCGCAGCCGTTACCACAATCTGTTCTTCCTGATCCCGGGCTACGGGGCACAGGGCGGACTGGCGTCCGATATTCGCCAATACTTAAAGGACGGAAACGGTGGCGTCGTCAACTCATCACGCGGCATCATCACCGCCTTCCGCGATGTGGAAGACTCAGAGGCGGCCGTGAAGCGCTGTGCCTACGAGGCGGTCCTTCGCATGCGAGAGGAGCTGGGCTTTGTCGGCTAAAGAGACGATCGCAAAGGTCATATCCAACGAAAAACTTGCGGAAAATGTCGTAAAAATTACGGTGGACTTGGCGGACCAACCGCCTGCCGGTACATTTTATATGCTGCGCGCATGGGAGAGAGAGCCCCTGCTCTCACGCCCCATCAGCGTGGGCAGCAGTACGGAAGATTCCGTGACCTTTTACGTGCTCGTAAAGGGCATGGGGACGCGCATTTTTGAAGAGTTACGTGACGGTGACTCGCTGTTGTGTGCCGGACCTTTGGGGAACGGATTTACCAAAGAAAGTGGAAAAGTTGCGCTGATCGGCGGCGGCATCGGAACTGCACCGCTGATCGGCTTATCCCATGAATTGGAGGAAGCCCCGGATGTATTCGTGGGCTTTTTAGACACGCCCTACGCGTTGGAAGACTTTCGCCATGCGGATTTGCAGATTGCAACCGATAGCGGAAACGTAGGCCATAAGGGATTTGTCACCGAGCTGTTGGACCCGACGCAGTACGACGCTGTGTACGCGTGCGGGCCGACGCCGATGCTCGCAGCGGTCGCCAAATTGTGCGAAGGCAAGACGAAACTGTATCTTAGCTTAGAAGCGCATATGGCTTGTGGCGTGGGCGCGTGCTTAGGGTGTGCCGTGCGAAGCGGCGATACTTATCTACGCGTCTGCAAGGACGGGCCGGTCTTCCTGTCGACGGAGGTGCAACTATGATGAAAGTCAAACTCTGTGGACACGAAATGAAAAACCCGGTGATCGCAGCCTCCGGAACCTACGGATTCGGTCGCGAGTACGAGGATTTTTACGATCCTTCGATACTGGGCGGCATCTCCTCCAAGGGGCTGACACTCCATGCACAAGCGGGCAATCCGGGGCAGCGCATCCACGAAACGCCGTCCGGGCTGATGAACTCGATCGGTTTGCAGAACCCCGGTGTACAGGCGTTTATCGACGAAGAGCTTCCGCAGATGCTTTCGATCGACACGCTGACGCTCGTGAATCTCGGTGGGCATTCGATCTTAGACTACTGTGAAGGCGCACGGCTTCTCGAAAAAACCGAAGCCAAAGTGATCGAGCTCAATATCTCCTGCCCCAATGTCTCCCAAGGCGGCATGGCCTTCGGCATCCAATGCCACAGTGCGGAAGCCGTCGTGCGCGCCGTGCGGGAGGTGACGACCAAGACTCTGATCGTCAAGCTATCCCCCAATGCGGAGAACATCGTCGACATGGCGAAAGCCTGTGAGGCGGCAGGCGCCGACGGGGTGAGCCTCGTCAACACCTTTCAGGCGATGGCAGTGGACGTGTATCAGCGAAAGCCCGTCTTTGCGAGGGTGACCGCAGGGCTCTCCGGACCCGCAATCTTCCCGATCGCGCTTCGCATGGTGTACGATGTCTGTAAAGCTGTCTCTATCCCCGTGGTGGGACTGGGCGGGATCGCATCGCATGAGGATGCGCTCGCGTTTCTGATGGCCGGTGCAAGTTGTGTGCAGGTGGGAACCGCCGCCTTTATGCACCCGGGCAAGCTACCGGAGATCATTCAGGGTATCGAACAGTTTATGCAAAAAGAAAACATGGCCGATCTCTCGGAGATCATCGGCATCCTATAGGAGGATCATGTGGAAAAAATATTGAAAGACGCACACAGCCTTTTGGAAGGACACTTTCTGCTGTCCTCCGGCAAGCACTCCGACAAATACGTGCAGTGCGCACGACTCACCGAGTATCCCGAAGTGGGCGAAGCGGTGGCCAAGAAGATCGCGGAAAAACTGGACGGCGTCGAATACGACACCATCGTCGGCCCTGCGATGGGCGGCATTTTGATCGCCTACGAACTCGCGCGCGTCACCAAGAAGCGCATGCTATTTTCTGAGCGCGCCGAAGGGGAGATGTGCCTGCGCCGCGGGTTTGCGCTGGAGCCCGGTGAGCGCGTCCTGATCTGTGAGGATGTCGTGACGACCGGTATCTCGTCGATGGAAGTCGCGAAAGCGCTCGAGGCGCTGGGTGCCAAAGTCGTCGGCATCGCCGCGATCATCGACCGAACCGTCAACGAACTGCCGCTGCCCCTGTATGCCGCATATCGCGCGGAGGTACAGGTGTACGACCCCGACGACTGCCCGCTATGCAAAGAGGGCATGCCGCTCGTGAAGCCGGGAAGCCGGGGGATTCAAGGCGTTAAGTAGAGAAAGGGAGGCCACGCGCCTCCTTTTTTGATGGATGGGGGCCGTTTCGTCGCGCCCGGAAAACTCTTTTCGGCACGCTCACGGCCGCTCGGCCAAGATATGGCCTCAAAGAGTATTCCGGACACTCCTCACTTTTTGAAGTCCTTCGAGCATGTCATCAGTTCCATGGAAGTCCTCCTATCTTCATTTTGATGGAGTTTCGTAACTTTTTGTTTGTTGTGTTTTGAACGAATCTTACCTATAATTAAACTGTAGAATTGTTTCTGGCACCAATTGAAGGGAGCGCAATGGGCAAAAAAGATAACGAGATTTGGGAACAAATCGGTAAAGATATCAGCGATGGCGTAAAGGATGTCATGAAGGCCATCGAAAAAATCGATATGAAAGAGTATCAAAAAAAGATGGAGAGCTGGCCGAAAAAGGAGCGTTCGAAGAGCGATGGCTCGAACGAATGGGTGGAGTATGAGTCCACGAATCGTTCGAGGACTCCCGCTCTGCGGGTGGACAAGCAGGGCAACCCGATCGCACCGTTTCGCGGCAAATCGATCTTCTACCAGATCGTGGGCTACTTTACGGGGATTCCGCTGGTGTTGACGTCGATAATTCAGACCGGTTCGCTGATAAAGGCATTTTTTTCTGCAAGCGGGACGGGATTTGTCTTCAGCCAACTCCTGTTGTTGCTGTTGCTCATCTATCCGTCGACCTATATAGCACTGCGCATTGGTTGGAAGGGGTTCCGCTTGGCGAGGGCGAGAGAGCGCCTCGGCTCGTACTGGGTGGCGCTGAAAGAGAAGGGCTTCGCCGCGATCAACCAACTGGCACAAACGGTTGAGAGGCCGATGGGCAAAGTGCGGGAAGAGATCAAGTTTATGGTCAAAGAGGGATTCTTCGACTATGGAAAGTACGATAAGACGACGGACACCTTGATCATCAACGAACCGAATTACCTCGCGCATCAGAAGGCAAGTGAACTCGAATACCAAAAGCAAAAAGAGTTGGTCACGCCGGTCGTAAAAGAAGAGGTCATCGAAACGGTGGAAGCCGAGCCGGTCGATATGCTGGAAGAAGGCCGAGGCTATATCGAGCAATTGCGCTTTGCCAGAGAAGGCATTCGGTCGGAAGAGATGCAAAATGATCTCATCCATTTGGAGAATATCACAGAAAATATCTTTGAATTCGTGACAAAAAACCCGGACAAATTATCCAAGATTCGCCGCTTCATGCAGTACTATCTGCCGACGACGGTGAAATTTGCAAAAGCCTATGATGTGATGGAAGATCAGGCGGTTCAGGGTACAAATATCGTGGCGACGAAAACGAGAATCGAAGATTCGATGAAATTGATCACGCAGGCGTTTGAGCGATTGTTGGACGAGCTGTTCCAAAAGGAAGCGCTCGACATCGAAAGCGACCTGATCGCCATGGAGACGATGATGGCAAGAGACGGCTTAGGCGGGAAGGACTTCATCCGCGGCAGACAAGAGGAAGAAAGGACAAATGATGGACAATAACAAAGAGATCAAACCCGAACTAACGCTGGAACCTGAACTGGAACTTGACTTGGTAACCCCAACCTTGGAGACGAACGATGTAGCCGTGCCAAAAAAAGAATACGAACTCACACCGGAAGAGCAAGCGATGGTGGACGATTTCGCGAAAAAGATCGACATCAAAAACAGTGGAATGATCCTCAAGTACGGCGCGGGTACGCAAAAGAAAATCGCTGACTTCTCGCAAAGTGCGCTTGAAAATGTAAAGACAAAAGATATGGGCGAAGTGGGCGACATGCTTTCTGGTATCGTGACAGAGCTCAAGAATTTCGATAAAGACGAAGATGAAGGCGGGCTGTTCGGCTTCTTCAAGAAACAGGGCAATAAGCTGCAAAGTTTGCAGATCAAATACGACAGCGCCGAAGCTAATGTCAATAAGATTGCGGAAGTGTTGGAAGGACATCAAGTCCAACTGATCAAAGACACTGCAATGCTGGACAAGATGTACGAAATGAACACGATTTACTTCAAAGAGTTGAACATGTACGTACTGGCCGGCAAGCAAAAACTTGCCGAAGTGCGAGAGAAAGAGATCCCGGCGCTCTTAGAGAAAGCCAATGCGTCCGGTCTTCCCGAAGACGCGCAAGCCGTCAAAGATCTCGACAATCTGTGCATCCGTTTCGAGAAAAAGCTGCACGACCTCGAGCTGACTCGCATGGTGTCACTGCAGATGGCGCCGCAGATTCGCCTCGTGCAAAACAACGACACGATCATGGCCGAGAAAATTCAGTCCACATTGGTGAATACGATCCCGCTTTGGAAGAGCCAAATGCTGTTGGCATTGGGTGTGAGCCACTCGATGGCGGCGTCCAAGGCGCAACGCGAAGTCACCGACATGACCAATACGCTGCTCAAGAAAAACGCTGAAACGATCAAAATGTCCACGATCGAAACGGCGAAAGAAACCGAGCGCGGTATCGTCGACCTGCAAACCCTGCAAGAGACCAACCAGTCGCTGATCACGACACTCGATGAAGTGATGACGATCCAAAAAGAAGGCCGCGAGAAGCGCTTAGTGGCCGAACAAGAGCTGATTCGCATGGAAGGCGAGCTGAAATCCAAATTGCTGGATGTCAGCAATCGGTAAGTAAGTTAGACCAACACTCAATACGATTTCGTTAGAGTTGCTGCGTCAGGGGAGTCCAACGTGCTTCAGCTTCGACTTCGTCCCATGAATTGATTTAGGAATAGGAAGGGACTCGTCTCAGAGGCGCACTTTTGGACATCCCCTTTCCGCGCAACTGACAACAGTGCAGCTCATAAATCGCATCAACTAATTCTAATCTTTACCGGGAGCGTTGTGCGCGCTCCTTTTTCACGGATCCTCAGGAGGATACAATGGATTTAAAATCAAAGATTCGCGTCATCGAAGATTTCCCGTCGCCGGGAATCAGCTTCAAAGACATCACCACATTGCTTTCTGACAGTGAAGCGTATTTGTATGTGGTCCAGGCGTTTATCGACTATCTGAAAGACAAAGAGATCGACATGATCATGGGACCGGAGGCGAGAGGCTTTCTCTTCGGAGCCGCAGTCGCCTATGGGATCGGCGTAGGTTTTGTGCCGGTCAGAAAGCCCGGGAAGCTCCCCGGAGAGACCACCCGCTATGACTATTCGCTGGAATACGGAACCGATGCGCTCGAAATCCACAAAGATGCGCTCAAACCCGGCATGCGCGTCGCCATTGTCGACGACCTACTGGCCACCGGCGGAACGATGCGTGCCTCCGCGAAACTCGCCGAAATGCAAGGTGCCGAAGTCGTCACCTTGGGCTTTTTGATCGAGCTCATCGACCTGAAAGGCCGCGACAAACTCGAAGGATACGATGTGTTGTCGCTGGTGCAATACGATCATTAACATAAAAAAGTTCCCCCTTCGGGGGCGAGCCTGAAGAGGTTCTAATCGTCGCGTCCGGAAAACTCTTCTCGGCACGCTCACGGCCGCTCGGCCAAGATATGGCCTCAAAGAGTATTCCGGACGCTCCTCATTTGGTGTATGTTACTCGCCCCCGTTTTTGGGGGCTTTTTTTGTTTACAGTTCTTTACACTCGCCCGCCTCGCGGAAGTCGATGATCGGCAGCGTAGGGTAGGACTTGGCGAGCTTGTGGGGCACGGTGTAGTCGATGGAAAAGTGAATCGGCACGATGCGTTTGGGCCGGCAGTGCTCGAAGAAAAGGCGGACGCCTTCGTCGTAGTTGGGGCCGAGTCGCGGGTCGGCGGGAACGCAGGCGATGTCGATCGCGTGCGCTTTGATCTTTTCGAGTTCGGCGAGATAATCGGATTTTTCCATCGCCTGGGTTTCTTGGTCGTCATTCTCCCAGACCCAGGCATTCAAGTCCCCGGCGAAGTAGAAGGACAGATCGTCTCCTTCGAGGAGCAGGCTGACGCCTCGGTCAGTAGAGCCGAAAGTGGTGAGGGTATAGTCGTCGATCTCGTAGGTTTCGTCGGGTCGAATCAGCGTGATGGGGCGTTCGCAATCGGCGGGTACTTCGATGTCGTCGGACAGGACAAAGCGCGTGTCGCTGCCTCCCATCTCCAGAACGGCGGGATGAAAGTGGTCGCCGTGGCCGTGCGTCGCGATGAAGGTCACCTTTTTCCCTGAGGGGAAGGAAGGCTCGTGTGTGTCATACCAGTCGAAGACGAAGAAGCGGTCGTCGGTCTCCAACGTGAGTGTACTGTGTTTTATATGGCAGAGTGTATGCATAGAATCGCTCCTTTCCTGTTTTCCTCATATATACCCACCATTGACCCTCATCGTGGTATAATATGCGTGGATACTGAGCCTTACGCTCGGATCTCATGCAAAGAAAGAGGTGCATTTTATGAAATTGATCAATGAAGGCAAGACGAAAGACGTATACGAACTGGATGGCGGAAACATCCTACTGAAGTTTAAAGATACAGCGACCGGCGTCGACGGAGTATTTGATCCGGGCGCTAACCAAGTTGGGCTCACCATGGAAGGCGCAGGCAATGCAGCGCTTCGCTTGACTCGATTCTTCTTTGAAGCGATCAAGAAACACAAGATCTCGACGCACTATGTGGAATCGAATCTCGAAGATAACACGATGGAAGTCAAAAAAGCGACCGTGTTCGGAAACGGTGTAGAAGTGATCTGCCGATACAAAGCGGTCGGAAGCTTCATCCGCCGCTATGGCGCCTATGCCGAAGAAGGCCAAGACTTAGACGGCTATGTGGAGATGACCTTGAAAGACGACGCCAGACAAGACCCCCTCATCACAAAGGAAGGCTTGGCGGTTCTGGGGATTATGAAAGAGTCGGAATACAACGAAATCGTGAAGATGACGAAGGCGATCTCGGGGATCGTTCGCGAGATTCTGTCGGAGAAGGGGCTGACTCTGTATGATATCAAACTGGAGTTTGGACGCACCGGCGATGACAAGGCGATTACGCTGATCGATGAGATCTCCGGCGGCAATATGCGCGTCTACCAAGGGGATCAAATCGTCGATCCGTTGCAATTACCCGCTCTGTTAGACGAGTAAACGAGAGTATGGGGGTATAAATACTAAAATATGTGCGTTGCACGAGAAATGAGTGAGTATGATGTACAATCGAAATGACCAACAACAAAAAGTGATTGACTATATTGCATCCGGTTGCAAGGCCCCCGGCACGGAGCAAGTCGGTTTGGAAATTGAGCACTACCTCGTCCGAAGTTCCGATCTGCGTACGGTGAACTATTTTGACCAACCGGGCGTGGAGACCGTGCTGCGCGATATCAGGGACTTGGGCTACGAAGCCTCCGGCGAAGGCGATCATGTCTTACAGGTCGACCTGCCTTTAGGAGCGATTACGCTGGAGCCGGGCTCTCAGTTTGAGTTTTCACTGGAAAGACGAAGCAATATCGTCGACTTGGTGTCCAATTATGATCAAACGCGGGAGATCGTGGAACGCGTATTACCCGATGATTTTTGGATGGTGAACTTGGGCTATCATCCCGTCACCAAGATCGACGAGATCAAGATTCTACCGAAGAAGCGCTACGACTACATGTTCAATTACTTCAAAAAGCGCGGAAAGATGGCGCACAATATGATGAAGGGCACCGCTGCGGTGCAAATCGCGTTGGACTATACGTCCGAAGCGGACTTCGTCAAGAAATTCCAGCTATTGACGCGTCTGACGCCCGTCTTTTACACCATGTTTGACAATGCGGCACACTTTGAAGGTGAAGCCAATCCGATGCGCAACACGCGTATGAAGATCTGGGAGAATACCGACAGCGATCGCTCAGGTATCATACCGGGCAGCTTGTCGGAGGACTTCGGGTTCGGCGCCTATGCGGACTATATATTGGACAATCCCATCATCTTCCGCGTCGTCGATGGCGAAGCGGTCTCCGTTGGCGATCAGACCTTTGCCGAGCTCTTTGACCCGGAAAAAGACGGGGAGGACTTCATCTACCATGCGGTCTCGATCGTATTTCCGGACGTACGCGTGAAGCGCTATATCGAGTATCGCGTCATGGATTCCGTGCCGATCTCATTGGCGGGCGCATGCTGCGCGGTACTCAAGGGCTTGCTGTATCATGCGGACAATTTGAACGCGTACAGCGAACGCTTAGCGCCGATGACGGAGGCGGAACTGCACCGCATTCGCGAAGAGTCGGAGTCGAAAGGATACGATACGCCATTTATGGGCGGAACGATCCTCTCGTTTGCACAAGAAATGCTCCAGAGCGTGAAAAAAGGCTTAGCCCCGGAAGAAGTGGCACTTCTCGGTCCGTTGGAGGACCTTGTGTCCAGAGGCTTGGCACCGCGCGATGTATTTGCGGCGATTGAAGAAAAGTCCGGTTTGGAGGCTGCGGTCCGCGCCTTTTCGGCGGAAAGGATTCAAGATGTTTAACGAAGCACTTGTCAAAGAGTATATCGAACTCATCGAAAAAGACCCTGAGAGTTACGCCGAAGACTATCAACAATTTGTGAACGCGATTGCTCACTCTACGGCGATCTATAAAGGGGAGCCGGTACCGGCGCTGTATCAGGGCATCTTCTATGATGAAAAGACTTTTGAGGTGTGGAAAGAGATCGCATCAACGATGATCTCGATCGCCAATAAGATGACGGTCAAATATCTGGAGGATCCCGAGTATCGCGAGAAGTTCGGCTTTCCGGAGCTGATGGAACAGTTGATCCTTCACGATCCGGGCTATGATACTTTCATTCCGATGGCTCGTTTTGACATCTTCTACAACAATCCCGACGACTTTTGGTTTTGCGAGTGCAACACGGACGGATCGTCCGCGATGAACGAAGACAATGTGATCGGTGAATTGCTCCTCAAAGGTGAGGGGATGCGCGAATTTGCGAAACAATATGAACTTCATAATCGCGACTATTTTGATCCCTGGGTCGAAAAAAGTCTGGAGCTCTACCGATCGGTCCACGGCAAACTGCCGGAGACGCTTGCGATCGCCGACTTTACGGAAAGCGGAACGCCATACGAGTTTGTCGAGTTCCAAAAGCGCTACGAAAAGGCGGGGGTTCGCGCGATCATCGCGGATCTGCGCGATTTTACGTATGAAGGCGGCAAACTCATCGCCGACGGGCAGCCGATCGATATGGTGTATCGCAGGGTCACCACGGTGGAACTGGTCGCCAAAGCGGAGGAAGCGCGCCCGTTTATCGACGCCTATTTAGATAACGCATTTTTCTGTGTGGGCTCCATGCGATCGCAGATTATTCACAATAAACTGGCGTTTGCAATTTTGCACGAACCGGCCAGCAAAGCGCTACTGACCGAAGCGGAGGTCGCATTTGTCGAAAAGCACATTCCGTTCACCGGGGAGTTGACGCAAGCGAATATTGCCGACGTGGTGAAGGATAAAGATCGCTATATCGTAAAACCCTCTGATTCCCGCGGGTCTGAAGGGGTCTATGTCGGACGAGACTACACAGCGGAGGAGTACGAAGAACTTTTGACCGAGCTCGTAAAAGAGCAGGCGATCTACCAAACGTATATCGATGCCGACCCGATGGATTTTGTCTTCTTTGATGAAAAGGGACAGTACAGCATTAAGCCCTTGGTTCCCCTCATGGGGATGTTCATCTACATGGGAGAATTCGAAGGAATTTATACGCGCGTCGGAGGCGAGCATATCATCAGCGGGCGCACCAGTTATTTTGTGGCCCCCAATATCGAGGTGAAATCATGGCGAACGCAGGAATCTTGATTCTAAGCGATAAAGGCGCCAGAGGCGAAAGACAGGATCTCTGTACAGAGATCCTTCGTTCACATCTGGAGCAAAACGGACATAGGGTGATCTCCGAGCGGATGATCCCCGATGACTACGAAGGCATCGTCCAAACGCTGATCGACATGGCGGACAATGAGGGCGTCCAATTGATCTGTACCAGCGGCGGCACAGGCCTCTCTCCCAGAGATAATACGCCGGAGGCGACGATGGCGGTGGGCACAAGAAATGTCCCCGGGATCGGGGAGGCGATGCGCGCCTATTCTATGCAGTTTACCGACCGGGCGATGTTGTCGCGTGCGGTGAGTGTGATCAGGAATCAAACATTGATCATCAATTTGCCGGGAAGTCCCAAAGCGCTCAAGGAAACGTTGGAATTTATCCTCTCGCCCGTTGGACATGGGTTGGAAATCCTTTCCGGCGATAGTGGAGACTGTGCAAGAAAATAGCGCTAAAGAAGAAGAGACGATTCGTATCAATCATTTCTATGATATAATAAATAACAAAAATACAATGTATTGGAGGGAGAACGATGGCTTTTGAGCTGGACATGGTGAAAAACAAAGAAAAACTGGAAGCCTACCAGAGTTTCTTGAACCGCCAGAAAGGGAAACCCGGGAATCTCATGATCGTGCTTCACGAAGCGCAATCAAAATTTGGCTACATACCTAACGAGATTCAGAAAATGATTTCCGAAACACTTCGCATTCCGAGAGCGGAGATTTACGGGGTCATTACATTTTACAGCCAGTTTACACTGATCCCGAAAGGGGAAACGCAGGTCGCCGTCTGCTTGGGTACCGCATGCTATGTAAAAGGTGCGCAAGCCGTTTTGGACAAATCGGAAGAGGTGCTGGGCATTCGCTCCGGTGAAACGACACCGGACGGCAAGTTTTCGATTCAGGCAACCCGATGTGTCGGAGCGTGCGTGTTGGCACCCGTCATTACCGTCAATGAAGACGCCCACGGCCGCATGACCCCGAATTCGATGGAAGAGCTGTTGAAGGAGGTCAAGCAATGAATCAAGAGCAGTTAAGAGAAATCAGAGAACGCGTCCGTCAGGAGATCGAACTGCGCGATGAGCGTTCCAAAGAGGTTTCCCTACAAGCACAACCCGCAGACAAATACGAAGTCATCATCTGCGCCGGCGGCGCCTGCGACTCTTCCGGAGGGAAGGCAATCCGCGCCAAGCTGGACGAGGCGATCAAAGCCGAGGGGTTGACGGAAAAGGTACATACGATTAAAGCCGGCTGCTTTGGGCTGTGCGAAGCCGGTCCGATCCTGATTGTCTATCCACAAGAAGTTTTCTATGCGCTCGTCACCGCGGATGATGTTGACGAGATCGTTCAATCTCACTTTAAAGAAGGCAAAGTCGTCGAGCGCTTGATTTATGACGGTGCAAAAGAAGAGGGCGGCAAAATCCTCTCGATGAACGAAGTGCCTTTCTACAAACACCAAGTTAAAATCGCTCTGCGCAACTGCGGTCGCATCGACCCGGAAGAGATCGACGAGTATATCGCCTACGACGGCTATCAGGCGCTGTATGACTGCCTGACCGAACGCACTCCGCAGGAAGTGGTCGACATCATGAAAGACTCGCTCCTACGTGGTCGCGGCGGCGCCGGCTTCCCCACCGGAAGAAAGTGGGAGTCCGCTCTCGTGGTCAACGACTATCCGAAATACGTCATCTGTAACGGCGACGAAGGAGACCCCGGTGCGTTTATGGACCGCTCCATCTTAGAGGGAGACCCGCATAGCGTCATCGAGGCGATGACGATCTCCGGCTACGCCATCGGCTCCAATATGGGCTATATCTACGTACGCGCTGAGTATCCGATTGCGATCGAGCGCATGAATCACGCGATCGAACAGGCAAAAGAATACGGCGTGCTCGGAGACAATATCTTCGGCACCGGCTTCTCGTTTGATCTGGAAGTTCGCTTAGGCGCCGGTGCGTTTGTCTGCGGGGAAGGGACCGCTCTGATGGAATCCATCGAAGGTCGCCGCGGCATGCCGAGAACCAAAATCCAAAGAACCGCTGTCAAAGGCTTGTGGCAAAAACCGACCATCATCAACAATGTCGAAACTTTCGCCAATGTTCCCTATATCTATCAAAAGGGAGCGGCACACTTCCGCAGTATCGGTACGGAAAAGTCCCCGGGGACCAAAGTATTTGCACTCGGAGGCAAGATCAACAACAACGGGCTCATCGAAGTCCCGATGGGAACGACGCTTCGAGAGATCGTGTATGATATCGGCGGCGGCATTCCAAACGGAAGGGCCTTTAAAGCCGTACAAACCGGCGGTCCGTCCGGCGGATGTATTCCGGCGGAACACTTGGACACCCCGGTCGACTTCGAATCGCTCGGAAAACTAGGATCCATCATGGGCTCCGGCGGAATGATCGTCATGGATGAAGACAACTGCATGGTTGACATCGCCCGCTTCTTCTTAGACTTTACGGTCGAAGAATCGTGCGGAAAATGTACGCCGTGCCGCGAAGGTACGAAGCGCATGCTCGAGTCGTTAGACCGCATCACCCACGGAGAGGCGGAAGAAGGAGAAATTGACAACCTCCTTGAACTCGGCGAAGCCATCATCGACTCCTCGCTTTGCGGACTCGGCCAATCGGCCCCGAACCCGGTCGTCTCCACGATCCGTTTCTTCCGCGACGAATACGAAGCGCATGTCAATGACAAAAAATGCCCGGCGGCTTCCTGTAAGGCGCTTTCGGAAATCTTCATTACCGACAAGTGCATCGGCTGCACCAAGTGCGCCCGCGTCTGCCCGGTATCCTGTATCGAAGGCAAAGTGAAAGAGCAACACGTCATCGATCAAGAGCAGTGTATCAAGTGCGAAACCTGTATCGGCGCATGCCCCGTACAGGCCATCATAAAGAGGTAGCGCAATGAACATAAATTTGATAATCGATGGAATGCCCGTCACCGTACCGAGCGGTACGATGGTGATCGAAGCGGCAAAGAAAGTGGGCGTGCAAATCCCCGCGCTTTGCTACGATAAGAACCTCACCATCGTCAGTTCCTGCCGCCTTTGCGTCGTCGAGATCAAGGGGAGCCATAAACTGGTGACCGCTTGCTCCGCGAAAGTCGCAGAAGGCATGGAAGTCTATACGATGACGGACCGAGTCGTAAAATCCAGAAAACAGATTCTGCAAATGCTGCTGGACAATCATCCCAATGACTGCTTAACCTGTCAGAAAGCGGGAGAATGTCTCTTGCAACAATACGCCTATGACTATGACGTACAGTTCCGCGTGCACTCCGGTGCCCGTAGAGGTTCCGAAGTCGCGAGCTTTACCGATACTTCGAGCCCGTACATCTTACGAGACGAGAGCAAATGCATCCTGTGCGGTAAGTGCGTGCGCACCTGCGGCCAAGTATTGGACCGCCAAGTCCTTTCCTTTGCGGAGCGCGGATTCGACACCCATATCGCCGCGGATGCCAGCCAGTCCTTCGAAGAGTCGAGCTGTGTCTCCTGTAACCGCTGTGTATCCGTGTGCCCGGTTGGCGCATTGGTGGACCGTAGAGTGTACGAAACTCGCATTCGCGGTTGGGCCGGCACGAAGAAGGGTGTGAAATGCCGTGCATGTGATTACGGATGTAACTTTGAAGTGATCACCGATGCCGGAAAGACGGCCGTGCGCGCGAAAGAGCCTTCTAACGGCCGCCCACTGTGCCTGCGCGGACGACTCTTTACGGAAGCGGAATACAATAAGAACCTAGCTAAACAAGTGTACAAAAAAGTAGAAACCACAGACGGACGACGCTTTGTGGCAACCTCTTGGCAAGATGCGCTGTCTCTGGATGCCGTTTTGAAAAACTTGCCGGAGGCGGATGATGCGAAATGAAACTGAACATCAATGGACGCGAGTTCGAAGCGAATAAAGGGCAGACGATCTTAGACGTGTGCGAAAGGGAAGGGATTCACATCCCGACCCTTTGCCACGACCCTCGCCTCAAACCCGGCGGAGCCTGCCGGATCTGCGTCGTAGAAGATACAAAAAAGGGTAGCTTGGTGACGGCGTGCTCGACGCTTGTTGCCGACGGCATGCAAATCGAGACGGACAATGACCGTACCTTTGCGTCTCGCAAGATGAATCTGGACTTGCTGTTTTCCAATCACCCGAATGACTGCCTCACCTGTGGAGCGTCCGGAGCTTGCAAGCTCCAGGACTACTGCTATCAGTACGGCGTGATCGACGGAAGCTTTAGAAACGGCATCCGAAAGATGGCGCCGAAAGACGAGAGCAACCGTTTCTATACGTATGACCCGGACAAGTGCATCTTGTGCGGTAAATGCTACCGCGTCTGCAATGAGTTACAGTGCACGGACGCGATTGGGCTCTCCGAGCGCGGATTTTTCTCGAAAGTCGTCGCGCCGATGGATCAGGGATTAGAGAATTCCCGATGCGTTTCCTGCGGAAACTGCGTCGCCGTGTGCCCGACGGGAGCACTTCTCCCTAAAAAACAGAACTTCCGCTATTTCCAAGTGAAGCGTACGCGCACCACATGTTCGTACTGCGGCGTCGGTTGCCAGATCGACATTCTGACCAAAGGCAAAGACATCGTGGGCGTAGAGCCGCACTTCGGGAAAAAAGCCAATGACGGCTTGCTGTGCGTTAAAGGCCGTTTCTCCTGGCATTTTGTGCAGCATCCCGATCGTTTGAAAGAGCCCTTGATTCGCGATGAAAACGGAGAGTTCCGCGAAGCCTCTTGGGAGGAAGCGCTTGACCTGATCGCCAGCAAGATGAAGACGATCAAGAGCGAGTCGGGACCGGATGCCATTGCGGGCTTCAGCTCGGCTCGTTGTACCAACGAGGAAAACTATCTCTTCCAAAAACTCCTTCGCGCGGGCATCGGCACGAATAATGTCGACCACTGCGCCCGTCTCTGACACGCTTCCACGGTTGCAGGTCTTGCGACCACATTGGGAAGCGGCGCCATGACGAACACCAACGAAGAGATCGTCGATTCCGACTGCATCTTCGTCATCGGCTCCAATACGACGGAAAACCACCCCGTACTGGGTACGCGAATGATTCGCGCACACAGAAAAGGGGCGAAGCTCATCGTCGCCGACCCGAGGCGGATTCCGTTGGCGGATGAAGCCGACCTCTACCTTCCGGTTCGACCGGGCACCAATATCGCACTGATCCACGCGATGTGCAATGTCATCTTGACCGAAGGACTGGAGGATCGAAAGTACATCGAAGAGCGTACCGAAGGTTTCGAATTCTTCGAAGAGACGATTAAAAAATACACACCTGAATATGCGGAAACCATCACCGGTGTACCGGCAGACGACATCCGCACCGCCGCCAGATGGTATGCGGAAGCGAATGCCGCAGGCATCTACTACGCGATGGGCATCACCCAGCACACGAGGGGAACTCACGGGGTAATGTCCTTGTCAAACCTCGCCTTGCTGACCGGAAATATCGGGAAATACGGTGCGGGCATCAACCCGCTGCGCGGACAAAACAATGTACAGGGCGCCTGCGATATGGGTTGCCTGCCGTCTGACTTGCCCGGATACCAAAAAGTCATCAAACCCGCCGTCATCGAGAAATTCGAAGAGGCGTGGGGCGCTAAGCTCTCGCCGAAAGTTGGGCTCACCTTGCCGGAAATCATCAACGGCTTAGCGGACGATTCCGTGCGCATGCTGTACGTGTTCGGTGAAAACCCGGTCGTCTCAGACCCCGACACCAATCACGTCATCCACGCATTGGAACACGCAGAGTTCGTGGTCGTACAGGACCTGTTCATCACGGAAACCGCGCAATATGCGGACGTCATCTTACCGGCTGCATCGTTTGCCGAGAAAGACGGTACCTTCACGAACACCGAGCGCCGCGTACAGCGCGTTCGCCAGGTCATTCGACCGGTGGGCAACAGCTGGCCGGATTGGAAGATCTTCTGCGAGCTGTTGGAACGAGTCGGTATCCCGGCGAATTATCGCAACCCGTCCGAGATTATGGACGAGATCGCAACGGTCACACCGTCCTATGGCGGAATCTCCTATGCGCGCATCGAAGACGAGGGCATCCAATGGCCTTGTCCGACTCCGGACCATCCAGGTACGCCGATTCTCCACACCCAGGCGATCTCCAGAGGTCGCGGGCTGTTTGGAGACTTTGAATACGAAGATCCGTTTGAGATCGTCAGCAATGAGTACCCGTATGTGCTGACGACCGGCCGAATCCTGTGGCATTATCATACGCGCACGATGACCGGAAAGACACAGGCGATCAACGAGATTGCCGGACAATCGTATGTGGAGATCCATCCGGAAGATGCCAGCAAGCTGGAGATTCAAGACGGCGACGCGGTCATCATCAGCTCAAGACGCGGAAGTATCGAGACCGTGGCGCGCGTCACGGATCGTATCGAGCCCGAGATCTTATTTATCCCGTTCCACTTTGCGCAAGGCGCGAATGTGCTCACGCACAGCTCGCTTGACCCCCTTGCGAAGATCCCTGAGCTCAAAGTGGCAGCGGTGACCATCCGAAAGAAAGGACAAGCGGATGAACGCAGAGTATGCTAATATTTTGAAATATGCGATGCGCATGGAAAAAGAAGGCGCCGAGTTCTTCTTGACGCAGAGCAAAAGATTCCAAGACGCGACGACGAAACGACTGTTTGAGAAACTGGCGGTCATCGAAGAGTCTCACTACGATTATCTGCAACAGCAGTTGAATCACTACACTGAGGGCAATCTTACGACGGAGGATATCCCGCAGGAGATGATGGATCAGACGGAAGCGGCGATCTTTTCGTCCCGAGCGGAGAGCGAGCACCTGAACACCACGCTCGTCGAAAGCGACACGCCGGATATCACCGTGCTTCGCATGGCCTATCTGATCGAAAAAGATTTTGCCGAGTTTTACGAGAACGCCAGGGACTATGTGGAAGACGAAAGCCTCAAGGCGCTCTTCACACAGCTGTCTGACTGGGAAAAAGGGCATGAGTCGCTGTTTAAGAGAGAGTATCAGCGCCTCATGAAGGAGTATATGACCCTCCCTTGGGGCGGTTAAGATGAGATTTGGAACGGCGATTCTCTTGGCGGGCGGTAAGAGCCTGCGGATGGGCTTTGACAAACAGAGCATCCGCGTGGACGACCGATACCTCGTTCAAGAGGTCGCCCTTTCTCTTTGTGAGGACTTTTCGCAGATCATCGTCGTCACGAACGAGCCCTCGTACTACGAAGGGTTGCCCGTCGAGATCACCCGAGACATCTTGCCGTCCGAAGGGCCCTTAAGCGGCATCCATGCGGGGCTCACGTATGCCAAGGCTGAGTACTCCTTCGTGCTCGCCTGCGACATGCCGTACTATTTGAAAGCCTATGCGGATCGCATGAAAGAGGAGATCGCACCCGGTTCTACGGGCATTTTGACCGCGTACCCGAATGGGCGAATCGAGCCCTTTCACGCCTTCTACCACAGGAGCCTGGTGCAACCGATCGAAGAGGGCTTGCGAAGCGGCATTCGAAAGATTCGCGTGATCACCGACGCTCAAGGTGTGCAGTCCCTGCCGATCGAACTCGCAAAAGAGTACAGTGAAGATCTTTTGATGTTTCAAAACTTGAATACGCAAGAGGAGCTGGAAGCATTCTTGCGTACGCGAAGCCGGCAAATAGAGTAACTTGCTTACGATATCGCAATTCGTTACAATGAAAGAGTAGTCATCGGCTGACAATGTCAGCCACTCGTATCGAATCGGTGCGCCTGTCGCTACGGCCATGGCGTCCGATCTATAGGTTGTTTTAGAAATGAAACAGCCTCCCGTGTTTGGAAAGAGACGAGCTCACACCCGTCTTTTCCCGCGCGAAAAAACGAAAGGGGAAAGAGAATGAAAAGAAACAAATGGACAATGCTCGCGCTCATGTTAGCTCTCGTACTGATGTTGGCAGCATGCGGCGGCGGAGCTACGACAGAAGCGGCGACAGAAGCCGGAACCGAGGCGGTCACAGAAGCAGCGACCGAAGCATCGGCAGCCACGGAAGCTGCGGCAACAGAAGCTTCCAAAGGAGAGATCATCCTCT
The DNA here is from genome assembly GCA_964510345.1 of uncultured Peptoniphilaceae bacterium. Lineage (GTDB taxonomy): Bacteria > Bacillota > Clostridia > Tissierellales > Peptoniphilaceae > JAAYQA01. The sequence goes on from CAZEBB010000003.1 coordinate 51,738, forward strand.
CGACGACCACCAGTACCGAAGACTCCGGTCTGTTAGATGCAATTCTTCCGGACTTCACGGCGAAGACCGGCTACGGCGTGAAAGTCGTCGCGGTTGGAACCGGAGCGGCGCTGCAAAACGGACGTGACGGCAATGCCGACGTGCTCCTCGTGCACGCGAAAGCCAGTGAAGAAGAATTTGTCGCAGACGGCGCGGGTGTCGAACGCTTTGACGTCATGTACAACGACTATATCATCGTCGGACCCGCTGATGATCCTGCGGCTCTGAAAGCAGAATTTGGCGCAGACGCGATCGGTGCGCTGAAAAAGCTGATGGAATCCAAAACCGCATTCGTCTCCCGTGGCGATGATTCCGGTACACATAAGAAAGAGTTGGCAATTTGGAAGCAAGTGGGCGTCGAAGATCCCGCTGCCGACGCGAGCAATGCTGACTGGTATACATCCGCCGGAAAAGGCATGGGCGATGTACTGACCATGGCATCCGAGCTCAAGGCGTACACATTAGCTGACCGCGCCACCTATTTGAGCATGAAAGACAAACTGGAACTGGAAGTCGTCGTTGAAGGCGCCTCCGACCTATTGAACCAATACGGCGTCATCGCTGTATCACCCACCGTTTCCGACAAGATCAACACCGAAGGCGCACAAGCCTTTGTCGACTGGATCCTGAGCCCGGAAACCCAAGGTCTCATCGGTGAATACGGCGTGAAAGAATACGGAGAACCGCTCTTCACACCCAACGCGAAATAGCATACGGGGCAAAGCACGCTTTGCCCTTTTGTTGTCGTTGTAAGGAGTCCATATGCAGCATATCATCCAGGGGTTTCGCGAAGCGCTCATTCTGCTGACCAACTTTGACCCCGAAACCATATCCATCATCGCACTCTCCTTTCGCGTGTCCCTGACGGCGACTATCCTCGGGGCCGTTTTTTGCATTCCTGCAGGCGTGGTTTTAGGCATTACCAAGTTCAAAGGGAAGCGGGGCTTTGGGCGCCTCCTCTTTACCCTCATGAGCACCCCGTCCGTGATTGTAGGTTTGATGGTCGTGCTCGTGATCTCAAGAAACGGTCCGCTGGGCTTTACGAATCTGCTCTATACACCCGAGGCGATGATCATCGCGCAGACGCTTTTGGTCGCGCCGCTGATCTTGGGGCTGAGCTTTTCGATGGCAAGGCAGCAGGGCAAGCGGATCGATGATGTCGGAAAGACTTTGGGAGCCGGGAGGATGCGTCGCATCTTGCTCGTGATCCGAGAATTGCGATCGGAGTGCCTCGCGCACACCATGACCGCTTTTTCGCGAGCCATCTCCGAAGTCGGCGCCGTGATGATCGTCGGCGGCAATATCAAATACCACACGCGCGTCATGACGACCTCCATCTCCATGCTCAACTCGATGGGTGAATACCCCAAGGCGATCGCGCTGGGGATCGTGCTCTTTTTGATCTCTCTCGTCATCAACTCGATTGTGTACACCTTTCAGGAGGCGCCGTCCTATGAGAATTGAAGCTAAGAACATTAGAAAACAATACGGGGACAATCTCATCCTCAATTTGTCGTCTCTCATCATTGAGAGCGGCGAATTTGTGGGCATGGTGGGCGAGAACGGCACAGGGAAATCGACTTTACTACATATTATTGCCGGCTTGGACACCAATTTTGAGGGAAGCGTGACCTATGATGGGGAACCCCTGCAAGAACGGGTACAAAGGGAGATAACGCTCGTCATGCAAAAGCCGTATATGTTCTCCCGCAGTGTGCGGCAAAACTTGGCGTATCCGTTGGCCGTGCGCGGGCTTTCAAAAGAAGAAATCGCTCAGCGCACCACAGAGACGGCAGAGCGCTTCGGTCTTACACCGCTGATGGAACAGCGAGCCGACCGCCTGTCCGGCGGGGAGATGCAAAAACTCAATCTTGCGCGTGCGGTGATCTTTTCGCCGAGACTATTGATGCTCGATGAACCGACAGCCAATGTCGACCGCGCATTCACGGAGAAGATTGAGGAGTCGCTGCGCGATTACCATAAAGATAATACGATGATTCTGGTCACCCACTCCGCCGAACAGGCGCATCGCCTCTGCGATCGGGTGATTCGATTACAGAGAGGTACCGATTATGAAATACTTTAAGACCGTCGAAGTGGATGAGGCGGTAGAAAAAATGCTGGCGATAAGCCGCGGCCAAACTTTGAGGGAAGAGACAGTAAAGCTTTCTGAGGCATCCGGCCGGATCCTCGCAAGTGACTTACCGGCTCCGTATGACCTTCCCTCGTTTCGGAGGAGCACGGTCGACGGCTACGCGGTTTGCGCGAGCGACACCAACGGCGCATCCGAGAGTATGCCGACGATGCTCCGCTATTTGGGCGAGGTGCGCATGGGCGAAGAAGCGACACAAAGGGTAGAACCCGGTACTTGCGTGTATGTGCCGACCGGGGGCATGGTGCCGGATGGAGCCGATGGCATGCTGATGATCGAATACGCAAAAGACATGGGCGACCTGCGCCTCTGCTATAAGAGCGTCGCGGTCAACGACCATATGGTCTTGCCGGGAGAAGACGCCCAAAAAGGGGAAGCGCTTTTGAAAAAAGGGATGCGCCTAAGCCCCGGAGCCATCGGTATGGCGTCGGCATTATCCTATTTTGAAGTGCCCGTGCTCTGTCGCCCGACGTTTTCGATTCTCTCCACCGGTGACGAGATTGCGGAAGAAGAGGAAGAGCTGACGTTTGGGAAGATTCGGGACATAAACACCTATACTTTGGAGGCGATGATCGCGGATCTCGGAGGGACCGTCGTATCCAAGCGCCTGCTGCGCGATCACAAGCAGGGGCTGAGCGACGCCGTCCGCGAAGAGGCGGAGCGGTCAGATTTCGTGCTACTCTCCGGGGGGAGCAGTGTCGGCACGAGAGACTATACGTCCGACGCGATTGAAGCACTGTCCGGAGGCGAACTCCTGTTCCACGGGCTGAATATCAAGCCGGGCAAACCTACTTTAGCGGGGTACGCTGAAGGTACGTGGGTGATCGGGCTACCGGGGCACCCGGTGTCGGCGATGCTGGTCTTTCAAGAACTGATCACCCCATATTGGAAAGAGACCTATGGCGAGGTAAGAGAACCGGCTCGTCGCGTGGCGACGCTGTCGGAGAATATGCCGTCGTCCCCCGGAAAGCGCACGATCCAGATGGTCACGCTGTTTTGGGACGGCGAGCGCTGGATGGCAAAGCCGTTTTACAGCAGCTCGGCGTTTATCAGCCAATTTGTACGGGCGGACGGGTTTATCGTGCTGCCGAAGGAAAAAGAAGGCCTCTATAAAGGCGAAACGGTCGAGGTGGAATTATTATGATCCAAAGAAATACCTATATTGAAAATACAGAACTGGAAACGGCACGGCGTACGTTTTTAGATGAACTTGTGCTGACCCCGAAAACAGAAACCGTCCCCGTACGCGAGTCACGTGGCCGCGTGAGTGTACGCGCCGTGTTTGCCGCGTGCTCCTCTCCCGGTTATCACGCCGCGGCGATGGACGGGATTGCGGTATTGGCAAAGAGCACGCATGCGGCACGGCCCGGTGAAGGCCTGCTGCTCGTGGAAGGTGCGGACTTCTCGTATATCAACACCGGCAACCCCATCCCCAAGGGGATGGACGCGGTGATCATGATTGAAGACGTCGTCGATGAAGGCGACGGTCGCGTGCGCATCCACGCGCCGGCATCGACATGGCAGCACGTGCGCCCCATCGGCGAGGATATCGTGGAAACCGAGATGATCATTCCCGGTCGCCACACCGTGAGGCCGGTGGATGTCGGCGCGTTGTTGGCCGGTGGGATCGAAGAGATTGAGGTGTATCAGAAACCGGTCATCGGGATCATGCCGACAGGCTCCGAGATCGTCGAGCACGCGAGAGACGTCGGGGTCGGCGCGATCTTAGATAGCAATTCGTGGATGTTTCAAGGGTTGGTAGAAGAAGCGGGCGGTGTCGCGAAACGACTGGCGCCCATCCCCGACGACTTTGATCTCATCGAACAGACGCTGGTGCGACTGGCAAGAGAGTGCGATGTCGTGCTGATCGGTGCGGGAAGCTCCGCGGGCAGCAAAGACTTTACGCGCGCGGTTATCGAAAAAGCGGGGCGCCTGATCCTCCACGGCGTCGCCATCAAGCCGGGGAAGCCCACGGTGTTGGGCGTGATTGGAGAGACGCCGATCATCGGGATGCCGGGGTATCCGGTGTCGGCTTTCGTGAGCTTTCGCGAGTTTGTCGAGCCGGTACTGGCAACTCTCACCGGGCAGACGATCAAACGACAGTTCCACACGGCGACCCTTACGCAGGACATCGTCTCGTCGCTCAAGCATAAAGAATATATTCGCCTGAACTTAGGCTTTTTACACGGCAAGTGGTTGGCCACGCCGATCAAGAGCGGCGCCGGAGTCTCTATGAGCTTGGTGCGCGCCGATGCGATCGGCATCATACCGCAAAATGTGGAGGGGCTCTCGCAGGGCGAGCCGATCGAAACCGTGTTGCTCAAGCCACTGGAAGAGGTGGAGGAGAAGCTGACGATCACGGGCTCGCACGACGTAGTGCTCGACATCGTCGGCGATTTTCTACCGGTCACATCGACTCATGTCGGAAGCATGGGCGGAATTTTAGCGATCGCGTCCGGACAAGCGCTCCTCGCGCCGGTCCACCTGCTCGATCCGGAGTCCGGCACGTACAATGTGCCGTATATCAAAAAGTATTTGCATGAGCCGATGGCGCTGATCAAGGGCGTGCGCAGGCAGCAAGGGCTGATCGTAGCTCCGGGGAACCCGAAGGGGATGACCGGCTATGCCGACTTGGGGCGTGAAGGGCTCGTATATATCAATCGTCAGCTGGGCGCCGGTACGCGTATCCTGTTGGACTACCGGTTGAAAGAACTGGGGATCTCGAACGCGAGTATCGCTGGCTACGACAATGCGGTTACCACCCACATGAGCGTCGCCCAAGCCGTGAAATCCGGCGATGCCGATGTCGGCCTAGGTGCGTATTCCGCGGCCGTCGCCCTCGGGTTAGATTTCGTTGAAACGGACTGGGAGGAATATGACTTCCTCGTGCGCGCCGACGATCTGGAGGACCCGCGCGTGGTACGTTTTATCGAAGTGTTAAAGAATGAAGCATTCCAAGAGGCAGTGCTCGCTCGGGGAGGGTACGATCTTCATGAATCGGGACATGTCACAATCCTTACGTAACCGAAGAGTCATTCGCATCCATTATTTGATCTTTGTGCTTCAGGCATTGGGATCGCTCGTAATCGGATGGATGCTCTGTCCGGACCTTGGCCAAATCGGTCAAGGTCTTGTTCGATTGATGGTGCATCCGTCCCTGCTTTCGACCGACTATATGGTGGTGGGCCGCAATATCGGAGTCAGTTTTATCAACGCGGGGCTGTTGATGCTCGCGACACTGACGATCTACCGGATCGTCAAGGCGAAGCTTCAAGGTTTACAGGTGGCGGCATTGCTGATGGTCTTCGCCTACTCTTTCTACGGAAAGAACCTGCTCAATATCTGGCCGATCGTCATCGGCGTCTTCTTGGAGGCGAAACTGGCGAAAAAAGCGCCGGACAAAGTCGCTCCCTTGGCTTTTTTTGCGGGATCCCTCGCACCGTTGGTCTCCGTCCTCGCCTTCGGCACACCGCGTCTGATCGACGCGCCGATGTATGTGACGCTGCCCGTCGGTGCGCTCGCGGGGCTGATCGCAGGCATGTTGATCGGAAAGTTCTCGGGCTTTGTGGGCGGACTTCACAAAGGCACCATCCTCTACAATGGGGCGATGTCGTCCGGGATCGTCGGGATCCTCTCCAATTTTTTCATGATCTCCGTAGGCCTTGGGCACGACCGACTCCTCAATAACGAGTTCATCAGCGGACAGAATCGTCTGCTCGGCATGATCGTCGCGGGGATCGCGCTGTATTATCTGATCTGCGGACTCGTGCTGAACAAAGGCACGCGCGGTCTCGATTATTTTGTCCGCAAGAGCTTTACGGCGACGGACTTCGTGTATCAATTCTCCATGGGCAAGACGCTGATCAACATGGGGCTGGTCTGTCTGATGATGCTGCTCTATGTATGGGTATTGCCCGGCGCACAGCTGAACGGCCCGGTGTTTGGGGGCTTATTTACGATCGTCGGATTTGCTGCACACGGCGTCACCGTCGTGTCGGCAATTCCGGCGGTCGCGGGGGTGTTCTTCGGCGCTTTTGCCACAGGTGGGATCGGCGGCGTGTTGGCGGGTGAAGGTTTCCTCGCTGCGGCGCTCGCAAAAGCGTCCAGTCGCGACATGCTGGTTGCCGCGATGTTTGTCGGCGGCTTCTCGCCGATGACCAAGATTTACGGTCCCTTCACCACATTTATCGCAGGGATTCTCCACTGTGTGACCGTGCCTAACTTGGCGCCGCTCCACGGCTGGATGGTCGGCTACAACAACGGCTTTTCCATGGGGATCGTGGCGATTTTGTTCTTGCCCTTGATCGAGATGCTCGGAAAAAAGGATTATTTTTACAGCGTCTACCACCGCTATTTCGGGAAAGAGCAGGTGGAGGAGAACGCAGTGTTGAAGAAACACTTTTGATATCCCCTTACTCCGCAACTCAATGACGCGATATGCCTGATCGTTGTCTCTGTATCCTAACGCCAAATACGGTATAATGGTAAAAAGGATTGTGGGGTGTTTCTCTTGCAGGCGAACAAAATCGTACGACAACACTATATGGTCTTTCTCATAATGGCGCTGGCCTCGATTGTGCTGGGCGTCATTTTGTGTCCGGACATCGTGCGCATTGCGAACGGCCTTCGACAGATCATCCTCCATCCGTCGCTTCTGCCGACGGATTATCTGACCGTGGGCGGGCATATCGGCGTGGGGTTCGTGCACGCGGGTCTCATGACGCTGTGCGCGCTGTTCGTCCTTCGCGTCGTGAAGGCAAAGCTTATGGGGCTGCAAGTTGCAGGCCTCATGATCATCTTTGCCTTCTCTTTTTGCGGGAAAAACTTGTTTAATATCTGGCCACTGATCTTCGGCGTCATTTTAGAAGCGAAAACATCGGGAAAAAAGGGCGAGGACGTCGTGTCACTGGCCTTCTTTGCGTGCGCTCTCGCACCGTTGGTGTCGGTACTGTCGGTGGGGACTCCGCACCTGATCTTGGCTCCACCGATGGTTACGGTGCCGCTGGGGATCGTAGCGGGGGTCATCGCCGGGTTCCTCATCGGGAAATACGACAGCTTTGTCCGCACCATGCACCACGGAACGGTCCTCTACAACGGCGCGATGTCCGCCGGAATCGTGGGTGTACTCACCAATTTCTTTTTGATCGACATCGGCCTCGGGCATGATCGCTTGGTCGACAATATCTACATCGTCGGGCAAAACCGATTGTTGGGATGGATCGTGTTCGGCTATGCCGTGTACTTTTTAGTTTGCGGGTTGATCTTAAACGGCGGTTTTCGCGGCATCAAATATCTCGTACTCGAGACGTTTCAGGGAACCGACTTCGTGTATCAGTTTGCGATGGGAAAGACCTTGATCAATATGGGCATCGTTTGCCTGATCGCGTTGGGTTATGTGCTCTTGATGCCGAAGGGGCAGCTCAACGGACCGGTATTCGGGGGGTTGTTCACGATCGTCGGCTTTGCCGCGCAAGGGGTCACGCCGTTTTCGATGCTGCCCGCGATGGGCGGCGTATTCATGGGGTCTTTTCTTACGGGCGGGATCCGCGGCGCGCTCGTTGGCCAGTCGTTCATCACCGCCGGCTTGTATCGCGCGTCGATCCGAGATTCCGTGGTGGCGGCGATGTTCTCCGGCGGTTTTTCACCCATGGTCAAGATGTACGGGCCGAGCGCCGTGTTCGCCGCCGGCATGCTCTTCAGTATGACGGTGTCAAATATTCCGCCGTTGCACGGTTGGATGGTCAACTACAACAACGGCTTTTCTATGGGTTTAGTGGCCGTGCTCTTTTTGCCCGTCATCAAGATGTACAGCGACCGGGACTATGTGTATAAAATCTATAAGGGCTTCTTCGGCAAGAAACAATTGGAAGAAGAGGACCTTCGCAATGACGGGAAAGAAAAGGTATAATAAAAGCGGAGGAGAATGATGATAGATTCATATGGCAGGTCAATCGAGTACCTGCGCATTTCAATAACGGACCGCTGTAATCTCCGCTGCACGTATTGCATGCCGGAGGAAGGGGTCGAAAAGACGACGCACGACGAGATTCTCACTTTGGAGGAGATCCTTCGCATCGCCGAAGAATTCGTCCGAATGGGGATCCGAAAGATCCGCATCACCGGTGGGGAACCGACCACGCGACTCGGTCTCGTCAGCTTGATCGAAGGGCTCAAGAAAACCGGAGTCACGGAGATCGCCATGACGACCAATGCCATCCTCCTTCCGGAGATGGCCAAGGACTTGAAACGGGCGGGGCTTGACCGCGTCAATATCAGTCTGGACACGCTGGTTCCGGATAAGTACCGAAGGATCACACGCAACGGAGATTTGAAGACGGCGCTGAAGGGAATACAAACCGCGCTCGACGTAGGCCTCTCCCCGGTCAAGATCAACACCGTGCTCATGAAAGGCTTCAATGACGACGAGATCGTCGATCTGTGTCAACTGACGATGCATCGCGATCTTCACGTGCGATTCATCGAGCTGATGCCCATCGGGACGGCGCGTGAGCAGGTGGATCAGTTTATGCCGGTCACGGAAATCCTGTCAAAGGTCCCGTCGCTGATTCCCGTGGAGAGGGAGTCGTCGGGTTCGGTGGCCAAGCGCTATCGCCTGCCGGGTGCCGTGGGTACGGTCGGACTGATCAGCCCGATCAGCAGCCACTTTTGTGCGGAGTGTAATCGCGTTCGGCTGACGAGCGACGGCAAGCTCAAACTCTGCTTGCATTCGGATTTGCACTACGATCTCAAGCGCGTGTTGCGAAGCGGAAAGGACTTGACCGCGGCGATCGACGAGGCATTGCGCCTAAAACCGGAATCGCATCGACTCAGCGAAGGAATTCAAGTGAAGACGGGAATGTCTTCCATCGGAGGATAGATGAGTTTCACACATTTAAACGAAGAAGGCAGAGGCCGCATGGTCGACGTTTCGGATAAACCGGAAACCAAGCGAAAAGCGGTCGCCTCGGGTTGCATTCACATGCAGCCGAACACACTGGAAAAGATGAAAGCCGGTCCCCTGAAAAAGGGCGATGTGCTGCAGATTGCGCAGATCGCCGCCGTCATGGGGGCGAAGAATACGCCGCTTTTGATCCCCCTGTGTCACCCGATCGCGCTCACAGCGGTCGACGTATCGTTCACCTGGTTGGGCGACGGCATCAAAGTGACGGCGACGGCGGAAACGGTCGGAAAGACCGGCGTAGAAATGGAAGCGCTCACCGCGTGCACCACGGCGCTCTTGACGATTTATGACATGGGGAAGGCCATGGATCGAGGCATGTGGATGACGGATATAAAATTGCTGGAAAAATCCGGCGGAAAGTCGGGGCATTATATGAGAGAAGAAGCAAAAGTGATCGGGATCAATATCAGCGCGAGAAAAGGCGTCGTGAAGAACCCGATCGAAGAAGGGGAGTTTCTCGTCTCCCACGGACTACAAGATGATGCGCACGCCGGCGACTGGCACCGCCAAGTGTCGCTGTTGGCGATCGAAAGCTATGAGCGCATGCGAAAAGAAGACGGCGATCTGCTGGCACAGGGCTCTTTCGCGGAGAACTTGACCACAGAGGGGATCGTGCTGTACGAACTCCCCGTGGGTACGGTGCTATCGATCGGAGAGACCGTACAGGAAGTGACGCAGATCGGCAAAGAATGCCACAGCGGCTGCCAGATCAAAAACTTGGTCGGAGATTGCGTGATGCCCAGAGAGGGGATTTTCACCAAAGTTCTAAAGAGCGGGCGCATTCGCGTCGGCGACCCGATCCGAATCATCAGCGAGCCGAACGATGAAAGTCGTTAAGCTCACCGTCAACAAGGCGGATGTCGACACATTGCACCTAACAGCCGAGGGCATTGAAGGCGACAAACCGAGAAAACCGGGGCGTCATCTGTCACTGCTCCCCGAGCGCGTGCGCCGCGATATGGACGGTGGTCGCGTGGATGACGGTTTTTGCACGAGAAAGTACTGTGAGAACATCACCGTGTCGGGCTTAGAAGATCTTGTGGTCGGCACCGTACTCACGGTGGGCTCTGCGACGATCGAGATCACAGAAGCCGGCAAGCACTGCTTTGACGAGTGCAAATTGGTACAGGAAGACCGGCGATGTGAACTGCCGAAACTCGCGTTCAGTGCGGCTATACGGCAACCGGGCGTGATCACTCTCGGAGATACCGTAGAAATCGCGTAACGCGGGGAGGGTGTATGCGAGATAACAATCTGTTGAAAATTGTGATCGCCATCGCTTTTGTCGTGACCGGTATCATCTTAGGTGTGATCGGGTATGACGAGATTACCTCGGGATATGAGACGTCGCACAAGATCCAGCGCCTCATCTTATGGGTAGGTGCGTGTCTATTATGGGGCCGTTTTTTGCGCACGGCGATCCGTCGCTATACAAAAGAAATGCGGGAGTAGACGAAATGGAAATGATATTTGCCGTCGATAAAAATTGGAATATCGGCTATGACGGAGATATGCTCTTTAAAATCACAAACGATCTTCAGCGCTTCAAGGAGATCACGATGGGTCACTTGCTCATCATGGGGAGAAAGACTTTTGTTTCGCTGCCCGGGAGCCGGCCCTTGCCCGGTAGAGAGCATGTCGTATTGACAAGAGACCCGAACTTTCAGGCAGAAGGGGTACACGTGGTGCACAGCATCGAGGCACTCGACGAGTGGCTAAGAGAGAATGTAAAAGACGACAGGCGCGTATTTCTGATCGGCGGGGGCAATCTGACCTATCAGATGATCGGCCGCGTCGACCGCGCTTATATTACGAAAGTGGACCGAGAGTTTTTGCCGGCGGATGCCTGCATTCCGAACTTGGACGAGATGGACGAATTTGTCGTCACAAAAGAAAGCGATCGAATGACCGACGACAACGGTCTCGAATATCAGTATGTTGATTATGAAAGGAGAACAAAGTGAAGTATATTCCGAACGAAGTAACCAATGCCCACTACAATTTGGCATTGGAAGAGTGGGTGTTGGAGAATCTGAAAGACGATATTTATATTCTCCTATGGAGAAATGACAACTCGATCATCATCGGCAGAAACCAGAACACGGCGCAAGAGATCAACCAAGCGTATGTGAAAGAGCACGATATTGACGTTATTCGCAGACCAACCGGCGGCGGCGCCGTCTACCACGACCTCGGAAACCTGAACTTTTCCATCATCGCCGATGCGGAAAACGCCGTGGATATCGACTTTGAACTCTATACGCAACCGGTTCTCAGAGCGCTTCGCGAAATGGGCGTCGATGTGGAGCTCAAAGGCAGAAACGACATCCTGATCGACGGCAAGAAGTGCACCGGGCTCGCACAGCGCATCAGCAACAACCGCATTCTGCACCACGGCGCGATGTTGTTTGACACCGACCTCACCACGCTTTCCAAGGCGCTCAATGTGCGCCGTGACAAGATGGAGTCCAAGGGCGTGAAGTCGGTCGTAAGCCGCGTGACGAATATCAAACCCTATATCAAAGAAGATGTAGACGTCATCGGTTTCAGAGAACTCTTGAAAAAAGCGATGTTCCACGAGTACGACGAGGTTCCGGAGTATCACCTGTCTGAAGAACAACTTGCGGAGATCAAGAAACTGCAAGCCGATAAGTACGATACATGGGAATGGAACTACGGGCGTTCGCCGCAGACCAATTTCCAAAACGACAAGCGCTTCGAAGGCGCCGGCGTGTTGGATATTCGCTTGGACGTCCAAGACGGAGCCATCAAAGAAGCGACCTTCTACGGCGATTTCTTTGGCGCCAAAGACAAAAAGATACTGGAAGATGCGTTGATCGGTGCACAGTTTACCCCGAACGGCGTAACCAAAGCCCTGTCCGACTATCGAGTGGAAGACTACTTGGGTCGCCTCGGTTTGGAGCAGGTGCTGGATGTCATGTTTGAAATGGAGAATGATGTCGAAACCATGCTGTAATGGAGGGACAATGAAAAAGAGATATCTCGGAGTACTCACGGCGCTGGTGTTGCTTTTCTCAGCTTGCCAGGCGCAGAGCGTTGAAACCACGGAAAGTACGGATGTGGCGATCACAGAAGCGGCAACGGAAGCCGTAACCGAAGCACCTGCCCAGCAGACGGAGGCAGCTACCACCGAAGCACCGGCGACAGAGGCGGCCGCTACGGAAGTACAGGTCGCGCAGCCGACGAGCGGAGCACAAATCTATGCGGTGGATTTCTCCGACGTGCCGGGGATCCGCAGCCTGACGACCGGCCATGCGGACGACACTCTTCTCGCCATCGCGCTGACCTCACCGGTCGAAGAGGAGACGCAAAATGTCGTGCTTTATCGCGTGCGGGGAAATGAAAAGAGTGAGCTTCGCAGCTTTACGATCCCCGGACCGGTAGAAAAAATCGGGGCGATCTCAGGTGATGACGACGATATTTTCTTCACCGCGGTCGACCGTACAGACGAAAACACCCAAGGCCGATTTGTGATCTATAAGATCGAGGAAGATTCCTCCGAAGTACATCCCATGTACGAAGGCGTAGCCGACGGGTACAACTACGGGCAGAACCTCGTGGCGGATGACGATGCCGTCGCCTTTACGGAAAACATGACGGAATCAGATGGCTACTACTTTGCCGACGTATGTCTGTTGACTAATGACGCTAAGCAGATCGTCAATGTCGAAGTCTTCCCGGCGGAATACGTGTCGCTCCTGCTGGATGACGATTCGCTCCATTACGCTGCGGCGCGCAATGATCAGCTCTTCATCGTCGATTACGACTACGAGGACAACGAGACGTACGAATATGCCGTCGAAGGCGACAACGCAGCATTTCGTTTGACCGACTACGACGACAATGCCTATCTTCTGGACAACTACAACTCCCACCCCGATCTGCAGGGCGCGATGATGCTCCTCGTGAACCGTGACGGGATCCGCGCTTTCTCCGAAGAGGGCCGAAATGTGCACAGTGGGATCTTTGCGGACGATCAGATTTCTGCGGTGTCCACCCTCGCAAATGAAGTAAAGTGGGTGAAGGCGACCCGAGGAGCGGATGGACTCGAAGATGTGAGTGAAGCGGCTCAAACCGCAGCGGGCACGGCGTTCACCGGCGTGTTCGAAGAGGATGATGTCGTCGTGCGATACCCGATCCGCACCTCGGAGGAGGGCGACCGCTTGTTTGCATTCCAATACCAAGTGCACAAAAGATAATCATAATAATGAGTAAAAATCACGAAGAGAAACAGTTCTTCGTGATTTTTTATTTTTACAAACCGCTGAAAACATAGAGTTATGCTAGGGAATGGCAAATCGTTCACGGAGAGTGAGGATTGACAAAATCATACGAAAGTGTATATAGTATAAGTACCTGATCAGATGATCGATAAGCGAATCAGAGGGGAAGGGAGTGAAAGCGAAATGGAATATCGAGTCGCCGTTATGGGCATCATCGTAGAACACCGCGAATCGGTCGATGCGTTGAACGCTCTTTTGCATACGTATGGGGAGTACATCATCGGGCGAATGGGAATTCCCTACAAAGAGCGCGGAATCAGCGTCATCAGCATCGCATTGGACGCGCCGCAAGATACGATCTCGGCGTTGGCGGGCAAAGTGGGGCAGATCGACGGAATCCAAGTGAAAACGGCGTATTCCAACGTGATCCACTGCAATGAATAGCATGGTTTCACTTGTGGACCGCCTTGAGAGTGGTTGCACGCTAAGCATAGCGGAGTACCGACACCTCATCGAGAGTTTTTCGGCAGAAAATGCAGCACGGCTTAGCGATAGAGCGGATCGAGCAAGGCGGCGAGTCTACGGGAATGCGATTTATATTCGCGGCTTGATCGAGATATCCAACTACTGTAAAAACGATTGCTTTTACTGTGGCATACGTAAGAGCAACGAAAAGGCGCAGCGGTATCGGCTGTCTGCGGAGGAGATCCTCGCCTGTTGCCGCGAAGGGTACGCGCTCGGTATGCGTACTTTCGTGCTGCAAGGAGGAGAGGACCCGTATTTTACCGACCGCAGGCTCATCGATCTGTTGCACGCGATGCGAGAGAGCTATCCGGATTGTGCCATTACTTTGTCGCTCGGGGAACGCTCGCATGTCAGCTACACGGCACTGTTTCAAGCCGGTGCCGACCGATACCTGTTGCGACACGAGACGGCCTGCAGCGAGCACTATGGAAAGCTGCACCCAAAGCCGCTCACACTTGCCACACGCCTCCGATGTTTGGAGGATTTGCAGCGCATCGGCTATCAGACGGGATACGGTTTTATGGTGGGATCGCCCTTTCAAACCTCGCAGACGCTCGCCCAAGACTTGAAGCTGATCGAGCAAAAGAAGCCGGCCATGTGCGGGATCGGGCCGTTTATCCCGCAAGAGGACACGCCGCTTCGCGGATACCCCGCGGGAAGCGTCGAGCTGACGGCGTATCTGATCTCGATCATTCGGCTGAGCCACCCCTATGTGCTGTTGCCGGCGACGACAGCGCTCAATTCACTGCATCCGAAAGGCAGGCAGATGGGGCTGCTCGCAGGAGCTAATGTGCTGATGCCGAACCTATCACCGAAAGGTGTGCGGGACAAGTATCGGCTGTATGACAACAAGCGTCACACCGGGCTGGAAGATGCGGGCCACTTGAGAGAGCTGAAGGATGAGATGCAGGCTCTCGGCTACGAGATCGTCATCGACCGAGGCGACGTAAAGACAGAAGCAGAAATCTAAAGGGGAAGAGACTCTGACCCGAAGAAAGGATTATCATGTTTGCTTACAAACCGGAATCACCTCATGCAGAGGAGTTTATTAACGACAAAGAGATTCTTGACACACTGGAATACGCGGAGAAGAATAAAAACAATCTGCCGTTGATCGACAGTTTATTAGAGAAAGCGCGCCCCAAGAAAGAGGGGAGCGCACTGGTGGCGGAAGGGCTTACGCATCGCGAAGCATCCGTCTTATTGGCGTGCGAAGATCCCGAGCGGATCGAAACACTGTATCAAATCGCTCGTGAGCTCAAACTCGCCTTCTACGGCAATCGCATCGTCATGTTCGCCCCGCTGTATCTATCCAACTATTGCATCAACGGGTGCGTCTACTGCCCGTATCACGCGAAGAATAAGACGATGAAGCGCGTGAAACTCACACAGGACGAGATTCGGGATGAAGTGATCGCGCTGCAGGACATGGGGCATAAGCGCCTCGCCTTGGAAGCCGGGGAAGATCCGGTGAACAACCCGATCGAATACATCTTAGAGAGTATCCGGACCATATACGATGTTAAGCATAAAAACGGGGCGATCCGAAGAGTTAATGTGAATATCGCCGCGACGACCGTGGAAAACTACCGACTCTTGAAAGAAGCCGGGATCGGCACCTATATCCTCTTTCAGGAGACCTATCATAAAGAGAGTTACGAAGAGCTTCACCCGACAGGGCCTAAGCACAATTACAATTACCATACCGAAGCGATGGACCGCGCCATGCAGGGCGGGATCGACGACGTAGGACTGGGTGTCTTGTTTGGCCTCGAAAAATACAAATACGAATTCGCCGGGCTCCTCATGCATGCGGAGCACTTGGAAGCGGCATTTGGCGTGGGGCCGCACACGATCAGCGTGCCGCGCATCAAGCGCGCCGCCGATATCGACCCGACGGTGTTTGACAACTCCATCTCCGACGATATCTTTACAAAGATCATCGCCTGCATCCGCCTCGCCGTGCCCTATACCGGGATGATTATCTCGACCCGCGAGTCTCAAGAAGTCAGGGAGAGGGCGTTGGAACTCGGGATCTCGCAGATCAGCGGCGCATCGCGCACGTCGGTCGGCGGCTATACGGAGCCCGTGCGCCCGCATGAATCGGAGCAGTTTGACGTATCCGACCAGCGCACGCTCGACGAAGTGACGCGCTGGCTCATGGAAAACGGCCATATCCCGTCGTTTTGCACAGCGTGCTACCGCGAAGGTCGCACCGGCGACCGCTTCATGTCGCTTTGCAAGAGCGGGCAGATCCTCAACTGCTGCCATCCGAATGCCCTTTTGACCTTAACGGAGTTTTTGGTGGACTACGCGAGCCCCGAGACCCGAGCGATCGGGTTCCCACTGATCCAGGAAGAGCTCAAGAAGATTCCCGGGGACAAAGTTAGGCGCATCGCCGAGCAGAGCATCCACGAAATACAAAACTCCAATCGACGAGATTTCCGCTTCTAGGCGCGAGGAGACCCAGATGACCTACGCAAATCAACTATCGTCAGAGCGCACGCATATCGGATTCTTCGGAGAGCGAAACGCCGGTAAGTCGAGCGTCGTCAATGCGGTGACCGGGCAGGACTTGGCGGTCGTGTCCGATCAGAAGGGCACGACGACGGACCCCGTGAAAAAGGCGATGGAGATCCTGCCGTTGGGACCGGTGGTGATCGTCGACACGCCGGGCATTGACGATGAAGGAGAGCTCGGCGCGCTTCGCGTGCGCAAAGCCCGAGAGATGATGCGGATCGTCGACATCGCAGTGGTCGTGGTGGATGCCAAAGAGGGAATGACCGAGGCGACCCGTCGGTTGATTCACGATTTTACCGAAAAAAAGACCCCCACCCTTGTCGTTTATAACAAAGTGGAGGATTGGGACCCCATACCGGACAACACAGACGACACATTGTATGTGAGTGCGGAACAGGGGATCGGGATCGAAGCGCTGAAGGAACGGCTGGCGCGCATCATCAAAGAAGAGGAGCGCGAAAAGAAAATTGTCGCCGATTTGTTGAAACGTGGCGATGCCTGCATGCTGATCGTGCCGATCGATGACTCCGCGCCGAAGGGACGGCTCATCCTTCCGCAGCAACAGGTGATCCGCGAGCTCTTGGAGCACGGCATGACAACATTGGTTGTTCGAGAAACGGAGATCGCACAGGGTCTTGATTCGCTTCGCCGACCGCCCCAACTTGTAATCACGGACTCTCAGGTGTTCGGGATCGCGGACAAAGCCGTGCCGAAAAAAATCCACTTGACTTCGTTTTCGATCCTCTTTGCCCGTTACAAGGGAAATCTAGCACAATACGTGGCAGGTGCTGCACAACTTGACCGGCTGCAAGACGGTGACACCGTGCTCATCAGCGAAGGCTGCACGCACCACCGGCAATGTGAAGACATCGGCACCGTCAAAATTCCTCGCTGGGTCAGCGAGTACACGGGAAAGAAGCTGAACTTTCACTTTACCGCAGGCACAGAATTTCCGGAGGACGGCAAGGAAGCGGCTCTCATCATTCACTGCGGCGCTTGCATGCTGACCGAACGCGCCATGCAGGACCGCTTGGAGCGTGCAAAAGCGCTCGGCATTCCGATCACCAATTACGGGATCGCGATCGCCAAGATGCGCGAGATCCTCGCGAGAAGTCTCGCGTGCTTTGAGGATACCTTGGATTGATAGAATCGTAAACAATACCGTTCGTCGCTCCCGGAAAACTCTTCTCGGCACGCTCACGGCCGCTCGGCCAGGATATGGCCTCAAAGAGTATTCCGGGAGCTCCTCACTAGCCGAATTTTGAGGATTGACATAGATACATTCATCTAGCGTTTGGTAAAGCCGATCGCCACCATCACAAAGCCCATTGCGATCATGACCATCGCGACCATAAGGCCGGACGATGCGTTCGTAAAGACTTTTCTTGCGGGCTCATCGTCCTTTTTTTTCAATTCTTTGCTAATGGTTGACACGACGCCGCCGAAACCTAACAACAATAACGCCGCGCCAAGGATCAGATACGGAAAAGGCTCATTGCCTAGGAAATTTGTGAGTGTTTTAGTAACCGGATTATCAGGCATAGCACACCTCTCTTGTGTATTTTCCAATCGTTACTCTATATTTACCCCTTAGAAACCGCGAAATGACAACTCTTAAGAGATTCTTACGCGGTGGTTTCATGATGTAAATCCACCACACCTGTGGTATACTTAAAGAGATCACTTTGAAGATTATTGCACATGAACCAGGAAGGATGAGAGATTGAAAAAAGTTGGATTGAGCGTATTGGCGCTGCTTTTGATTGCGTATGTGGGGGGAATTATTTATTTTACGCAGTCAACATTTCCCAACACCACCATAAACGGCGAAGACCGGAGTTTCGAGAATATCGGAAACCTGTTTCAATACAAGGGGACCTATGACCCGGTGACGATCGTCGGTAAAGAAGGTAAATCCGCTGTCGTGCAACCGGCTGATATCGAATTGAGCAAACGGCCGAAAGGAAACCCGGCGGTCGCGCAAAATGCAGTGGCATGGCCTGCGGCGTTTTTTACGCAACACCCCTATGAAGTCGAGTACGAGTCTCTGTACAACGAAGAAAAACTGACGGCGATCCTAAAAGAGTCGGATTTACTCCGCTTCCAAACCGATCCTGTCGACGCCAAAATTGTCCAGACAGAAACGGGCTTTGTGATCGAACCGGAGAAAACGGGGACCGCGATCACCCAAGAAAACTTGATCAAGGCGATCATCGACGGCATCAGCGCCGGAGAGACAACGGTGGAGATCCCGGAAGAAGCTTATAATCAACCGAAAGTCGTAGCAGAAGATCCGGCGCTGAAAGAAGAGCTGGAGTCGAAGAATAAACTCTTCAACACGAAGATCGTCTACGATTTTGTGGACAGAGAGTACACGTACACCGGAGAAACCTTGGCGGCACTCTACGAAGAGACCGACGAAGGCGAAAAGATCAGCTACGAGAAAGCGCGCGAGCTCATTCGCCAAATGGCGATCGAAACGGATACCTTTGAGTCGACGCGGATGTTCGTCAACTCCTATGGCAACGAGATCGAGCTCGAAGGCGGCATCTACGGCTGGCTGATGGATGTGGACGAGACCACCGAAGAATTCATCGGATTTGTCGAAAATCGTGAGAGCATCGAGACGACGCCGTTTTATACGCAAGAAGCGATGCATCGGGAAAAAGATGATATCGGCAACACGTATGTCGAGATCGACACTTACGGACAGTGGATGTGGATCTATGTCGACGGCGAGATCATCGACCAGGGGCCGACCGTTACCGGGCAGCCCAATCTGGACGCGAGAACGCCCACCGGTGTCAACTATATCCGAAACAAAGAACGCGACCGCTATTTGAAAGGCATCTCGCCCGAAACCGGACGAGAGTACGATTCACTGGTCAACTTCTGGTTCCCGATCAACTGGAACGACATCGGCATTCACAACTCCACGTGGAGAGATGAGTTCGGCGGCGACATCTACACTTACAACGGCAGCTACGGCTGCATCAACGTCACCGACCACTTGGCACAGACCATCTTCGACAGCGTCCCATACGGTGCGCCGGTTATCACTTACTAAAGAGAAACATCCCTGTTGCGTGTGCGACAGGGATGTTTTTGCTTTAGAAGGGAACGGTTATTGTGCGGTCGGTTGTATCGCTTTGAGCTCTCGGAACAATAGGATAAACGACACCAGCATGCAGATATGACTGAGTCCGGCGAGTCCTGAGATGCTGAAGTCGATCGCGCGACTTACGTCCGGCATCATGATTTGCGTGATGCCTCGAACGAACATCATGCCGACCATCGCAATAACGGAGAAATGATAGAGCCGGATCGTTCGTTCAAATTTCGGATGGAGCAACAGGTCGGTGGAAGCGGCGAATAGCGCGATGATCAGGAAAAACACAGCCCCCAACACCATGAGATGGGTGTGAACAAAGGCGAGCGAAGTTCCCTCCGAGTAGTTCATGAATTTGGTGAATTCACGGTAAAAGGCACCTGCCAACAAGGCGACGATGGTGTACACGAAAGCGGTGTTGATCAGTTTTTTCATACAATCCTCCCGTTCATTTTGTTACAAACAGCATAACATATAAACAAATGATTAGCCATGTGATCCGATTAAAGCGAAGAATAAGATAATATGATATCGATCATAGCGGAGGAACTACTCTTGAAACCGGAAGGGCAGACTCGTCTTTTGGAAGACAAAGTCGTCTTCGGTCCAGATGCGGACGATCTCGGAGTTGTGAATCTCCCAAATATTTGCCTGAATGCGGAAGTAGTCCCATTCGGGGAGTTCGAAGACGCGTTCCCAACTGTCCAACACGCGTTTTTGCTCATCGGGGAAAAGGGCAGCTTGCCTTCCTTCCACGAGGCTATGACGATTTTTGATGCCTAGCTTTTTTAAGTGCTCACCGTACTCTTCGTCATCCTTCTCATCTTTTGGGATGTACATGTGATTGAGGACCAGATCCCAGCGCGTGCCGTCAAAATACATGACATCTTCCACTTTTTTTTCGATTTCAAACACGATCTCGTCGGGTGTCGGGCGTAGCATGTATTCTTGCGCCACAGAACACCAGATCGGAAACTGCACATCCGCAGGCTTTGGCACCGTAACTTGCGCGCGCTTCACAAACCAAGTGTATTTGTCCATAAAGAAAGGCGCAATATCGCCGAACTTTTCGCGCAAGAACAATTCGTGATTATAGAAGCGACCGGTGCGTTCCAGAATATTGAGAGCGCGCTTATCTTGTCGTGTCCAGAGCCTTACTTTACCATTGGCTTCATTCGGGTTTTTCATCGTGTGGAGCCCTCCTTTGATTGGTATGAATATACCCGAATTCAAAACATTTCGATACGGAGGAAAATCTGAGACAATGGGTATGGATTACATAGTACCGACCATGGGAACGGAGGAGAAAAATGAAAGTATTATTAGTCAACGGAAGTCCGCATGAAAAAGGATGTACATACACGGCGCTGCAGGAGATGATCATGCAGTTTGAAAAGGAAGGCATCGACACGGAGCTCATGTGGTTGGGCAATGAGCCGGTGGCCGGATGCATCGCTTGTGGAAGTTGCTTCAAGACGGGGCGATGTTTTCGAAACGATGCCGTGAATGAACTATTGGAGAAAGCTCAGGATACAGACGGCTTCGTGTTCGGCTCACCGGTCCACTTTGCCGGCGCCTCGGGTGCGATCACTTCGTTTTTAGACCGCGTGTTTTATGCGAGTATGAAGGGTTCGCAGCTGGCGTACAAACCCGGCGCAGCCGTCGTGAGTGCAAGGAGGTCCGGTACGACCGCCGCCTTTGACCAGCTCAATAAGTACTTTACCAAAAGCCACATGCCCGTCGTCACGTCATCTTACTGGAACGGCGTGCACGGCTTTACGCCGGACGATGTACGGCAGGACTTGGAAGGCCTGCAGACGATGCGAATGCTCGCGAGTAATATGGCGTGGCTGATCCGCTGCATCGAAGCGGGAAAAGTAGCCGGTATTCAACCGCCCGTTCGTGAGCGTGGGATCGCGACCAATTTTATCCGATAATAAGAAATCCCTGTAACAGGTGCCCACCTATTACAGGGATTCTTTATTTTCCGATGCTTTCGCGCAATGCGACCGCCTTATGTTCATCGCCTTGCGCGACATAGAGATAGTAGTCTTCCAACAGTCCGCCCGTTTGAATCACAAATCCGGCGCCGTGATCACTCCGCATCAGACAGGGGATACCTTTCTCTTCGAGCAGTTCTTTGACCATCGAAACGTCGATAAAGCTGCCTCTCATAATCAATGAGGGTTCCATAAGACCACCTCCTTGTCGTATACATACCCTGTTTGGATCAACTGACGAGTAATTTATTCGTTTTCTTCATGAACTTCGCCGGGATGGGCTTGTCCAGTTTCCACGTGATATTCATCGGCTGAGAACCCTCGTGGTTCAGATGCGAGCAAGGAACCTGGCCTCATTCTGGATCATTTGATTTTTGAATTGTTCGTAGTTCATTGCCTCACATGGGATATGTAATCCACATTTGACAAGCGTAATATCATCGCGAGCAACAACATTTTTTTCATAGGTAGAGCCACGATTCAAGCGAAATTCCATACTCTCAATCTCGCCGCTTTCCGGATAGAAATAATATCCTTTTTTTGCGTCAAATCTAAACATATAAGCTAACACCTGTAGATAATCCCTATTACCGATGTTGGTTACAGGCTTGTATTTTGCGTCGGCGATCACTCGATTCTCGGAATCACGACTTATGAAGTCCGGGTAAATCAATCCGGTATTCCGATTGAATAAACGTTGGGCGCCATTTCCTTTCTTATTCATTGGATGAAAAAAATGTTCTCCAATTAATAAATAGATGTACTCCTCCCAAAGCCAAGCTCCATCAAACAGAATCCCATGAATGGGGCGAATACCTGATCCAACTCGGTGTCTCTCATGTTGTAGAATCAAAATGCATAGCAGCTGTAGCTCTCGGTACTCGTTGAAGTAGGCATGGCGAATCGGGTTTTTCTTATTCTCAAATACTATCTTTGATCGATCGCAATATTCATATCCAGGAGTAACATGAATGATATTTGATACTTCATCTTTGACTTGGTATAGCAACTGATGCCCGTATGATTTTGTCTTAATGAATTCGATCGTATGGCGAACTAATTCCATTAGAGAATTGTCTAAAGAGAACTCCCGCTGACGATACGCAATCTTTCCGGTGAAAGGTGTGTTTTTGCTGATATGGCGCGCGATATCGATAGTTCCCTTTACATTGCCGTCGTTGTAATGATTACGGACATAGGTCTTATATATCCCTTTGCGCATTGCAGATTTCAAGTAATGAGGAAACAAGAACAACAATAACTGGAATAGCCGGATGTCATGGTTGGCAACAGTATTGAGATCTAAGATATTGGGAAAGTCTAAAACACGCTCCAATAAGTACTGAAAGAAGTAGTCATCTGTGCCTGTAGAAAACCTAGACTCTATTACAAGACGTTCTTGTCCATAGCCCAAAAATCCCATGACATTGCCTGTAATATAGTCATTGTTGACGCTTTTTAGAACTAATTGGTCTTCGGTGATGTCCTCGGCATCTTTAATAGATTCTGGGAAAATAAATATGCCCTCTTTTCCAAGCTGTACTAAGGTTTGGTCTGCAATTCTTTGAGTGAGGAGGCTGATTTTCTCAAATTTCTCTTTATTTGTAATCGCATTGTCTTTAAGAGTCAGTTCCGTCATCAGCGTCACTCGCAAGGGATTCTGGTACTTCATAAGCTTTGGCTAATTTGTTCATGATCCCATCCTCGTCGTACATGCCACGTACGTATTCATGAAGGAGTGGAAAGAGGTAATCCGTCCAAAGCTCCTCAAAGCTCAGCCCTTGTAGCTTTAGAAAGTAGGAAGCACCAATATGATAGTTAATGTTAAGTCCATCGACTTTTGTGAGCTCATTATTTAGTGAAAGCAATCTGCGAACAGCTTCTTCCTTTTGATCACCTAAAGAGTCCAACATATCCAGATGTTCATTGGCTTTAATCTCAATGAAACGAAAGCGACGTCGCATCGCAAAGTCGAAACTATCCACGGAGCGGTCAATATCGTTCATTGTGCCAATGATATAAACATTTTCTGGAATAAAGAACTTCTCATCTGTTTCGTGCAAATTTGCATACTGAGTCGATATTTCGCCTAGACGACCGCGATACCCAGGGTCAATAGAAAAGAAAAGCTCACCGAATATTTTCGAAATTTCACCGCGATTGATTTCATCAATAATGAAAATATAAGGTTTCTGCTTTACTTGCTGAACAACCGGTTGTGGGGTAGAAACCTTCCTCGATTTGATCGCATTGAAAATCGCCAAGAGATAAGAATCTCCTTGTGCACCGTGTACCCTACCGAGAAATTGCGTGACATCCTTCACCTTGGGAAACTCTTGGACTGATTCCAGCATTTCTCTGAGCTCATTTATGCTTAAGCTCAGTTTATTAGAGACAGCATTTTCGGGGATCGAAATGTTAATATGTCTATCATCGATATTAGTAATTGTAAATTTTGTTCCACGTGCAATCTCCAATTCATCAACGCCAAGCTCTATATTGGAAAAATAATCTTCCATGATTTCCTGCACAGATGCCTCTTTTTCGATCACTTCTTTCGATTTCTGGGAATCCTCGTAGTTCCTTCTTGCTCGATTGACAAATCTCTTAAACACTCCGTCTTGGAGCTCAAAGCCCATCGAACCATCGGGATTGGTCATCGGACGCAACCCCTCTACGAAATCCGTATAGTCATAGCTTGGATGGAATTGGACAAATCCAACCTGCTGTTTTTGCTCATTGGTTAATTCTAGAAAGTCACTGATGTTTCCATTGCTGATGATATCGGCAGCAATTTCCTTTGCAAGATAAGACTTCCCTGTACCCGGTGCGCCGCGGAAAATGATGTTCTTCGATTCTAGCAATTGAACAGAATATGGGTTTTGATAACCACTTAATCCCATTTCTCGTCCTTCGTTTGCTACTTCCTCATCATTAGAGTCGGCAGCTTCTTTTTCATCTTTCTCTCGGTAAATAAGAACGAATTCATCCCCTTCAGAACCAAAGCGGATTAAACACTCTTGGACAAAAAGCAAAGTCGAAAAGATATTCCAACAATAGATGACAAACTGCTTGCCATCATCATAGCGATAAGTCATACTCTCAAATGTCTTTCGATACTTTCTAAATTCCTCTTTACTGGAAAATATTCCGCGAATCATCTCTGTATCAGATGAGTATTGACAAATAGGAAAATTCTTTTTATCTTCATCCGACAAGGCTTCGATCGACGACTGAAAAATCTGAAAAGCCAAGCGGGGAAGCAATTGATTTGAAACTTTATATTCGCCTTTGTTGTATATTCGACGGATAATTTCGCCGTTTGAATTCCTGAAATACGCATCCAAGGGTTTGTAGTTATCACCCAATGAAGGATTATCAACTGAGAACCGCTCATCTGTAGAAGGCATATCATCGGCTCGAATGATCAGCTCGAATTTTTCTTGCTTGGTCACAATATCACGTGGAATACCCATTTCTTCACCGTCCCTGTCGTATAGTGTTATTTATGTAAATAAAAATCCGAACTCAACACCATTTGGCGTTAGGCTCGGACCTTCTTGTGGTGGAGATAAGGGGATTCGAACCCCTGGCCTCTTGAATGCCATTCAAGCGCGCTCCCAGCTGCGCCATACCCCCGTAACATCGTTGTTGCACTATTATAAACGATTCTCGCGGCGGATGCAAATGTGAGATACATCATCGCCCTTTTTCCGGCGCAGAAACATCGATCAACTGTGCCTGGTCGTTGAAGAAGGTGCGTGTTCCGAAGACGAGGAGGCTGATGACGGAGAGGGAGACGGCCCCTAAGATGCCGAGCATAATCGCAGCTTGGTAGAGGACGGCTGTTTGCGGGCTGGTGCCGGAGAGGATTTGTCCGGTCATCATGCCGGGCAGAAACACGATCCCCATGCCGATCATCGAGTTGATGGTGGGGAGGATGGCGGCGTCGAAAGTGGAGTTGACGATCTCGTCGACGGCCTTCTTGGGCGTGGCGCCCAAGATCAGCGCTTCTTCTACATAGGCGCGTCGCTCGGTCATGCTTCGCACGAGGGACTGCACGCTCAAGCTGATGCCGGTCATGGAATTGCCGATCAGCATCCCAGCGATGGGGATGAAATACTGGGGGTCATACCAAGGGTCGATTCGCACGACGACCCAAAGAAAGTATAGCAAGGACCCAACCGTACCGGCGATGAGCGAGAGTGCGATGACGCGTTTAAGGGCGGGTTGCAGTTTCCCTTTGAATTTTTTGAATACGGTGTACACCGCGAATGTTTCCATCACGGCGAGAAATCCGAAGGTGAGAAGCGGGTGCGGGTTCTCGAAGATAAACGTGAGCACGAAACCTGTGAGGATCAGCTGCAGTGTCATGCGGATGGAGGCGATCAGCACCTCTTTTTCTTTTCGTATGCTCCGTTTTTGTAAGATGAGGATCACCACGAGAACGGACAGGTAGGCGAGAGCCAGTTGAAACGGAGTGAGTTCGATAATGCCTTTCATTGGGTCCTCCTGACGTCTGCGACACGACCGTTTTCGATAATGACGACGGCGTCTGCCATGGGTTCCGCCATCTGACGGGCGTGCGTGACCATAATGATTTGCTGGCCGGTTTGCTTGACATGGGCGGACAGCGTTTCGAGAATGCGCTCTTCGGTATCGTCGTCCAG
>CAZEBB010000003.1:78057-98633 GCA_964510345.1 uncultured Peptoniphilaceae bacterium
TCGTCGTCCAGCGGTTTCGGTAGTTGTACCTGTTCGAGGGCTCGTGAAAGAGTGGCATCGTCCGGTGCGGAGCGCTCCTGATAGCGAAAGCCGATCTGCAAATTGTCCCGCACGTTCCCGTCAAACACGATGGCTTGCTGCGAGAGCATCATCACGCGCCTTCGGTGTTCGACGGTGGGGATGCCGGCGAGGTCTTTGTCGTTATACAGGATCACGCCGTGTGTCGGAGATATGAGTTTATTGAGGAGCCGAAGCAGAGTCGTTTTTCCGCCGCCACTAGGGCCTGTGATCAGCGTGGTTTGGCGGTCGATCAAAAGCGATGGTATTGTAAGAATGCCTGTAAATTCTACGTCATTTAACTGAAACATGATGTACCTTTCTTGGAGTTGCTTTATGGAGTGTATACCCTGAAAACAGATGCGATCGATGAAAAGTCGAAAATAGTTGGCAGATAACAAATTTCCGTCACAATTTAGGTCTATGCTCACGATAGATAGGGGGTGGCAGGATGAAAACAGAAATCGTCAATTTTTGGTCCATACCACAGGATCAAGTCATCAAAGAGATAAAGTCCGGAACGAGCGGGCTCACGCAGTCAGAGGCCGAAGAGCGCTTGACACAGTACGGTGCCAATACGCTTTCTAAAGGGAAAAAGACGAGTCCGGCCGGCCTCTTCTTAAAGCAGCTTACCAGTCCTATTACGTTGATTTTGTTATTCGCCACCGTCATTTCTATTGTCCTACACGACTTTACGGACTCCGTCATCATCTTATTTATCGTCTTGGCGAGCGCGCTATTGGGGTTTTTGCAGGAGTACAATGCGGGGAATGCCGTATCGAAGTTGCTTGACGTGGTCAGCGTCAAGGCCGATGTGTGGCGCGACGGCCAATTGCAGCCGGTGTCGATCGAATCGATCGTGCCGGGGGATCTCGTTGAGCTTCACGCGGGCGATGTGTTGCCCGCAGACGGCATCGTTCTTTCGGGAAATTCGCTCTCAGTCGATGAATCCACGTTGACGGGCGAGACGTTCCCGGTAGAGAAAAAGGAAGGCGTTTTGCCGGAGGATACGGCGCTGGCCGATCGTACGAACTCGCTTTGGATGGGTACGCATGTCGTGAGTGGAACCGGCCAGCTGTTGGTCGTGCAGACCGGCGCGGGCACTGAGTTTGGGCGGATCTCCACACACTTGTCCCAAGCGGAGCCGGAGACCGACTTTGAACGGGGCGTTCGCCAGTTTGGAACCCTGCTCATGAAGATTACCGGCTTGATGCTGGTGATGATCTTCGTGGTCAATATCGTGTTAAAGAAACCCGTGTTCGACTCGTTTCTCTTCTCTATGTCGCTCGCCGTCGGCCTGACGCCACAGCTGTTGCCGGCGATCATCAGCGTCAACCTGTCGCAAGGCGCAAAGCGCATGGCGGAGAAGAAAGTCATCGTCAAGAAGTTGGAGTCCATTGAAAATTTCGGCAGCATGGACGTACTGTGCACCGATAAAACGGGTACGATCACCGTCGGAAATGTTGGCCTACAAGGGACGCTGGGAGTCGACGGAGAGTCTTCGGAGCGAGTGGCGCTCCTGGCAAAGATCAATGCGCATCTGCAGAGCGGGTACGAGAATTCTATCGATCAGGCGATCGAGGCAGGCGTGGATGTGGAATTGGACGGTTACATCAAACTCCGCGAGATCCCGTACAATTTTGTCGATAAGCGATTGGGGATACTGTTTCAGTCACCGGACAGCTCGCCTTTTTCAGGCAATACCGTCCTCGTATCCAAAGGCGCTTTCGACAATGTGATGCGCGTATGCACGCATGCGGAGACGAAAAGCGGCAACATCGTCCCGATCGGTGAACAGAAAGACGCGATCGCAGCTCTTTATCAGAGTTTGAGCGCGAGCGGCCTCAGGACGCTGGGAATCGCCTATAAAACCGTTTCGGAAGACCCGAACCATGCTCGTGATGAGGACATGGTCTTTGCCGGCCTCATTACCTTTAAGGACCCACTGAAGGCGGGGATCGACAATACGGTGAAAGAACTGGATGCGCTTCATGTCCAACTGAAAGTCATTACGGGTGACAACCGATACGTCGCTGCCAATATTGCCGAGGAACTGGGGCTCAATACGCAGATCGTGCTGACGGGGACGGAACTCGCCAAGTACAGTGAATCGGCACTGGTTCGCAAAGTGTCGGAAGTGTCCGTCTTTGCGGAGATCGAGCCCAATCAGAAGGAGCGAATCATCCGCGCGCTCATGAAAGCGGGGCTCGTAGTCGGCTATATGGGCGACGGGATCAACGACGCCGCCGCGATCCATGCGGCCGATGTGGGCATCTCCGTCAATACGGCGGCCGACGTCGCCAAAGAGGCGGCGAACATCGTCTTGCTCGAACAGGACCTTGAGGTGCTGATCGAAGGGATCAAAGCGGGTAGGCGCACCTTCGCCAACACGATGAAGTACGTCTTTATGGCGACGAGCGCCAACTTCGGCAATATGTTCAGCATGGCCGGAGCGTCGATCTTCTTGCCGTTTTTACCGCTTCGCCCGACGCAGATCCTCCTTACGAATCTACTCACCGACTTTCCCGAAATGCAGATCGCCAAAGATACGGTTGACGAGGAACAATTAGCGAAGCCCAGGCGCTGGAATATCGCCTTCATCAAGAAATTCATGACGGTGTTCGGGCTGTTGAGCTCCGTGTTCGACTACATGACATTCGGTGTCCTGATGCTCGTGTTCGGCGCTAACGAAGCGCTTTTTCAGACCGGTTGGTTCACAGAATCCATCCTGTCCGCCACGATGATCGTGTTTGTGATGCGCACCCAAAGGCGATTTACCGAAAGTCGCCCTTCAAAGGGGATCCTCATCGCAACGGCGCTCGTGATCCTCGCGACCTTGGCGCTGCCCTACACGCCGTTGGGCACACTGCTTCATTTCGCGCCCTTACCCGGCATGATGTACGTGGCGATCTTTGCGATCGTCATCTTGTATATGCTGTCCGGTGAACTGTTGAAGCGCTGGTTTTACCAACACAATCAACCGTAAACAATCGAGAAAGCGCCTTCTATTGATTTCTTTTCTCCCATGTGGAATGATAAAGACAATAAGAAACAGGAGGGAATATGATACATTTTACGGTACCCGGGGACAGGGAATACGCGATCCATTCTCTCGTTGTCGACTTTAATGGAACCATCGCGACGGACGGAAAACTCATCTCAGGCTTTGCGGAAAGAGCGCGCGCTCTGCACGATCAGGGGGTGAGCCTGTATGTGGTGACAGCCGACACGCACGGCAATGTCGCCAAAGAATGTGCCGAGCTCCCCGTCGCCGTGCACGTCACAAGGCCGGTGCAGGCGGAGTGGGACAAAGAGAACCTCATCCGAAGACTCGGAAAGGACGGGTGTGTGGCGATCGGAAATGGACGAAACGACGTCGCCATGTTAAAAGAAAGCGCCCTCGGCATCTGCATTGCAGGTGCGGAAGGCGCATATGGACCCGCTCTTTGTGTGAGCGATGTCGTGGTGACGAATATTTTGGACGCTTTGGATTTGCTCTTGTTACCGCACCGATTGATGGCGACGCTTCGAACGTAAGGGATCAGTCTTCAAATAGATGGGCGTCGTACGTACCGGTGACGGACACATTCGGGGTTTCCATGATAAAGATCTGCGGGTCAATCTTTCGGACCTCGCGGCGAAGCATCATCATCTCACATTTTGAGACAACCGTGTTGATCACGAGTAGAGGCGCGTGCGTATACGCGCCTTTTCCGTCCCAGTAGGTCGCTCCGCGACGCAGTTTCGTCGTAATATAGTCCAGCACTTCCGGTTTGGAGGTGATGATGGTAAGCGCTGTCTTGATATTCTGGTGATGCGTGTAGTCGACCGTCTTCGAGTAGATAAAAGTAAACAGCACAGAGTAGATGACGACCGTGAGCGGTTTGCTGAACAATGAGTACGCATATACGATGAGCCCGATAGCCAAACTGACTTTGCCGACGCTGAAGCCCGGCTTTTTTTGTGTCACATAGACGCCGAGGATGTCCACACCGCCTCCCGAGCCGCCGGCGCGCAAGCTGAGTCCGGCGCCGAAACCTGCGATCAAGCCGCCAACGAGGATCGCGGTGAGCGGGTCTGTGAGGCCTTCGACCGGTGCGGACGGGATCCACTGCATCGCCGAGGTCATCAGGGTGAGCGTGATAATCGTCTTAACGAAAAACAGGCGGTTGATCGCCTTAAACGATAAGATCATGAGGGGAATATTCATGGCGAAAAGGATCGCACCGGTGAGTTCCGGCAACGAAGGTTGCATCTTGTGCAGGAGGTCGTTGACGATTTGGGCGATCCCCGTCAGGCTACCGGCAAAGAACCCCATCGGAACTAAAAATCGATTAATGCCGATGGCGTAGATGACCGCGCCTAAGCAGGACAGGAAAGTTGTATAGATAAAGCGTTTCATTTTGTGCGACATGGGAATCCCTCCAAAGGTATGATGTTTCGATTCCATCGTATCACAGAAACGGGGAAAAGTAGAGGGGAAAATAACAGCCCCTGAATTTTGGGGCTGTTACACTATTCCTGAATCCCGGGGATTTTGGGTAGCAGATCAAACGAGCGCTGTAGTTCTTCGTCGGTCGGGATATAGTCCGACATGCGGCCTTCGTTGTACGCGGTGTAGGCGGTCATATCGAAGAAACCGGTGCCGGTGAGGCCGAAGAGAATCGTCTTTTCTACGCCTTCTTCTTTACAGCGAATCGCCTCATCCATCGCCGCGCGAATCGCGTGTGCTGACTCGGGGGCGGGGAGAATGGTCTCGCACTTAGCGAAAGCGGTCGCCGCTTCAAAGACTTTGGTCTGCTCTACCGCCACAGCTTCCATGTATCCGTCGTGATAGAGCTTCGACAGGATCGGACTCATGCCATGGTAGCGGAGCCCGCCGGCGTGGTTGGACGAGGGGACGAATTCGCAACCCAGCGTGTACATGCGAGCCAGTGGCGTGATCTTTCCGGAGTCGCAGTAGTCGTAGGCGTATTTGCCGCGGGTCAAAGACGGACACGATGCCGGTTCAACGGCGACGATACGCGGGTTGGCCTTGCCGGTCAGCTTGTCTTGCATATAGGGGGCGATGAGGCCGCCCAGGTTGGAGCCGCCACCGGCGCAGCCGATGACGACATCGGGGTATTCGCCGAGCGTATCCATGGCGATCTTTGCCTCCAATCCGATGACGGACTGATGCAGCACGACCTGGTTCAGCACCGAGCCCAGCACATAGCGGCATCCTTCGGTGGTGACGGCCTTTTCGACAGCCTCGGAGATCGCACAGCCCAAAGAGCCCCCGGTGTTCGGGTCGCGCTCAAGGATCAGGCGACCGATCTTTGTGGTATCGCTCGGGCTCGGGATGACGCTCCCGCCGAAGGTTTCCATGATCGCCTTTCGAAACGGCTTTTGTTCATAAGAGACCTTGACCATATAAACAGTGAGGGGGATCCCGAAATACGCGCAGGCTTCGGCGAGTGCGGTGCCCCATTGCCCCGCGCCCGTTTCCGTCGTGAGGGAGGAGAGGCCTTGGTCTTTCGCATAGTACGCTTGGGCGATCGCCGAGTTGAGCTTATGCGAACCCGAGGTGTTGTTGCCTTCGAATTTGTAGTAGATCTTGGCCGGGGTGTCGAGCAATTTCTCCAGATTGTAGGCGCGGATCAGAGGAGATGGGCGGAAGACTTTGTACATCTCCAATACCGGTTCGGGGATGTCCACGTACCGGGTCTCGTTGTCGAGCTCCTGATGCGCCAATTTCTCGCAGAATACGGGGTACAGGTCCTCCGGAGTTGCGGGCTGGAGCGTTTGGGGATTCAGCATCGGGTCGTGCTGTTCCTTCATATCGGCACGCAGGTTATACCATTGCGTGGGGATTTGGTCTTCAGTTAAGTACAGTCTGTGTGGAATTTTCATGGTGTCTCCTCCTTATTATGGGCGATAAAAAAACGGCCTTGTCCCAGATCATCTGGGACAAAAGCCGTTGCTTCTGCGGTACCACCCTCATTGGCGCATACGCGCCCGCTCGTTCGCATACGATCATATGCGCTCCATGGATAACGGGCGGAGTTCCCGTCAGGTGCTACTTGAGTGTCCTCTTTCGTCCTGCCCTTACAGATCCATTCTGTCCGGTGCCTCACGCTGCGCTCTCACCGTTACGCAACTCTCTTTGCTTGCCGCATCCGTACATACTCTTTCTGTGCATCGGTTTTACATGTGAACAGTATATCGAAATTTAAAACCGGAGTCAACCGATAAAGTGTTATTCTTTCACTCTCGCCTTGTAGTCCAACGGGATAATGTTGGAAAATAGATCTTCGCTCTCGCGGATCTTTTCCTCGTTTCCTAAGACACACAGATAATCCTGCGCCATGGCATCTTTCAGCATCTGCGCATGAGCGCGGAGTTTGCCGTCCGTTGTCGCCAGCGCGTCTTTCAAATAGCTTTCGACGCGGTCGTAACTGTTGCCCGTCAAGCGGTTGTTGAAGGCGAAGGCTCCTTTTTGGCGAGCCGACATCGGCGGGTCAAAGCGGTTGATCGTGCCGATGATCGCATCTTCCAGCTCCGTTTGCGACAGCGAAAGCTCGGAGAGGAACGCGTCCATCTCGTCATATACGTCGATCGTCTGCTGCAGTTGCGGGTCGCGATAGGAGTAGGTCGCCAGCAATCCCTTCGGGCTGATGGAGATTCCTGCGCCGTACGCGCCGCCGATCGCTCGGATCTTCAGGTGTAGAAACGCAATGCTTAAGAGATTGGTGAGTACGCTCATATCGCCCGTGTAGTCATAGCCGAGCGCCTTCAGATTGGCGCCTTTGGAGACGTATTGGACAGACGCTGCGCTTAAGAACGCTTCTTTGTTGCGCTCTTTTCGGACATAGTGCTGATTGGGTCCAAGTGTATCGGGAAGATCGGCCAAGAGAGACTGCCAGCCGTCTTTCAACTGGTCAAACACCTCTTTTTCCGTGGTGACCCCGATGAACAAGCCTTCGGTTGTAAAGAGCTTGCGGTAGAGGGTCTCCCACTGTGCCAGCTTTTCGTCAATTAAGGTATCGTAATTTGCCAAGAGCTCCTGCAGTGCAAAATACGAGTCCAACCCGCTGATCTCTTCTTGCAGGGAAGGCGCGAGGCTCACATAGGAGAGCACCCGTTGCATCGCGACGGCGTGCCCGCTTTGGATGAGGCTCATCTCCATCGTGGAGCGGTCTTCCAAAAGGACTTCCTTGATGCGCTTTTTGTCGGAGATTTTCGTTTGGTAGAGGACTTCTGCGAGAATCTTCATCGCATCGGCTTGTTTGTCAGAGAAGAACTTTGCGCTGACCATCAGCTTGGGTAGCGGCTCGCCGGTCTCTACATCTTCCAAAACCGCAGGTGCGATGCTCAAGCTGCCCATCGATCGGTAGATCGCGTTGGACACCTGGTCGTAGGATCGTTGGTTGGTATCCAAGTCCGAGAGGAACGAGGCGATATGAGAAACTTCCGCCAACTCGCTTTGCGTGAGGTGGCGCAAGTCAAACGCGATGTCCAAATAAACGATGCGGCCGGTGAAGACTTCGTTGTGAAGGAGCGTCGCGCCGTGATACTCTTCTTCGTATTGCGGGATGCGGTCGACCGTGGGCGATAAATCCGAGAGCGAAAGGTGGGGGATTGTCGCCTTGGCTTCCGGCGTATCTTCCGCATTTTGGAAGTCCAGGAGCGTCTTCGTCTGCTCTTGTAAGGCATCTTTTTCTTCTCCTGTCAGCGCTTCAAGCTTAGCAGCCAGCGCTTCGCGCACTTCGGCGTCTTTTTGGTCAAAGAGTCCGGGTACCGGCGTCGCGATCATCTCGACACAGTGCGGATTGGACAAGATGCGTTCTTTGATGAAGTTTTGCAGCGCGCCTTGATTAATTTTTTCTCGGAATGCGGCAAACGAGTCGGTAAAGTCCAGGGTCAACAGCGGGTCGCCGTCGTACAGCCAGCTGCTGAGCACTTGGATGTACTGGATGACGCCTTTGGCGCTGGAGGGTGGGCCTTCGATCAAAGAAAACTCAAGTTTGTTGAGGCTGGCTTCCAATAGTTCCGTATCGACCCCTTCGTCCGCGATGGATGCAAAGACATCGCGCACGATGGTCAAAAACTCCTCCATGCGGCTTTTTTCCGTGTTTTTGGCGATGATGCCGAAAACCTGATGCATGCCGTCATTGTACGGGGTTAAGAAATCCTCGCCTAGGCCGACATCGAGCAGCGCTTTTTTTAGAGGCGATGCCGCTGAATCGATCAATACCTCTTCCATGAGTTTCGTCATATAGACATCTTCTGCCACCGTAGAGCGCCCAATGCCGTAGCAGATGCCCAGATAATCTTTGCTTTCCGTGTCATCAGACAGCGCAACGGAATAGGGGAACTCCGCCAGATGCGGGACTTCGAACGGCTCTTGCGCATCGATGGACGAGTCGACTTCGCGGTAGTCGTACTCGCTGAAAAACTCCTGTACGTGGGCGAGTTCTTTCTCTAAATCGCCGTCGCCGTAGAAATAGACGATGCTGTTGCTCGGATGGTAGTACGACGCATGGAATTCTTTGAACTCATCGTAGCTCAACGCGGGAATCTCGTAAGGATCGCCCCCGGAGTTGAAGCGGTAGATCGTGTCAGGGAGCAGTTCCTCATTCACTTTCTCTAAAATCTGCTCTTCCGCCGCCGACATCGCGCCGCGCATCTCATTGTAGACGACGCCGTTGTATGTCAGCTCCTCATGTAAATTGAGCGTCCACCCTTCCTGGCGAAAGATCTCTTCTTTATCCAGCACGAGAGGGTGTAGGACCGCATCCAAATACACATCCATCAGATTGTGATAGTCGGTGTCGTTGCGGCTCGCGATCGGGTAGATGGTCTTGTCGGAGAAGGTCATCGCATTCAAAAAAGTCTGCAACGACCCTTGGATCAAGTCCATAAAGGGTTCTTTCGTCCGATACTTGTCGCTTCCGCTGAGGACGCAGTGCTCTAAGATATGCGCAACACCCGTCGAATTCTTCGGGGGCGTGCGAAATCCGATGCCGAAGGCTTTGTTATTGTCTTCATTCAAAATCTTGATGGCTTTCGCCTTTGTCACTTCGTGTTCCAGCACAATGGCTGTGCTCTTTTGCGCTTCCACGTCTCGGATGTCGGTGATCCGAAAACCGTGAATCACGTCATTTATCTTCATAATACCTCCTGTATTTGGGATCATAGGTTCATTATACCCCAGATAAGGAGGCGAAAAAGAAGGATTATCTCCCTAACCAGCCACCATCAACAGGAATACTGATGCCATGAATGTAATCGGAACCACGACTTGCGAGAAAGATCGCCGTACCGACTATATCATTAGGTACGCCCCATCGATTGGCCGGAATACGTACGAGTATTTGTTCATTTCTAACTGAGTCGGAGATAAGAGCACTGTTCATCTCAGTATCAAAATATCCTGGCACGATACAGTTGACATTGACATTCAACGAAGCCCATTCATTGGCTAATGATTTAGTGAATTGAAGAACTGCACCTTTACTAGCAGCATAAGCCGGAACTCGATAACCGCCTTGGAAGGATAATAAAGATGCGAAATTGATAATCTTGCCATATCGGTTTTCGATCATATGTTTACCAATTTCTCTACACATAATAAATACACTTTTTGAGTTCACATTATTGACAAAATCCCAATCTTCATCAGTAAAGTCGATACTGTCATTTCGACGCTGCGTGCCAGCACAATTGACTAAGATATCAATTTTTTTGTTTTCAGCAATAATCGTCTTTATTAAGCTTGGAATTCCTGAAGGATCTGAAAAGTCATACGGGTAGAACTTTGCATCAATTCCATGATTTTTTAAGCTCTCCAATAACTGCGAGTCGATATTTCGAGCAACTAAAATGACGTTTGCACCTGCTTCAGCATATCCTTGAGTGATCGCTTTTCCGATACCACGGCTCGCGCCAGTGATGATTGCAGTTTTTCCTTCAATACTGAATAGATTCATTTTTAGCTCCTGACGTAAATTCAAACATAATTTTGACAGCATCATTTGGGTTGGACATTACCTCAAATCCATCTTTACACTTATCAGGTGGAAGGACGTAATTAACTAGCTCTTCATATAAAGGCTGTTGTACAGCTAATCGACACGCAATGTCAAAATCTATTGGGCGGTATACCCTAACAAACTGAATCGAAAATTCCTTAAACATACCTTTTTGGAAATTCATTGAAGGAGGATTTTTGTAGCCAGCTACAATGCAAATCTTCCCTTGGATTTTGACAATATCAGGTAAAATATCGGCGACGCTCTGATGACCGGCACAATCAAAGACATAATCAAAACCATCTTTTTGCTTTCTTAGTAAATCGCTTAAAACATTTTCCGAAGAAAGTACGCAGTCAAATCCGAGAGAGGTAGCTAGACGTACTCTTGAGGGATTAGGTTCACATATCACGATAGAGGTTGCGCCGAATTCGCGTAGCGTAAGCGCGGTAGCCAGTCCTATTGCTCCAGCTCCAAAAACCAACGCATTGTCGCCTGGTAGGAACTTTGTAGTACGTACAGCATGTACAGAAACGGCAATCGGTTCGATGAAAGCTGCTAATTTGGGGCTTATATTCTCTGGAACTGGAATTATTTTGTCAATTGGGACAATGATATACTCTGCCATTCCACCGTTGCAATCAATCCCAAGCAGTTCTAAACTTTGGCAAACATGAGAATTACCGGAAAGACAAGCGTTACAGTGTCCACAAGACAATAACGGATTCCCGGTTACAAGCGTACCCTTTTTGATTCCCGGTATATCGGAATCAAGGTAACCGGAAAACTCGTGCCCTAGTACAAGAGGTGCAGTTGCGCGTGGATGATTTCCTAGGTAAATAGTGAGGTCGCTCCCGCAGATTCCAGCATGGGATACTTTTATTCTCGCCCATCCATCAGGAATAGAAGGTATATCTAAATCTTCGTATTCGACATTTTTTAGGCCTTTATAGACAATTCCTTTCATAGTAGGTCTCCTTATCTTCTATAGATTAACAATATTTTTAAGAGGTTCGTTGTTGATAAAACGTGCTGCTTCTTCTGCTGTTTTTGTTTTCAAGTCAGAAGATGCTTCTTCTGAGTACCATGCAACATGCGGCGTCAGAAGAAGATTAGGGCAGTCAATTAGTGAGCTGTTCTTATCAATTGGCTCGTTCTCAATGACATCGAGCGCTGCACCAGCGATTAACCCCTCGCGTAAAGCGTAAGCAAGATCTTTCTCATTGACAATGCCACCCCGTGAGACATTGATAAGATAGGAGCTGTTTTTCATCTGTCGAAATGACTCTAAATTGAATAAATTTCTAGAGGTCTCTAAATTGGTATGAATTGAAATGATGTCGGATTCAGACAAAAGTGTTTCGAAAGTTACCATTTCAACTCCTTTGGGAGTAGAACGATTAGAGATTTCAGTTGTAATTATTCTGCCTCCAAAGGGTTTTATCATTTCCAGATAGGCAGATCCGATTCTTCCAATTCCTACAATGCCAAAGGTTAAGTCTTTTAATCTTCGGATAGGAATACTCTTAGTGTAATCCCATTCTGCTTTGTGAACGGACTCATTAAGCAAGGATACTTTTCGCAATAAAGCTAGACTCAATGCGAGCGCATGAGCAGCAACCTCTTGCGTACCATAATCAGGCACATTGCATACGATTACGCTGTGATCATTAGCAGCCTCGAGATCGATATTGTTTACACCAACACCATACCGCACAATTAGTCGTAGGTTAGGAAGCGAGGCGAAGACTTGCCTTGTAAATGGGGCATATTGATTTAGAACAACTGGATAATCAGCTATGGAGCTGATTAAGTCAGTCTCTGTTTTGCACTGAAAAAGCTTACATTTGATTGATTGAGACTGAAATACAGCCAATTCTTCATTGATTGTTGCGTGATCGCAATCGGTAATAGCAATGATCCGTGGGTTCATAGAATCCTCCTTGTACTTGATTTTGAAATGATGCAGAATCCATAGAGGATTCCTCTATTTCATGCTAGTGCTGACATCAGAAATGAGCCGCAATCTCCACATATGATTTTGCAGTTTGTTCTAGGGTTGAAAAATCACCCGATTTAATTAATTTCTTGTCACATAAGTTCCCTCCGATTCCAGCACCAACCATCCCAAGAGATAAGTAAGTTTCCAAATTTGATAAATTGATACCTCCGGTTGCGATAAGAGGAATATGATTTAAAGGAGAACGAATCGATTTAACATAGCTTGGGCCAAGATCATTACAGGGAAAGAGTTTGACGAAATCTGCACCGTAAGAATAGGCAGCATAAACCTCGGAAGGGGTCATTGCGCCAGGCATAGAGATTAATCCCAGAGACTTGGTTGCTCGAATTATAGTTTCATCAGTATTAGGTGAAATGATAAAGGTCCCGCCAACCTGAGCTGTTGCATATAACTGGGAAAGGTTTACTACCGTACCAGCGCCAATCTCCATAGAACTGAAATTCTGTTTTAAAAGCTCGATTGCTGCGGGTGTTTTCGTGAGATGATCGGGGTCCTTTTGATCGTAAGTTACTTCGATCAAGCGTATTCCACCCGTAAATAGAGCTTCTGCAAGGCGCATTAGATCTTCTCCATAAATCCCTCGGCAGATTGCGATAATTTTCTTGCTCATGATTTTTTCACGTACAGACATTTCGAAATTCTCCCTTCAAATTATGAAATG
The DNA here is from genome assembly GCA_964510345.1 of uncultured Peptoniphilaceae bacterium. Classification (GTDB taxonomy): domain Bacteria; phylum Bacillota; class Clostridia; order Tissierellales; family Peptoniphilaceae; genus JAAYQA01. Next base: position 90,812 of record CAZEBB010000003.1, read on the forward strand.
ACGTTCCGCATATTGGAACGTATAAATTGAAATTAGTATATCGCGGGAAAGTACTGCTGTCAATCGTTTCTCAGCACAAAAAAAGCATATCTAAAAGCTGATATGCTCACGGCTAAAGTTGTTACTTTTATTATGGTTGCAGGGGAGTATATCCCATGCGTTTCGAGAGTTCCTCAGAGGAAGACTTAAGCTTTGCAAACAAAACCTGCTCATTGTAATTTTCTAATAAGTTTGGCGCAGACACGCTCATAGCGGCAATCACATTTTTAGTGTAATCATAAATCGGAACCGCTAGACAACTGTTATTATCAGCATGCTCATTGATGTCAATAGCATAGCCTTTGTTCCTTACCATCTTGATTTCCTTAAAAAGCTGGTCGATCGATGTAATTGTGTTAGACGTCCATTTTGTAAATTCTAGTTGATTCGCTATATGAAAAAAATTCTCATCATTAAGTGAAGCGAGCAAGACTTTGCCTAGACCGGTACAATAGAGGGGTTCTCGTTTACCAATCTGCGTATAAAAGCGGAAGTTTTGGAATTGTTCAACCTTTTCGAGGTACATAACCTCATTTTTGTCCAATACACCTAGGTAAGATACGGCGCTAAAAGTAGTAGCAAGTTCATGCATGATAGGCTGAGCCTCTGTTTTAATGCTGATGCTATTTAAATATACACTCGCAATCTCGACGAATTTCTGACCTAATGAATATACGGAAGTATCAGAGTCTTTGTCGATATAGTCTCGGTTGACGAAAGTACTTAGGATTCTATGGATTGTACTTTTAGGCAATCCAGTACGAGCGGTTAATTCCGCTATTGTTAAGCCGGCTTCTGTTGAGGCTAGCTGTTCGATGACGTCCAAAGCGCGATCCAAGACTTGAACACGTGTGTTTTCCATAGTTCCCTTTCTTCTTTAAGGTGGTATAAGATATCTGAGAGTTATCTGATTAAGTTTATCATTTAATAACTAAGAAGGCAAATGTATCGCTAAGTAAAGATATTTATTGAATATAGAGATATAATTGTTGACAGCATATCGTGAATAAACAAACGAAAAAAACAGAACAAAATGTATTGCATACCGATTTGCACTATGCTATAATACCAAGTAACAAAATCGTGAAACGACGTTCTACAATGTGGAACGATTTCAGGGTTTGTGCAAATGCAGGGTTCCTGCTTTGTAATACTATAGGGGAGGTACGTACATTGAAAAAGGTACTTACTCTGTTGATTGCGGCGCTCATGCTGACTCTAGTGGCGTGCTCTGGTTCAAATGCTACTACGAATGAAACCGCTTCGACAGGAACAAGCTCTGATGGAGCAACAGGTGAAACATTGAAAATTGGTGTGGTTGCACCACTTTCAGGGACAGGAGCGACCGCAGGAAAGTACATTGTTAATGGCGTTAAGTTACTGGAAAATGAACTTACATCAGAAGGTGGCTTGTTGGTAGGTGACAAACGATATCCGATCGAATTTGTATATGAGGATAACGAAGCGAAGGAAGAAATCACCACGAACGTTTACCAGAAATTAATCAATCAGGATAATGTCATCGCAATTGTTGGTCCTGACATGTCCAAAGCGATTCTTGCAGCAGGACCAATTGCGCAAAATGCTGGTGTTGCAGCTGTAGGAACTTTTACTACCAACACGGCAGTTACTGAGATAGGAGACTATTTGTTTAGAGCATGCTTCATCGACCCATTCCAAGGACAGGTTATGGCAACATATGCATGGGATCAAGGATACAAAACTGCAGCGATTATTTATAACAATGCTGATGCGTATTCCACAGGGCTTCGCGATTCATTCGTTGAGCATTTTGAAAAGCTTGGCGGTAAAATCTTGGTTCAGGAAGCTTACTCAGGTTCTGATATCAAGGATTATAATGTTCAGTTGACCAAAATCAAAGAAGCAAATCCGGAAGTAGTCATAATTCCGAATATGTTCACTGAGATTCCGCTACAAGTTCAGCAGGCAAGGAATATGGGGATTACCGCACCAATCGTATGTGGAGATTCAGCTGACTCTCCGGAAGTTGCGGACTTAGCAGGACATGAAAACATCAAAGGCACAGCATTTGTTTCAGCGTTCTCTGCCCAAAGTACTGATCCAGCTGCCCAAAAGTTTGTAAAAGCCTTTAATGATGCGTATGGTATGGACCCGAACTCGAACGCAGACCTTTCCTACGAAGCCACTTTAATGGTACTCGAAGCAATTAAGACAGCTAAAACAATTGACAGACAAGGCGTTCGTGATGCTTTAGCGGAGATTAAAGACTTAGAAGTACCCTCCGGAAAGCTAACAGTTGGCCTGGATCGCAATCCGATCAAAGGTGCTGCCGTACTCATGTATAACGAGAACGGAAAGCCTGATTATGTGACGACGATCAACCCATAACGGTCGCGATCAAATATTACGAGAAGCCGTGCCAGTAGGATTGGCGCGGCTTTGACGTAAATTTCTGGAGGTACTTATTTATGGAAACTTTTATCCAATTACTGATTTATGGGCTTCAACTTGGAAGTGTTTACGCACTATTGGCATTGGGATATACGATGGTATATGGAATTGTCGGTATGATTAACTTTGCTCACGGTGATTTCCTTATGCTGGGTGCTCTGGGAACTTACTTTGTGACTCAATTTTTTATTCAACAAAACGGGGGATCAAGTACATTATCGCTGATTATTGTTAGTGTGATCATTTTAATCGCAATGTTTGCAACTGGGCTTATCGGAGTTGGTGTTGAAGCGATTGCCTATAAACCGTTACGTGACAAACCTCGAATGACGGCTCTCATCACGGCTGTCGGTGTGTCGATGTTCCTTCAAAACTTCCCCAGAGCGTTGAGTTTTATTGGGCCGAACCCTCGCCCGTTTCCTCAATTGTTTCCGGTTGCAACGTTTAATCTTGGAGGCATCCAAATCACGTCGACACAGATCATTATGATTGCTCTTTCAATTATTTTGATGATCCTACTCTATTTAGCTGTCAACCATACAAGGCTTGGAAGTCAAATGCGTGCTGTCAGTATGGACAAGGACGCTGCATCCTTGATGGGAATTAATGTAAATACGATTATTTCGTTGACGTTTTTCGTAGGAGCAGCTCTAGCCGCAGCATCCGGAATCTTCTATGCTAGCATTTATCCGCAAGTAGAGGTCTATATGGGATCTTGGCTGGGAACAAAGGCGTTTATTGCTGCGGTTCTAGGAGGCATCGGCGACATCAGAGGAGCTATGCTGGGTGGCTTCATTATGGGCATTACGGAAATTTTTGCTACAGCGATAAACTCTAACCTAGGTTATGCAGTTGGATTCATTATCTTGATCGTAATCCTATTAGTTAAGCCAGCCGGGATTATGGGCAAGTTCGTTATTGAGAAGGTGTAGGGTAAGATGATGGATCTAAAGAAAATACTAAAAAAGTTTTACCCGATTCTGCTTGCTATTGCACTTTATATTGTTGTGTCGCTACTTCGAAACATGGGGGTTGTCAACAATTATCACGTGCAAATCATGATGTTTGCAGGAGTAAATATCATTATGACAGTGAGCCTAAATCTGATCAATGGATTTACCGGACAGTTTTGTATTGGGCATGCTGGGTTTATGTCGTTAGGTGCTTATGGAGCTGCGATAGTAACAACATTACTTTTTGGTGGTACAAAAGTAGCACCTGCGTTGCAGATCCCAGTATTTCTATTAGGATTATTAGTTGGTGGTATAGTCGCAGCAATCATTGGGCTACTTATTGGCCTTCCTACGTTAAAGCTTAAGGGTGACTATTTAGCGATCGTGACACTAGCCTTCGGAGAAATCGTACGCGCATTCCTGCGTTTGATTGAGCCGATCGGTGGAGCAAGAGGAATGATCGGAATCCCCAATTATGCAAACTTAGCGTGGGTTCTCTTTTTTGTTGTGATCACGCTATATTTAGTTCGTAATCTGATCTATTCTCCTTATGGTAGAGCCTTCATTGCGATCCGTGATAATGAAATCGCTGCCGATTCGATGGGAATAAACACTACTCGTTTTAAAATAATATCATTTTGTATCGCAGCGTTTATCGCAGGAGTTGCAGGTGGGCTGTACGCTCATATTGTTTCGTTTATTCAGCCTGATTCTTTCAGCTTCGTAAAGTCCTCCGACTATTTGATTTATTTATATGCCGGTGGAAGTGGGTCGCTTACGGGTTCGATTATTGGAGCTGTTATTTTGACAGCATTGCCTGAAGTATTGCGTTTTCTAGCGAATTGGCGTTTAGTCCTCTATTCAGTCTTGTTGGTACTCGTTATGCTGTATCGTCCCAATGGCCTGACCGGGGGTAAAGAGCTTCGATTCCTGACGATACCGCGTTCGAGTTTGTATGGTCTAGAGGAAAGTAAAGCGGCTGGTAGCCTGAGCAAGGGAAAGAATAACGATAGAGGTGGTAAGAAATGAGCATCTTAGAGGTTAAGGATCTTTCGATAGTCTTTGGTGGATTGAAGGCGGTAGATAATTTTAATCTTGAAGTGGAACCGGGAGAGATGATCGCGATTATCGGACCAAATGGGGCAGGCAAAACAACCGTCTTTAATATGCTAACAGGAATCTATAAACCGACGACAGGTTCGATTAGTATCAACGGGAACGATGTGGTGGGGATGAAGCCCTATCAATTAGCAGCGCATGGAATCACTAGAACCTTTCAGAATATTCGGTTGTTCTCCGAAGCTTCAGTGATTGATAACGTTAAGATGGCTCATACGATGCATAATAAAGTTTCGTTATTCTCAAGTTTCGTTCGAACTCCTGATATGCTTCAAACTGAGAAAGAACTCGACATAAAGGCGATGGAGATTTTAGAGATGTTTGGGTTAGCTGAAAAAGCTGACTACAAAGCAAAAAACCTACCATATGGAGAGCAAAGAAGGCTGGAAATTGTTCGAGCGCTAATGACCGAGCCGAAAGTGCTACTACTCGATGAGCCAGTAGCGGGCATGGTAACTGCTGAACAAGATATGATGTCAAAATTAGTTAAGGAAATTCGCACAAAATTCGATTTAACAATCATTCTAATCGAGCATCATATGAACTTTGTCATGCCGATTGTTGACCGGATAAAGGTGCTGGACTTTGGCAAAACGATCGCAGAAGGAATTCCGGAAGAAATCCAAAAAGACCCGAGAGTTATCGAGGCGTATTTAGGAGGTTCGTATCAACATGTCAATGCTTGAGGTCAAAGACTTATATGTATCTTATGGAGCTATCGAAGCGGTTCAGGGTGTCTCATTTCATCTCGAAAAAGGCGAAATTGTTGCATTAATCGGATCGAATGGGGCAGGTAAATCGACGATTCTACGAACCATATCTGGACTAGAACGTGCGAAATCGGGGACAATTCTGTTTGAAGAAAAAGAACTAACGAAAATGAAACCCCATAAGATCGTAGCCGAAGGTATCGCTCATGTTCCCGAGGGTAGGCGAATCTTTCCGCGACTTACAGTAACAGAGAACTTGATGCTGGGGGCAAACCTAATTAAAGATAAAAAACGTATTTCAACAGGTCTAAGCAATGTGTACGAGATTTTTCCAAGACTTAAAGAACGGGAGAAGCAGCTGGCAGGGACGCTTTCAGGAGGAGAACAGCAGATGCTCGCTTTAGGACGAGCAATGATGACAGAAGGAAAGCTGTTATTACTTGATGAACCTTCTATGGGTCTTGCGCCGATTATCGTTGAGGATATTTTTCGAATCATTAAAAAAATTAATGAAACGGGCATGAGTATTCTATTGATCGAGCAAAATGCTTTTTTAGCGCTTCAAACTGCTTCTAGAGCCTATGTTCTTGAAACCGGCCGTATTGTGATCGAGGGAGAGGCAAAAGAACTTCTAGCAGATGATAGAGTTCGTGAGGCATATTTAGGAGCCTAGGTACAACTAAGTTAATAATCAATGAAAGAGAGGAATGTTGCAGATGGAATTATCAAATCTCGTAAGGAATACGAGTGGTTCTGCGATCCGAGAGATGTTCAATTTAGCTCTGACAATGGAAGACACGATTCGTTTTACTGTAGGTGAACCAGATTTTATTACACCAGATCGGATTATTGACGAAGCGTGTAAGTATTGGAAAAAGGGGCTGACTCATTACACTCCAAATCGTGGAATTCTTGAACTTAGAGAAGCACTGGCAGAATATCACAAGGACGACATACACCCGAATCCAGAGCGGATTATGATTTCATGTGGTGCAACGGAAGCAATCCAATTAGCATTGTTTACTGTATGCAATCCGGGCGATGAAGTTATTGTAGTTACCCCTGCGTGGCCTAATTATTTCGGTCAGGTTGCCATGACTGGAGCGAAGCTTGTCACTGTCCCAGCTCTTGAAGAAAATGACTTTATTGTGAAAGCTGCCGATATTGAGAAGGCGATAACATCGAAAACAAAGTGTATCATACTCAACTCCCCCTCTAATCCAACCGGAGCGGTAATAGACCGTCAAAGCTATCAGGAAATCTATCGTTTGTTAGCGGATAAAGATATTTTTGTGATCGCTGACGAAATTTACAATCGATTAGTTTATACTGATAGCGGATTTACAAGCTTCACTGAATTTGAAGGTCTCACGGAGAAAATTATTTATATTTCGGGGTTTTCCAAAATGTTGGCAATGACAGGTTGGAGAATCGGATACGCTATTGCAAATGAAGAAATCATCGATCAAATGACGAAACTGCATGAGAATGGAGCTTCAAACTTGCCGGCACCAAGTCAATTGGCAGCTGTTGCAGGGCTAAAGCATTGCATGTCAGATGTTGAAGAGATGCGAACAACATACGAACACCGCAGAGATCTTATTTGCTCACTTATAAATGAAGTGCCAGGAATGTCTATCCGAAAACCAAAGGGAGCATTTTATGCTTTTGTTAATATCAAAGAATTTGGTGTTGACTCAAAGACGTTTTGCACTGATTTATTGCAAAAGACAGGAGTTGTTACAGTTCCCGGCTCGGGCTTTGGTGATGCTGGAGAAGGTTATATACGACTGACATACGCGACATCCGATGAAAATATTATTGAAGGTATGCGTAGAATTAAGCGATATGCAGAGACTATCAGAAAATGAAAGATAGAATATTAGATCGTATTGCTTCAATCGGTGTTATGCCGGTGATTTCAGAAATCGAAACGGAAGACTCCTCACTACTTGCAGGAGCACTCATCAAAGGTGGTGTCCCAGCTGCAGAAATCACATACCGAATGAAAAATGCGGGCGAAGTGATTTCTCGTTTACGAGCAGAATTTCCTGAAATGATAATTGGGGCAGGAACGGTTACCAGCGTGGTCTTAGCAGAAGATGCGATTCAATCAGGTGCTCAATTTATCGTGACTCCCGGTACAAATTCGAAGGTCATTCAACACTGCTTAAGCAAAGGCGTAGTTGTGATTCCAGGTATCGTTACACCGAGCGAGTTGGAAATGGTGAGAAATTTGGGAGTTACAACGATGAAGTTTTTCCCCGCCGAGCCTTATGGAGGACTTACAACGATTAAAGCGTTATGTGGACCCTATAAGGACGTGCGATTTATGCCAACAGGTGGAATCAATCTAGACAACTTGCCTAAATATATGTCGTTTGACAAAATCATGTCTTGCGGTGGAACTTTCATGATTGGAGATAACATCAAAAAAGTAGTAAGAAGCCCCAAAAACAAAGTAAACACAGGCTCCAGAGTAGCAACTTTTTGAAAAAGAGAAAACAAAGGACGTCAGCATAAATATTAAAGCACTTATCCTAAGAAACCAAATATTTTTTGAAAAAT
>CAZEBB010000004.1:0-11721 GCA_964510345.1 uncultured Peptoniphilaceae bacterium
CTATTAGTATAGCAACCACTTTTCGGTTTGTCAAGCGAATTTTATTTTTTCTTTATATTCTCTTTACGCACCGTTTTCGGAAGCTCGCTTCCGTCAAAGTGACAGCCTGATCACTATACCAACTTTCTACCCCTCTGTCAACTCTTTTTTGCGATTTTCTTTTTTTATTTTTGTGTTGATGCCATAAGCGTTGATTTATCGCATTTTCGTTGATCTCAACTCATAAAGTCTCGTGCCTTATAGTATAATGAAAGAAAACTAAAGGAGGCACTTATGCCACAATTTGAAACTGTTGAACAGCGATTGATCCGTTATGCAAAGATCGATACGCAGAGTCAACCGGATCAAGACAATGTCCCCAGCACGCAAAAGCAATTTGATTTAGCCCATGTCTTAAAGGCTGAATTAGAAGCCTTAGGGCTCGCAGAGGTTCGATTAGACGAGCACTGTTATGTCTATGGAAGACTTCCCGCCAATACGGACAAAAAAATCGCCCCGATCGGGTTTATCGCGCATATGGATACGGCTCCGGACTTTAGCGGAAAAGATGTTCAGCCACAGATCCTTCATTATAAAGGCGGCGACCTCGCCCTCTCGGATACCGTCATCATGAAAGAGAAAGACTTCCCGATGCTTGCGGGACTTGTCGGCGAAGACCTCGTCACCACGGACGGCACCACACTTCTCGGCGCGGACAACAAAGCCGGCGTGGCAGAGATCATGGATGCGATCGCGTATTTGGTCGACCACCCGAAGATTCTGCACGGCGATATCATGGTTGGGTTTACGCCGGATGAGGAAGTCGGGCGCGGTGCAGATTTCTTTGACGTCGAAGGCTTTGGCGCTGAATTTGCCTATACGGTGGATGGTGGTCCCCTCGGCGAACTGACTTTTGAGTCCTTCAATGCAGCAACCGCAAAAATCAGCATCCAAGGAAAGAGCATTCACCCGGGAACCGCAAAAAACCAAATGATCAACGCGCAGCTTCTTGGGATCGAACTTTGGAATATGCTCCCGCAGAACGAACGTCCGGAACACACGGAAAATTACGAGGGGTATTTTCTCTTGCATCACTCCACAGGTAATGTCGAGGAGTATACGATGGAGATCACCATCCGCGACTTTGATGCCGCAGGCTTTGAGCGAAGAAAAGAGCTCGTAAGAAAGGCAGCGGATTATGTCAATCACAAGTACGGGAACCGCGTCAAGGTTGAGATCAGCGATTCCTACTATAATATGGGAGAGAAGATCCTTCCCGTCTATCACATTGTCGAACTCGCTGAGCAGGCGATGATTGATGTGGGCGTGACTCCGTTTACCGTGCCGATTCGCGGGGGAACAGACGGCTCCAGGCTCTCTTATATGGGTCTTCCGACGCCGAACCTCTTTTCCGGCGGCTACAACTATCACGGCCGCTACGAACTGATCCCTGTCAGCGCCATGCGCAAAGCGGTTGAGGTGATCGTGAAGATCGCGGAGCTCCACGCGAAGAGGGCATAAGAAAACCGGCCGATTTGGCCGGTTTCGCTTTTCTAATAGTTTTTCATGTAGACCGTTTCGATCGCTTCGCTGACATCCTCAAATGCGTCGCACGCGCGTTCCATACGATTGTAGAGTTTCGTCCAGATAAGTACTTGCTTTCCGTCGCTTTCTTCTTTATACAGATTACGCATCGCTCTCATATAGAAGCGGTCGCCCTCTTCTTCGAGATTGTTGATCTCGACGATGAGTTCATGCAAGTTCTTGGATTTTCTGAAGTGCTTAAACTCCGCCATGAGCTCGTGTACTTTTTCCGTTCCGTGCGTGATAACTTTCGCGTATTCGATAATATCCGGGCGGAGCTCCTGAACATTAAACATATAGAAGCCAAGGACGATATCTTCGATCGTGTCGGTGACATTGTCGATCAGGTGTGCCAGTTGGATGATGTCTTCGCGCTCGATCGGCGTGATGAATTCCCTGACCAGTTTCCGCATCATTTCATGCTTCTTGACATCGGCTTCGTGCTCAATCGCATGGATTTTTTCCACATGTTCTCCGATGGATTCCGCGTGATATGTACTGCAGATCTCGTCGAAATACTTAGCCGCCTGTTGTGAATACCCCGCCAGTCCGGACAGTGCATCAAAATAGTTCATGTCTTTTTCTCGTACTTTCATCGTGTCCCCCGCTTTTCTAGAATATCCGTATAAAGATCTTGGCGATAACATAACCGATCAGCCCACAACCCGGAAAGGTGAGGATCCAGGTGTAGACCATTTCTTTTGCAACGCCCCAGTTCACATTGGTCAGCCGTTTCGATGCGCCGACGCCCATGATGGCGATCGTTTTCGTGTGTGTCGTACTAACAGGCAACCCGAACAACGACGATACGAGAAGGCACAACGCACCGGCCGTGTCGGCGGCAAATCCTTCGTATTTTTGCAGTTTCACCATGTCCATCCCGACGGATTTGATGATGCGGTATCCGCCGATACTCGTTCCAAAGCCCATAACGGCACTGCACAGAATCATCAGCCAAATCGGTAAGACGAATACTCCCGTGCTCGCGTCCCCCTTTGACAGCGCGATGCCCAGCATGAAGACGCCCATAAACTTCTGTCCATCCTGCGCGCCGTGCATAAATGCCATCGCCGCCGCGCCGCCAACTTGCCCCATTTGGAAGAAGTTTGCGGATTTTCTTCGGTCCATATTCTTAAAGACCATCTGGATGATCCGTGTGACGCCCCAGCCGAAGCCGAAGCCAAGCACGGTGGAAAGCACCAATCCATAGATGACTTTCATCCATTCACTCGGGTTGATCCCCGACAAACCGCCCTGCATGGCAATCGCTGCACCGGACAACCCGGCGATCAACGCGTGACTTTCAGACGTCGGGATGCCGAACACCCACGCCGACACCGCCCAGATGACGATGGCGACCATCGCCGCACACAGTGCGACAAGGCTGACATGTGCATCGCCTCCGAAGTCGACCATGTTAAAGATGGTCTGCGCGACGGTGGCATTGACCAATGTCATGACCAGTACGCCGAAAAAGTTCATGATCGCCGCCATGATGATGGCGGAGCGCACGCCCATACTCCGAGTGGATACGCACGTTGCGATCGCGTTAGGAGCATCGGTCCAACCGTTGACCAGAATGACGCCAAGCGTAAGTAAAACGGTGACGATCAGCGCAGGGTTTCCTGATAACAAGTGTAGAAATTCATTAAATCCTAATGTCATAAATCCTTCCGTTTCTCTGTCAGACAGAATTCACCTGATTTTTACATCAATTTTACAATCACATTCTACCATATCTCCCTATAAAACCCTACCCGTCAAAAGAAAAAGCTGCGGACCCGAAATCCGGTCCACAGCTTCTGTTATTCTTTCTTTTTTCCCGTGTCAAAGTACGCGCGCAAACTGCCTGATACCTGTTCAAAATGCTCTTTTACATTTTCACCGATGGTCTGCGTTGCGATCGTGTTGAGAAGAAGCAGTTGCTCCTTCAATTTCCCCTGCACGTCTCTGTCGAGCGCCGGGTACTTCTGCGACAAAGTCTGCAGCAGGTTCTTGATCGCCAGCGCATCGGAAAAGCGGGTGTCTTCGCCTTTGTCGATCATGTCAAACACGACGGTCACCAAACTCTCGCGGTCTTCTAAGGACACTTCGTCACGCCATTTTTCAACGATCTCTTGTGCCAGTATGGACGATTCGCCCCTTTGCCCATCGACAAAGCGGCACCCCTCGACGGTCCACGTGCTCGGAATGTGCTGGTGCGCGCCGATTTTCACGGCATCGACAATTCGTTTCTTACCGATCAGCGGCAACAATGCGCCGACCACCGTTTCTTTGGGCAGAATATTCAGTATCTTCTCTTCTACGGGATGTGAGAAATCGGGGAACTCGGCGAGTTCAAAACCCGGACCGTCGAAATTGTAGATCTGCAGCAGGCGCGCTTCATTGGCTTCACAGATCTGATGAGCCGCATATACCGCGAGATTTCCGCCCTTTGAGTGACCCGCGACGACGCAACTGCCGGGGTATTTTTCCAGCACTTGTGCCAGATACTCTCGTGCTGATTCCTGCGACGGCACCTGCACGGAGTAGAGGAGCTGAAAGTCTTCCCGCCACCCGATCACCGAATTGTCCGTACCGCGATAGCAGACGACAAAGTCCGGCGTCTCATTTCCCATGTCTCCCGGGAAGTACGTGATACCGGCAAATTGTTGACTTTCTTCGTACTCTCTTCGTACGAGATACCCGCCGATTTGTATGTCGGAGAATCTGGGCGCACGCGAGATTTCACTCAGTAGCGCCTGCTGTTCTTCCGTGAATTCGACAATGGGGGAATTGTTCTCCGACTGGTGTTTCCACTTCTCCTGGTATAGGAAAGCCGCGTCACGGAGCGAGACGGTTTTTCGCTCGAGCAATGACGGCACGATGTCTTTCCAATCCAAATAGCTGATTACGCAGAGGATGCAGGCATCCACTTCGTTGAGAGGATCCTGCGAAAAAAGAAGATCTCCACGCCATCGGATGTAATCGAAATAATTTTCCATGCGTTACACTAGAACTTTCTGGAGCCTCCGCCATGTGACTGCCCACTGGACGATCGATGCGTACTGCTCCCTCCGGAGCCTCCGCTGCTGCTTCGGACGGCGGTTGCCGCCGCCACTTTTCTTCTTGTAATTTGCTGATCGATCATATTGTCGTTATTGACCGCCCAAAGCGCCGCCCCGGGCGTGAAGTAATTGGTGGCGAAACTTTGCTTCACCGCATTTCGGTGCGCTCCGCTTGCGGCTTTCATTGCGCCGAAGCCCAACACACCGCCGACAGCTGCACCGACCGGTGTTGCCAGAAAAGCAAAGGTCAACGACTCAAGTAGGGTTGGGCGTACGGGGTTTGAAACGTCGTATGCCTGTCCTTTAGCAGCCTGTTTGAGAAGCGTTTCGACTTTGTCGACAAAAGTAAGTGCCATGCGGTCATAGTTGCCGTCACGTAAATCAGGTACGATCTCATCAAACAGATAGTCGACCCCGTAGTCCGTGACCGCTCGAATGCCGCTGCCGGTCGTCGTAATATGCACATCGCGGCTTTCCATCGCGATCAAAAGCATCACGCCATTTCGATCTTCTGTGATCCCGTAGCCGTTGTAGTCAAAATAGTCGTCTGTAAACTCTTCTACATTTCTTTCATCGGGCAGTGCCGGCACGGTGACCAGCACGACATCGCTTTGATATGTGTCACGAATACCGCCGATCTTTTCTAAGAGTTCGGCTTCCGTTGCATCAGAATAGAGGTTCGCCTCGTCGACGATACGCGGCGCCGTAGGATCCAGCGGCGGTAAATTGAGAATCGGTTTTTCGGTATAGGGCGATGCGGCGAAAACTTGCACCGGAACGATCAACAGGAGCAACACGATGAGCATGGTTGATATGCGTTTCATATTCATGGTCTCCTCCTTACATAAAGTAGCGGAACACGAAGCCACCGATCAACGCGAGTATCGCACCGACGGCAACGCCTTTGAGAACGGTCTTCATCTGCAGCGATTTATCAAGCGGCAAATCGCCGACAAATTTTCCCGTCTGCCCGTTGACGGCGAACAGGAAGTTCTTGCCTTCCCACGTCACGCTCATGAGCCATACCGGCAAGAGCGCCTGGACGATCTTCGTCTGCCGCACGCGATAATCCTCGTCCTGGATTTGTACATTATTATATCCGGTGACAGATTCTCGCAATAATTTGATGGCAGTTGCCTTCACCCGTTCCAACGCACGCTCCCTTCGAGACTCCGCGTCTTCATCGTAGCGGTCGGCAAAAAATCCGGACAGATAGGGCAATTTAAACGGCTCTAACCGGTCATAGTCAAAGGGTTCGATCGCTTCCATCAGGGTGTCGTCCATCTTTTGAGAACCGTCGACGGGGACTCGGGTAAATGTAAAGTCCGCCTCTCGTTCGAGTTGATAAATCTTTCGAGTGGTCGTTTCATAATCACCGCTTCGGCTTTTCGACACATTTTCGGCGCTAAACCTCGCCTGCGCGTGTACCTCGGTGTCGTATAACCAAGTGGCAACGTACACCCCCATCAGTTTCTCCGTCTGTTTCTTTTCGATAAAAAACGGGGGGACGTATTTCAGGCTCTTCACCCGATTGACCAAGGCTTGCTCCGCTTGTTCTTTTGTGACGGCAAAGGGAATGACGACATCCGGCCGGTACGTTCCCTCCAATTGTTTCGGCATGATCGCCGTGTTGCCGCAATAGGCACAGTGAGTGGCCACCGTCGTTACGTCTCCGATGATCTCCGCACCGCAATTGTCACAGTGCCATTCCTGAATCTGCGTCTCGTCCAGAAGCTCCCCGCTGCCTGTCCGCACCTTCTCTTCGTGTATGTGTCCATGATCGTGCGAATGCTGGTGCCCGTGAGCTTGTGCCTCTTCTTCGTCTCTGTCGGCATAGGCCGCTTCCAATTGTCCTAGCGTGTATTCACTCTGACAATAGTCGCAATGCCACAATTGCCGGTCTGCCTTAAACTCCAATTTAGCGTTGCAGTTTAAGCATTTGTAATCAATAACCGCCATAACTCACACCCCTTCGTGTTTAGATGACTCTATTGCTTATTAGATACCACTTTTTCGCGGAAAACCACGGATTTTACAACGATCGTGAAATCCATTCGACGATTCGCACGATGAGATCCGTCCGATGAAATGGCGTCATCAGATAATAACCGTCGACATAAGGCGCCATCTGTCGTGCGTATTCAATCGAGGTTTCATAAGCCAGTTCACTCGCCTCCTCTTTATCGAGCCCGACATACCGATTGTACAAGCTTTCATCTAATACGATACCCGAGAGCTCGTTCATCATATAGCGTGCATTTCGTTCGCTCACGACGGGCATAATGCCGCCCATCACCTTTGCATCCACTTGATCCTTGAGCATTTGCAAATTGTGAAGCGCTTGTTCACTCAACACCGGCTGCGTGAAAAAGCAGACGGCTCCTGCTTCCACCTTTTGATGGGCGCGGCGCAATTCCGCTTTGATATTTGGAGCGTTGACGTTAAATGCGCAAGACGTCTGCAGCGGCTCATCAAATAGTTCCTGATTCATCTGCGAAATAAACCGCGTGAGTTTTTCGCTGTTAAAGTTAAAGACCGAGCGGATCTCGTCTCGTTGTGCGGTGGGGATCGGGTCTCCGGTGACGACGATCTGATTGTAGATCCCCTGGCTGTTCAGCGCGAGGAGCAGCGCTTTGATCGCATTGAGATTGCGGTCTCGGCACGTCAGATGCGGGATCGCCTCCATGTCATAGTCTTTCTTGATCAAGAGCGCCACGAGGCTGGAATCCATTCGCGCGCGGCCGATCGGGCAGTCGGCGATGGTGATCGCGTCGACACCCGCCGCTTTGTACGCTTTCAGGCCTTGCGCATATTTCTGAAAGTCGGCCACCTGCGGGCTGTCGTATTCCACGGCGATCGGCCGCTTGCCACTCTCCAGTTTTTCCATAAATGAGTTCGCCTGCGTGCTCTTTGCTTCATCCCGTCGGTCGGCAATCTGCAGGCGCACATTGGCGCTCTTTTTTCGCGGTGTTTTTTCAAACTGATCGCGCATGGCGCGGATGTGTTCCGGTGTCGTTCCACAGCAGCCGCCGAGGATGTCGATCCCTAAGTCCCGCAGTTCGAGCATCTCTTCAGCAAAGTAGGCGGGCGTTCCCCCGTAGTGCACGTGGCCGCGCGAAGTCGCCGGGTACCCGGCGTTCGGGAGCACCGCGACGGGGAGGTTTTGCATCTGCAATTTTGAGATCACACGGCGCAAATGCAAGGGGCCGGACGTGCAGTTAAAGCCGAGAAAATCCGGTTGCGATTCCACTTCTGCCGTCATGTCCCGCAACAAATTGGCTGCGGACTCCCCGTTCATAGAAAACCCGTCCGGCATGACCGCAAATGTCGTGCCGATCACCCCTTCGAACCCGCCTGAACGCAACTCTTTGATCACTTGCAGCAAGTCGTGCGACGAATCGAAGGTTTCAAAGAGAATGGCTTCCGCACCGAGCGAGATAAAATAGCGTGCCATCCGTACATAAGTGGAGACGCCATCTGCTTCCGCCGGCACCGGGCCGATACTGCACAATACGCCTGCCTCTATGCCTGCGGCTTCCTTGGCGATGCGATACCCCGCCGCCAGCAGCTCTTCGACTTTTGTCCACCCCAGCTGCAATGTAAACGGGTTTGCAGAAAAAGTATTGGTGCGAATCAGTTGCGCACCGGCGTCGATATAGCTGCGATGGATGGCGAGGATCCGCTGCGGATCCGTCAAATTAGCGTATTCAGAAAAGGAGCTCTCTCCCGTTTGTTCCGCATACCACGTGCCCATTGCACCGTCGGTCAGGATGGGTTTCTTCCCTGTTAATAGTTCTCTGATTCTCATATATCCTCTTATTCTGTAGCAAAGTATCCGCGTGCGATGTCTGCCGAAGCCTTCGCATCTTTCGCATAGGAATTGGCACCGATACTCATCGCATATTCTTCAGTGACCACCGCGCCGCCCACCATGACGTGCACGGGGATGTCACGCTCGCGCAGGAGCCGGATGGTCTCCTGCATTGCCGCCAAGGTAGTCGTCATCAACGCTGATAGTCCGACCATGCGCGCATCTTGCTCTAGGGCAGCTTCCACGACTCGTTTCGGCGGTACGTCGCGCCCAAGGTCCACGACTTTGAAACCGTAATTCTCTAAGATGATCTTGACGATATTCTTTCCAATGTCGTGGATATCGCCTTGTACCGTCGCCACGACAATTGTCCCTTTGTTGATGCCTTTATCTTCTGTTTCGGCCAATTTCGTCTTGATAACCTCAAACGCCTGCTGCGAAGCATCGGCGGCGCGGATCAGCTGCGGCAAAAAGATCTCCTGCTTTTCATAGGCTTTTCCCACCTCGTCCAATGCGGGGATCAGTATTTCGTCGATGATTTGCATCGGGTCCATCGTGACGAGCAACTCTCTGGTGAGCGATGCGCAGTCAGACTGCAAGCCCTTGCGCACGGCCTGTGTCAAATGATCCCTCTGATTCAGAGGTGTGGCTTCTTCCGGAGTATTTCTCGCCGATTTTTGGACACTCGTCCCTTCAACCGTGCGGTCCTTGAAGCGTTCGATAAACCTTGCCGCCCCTTCATCCTGATTCGACAAGAGGTGATCCGCAAACATCGCGTCCATCATGCCTTCGTCGTTGGGGTCCATGATGGCGAGGTCCAACCCCGCCTGTAAGGCTTGTGCCAGGAAATTCCGGTTGATGATCGGTCGTACGGGTAGCCCAAACGAAATATTGGATACGCCCAACAAAGTTTGCAAGCCGAGTTCTTCTTTGACACGGCGGATCGCTTCCAGCGTATGCGCAGCCGCCTCCGGTTGCGCTGACACCGTGAGCGTCAAGCAGTCGATGAGCACGCGATCTTTCGGAATGCCGTAAGATAATGCTTCATCTAATATGCGCTTTGCAATATCGATCCGCTCTTGCGCGGACTCCGGCAGTCCCTTTTCGTCCAGTGTCAGTCCGACAACGGCAGCCCCATACTTTTTCACGAGCGGCAAGATGGCATCCAGTACTTCCTGTTTTCCGTTGACGGAATTCACGAGCGCACGGCCGTTCACGACGCGCAGCCCCGCTTCCAAGGCGTCCGCGCTGCCGCTGTCCAACACCAACGGCACATCCACCACAGACTGCACGGCTTTTACCGTGCGCTGCATGGCGGCCGCCTCATCGATACCGGCGACGCCGACATTGATATCCAAGAGATCGGCACCGGCATCCACCTGAGTCACGGCCTGTGTGAGAATATACGCTTCGTCATTTTCTTTGATCGCCTGAATAAATCGCTTTTTCCCGGTCGGGTTGATGCGCTCACCGATCACACGCGCACGATCCAACGGCACGGTGACCGTTGCGCTACACAAATACGGCACGGGATTCACGGTCCGCTCACCGAGTGTGCGATTCGCAATTTCTTGTCGTAATGCGGCAATATAGGCCGGGTCCGTGCCGCAGCATCCGCCCACGATCTGCACGCCCAGCGCGTACAGCTCTCCCATAGCCTTCGCAAAACCCTCAGGCGAAATCGTATAGGTACCGGTCACAGGATCCGGAAGGCCGGCATTGGCCTTAACGATCAGCGGCAGCCCCGTCAAGGTGACCAGCTCCTGTACATGTGGCAACAGCTCCACCGGACCCAGCGAACAGTTGAGGCCAAACGCTTCTACCCCCATGCCTTCCGCCAATGCGACCAACGCTTCTAAGGAGGTACCGGTGAACGTCCTTTTGTTGAGTTCGTAGCTCATTGTCAAGACAATCGGGAGGTCCGCATTTTCTTTTGCTGCGAGCACCGCCGCTTTAGCTTCGTATAAATCAGTCAACGTTTCGATCGCGATCACGTCGCAACCGGCTTCGGCACCCAAGCGAACTTGTTCGGCCACAATCTCGTAGGCTTCTTCAAACGACAACGCCCCACCCGGTTCCATCAGCTCACCGATCGGCCCGATGTCTAATGCAACGAGCGCCTCAGATCCACTCGCGGAAACGGCTCTTTTAGCGATCGCCACCGCCGCCGGGATGATCTCTTCCGGCGTCAGACCGGTTCCCTCCAGCTTCTTGCGGTTGGCACCGAATGTATTCGTATAGATGATTTGCGACCCCGCTTCTACATACGCGCGGTGGATCTCTTCAATCGCGTCCGGATGCGTCAGGTTTAATCGCTCCGGGCGATCGTGAATATCCAGATGTCGTAGCTGTATTTGCGTACCCATCGCGCCGTCTAGCAGCATGGGGTTTGAAAAATCAATTCTTCCCACAGTATCCTCCTCTTTCTCGAAACGAGCAGCGCCCCTGTAAGCGGCAACTGTCGCATGCCCTTCTTTGTAATACAACCGGCTCATCAAATACGCCGACGATCGCCGTCACCGACTTGATCGGTGTCAGTAGATCCCCCGCCGTCTTCCCCAAGCCGATCTGCCGCGTGGCATCGACTGTCCTGAGAAATTCTCCTTGCACCGAAAGCGGCATATCGCCATAGCCGGGGCTGAAACGATCGGAAAGAAACCGTCCGCGCTCAGCATATTGTTCGATCATTTGGCTCTCCCAATCCTCCACTACCTGTTCCACCGCGGAAGAGGCCAGTGCATCGACCGTCATGCTGAGCGTGCGATCGGTCACCTGTAGACGACGGATCAGCGTATCCACCTGCGCGCCGATCGTTGCAGCGACAAGCACCGCTTCTCTTGCGCCGTGTAGCAGCGCTTTGATGTCTTCGCCGGGCAATAGAAGAGGACCTGCCCATATGCCTTCCTCATCTTCTTTGATAGAACAAATCCGCCATACCGCTCTTCCCTGTAATAGCGGGCGGAGCTTCTGCTCTGCGGTCTCAATGTCATGCCATGTGGAGGTCGGGACTTCCCCTACGATCCCCAGGTATCGCAAAGCGTTCTTGTGATCCAGAGCACCGATCTGATAATCAGATTTTTGCACCATTTTTATTTGATTCATCTCGAAATTCCTTTTGATTGATCTCTTTACTTCTTTATTATAGCGCATTTATGGATTTGTCATCCGCAAATGAAATGAGGAAGTCTCCGACCCTTTACTCCGTCGCGTTCAGGGTATAGACGACAAGCTCCGGACGATTGTTCACCCGCAGAGGAAACAGACTGTTTCCAATCCCGCGGCTCACCCCCATCGTCGTTT
>CAZEBB010000004.1:11731-18937 GCA_964510345.1 uncultured Peptoniphilaceae bacterium
AAGCCACCGAGAAACGGCACGCGGATCTGCCCACCATGCGCATGTCCGGTTAGGACAAGGTCTTGGTTGGCTTCTACGTATAATGAAAAGTATTCCGGACGATGCGACAAGAGCACGCGAAAACGAGAGCCGTCGGTATCGATCGCGCGTAAGTTACCCTCCATATTGACGCCTTCAGTAAACAATGGGTCCATCACACCCATCAGATAGATGAATTCCTCTCCACGTTTGATCGCGATGCTTCGGTTCTCCAATACCTGTACGCCAACTGACTCCATCCGGGTTTTCAGCTCATGATAGTCCTCAGGGACGCGGGCTTCGTGATTCCCCGGTACATAGTAGACAGGTGCCATTTTGATAGCTCCTTCGATAAAGTCCATCGCAGGATCCACATGGGTCCGGGATGAATCGATCAGGTCGCCCGTGATGACGATCAAATCAGGTTTGCATTCTTCCAGCCTCTCCAGTAAGATGCGTTGTTCCATACCAAAGCTATCGTTGTGAACATCGGACACCTGCACTATCCTTACATTTGAAAATGCAGCGGGAATTTTCGCGTTCGAAATTGTATGCTCCGTAATCGAAATTGAAGTATTGCCCCAATGGAGGAGACTGATCAAAAGGATGAGCCCAATAAGTATTGTGACTGTATATTTCTTTTTCATAAAATGATTATCGCATAGATAGCGCGTTATGCCTATCAACCGCCCCAAAACGTGAACCTACCAACCTTCTCGGTTTATTAGAATCGGAAAACCTGTTAGAATCGTATCAGTAATTATCAAAATCTTTTTTTATTGAGAAATAAATTTAATTTTATGTAACACGGTGCAATCATATCCGAATTTCAATGAATACACGGTTCATTGTAAAAAAGATAACGTTGAAATAGCGCTTTTCATGCATGATTCATGATCCATTCTTTTACTCAGTTGAGAACAAATCTTTGTATGAGTATATATTATTATATCGTGCACGATATTGGCAAGGCAAAAATTGTGTGATAAGATGTCCGTAATACCCCATCTCAAACGATTTTGAGAATAAAAACAAAGGAGATAATCGATGAAAAAACAGTCAAAAGACATTCTCGTAGTAGGTTTTGCCTTATTTGCCATGTTCTTCGGTGCCGGTAATTTAATCTTTCCACCCCTTTTAGGTTTGCAGTCAGGAAATCGATTTATCATTGCGATCGTCGGATTCCTCATTGCAGGCGTCGGTCTACCCCTTCTCGGTGTCATCGCAACATCCAAAGCCGGTGGGCGCATTGAAGATCTAGCTGACAAAGTTTCACCGAAATTTTCCACTGTCTTAGGTATTATTATCATACTATGTATCGGACCGCTGTTTGCGATTCCCCGTACCGCAGCTACGACTTTTGAAATTGGGGTCCTCCCCTTATTGCCGGGCAGCCCGGCTTGGATCTCATCTCTGATCTTCTTCGCCATTACGTTCTTCTTCGTCATCAATCCGTCCAATGTCGTGGACAATATCGGAAAGTACCTTACTCCTTTACTCCTCGCTGTGTTGTCTATCCTCATCGTTAAAGCATTCGTGACGCCGATCGGTACGCCGGTCCTCAGAGAAGCGGGCTCTTGGTTCACCAACGGCTTCCAGGAAGGTTATCAAACCATGGACGCGTTGGCATCTGTCATATTTACCACCATAGTGATTGCCGGGGTTACAAAGCGCGGCTATAAAGACACTCCTTCTATCATCAAAGTAACGGCTCTATCCGGCGTTCTTGCAGCCATCTTGCTCGCATTCGTCTACGGCGGCCTTGCATACATAGGCGCAACTGCCAGCGCAAATTTCCCTCTCGATATCAACCGTTCGGAGCTCATCATCGCCATTGTGCAGCAACTATTGGGCGGGACCGGAACGCTCATCCTCGGCCTTGCCATCTCCCTTGCCTGCTTATCGACAGCGATAGGACTCGTATCGGCTACGGCTGAATTCTTCGAGAACCTCACCAAAGGTCGACTTCCCTATCGCGTGGGCGTCATCATCACCTGTGTGGTAAGTTTCATGCTCTCCATTCTCGGCGTTGAAGCCATCATCCAATATGCGGGTCCCATCCTTTCGATCGTATATCCTCCCGTCATCGTATTGATCGCCTTGAACCTCTTCGGTGGCAAAATCAAGAGCAAGACCGTATACCGTGCAGCCGTCACCGGTGCATTGGTCGTCTCGCTTGTCGAAGTACTGAACGTCCCTTATCTAGTCGACGCTTTCCAACATCTCCCGCTATTTAGCCAAGGCTTTGGATGGCTCACCGGCGCTCTCCTCGTCACGATGCTCGTCATGATGCTCAAGAGAGTCCGTGCCGACGCAAGTTATTAGGACATCGATATATAAAAATTCTCCCGCACTTGGGAGAATTTTTTATTGCCCTGAACTCGCCGACACCATCGTCGGTACAATGACAGCGGCTACGATCATCGCCGTCATCTGTGCGATCAGAACGCTCGTGATGGCAGCCGATACGGGCAGCGTATCTGATGGATTGATACTTTGCTTCTGTTGTGTCGATACGATGGAAGCGGCGTAGAGTAATAATTCGTTCTGTGAAACGCGCATGACGCCAAACCCGGGTTGGGAACGTATTGCATTGTGCACGTCGATCACGGACTGCACGAGACTTCGTTCATCGCCGGCAGTTCCCATCAATAATGCGGGGATATAGAGTCCGGGCTGACGATGCACCTTGTAGCCCTGCTCACGAAACAGAGCGATGATCTTTTCAAATCGGTCGATCTGCGTGTGGGGTACATCTTGAATGACGAGCAGTTGCGCTAAGCTGAGTGCCCCTGAGGAACCTCGCACGAAACTCTTCAGCATCTCATAGAGGCGCTCCGTATCCAGAATCGTCTGATCGATATCCTTTGAGGAGACTCCAACCAGCGTGGCCGTCACATAATCGTCCGTCCCCGCAAGCACGGAATGATGATTCTTGAGCTTTTGATAGTACTCACGAGTGCGGAGCACGGCCTGATCTGCGTTGATATCGTTGGAAAGCAGTGCGATCGTATAGGCCGATAGCACGAGATAGTCAGAGTTGCGCATCCTTTCTCGTTTTAAGCGGTCATAGATCATCTTGGTGCGATCAAAAAGGTCATCTCTCTCTTTATGAATCGCCAACAAACTCGCCAGAGAAAATTCCGAGGTACCCCGAAATGCCGAAAATGCCCCAACACGGCTTTTGATCAGCTGGCGCTTTGCTTTTATGGCCTCGATATCCACTTCTTTTCCTTCGATCGCAAATAAATACGCGCTCATTCTCTTCGCGATCTCATCGGTCCACTTAAATGCCTTTCGTAAAGAGTGGTAGTTCTTTACGAATAAATCCGCTATATATTTCGTTTCTTCTTTCATCCTTCTCTCCTTATCAACAAACTTCATAGTTGTACGGGATATATACCCTGCCAAGCTTACTTGCCTAAAAAAAGAACAAGCCATTTAAGACTTGTTCCTTACCAGCTACACCCCTTCTAACCTGACCTTCTTTTCATGTCGCATATTGAGTATCAATGCGATCAAGATGGTCGCATAGGCGATAAACGACCGGAAGTATTCTCCAACGGCGGGATTGTTAAACAGATTCTGACCGGCCATCGGCGATGTGACAAACAACGCATGAAAGAGGATTACTCCGATGATCGCATTTCCGATATTGGCCTTCTTGAGCGTCGCGCCACCGACAAGGATGGATGCCGCAGCGAAAGTCTCCATTCCCATATGGCCTGTATATACATTGATCGTACCAAAGTCGGCGATAAACAATATCTGACTATAGGCGGCAAACAAAGTGGACGCGATGATCGCAAACTTTCGGACGCGATCCGTGCGGATGCCGAGCTTCTCTGCCGTTGTTTCACTCGATCCGACGGCATGCGCATGATGCCCCAGGCGCGTGTGCTGCAGGTAGTATGTCGCTGCTATGCCGATGCCCAGTAGGATCATCGGAAAAAAGGACATCACTTTGTTATCAATCGTGAATGGCAGGATGCGATTCACGAAGTCGCCTAAAAAGTTGGCATCCAACATACTGCGTACGCCAATGCCCCGATCCAGTAAAATAGCCGGGTTTTTTGGCTGAAAAAAGAGTCCGTAGCATACCATGAAAAGAAACTGATAGAGAGACGACGCCAATAGTCCCACGACGATCGACACGATCATCTCTCGTCCGCGTGCTTTGTTTAACAAATTTGCGATCAGCAGTCCGAGAATAACGGCCATGACAGTGCTCAGTACGAAGACGAATAAAAAGCCCGTGCCTCCCCGCATGCCCCAATCTATTGCAATGACCACGGCGATTTGTGTCGAAATCGCTCCGACGATGATCGCAAAGTTGATCCCCATCCCGCAGGTAATCGGCAAGATCAACCCCAGGACAAACAATAAATTTCTCCCGAGCCTCGTGTACACTTCTGTCAACAAAAAGACAATACTGCGGCCGGACAGTTGAAATGAAACCAGCCCCAGTATGAGAAAGAAAAGAGGGACGATATAGTTTTTTCGGTTTTTCATCTCACTTCCTCCTCTTTTCAAATACAAATGCGTAGAGAATGATTCCGTTCGTGATGATAGATCGTAGGATCTCGCTCATTTCCGGGATTAAAAGCGCATTTGCGACGGGTACGGACAACAAGAAACTGGTTTGGTAAAGGAAGGATCCGATCAACGCATGCTTTACGGTCGCTCTCCCCGCAGATGCTCCGCCGATGACGATGGCGGACACCGCCGGGAAGCTCATCATAAACGGTCCGTCATAGAGATGCAAAAAACCGTAGCTCTGTGAATACACGATGACCCCAACGGCTGCAAGTACGGTCGACAATACAATGCCGATGGTACGATACCGATTCACTTGCACCCCAGACAACGTGACAAAGGTCTCGTTCTCTGTGATGGCCGAGAAAACTTCTCCCGTCTTTGTCTTCGAGAACAAATACAGTAAGAAAGCGATGCCGAAGAACAACAGCAAAAGCCCTACCGGCACTCTAAACGAACCGATCTCGATCATCAAAAAGCGGTCGAGGATCTGTCCGAAATACGGCTCGAGATTGACTTTTGGCCGCAAGCCTTGCCCACCGATCGGGAAGAGCATCTGGCGGTTGGTCACGGGAACGAAGGTATAAAACAAGTTCATGACCGGAATAAACGAGTAGCCGGCAAATGTGCCGACGATTTCTTCATTCCCCTTCAGGCGATTTAAGATTCTCGCATAGAGAACGCCGAAGATGATCGCCGTCAGAACACCGACGATCGTCGATATGAATAACCCTTGCCACGAGGTAAACTTTTGGTCCAAAGCAAAGATAATCCCTACAAGACCTGCTGACAGACCGATGGAGAGACCGAAGTTTCGGCCTGCGCCGACATTGATCATCGGCAAGAGCGATAACACGATGACGCCGTTCATCGCCCATTTAATCAGTGCGTCGTTGACGATGCTCGTAAAGGGAATTTTGATCGCGACCGCTGCGATTGTCAAAAAGAGCAAGTACGCGCCGATAATCCATTGCGGCAAGTTCAACCTTTTAGACGGCATGGCTCTCCCTCCCGAACATGGCATAGGTCAACTCTTCGATATCCATTTGACCCTCTAGAATCGCAAACACGCGGTTCTCATAGATCACGGCGATGCGATCACACACGCGGATCAGCTCATCGATCTCACCCGATGTAATAACGACCGTTGTACCTCTGCTTTCATTCATCTGCAACAGCAAATTCAGGATCACCTCTTTTGAGAATATGTCGATCCCTCTCGTCGGTTCGTCGACAAACAGCGCCTTTGGATCCATGGTGAGCGCTCGGGCGATACATACTTTTTGCTGATTCCCGCCGCTCAAGTCACCTACGCGCTGATCGGCTCCGGTGGTGACGATATGGAGTTCCTTAATCATCTCTTCGGTGAAGTTTTGAACGACGTCTCGCTTGATGGGGCTCAAGCCTCTAAGCCAAGGAGCGCGTAAAAACTCGGGATGTTTTTTTTCTGCGCCAAAGACAATGTTCTTCCATACGGGCGACTCGCGCAACAAACTGACTCGCGCCCGATCGTCCGAAAGATAGTACAGACCGTGGCGGTTGATATTCTTTTCTTGCCCGGGCGTGATCTGCTGCCCGTCAAACCGGATCTTGCCTTTCATCGGTATCAATCCCATGAGAGACTTGGAATAGCGTTCCTTCCCATTTCCCGCTAGACCGGTGATGCCTAAGATCTCGCCTTCAAAGACATCCAAGTCGGCGGATTTTTCATCTTTTGCGTCCTCATCGTAGCGAAATGAAATCAACGTCTTCTTATCTCTTGAATTCATGCGTTTCTGAGCCTTGACGACATTCTCTCCGATCATATCCAGCGTAAATTTTTCGATATCAAACGCAGGACGATCATATGTCGA
Organism: uncultured Peptoniphilaceae bacterium; assembly: GCA_964510345.1. Lineage (GTDB taxonomy): Bacteria > Bacillota > Clostridia > Tissierellales > Peptoniphilaceae > JAAYQA01. The sequence goes on from CAZEBB010000004.1 coordinate 18,139, forward strand.
GATCAGATGTCCATCGCGAAATACGGTTACGGTGTCACACAATTGGACGACTTCATCTAACCGATGCGAGACAAAAAGGATCGCCAAACCTTGGCTGGCGAGCTCTTTAAGCCGTGCCATCAGATTTTCCGTCTCGCGTACATTCAGCGCACTGGTTGGCTCATCCAACATGAGGAGCTTTAGGCGATCATTATCTAACTCCCTCGCGATCTCCACAAATTGCTTTTGATTCGTCGTAAGGCGATCGACGATCTCTTTCGGGTCAATCTCAACGGAAATTCGCCCCAAGGTCTCGGCGGCCTGCTTCTGGTTCTCCTTGTCATCGACCCAATGCAGGCCTTTGGGGAGCGGCAATGACACGAGGTTTTCGCGATTCATCTTAATGTTCGATGCAACGGACAGATCATTCAACAGGGCGAGCTCCTGATGGACCATGGCGATCCCGTTTCGAATCGCATCATGATGTGAAATGATATGGATCGCCTGATCGTCCAAGTGGATTTCACCGTCGTAACCGCCGGTTGAAGCGATCGATTCGTCTCCGTTCAGTATCTTGAGAAAAGTGCTCTTGCCAGATCCGTTAGCTCCAATAATGCCGTGTATCTGCCCGGGGACAATATGTAGATTGATATCGGTCAGAACGTATTCATTTGTATATTTTTTTGAAAGTTTCCGAATTTGCAGCAACACGCTCTCCTCTCATGAAAAGGGACTCCCGCTCGGGTCCGTTTGAAGTCCGATACTGGATCGGTTTTCGGACCCGTTTCTCGGGAATCCCTTTCGGCGTATCAAATATGAT
>CAZEBB010000004.1:19037-98451 GCA_964510345.1 uncultured Peptoniphilaceae bacterium
CCGAGATCTTCCGGCGCGATTTCAAGGTTCAACACGGTCGGATACGATTGCGTCGGCGTCGGGCAGCATTGCTCCGCTACCATGAATTTCAGCTTGAATGCTTCATCCAAGATGACATCGTACATCGGGCAGTTGGAACCGAAAATGTTGGTGTCCGCTCCGTATTGTTCAATCTTTCTCGGAATATCTTCGCGCAAGAACTGTAACATCGCAGTGGGACCGTTACCGGTTTGCGGGTCCGGTGTCAGCTCTTCGACCCACGTCATGCCTAGTGATTCGACGGTCTCTTTCATTTTATCTTTACGAGCGGAAACCGTCGCCGACGCTAAGTGAGTCGGGAACGAATAATGGACAAATGTCTTGGCCCCCATTTCATGAGCCTTTGTGGGGATTGTGATCCCTCTTCTGATCCAGTCCGTATTGATCGAGATATCGACTTGCTCATTCATGAGAATGGGGTCATCGTTCGTGGCTGCCATCGTAATGATGTCGGGGCGCGTTTCTCGGATCGTTTGGAACGCGGGCAGCAAGCCTTGTTGTCCGGAGTTGACGAGGATCGCCTTCATGTCGGGATCGTCGGCTAAGCCGGTGATTTGGGAGATGCATCCCTCGATGTCGGTTTCAAAGTTCTCCGGCAATGTGACGTGTACCACTTGATCCGGGTACTTTTCGACCATCTCAGCTGCACCGCGAAACTCATCTTCGGATGTCGTTAACGTTGGTGTAACGATACCGATCTTGTAGCTGCCCGTGGAACCCGTGGCAACCTCAGTCGCCGCCGTTGCATCCGTCGTTGCCGCTTCCGTTTTAGGATCCGAAGACCCTGAGCATGCGGTCATCACGCCAAGTGCGAGTACGCACAAAGCTAATATGTATGACGCTCTTTTCATTTTGTTTCCTCCTGTGCATTCGACTTATGAATCCATTGTAGACGATACGCAGATGCTTAACAATTCGATTTTCTCATGTATTCATAACACTTATTTATCGTATAATCGCACTAGAAGAACCACCTCTCACTATTGCCGGTCCCATCTCACCGTCAAATTGGGTACCTATATCCTATGAAAGGAGTGGTCATATGGCAGATATAGGCTTTCAAGATATTTTAGACTTTTGGTTTTCTCCGGAGGTGGTGCCGGTGCAATTTGCGGAAGACCCCGAACTGGACGAAAAAATCCGAAGTCGTTTTCTGACGACGTGGGAAGAGGGGAAAGACGGGTTGTTGGCTCCATGGCGCAAAGATATACGCGGTCGCGTTGCGGAGATCATCGTCTTGGATCAGTTTTCAAGGAATTTGTGGCGCAGTGATCGCCGCTCGTTGTCGCAAGACGGTATGGCGGTCGTGTTGGCACAGGAGACGGTGAATCACCCGGACTACGATTCACTGACCTTGGATGAAAAGAAATTTGTCCTCTTGCCCTTTATGCATTCCGAGTCACTTGCGATTCACGAACAGGCAGCCCCCTATTTTGAAGCACTCAACTCTGAAGATACGCTACGATTTGAACAGATGCACATCGATGTGCTAAAGAGATTCGGTCGGTATCCGTATCAAAATGCCGATCTCGGGCGAGAATCAACGCCGGAAGAAATTGAGTTTTTAAAAGAAACCGCCGGTGATACCTATGGCGGGAAGGCAAAAAAAGAGAAGCAAGCGTAATGCCTTGCTTCATATTTTAGGTGATTCTATTGATCTACGTAAATAAGGAGCGTCCGGAATACTCTTTGAGGCCATATCCTGGCCGAGCGGCCGTGAGCGTGCCGAGAAGAGTTTTCCGGGCGCGACGAACAGACATGGATGCATCTGAAGCAAGCGTAATGGCTTGCTTCTTTTCTTTTATAGTAAGTGGATTCCGTGGTCGGCGCAGGCTTGTTTCATCGCATCGGGCCACACGGCCGCTTGTACTTCTCCGATATGTGCCTTCTGCATGAAGAAAAGGCAGATTCTGGACTGGCCGATCCCGCCGCCGATCGTCTGCGGCAATTCATCGGCGGCCAGTTTGCTGTGAAACGGCAGTGCCAAACGGTCCATGGCATCTCGCTCTGCCAACTGTTTTTTGAGGACTTCAGAGTTGACGCGGATCCCCATCGAGCTCAGCTCCACGTGGCGATCCAATACGGGGTGCCAGAGGATGATGTCGCCGTTCAGATCCCAGTCGTCGTAGTCGGGTGCACGACCGTCGTGCGGTTTACCGCTGCGTAATTTATTCCCGATCCCTGCGATGAACACGGCCTTCTTATCGCGCGTGATGCGATTCTCGCGGTCTTCCGGCAAGAGGTCGGGCCACATGTCTTCCAGCTCCTGCGAGCTCACAAAAAAGATCTCTTCCGGTAAGAGATTGCGGTAACGTTCGGGATATGTATATCCCATAAACTCTTCCGTACGCTTGAGTACGTCGAAAATCTTGCGCACGATGCGGCGCAGATACATCTCGTTTCGTTCATCGGATTTCATCACGAGCTCCCAGTCCCACTGGTCGACGTAAATCGAGTGAAGGTTGTCGGTTTCTTCATACGGACGAATCGCATTCATGTCCGTATAGAGGCCTTCGCCCATCTCGAAACCGTATTGGTGAAGAGCCAGCCGTTTCCATTTAGCCAACGACTGCACGATCTCGATCGGTCCCAGTTCCATATGCGCGTGTAAATCAAACGACACCGGATGCTCGATCCCGTTCAAGTTGTCGTTTAAGCCACTATTGCGCGGTACGAAAAGAGGTGCCGATACCCGTTTCAGGTTCAGCGCTTGTGCCAGATTGGTTTGAAAAAAGTCTTTGAGTCCTTTGATCGCGCGTTGTGTGCCGACAATATCTAAATTGGACCGATATCGATCCGGAATGATTAGCTTTCCCATGTTTTCCTCACTTTATTCTTTATGTCGCTTTAGTATAGAACAGAAACCGCCAAACCGTCAAATATTCTCAAGGTAAGGCAAAAGCCACCTACAAATGTAAGTGGCTTTTGGTACACCGGAGAAGACTCGAACTCCCAACACCCAGATCCGAAGTCTGGTGCTCTATCCATTGAGCTACCGGTGCGCGACAATTCTCATATTGGTAAATTGTATCGGATTGAAGGTACGTAAGTCAAGCCTTGTGTTCCCCAAACCGCTATCGATATACAAAGTCGTATCCTCCATTCGGTACACGCCTTTGTTGATCGGCGCAAAAAAACCCTGAGAAGGAACGATAATCGCCCCGATGATCGGCAATCGCACTTGCCCACCGTGGGTATGTCCGCTCAATACCAAATCGGGTCGAGAGCCCTGTAAAGAGAGAAAATGCGAAGGCGAATGGCTCAAAAGAATATGAAACCGGTCGTCTGTGACTCCTTGCATGACGGCATCGTATACGCTCTGACTGGCAAAGCAGTCGATCCCGCTGAGCGCGATCTCTTGCCCACGTATAGACAGATTCTCTGTCCTACCTCTCAGCAAACACACGCCCATGCTCTCCAACGCACGGTACAAGTCATCCCGATCGGGATTATGCGACTCGTGATTGCCTACAACCATGTAGGTCGGGATCTCTGTCGCAACGAGCTCCTGTGCCAATGAAAGCGCCGGAGTAAAATCAGAATCGTCTTCAGAGATCAGGTCACCCGTTAGGGCAATGAAGTCCGGTGAAAATGTTCGAACCTCGTGGGCTACGGCAACCGGATCCACAAATCGATTGTTATGAAAATCTGAAATCTGCGTGATACGGATCTCTCCCGTCAAGTTTTCCATAGGGATGACGGGCGACTTGATGCGCATCGACCGCGTCTGATTCCGATTATACAAATATCCCGCGATCGCGAGTCCTAGACCGATTCCCAGCCACCGTTTCATCTTATCATCTCCATAGAAAAAGGAAAAAGGGACCTTACGTCCCTTCTTCAAACTGGGGTGAGTGATGGGGCTCGAACCCACGACCTCCAGAGCCACAATCTGGCGCCCTACCAACTAGGCCACACCCACCATATTCTAGCGCCCTTACGGGAAGCGCTAGAAAGTATTGTACCAACAATTTGTTTACAAGTCAAGGATGCGATGGGTTTACGCATCAATAAAGCGAAAATCGAGATTCCCCGATTCAAAAACCGTCAGCGATAACAGCGATCGAACGCCATCCCTTGGGCTTGATACGGCTCCCGGATTTAGGATGTGTACGCCGTCGATGACTCTGTCGAAGCGCCGGTGCGTGTGTCCAAACAAGGCGACGTTCGCCCCTTCTTCTTTTGCGAGTGCCAATACGCCTGCACTACCGGCACCCACTCGTTCCATATGACCGTGCGTCAGCAAGAACCTCTTCCCATACACGGGCACGACGATCTGTGCCGGTGTTTCGTACTCTGCGAAATCGTTGTTTCCCCGCACACACAACACGGGGATGTGCAGTACTTTTTCAAGGGTCTTCGCGTCTTTGACGAGGTCGCCCAAATGAAACAGCATATCATGCGGGTCTTTCTCTTGAAAGGCGATCACTTCGGTGATCCGGCGGTGCGTGTCGGAGACGACGAGAATCTTTTTTGATTCCATCGCATCTACCTTAGTGATTCGCGAGGAAGCGCACCACTTTTTCCAGTGATCGCTTGCGGTGACTGATCCGGTTTTTCTCCGTATCATCCATTTGCGCAAAGGTGCGGTCATAGCCGTCGGGTTTGAAGATGACGTCATAGCCGAACCCTCTTTCGCCGGTTCGCGCCGTGGTAATGGTCCCATCGATGCGGCCGCTAAACGTATGTGCCGAGCCATCCGGCAAGAGCAACGCGCTTACGGTTTCAAAGTACGCTGCGCGATCTTTTACGCCGTCCAGTTTCTCTAAGAGCAAACTGCAGTTGTCATCATACGTGCAGTGTTCACCTGCAAATCGTGCGGAGTACACCCCCGGTGCACCGCCCAATGCCGACACGAACAACCCGGTATCATCCGCTACGATATACGTATCCGGTAGCGCATCCGCCAGCGCTCTCACTTTGATCAGCGCGTTTTCTTCCAATGTGCGACCGTCTTCGATGATCTCCACATCTCCGAGCCCCGCTTCCGACTTGGTCTCCACCAGATACGGTAGCGCTGCCAGGATCGCCCGCAGTTCTTTCGCTTTATCCGGGTTGTCGGTTGCGATGACCATTTTTCGCTTGCCGGAGCGCCCCAGGGCCGTATAGAGCGCATCTTGCGAGGGCGGGTCGATCGGGACGAGAGCGCCGTCTTTTTCTACGATGGCTTCCTCCCCGCGCACTTCTCCGATAAAGGTGAGCGGAATGTCCGCTTCCTTGAACTTCCTGTGGGCCTCGTCTTCATTCTCTTTCGGTAAAACGAGCAGCATGCTGCCGCTTGATATCAGTCGGAGCGGGTCGATCCCGAAGGCATTTGCAATCTTCTCGGTTACCGGTGTCATCGGTACGAGAGCTTCGTCGATCACAATCCCTTTGCCGATCGCCTGCGACGCTTCATAGACCGCCCCGTAGAGCCCGCCTTCTGTGATGTCGTGCATATACTGGGAACCCAGTTGGGCGCCGATGCGACCTTCTCGCATTACGGAGATCTGCTCCACATAACGACGCGCTTCCTGTATCTCTTCTTCTGTGAGATGCCCCCGCAACTTTTCTGCGCGGTCTTCCGCCAAGATGGCGGAGCCTTCCAACCCGACCGATTTGGAGACCGCGACGCGATCCCCTTCTCGAATCTTTTCGACATCCATCCATTCGGACATCTTTAACCGCCCGATCGCGGCAACGGAGAGCACGCATTGGTTGACGGCGCCGGTGATCTCCGTGTGCCCGCCGATAATCTGCACGCCCAGTGCATTGGCGGTTTCCGTGGCGTCTTTTTGAATCGTCTCGATCACGCTCGTATCTGTGCCATCGGGAGCGAGGATCGTCAGCAAAAGAGCCACCGATTCGGCTCCGGAGGTCGCGATGTCGTTCACCGAGATCGTGACGCCGATGCGCCCGATATTGCCCGAAGCGCCGGTGATGGGGTCAGTGGAAAGCACACAAATCTCTTCACCAAAGCGAATATGCGCGGTATCGACTCCCATTTGTGCGCCGATCAACACGTCATCCCGCCGGATCGTCGGGATCTCTTCCAAAATTCTCTTCAAGATTTCATTGGGCAGTTTTCCGTTCCCCATAGCTCTCCTCTATTGTTCCGCGATTTTCTTTTCGATCAGCGCGCGCATGCCTTGCGGGTTTCCTTTTCCCTTGGAGGCTTTCATCGCCTGGCCAACCAAAAATCCGAGTGCGCGGTCTTTACCGTTCTTAATATCTTCAATGGACTGCGGGTTCTCTGCCAGCACCGCGTCGACGATGGCTTCCAGCGCCCCTTCGTCGGTGATCTGCGAGAGCCCCTTCGCCTTGACGATATCTGCGGGCTTTCCACCTTCGTCGAACATCGTGCGCAATACTTTCTTCGCCGCATTCAAGTGAATTTCTCCGCTTTTCACCAGTGCAAGTAGATCAGCGAGATCCTTCATCGTGATCGGCAAATTCTCGTAGGGCAGCTCTTTCTCGTTGACATAGCGCGAAAAGTCACCGAGCATCCAATTCGCAGCGACCGATGCGTCGTCCGTATGCGTCATCAGCTCTTCAAACAGGTCTGCAAACGAGCGATTCCCGGTCAGATTGTCCGCATCGTATGCATTTAGGCCGTACTGCTCCATAAAACGCAATTTCTTGGTATGAGGCATTTCCGGCATCGCCTCTTTGATTTCGGCGATCATCTCCTTTGGCAATGTCACATAGGGAAGGTCGCCTTCCACCGAATAGCGATAGTCGTTGCCTTCTTCTTTTGTACGCATTAGGACCGTCATGCTTTTGGTATCGTCCCAACGGCGGGTCTCTTTCACGCCGTACTCGCCGGCTTTGAGCATCTCGGTATGTCGCACTTCTTCGGTTTCTATTGCGCGGCCGACGGAGCGGAAGGAGTTGATGTTTTTTACTTCCGTAATCTTCGTCTTCACACCGTTTTCTTTATCCACGACATTGATATTGACGTCGCAGCGAAGGGAGCCCTCTTCCATCTTAACGTCGGAAATGCCGAGGTACTCCAAGCGCGACTTCAGGATGCCCAAGAAAGCCTTCGCCTCGTCTGCCGTCGACATATCCGGGCGAGATACGATCTCGATCAACGGAACGCCGCAGCGGTTGTAGTCCATTAAGATATCGCCCGCCTCGTTGCGGATGGCCTTCCCGGTGTCTTCTTCAATATGAATGCGCTCTATCCCTACGCGCTTTTTCCCATGCTCCGTATCGATCTCGATAAACCCGTCATAGCAGATCGGCTGTGTGTCTTGTGTGATCTGATACCCTTTCACGAGGTCGGGATAAAAATATTTTTTACGGTCCATTTTAAAATGGTCGCGGATTTTGCAATCGAAGGCAAATCCCGCCTGGATGGCGTATTCGATCGCCTTTTTATTCATGGAGGCCAGCGAGCCGGGCAATCCGAAACAGATCTCGCAGACATTAGTATTGGGCGGATCGCCAAAGGCGTTCTTACATCCGCAGAACATCTTGCTGTCGGTCAACAGCTCGACATGAATCTCCAGTCCGATTAAAGTTGTAAGGCTCACCGTAAGCTCCTCTCTATTTCTTGCGCGGCGCACAGCAGATTTTGGTCATCGTAACGATTGGCGACGAGTTGCATACTGCCGCCTAACCCCCTCTGCATCGGGATACTCACGGCACAGAGTCCGCACAAATTGACGGACACGGTAAACAGGTCCGAATCGTACATCGCCATGGCATCGTGAATGCGCTCTCCGAAGTGAATCGGCAAATGATTCGTCGTCGGCGTGACAAAGAAGTCGTATTGTTCAAAGAGCTCGGTAAACTCGTTGGCGAGTTTTCTTCGTACGAGCAGCGCCTTTTTATACAGTTTTTGATCCGAGTCGGATCCTAAATACAAGGTGCCCATCGCGATTCTGCGCTGGATTTCCTCCCCCAGATAGCGAGTCCGCGCTTTTTCATACAGGTCGTCATTGGATGTGTAGTCCTGCGGTTTTTTCCCGAAGCGAATCCCGTCGTACCGCGACATATTGGAACTCACTTCCGAGGTCACGATGATATTGTAGGTGGGTAGTGCATACGTCAGTGTTTCAATCGTGACGGGTTCCAATACGGCACCCTGTTCCTTCAAAATGTCGATCCCTCTTTGGAAACTCTCCGCAACCTCGGGGTCCATGTCAAAATCACCCAAATTAGACGGATAGCCGATGCGCTTGCCCGATAGGGAATACGCGCCGCTTAGATCTAAGCCGGGCGACTCCACGGGACGTGAGGTCGGGTCCTTTTCGTCAGCGCCTCCAATCACATCAACCAACAGCGCCGCATCTTCCACGTGATTGGAGATGACGCCGACTTGGTCCAATGTGTTGGCCATAGGAACCACCCCGTAACGAGACACCGTTCCATAGCTCGGATAATACCCGAAGACGCTGCAGTAACTGGAGGGTTGGCGAATCGAACCGCCCGTATCTGATGCGATGGCAATCGGCGCTTCGCCCGAACGAACCGCAGAAGCGGAACCGGAACTCGAGCCGCCCGGCACGCGCGTGGGGTCAATCGGGTTTTTCGTAATCCCGAAATGCGAGGTTTCTGAAGAGGAGCCCATCGCAAACTCGTCCATATTCGTTTTGCCTAAGACGATACCGTCCTCCGCTTTGATGCGCTCGATGACGGTCGCGTCATACGGCGGAATATAATCCTCCAACGATTCGGATGCACAAGTCGTGCGTAAGCCTTTGGTCAACACCAAATCTTTCACCGCGATCGGCAAACCGAATAAGCGGCCGAGCGGTTGGGCGGACGCTCTTTTTTTATCTAACGCTTTGGCTTCTTCCAATGCGTTCGGATTGACAGTGATAAAGGAGTTGATCTCCTGATTCTCTTCGATTTTTTGCAGAAAATGCGCCATGACCGCTTCACAGCTGATCGTTCCCTCGGTCATGTCGGCGATTAATCGTACGGCGCTATCAAATGACATCGGCGTCCTCCTCATCGGTTTTCTTCATGCGGATATAGCCAAACTCCGTATCTTTTGCATTGGCGAGGATCTCCGCTCGGTCCATGGAAGGCTTGACGACATCGTCTCTCAGAGGACACGGATGCGTAACGGACATCTCGTACACGGACAGTCCTTCCGTGTCGACTTCCTCCACCTGTGCCGCAAAGTCGTAGAGAGTTTGAAACTTCTCTACGATTTCGTCGATATTGTCTTCCGGCAGATGGAGCATCGCCATATCGTATACTTTGATGATTTGTTCTCTTGTGATCATTCTATTCCAACCTTTCGCCTGCCAACAGCGCAGGCAACTCCTCTTCCGTAACCAGCCGAACGCCCAGAGAAACCGCTTTATCCCGTTTGGAACCGGCATTCTCCCCGGTAACGACATAGTCCGTATTTTTCGAAACACTGCCCGCGACTGAAGCACCCAAAGCCAGCAACTGCTCTTCGAGCTCCTTTCTCTTCATGGACAAAGTACCGGTGATCACGATCGTGACCCCCGCGAGCGGCTGTTCTTTCTCCTTTTGAGAATACTGTGGCGATACGCCGTGGGCGATCAGCTTGTCTAAGCTTCCCTTGATGTGCTGATCCGAAAAGAAAGTGACGATCTCTTTCGCCGTGATCGCTCCGACATCGGGGATTTGCACCAGTTCGTCCTCCTGTGCCGCTCGAAGCCTCTCCATGTCGGGGAAGGCTTGTGCGAGATCTCTCGCCGTACGCTCCCCGACTCCCGGGATCCCGAGCGCCGCCAAAAACTGATGAAACGGTCGTTCTTTGCTCGACCGGATCGCGTTGGACAAATTCTGCGCTTTCTTTTCTTTAAAGCCGGGCAATTGCAGTAAATCTTCTACTGTCAGTGTATATAAGTCCGAAACATCATGCAAATCTTTTTCTTTGAGAAGTAACGCGGCCGTCTTTTCACTCAAGCCTTCGATGTCCATCGCCTGTTTTGATGCGTAGTGCGTTAGCCGTGCCACCAGTTGCGGCTCGCATGACAGCGAATTCAAGCAAAAAAGGTGGACGCCGTCTTGTACGAGCTCACTCTCGCACGACGGGCATAGGGTCGGCTTTTCGATGGGCGTCGTCTCTCCTTCCCCCGGCACCGATCCCAATATCTCCGGGATCACGTCATTGGATCGGCGCAAGCGAACGGTGGCGCCGAGCGACAGTTCTTTTCTCTCAATATCGTCGTAATTGTTGAGCGTCGCCCGCTGTACGGTCACGCCGCCGATGTCGATCGGCGCAAGCAGTGCCGTAGGCGTCACCTTGCCGGTGCGCCCCACATTCCATTGCACATCTAAGAGCTTCGTCTCGACGATTTCCGCCTCAAATTTATAGGCCAAAGCACCCCGCGGAAACTTGTTCGTGTGGCCGAGCAGCGTTCTCGTACGGAGGTCGTCCACTTTGACGACGACGCCGTCCGTCAATATGTCCAGGGTGTGCCGCTCTTTGTCAATTTTCTCGATTTCCGATTCCAGCGCCACCTCATCCACAACGCGCGCACAGTAGGCGTGCACGGGAAATCCATTGTCTTGTAAAAACGCGCGTAAATCAATTTGATTCGCAAAGGATAGATTTTCTCCCTTCACATCGTAGAAATACGCGATCAGACGCCTCTCTCTCGTGATGCGCGTATCCAAGTTTCTGAGCGCACCGGCGACGGCATTTCTCGCATTCTTGAGCGGCTCGTCGTGAGTCTCGTTGTATTTCGCCAAGGTCGACAACCGCATGAGCCCTTCCCCTTGGACTTCGATCCGCCCTTGGTAGGGGATCCTCGCTGGGATGGAGAGGATCGTCCGCACCTGCGGGAGGATGACTTCACCGTATTCGCCGGTCCCTCTCGTCGCGGCTTGTATTAATTCTCCGTTCTCATACGTCAGATTGATCGTCAGCCCATCGAACTTGTACTCCGTCGTAAAGGCCAATGGCGGGAGTGTCGGATCCTCGGCTCGCGCCGCGGCCACAAGCGACCTCGTGCGTGCGACCCATGCGGACAGACCGCCCAAGTCCTGCCTTTTGTCCAAACTGTACAGCGGGTAGATGTGCTCGTGGCGGGCAAATCCGGACAGCAACTCGCCACCCACCTGTTGTGTCGGGGAATCGGGTAATACGATGCCGGTCTCTTCTTCCAAGCGACGGAGCGCATCATACGCTTCGTCGTATTCCGCATCGGAGACTGTCGGTTGATCCAATGTATAATACTCGCGGTTCCAAATACGGATCCGATCGATCAACGCTTTCATTTCATCGGTTTTCATATCTTCTTCAGCCTCGCGCTGTTTTTCTTTACTTTCTTGATGCCCATGTCGGGAAAGCTCAGCGTCACAATCTGATCGCCGTCCGGCTGATCTTGCGCCATGACGATCATGCCCTCTCCCCATTTCGGGTGTTGGATCTTGTCGCCGGTGCGGAAAGTAAGGCCTTGCGACTCTTCCTGTTGCTTTTCCCGCTCGCGCACTTTTTCGGCAAATCGCTTCACGTGCGGGTCATCTTTTGGCTCCCTTCGTCTTGGAACCATCTCCACATCATAAGGTGTGGAACCTTCGATCTGTATATGATCGCCCATTTCGTCGATAAAGCTGGACGTAATGGATTGACGATAGTCCCCGTATTGTCGTCTGGACTGTGCGGACGTGAGAATCAGCTCTTTTCTCGCGCGAGTGACGGCCACATAGCAAAGCCTGCGCTCCTCTTCGAGCTCACCTTCGTCGATAGCTCGCTGCGAGGGAAAGATCCCCTGCTCCATCCCCGTGACGAAGACGACATCAAACTCGGTCCCCTTGGCGCTGTGCACCGTCATCAGCGATACGCCCGCCTCCTGGCCTTCCGTCTTGTCCACGTCGGAGTACAAGCTGACTTCCTGCAGGTATTCCGCGATCGTCGCACCGGGGTTTTGCTCTTCATATTCAGCGATCGACGAGACGAACTCTTCCAGGTTTTCCAGCCTCGTCTGGTCTTCCAACATGCCGGTTTCTTTGAGCATTTGTTCATAACCGCTCTTTTTGATCACCATCACGACGAAGTCCGTCAGCGACACGGTATCTACGGCTGACTGCAGTTCTTTCAGTATCTCTAAAAACCCGTCGATCTTCTTGACGGCTGCCGCCCCTACCTCGGGGATCGCTGCGGCTTGCTCCAATGCAAAGCGCAGCGGTTGGTTCATCTGCATCGCCCATTCGGAGATTCGGTCCATCGTGGTCTTTCCGATCCCGCGTTTCGGCGTATTGATGATCCGCAGCAAACTCATGCCGTCTTCCGGGTTCACGATCGCCTGCAAGTAACCGGAGATATCCTTAATCTCTTTGCGGTCGTAAAATTTGAGACCCCCGATCAGCTGATAGGGGATATTCTCCCGGCGTAATTGTTCTTCAAAGGACCGCGATTGCGCATTGGTACGATACAGGATCGCCATTTCTTTTAAGGGCACTCCGTCGTAACGCATGAGGTCAATCCATCGAACGACGCGGCTCGCCTCTTCGTCACTCGTCAGACACCGGTAATAGCGAACTTTCTTGCCGTCTCCATTGTCTGTCCAAAGCACTTTTTCTTTTCGCTCGACATTAAAGTCGATGATCGTGTTGGCCACCGTCAGGATATTCTGTGTCGAGCGATAATTCTGCTCCAGGATGACGGTTTCCGCATCGGGAAAGTCCTTTTCAAAGTCGAGGATGTTTTTGATGTCGGCCCCGCGAAATTTGTAGATGCTCTGGTCGATATCGCCCACCACACAGATGCGCCGGTGATACGCGGACAAATCTTTGATCAGATCGTACTGCATCCGGTTGGTGTCTTGGTATTCGTCTACAAAGACGTATTCAAAGCGCTGTTGATACGACTCGAGAGTCTCCGGCGACTTGTCGAAAAGCTCCAACGCTTTCAAGATCAGGTCGTCAAAGTCGAGTGCGCTGTTCTCCTTCAGCTTCTTCTCATACAGCGGATAAAGTTGGGCGACGGCTTTCATAAACCCGAACTTGGGCTGGCTCGCTTCCAGCTCCTCCGGTGAAATGCGACGATTCTTGTGGTTGCTGATCGATGAGATTACAGAGTTTAACTTGATGCCCAAGGACTCCTCCGTCTCACCCAGTTCTTTCAGCGCCTCTTTGAGCACGCTCTTTTGGTCGTTTCGATCATAGATGCTGAAATTGCGATTGTACTCGATCTTGTCGATATGCTGCCTGAGAATCCTCGCACAAATTGAGTGGAATGTCCCGATCCAGAGGCGATCAACATCGACCTCGGGCATCAGCGACTGTACCCTTTCCTTCATTTCGCGAGCGGCTTTATTGGTAAACGTAATAGCGAGAATACGGTGGGCGGATACGCCTTTCTCTCGTATTAGATAGGCGATCTTGGTCGTCAGCACACGGGTTTTCCCGGAGCCGGCTCCCGCCAAGATGAGCATTTGTCCTTCCGTATGACTGACTGCTTTTTGCTGTTGTTGATTAAGAGTGGAAAGCACGCACTCACCCCTTTCTTCTACTTAATATTATAGATTATTTCCGCATGATAAGGTAGTGCGCGGAATTTGCGAATTGAAAAAGCGCCATCATATGCTGATAGCGCCAAGGACGTAGCATAGACCGCTCGTCGCGGCCGTGAGCGTGCCGAGAAGATTTTTCCGGGCGCGACAAGAGCTTAGCAATAACGTAAGTTGACATTTTTTCCCAATTTGACTAAAAGATCTTTCAGCTCCTCCATCTGCTTCATCTTGAAGCTGAACGTAAAGCTCTCCCCCTGATTCTGATGTGCCACATTGACGGCGGATCCGACAAATAGATTGATGTCGGTCGCATTGACGAGAAGTCGCGTCAGTTTCCCCGCAGCATTATCTCGTAGCGGTTGTAGGGGTCCGTTTCTCTTCTCCACCGCTTCGCGAATAGTTTGCACGACATGGCTCAAGGTGACGACGCCCTCTGTGACGAGGTCGATCCCGTCCAGATAACACACCGGCGGAACATCTGATTCCAAGTCGAACGGATCACAGGTGATCGTCTTTCCCAAATGTTTCGCGACAAGGTCGGCCGTGGTGCCTCCGGATAATACATGCATACCGTCGGCGCGCAAAAAATCGCGAATGACGGAATCGTCATCGGCGGGGTCAAAGGGCGGTCCGATCATCATATTGAGGCGACACCTTTTTCGGTACAAGACACCGCATACGGTGGTATCGTCTCCCGGCTTGCCGTCATATAGCGAATTGCATTGATTCAAAAGGATATCGACCAGTGTCTGCACATCGTAGTCCGGCATATACATAAAGGACATATACTGCTCGATCTGCGGGATATCCCAGTTTAAGTTGAGTCGGTCTCCGACGCTCGCGTGAATCACGCCGTCGGAATAAAAAAGCAGTAAATCATTTTCTTTCGGCGTCCATTCGGAGACTTGCAGCGTCTTATTCTGTACGATGACCGTTTCACGCTCCAAGGCAAACGGCGCGCCGTCTCTTAGGAGCATCGCCTTAGGATTGTCGTATTCGATCAGCGTCGTGTTCCCCGCTTTGCGCATGATGGCGATCGTAAAGGTGGAGTAGGCCACTTTGCGCTCTTCGCAAATCGGGAGCGTGCGCAGTAGGGAATCGATCGCTTCTTCGATCGTCATCCCCTGTGACAACATGGTAGAAAGAATCTTCGCGGTCAATGTAGAGAGGATACTCGCCTTAACGCCGCTCCCCATCCCGTCGGCGAGCACGGCAATCCGCGCATCGTCATCGCTTCGCGCGAATTCGACGTGGTCTCCACACAGTGTCTCGCCCGCTTTGTTGAGTGACGCCCACGTCGCGTCGGGAAACAGGTCACTCATCGCGGAGTCTCTCCTGCAGTTTTGACAGCGCGACCTGCGTGTGTGCTGTCGTCTCTCCTAACAAGGATGCGATCTCCTGCACGATGCGCATCTGGCGATCGATGACCTGGTCGGTGACTTCCAGTGTCTCTTTCGTCATGCGGTCGCGCGCTTCTTTTTGTGTCACTTGCGTCGTAATATTTCGTAAATTGACGAGAATTAAATGAAAATTGGGGTCGTAGACGACATCTTCCTCCAATACGATGCCGAAGCGATCAAATTTCTGAACCCCGCTGTATTTCTTCTCATTGAGCATCGCCTCGACGTAATCGTCCACCGCTCCGAGTTGCTCCATAGGCGTTCCGATCACATCTTCCGCCGAATGCAAACCGAACCACTTGAGCGCGGTCGGATTGATCATCTGGATCTGCATCTGCTCGTTCAATACGAGGATGCCGGTCGGCGTGTTGTTGACGACGATATCTGAAAAGCTCTCGGCCTTTTCTTTCAAGTAGGGCAAGCACATGTTGAGGTCCGCTTTTTTCCGATAGACTGCCAGCGCCTTCGAGCGACAGTTGTTATAACCGCACGATCCGCAATTGAGTTCGTCTTCGGGTTTGGTCTTGCCGATCGCTTTCAGAATCGCAGATATCTCTTCTTCCGTCGGCTCCGGCAAATCGATCGCGAGCATATTCATCGTCTTGTGCAGATTGTCTGTTACATCGGTTTGGATCTCCCAATGCTCAGGGCCTGCGAATTGATCCACAATCATCTGATTGGTCACCGTCTTGTATCGATTCTCCTGCATCACAGGGCCGCCGGTGCAGCTGCCTTCGCAGATGGACATTTCGATGAAGCAATTTGTTAACGCACCGTTCTCGATATCGGTCAAAGCCTTGATGCATTTTGAAGCCCCGTCGATCGCCATATAGCTGAAGCCGTCTTCTTGTTTCATCGAGCGCAAAATCCCCCCGGGGATGGGGTAGAGTCTCGCCCTGCCCTTTTGCTTCGGATCTTCCTTTTCGACAAACGTCACCGCTTTTTCGTCCATCCATGACTGTAATTCATCAAAGGTTAAAGCGGCATCGACGATTCCCTTGTACTGCTCCGCTTCATCTTTTTTTGCAATACACGGACCGATAAATACGACTTTGGCTTCGGGATGCTTCTCCCGAATGAGCTCAGCGCTCACCTGCATCGGCGACAAAATTTTCGCCATAAACTTCATGAGGTGCGGGAATTTTTTCTGGATCAGCAAGTTCGCAGAATGGCAACAGGTGCTGATCACGACATCCTGCTTTTTGGATGCCAAAATGTCTTCGTAGGCATGGGTCACGACCGTGGCACCTTCCGCCGTCTCTGCGGCGCCGGCGAAGCCCAGTGCAACCAGGGCATCTTCCATCATCCGCATATTGACGCCGGGAAATCGCGCAATATAACTTGGGGCGACGCTCGCATACACGTGCCCGTCTTGCACCAGTTCTTTGACCATCGGCACATCGTCGCGAATTCTCTTGGCGTGTTGCGGACATTTAATATAGCAAGTCCCGCAGAGGATGCATTCTTCGGGAATAATGTTGGCTTTTTGGTCACTGAAGGTGATGGATTTGACCGGGCAATGACGTATGCATTTGTAACAGTTTCTGCAGTCCGACACCTGCAGTTCCAAATAATTTTCCATGATTAACCTCTTTATGTAATGACAAATAGATATGACATATCGTCGAGCCCGGACACCTCTTCTCGGCACGCTCACGGCCGCTCGGCCAAGATATGGCCTCAAAGAGGTATCCGGACTCTCCTCGATTCAAGTCCTATAAAACTTCTACTCTCTAGTGTATACTAGATCTTTTCTTTCGGTGAATACGAAGTATGCAGCAACATATGGGCTAATTCTCCGTACGGCTCGCCTAAGAAATCGCCGTATATTTGCTTAATCATCGGATTCTCATGTGATTTTCTTAGGACTTTGTTCATGTCTTCCTGATAGATCGCCTTTTGACGCTTCTTCAGGATTTCCATATCGCCATGGTGATACGGCTGTCCGCCGCCGCCGATGCAGCCGCCCGGGCACGCCATGATCTCGATCGCTTGCAGATCGTAGGTGCCGTCTCTGACGCCGTCTAAAAGGATTCTCGCGTTTCCTAAACCATGAGCGATTCCGATATTCAGCGTCAGGCCTTTGATGTCGACGCTCGCGATGCGGATGCCTTCCAAGCCGCGAAGCTGTTTGAAATCTACATCTTTGAGTTCTTCACCGGTAATCCATTCGTAAGCGGTACGTACCGCCGCTTCGATGACGCCTCCGGTCGTTCCGAAGATCACGGCTGCACCAGTAGATTCACCCATCAGCTGGTCAAACTCGGAGTCGGGCAGATTGGCAAATTCGATGCCGGTATACTGCATCATGTGGCCAAATTCTCTCGTCGACATGACGAGGTCGACATCTTGCAGTTCGTCATGTGAGAGCTCGCTTCTCGCCGCTTCTTCTTTTTTCGCGATACAGGGCATGACCGATACGACGACGATGTCTTCCGGATTGATGCCTTTTTGCTTCGCATAGTAGGTCTTTGCCATGGCTCCCAACATGATCTGCGGAGATTTGCAGGTGGAGGGGATGTCCAGCATGTCTGGGTAATTGGTTTCAATAAATCGCACCCACGCCGGGCAGCAGCTCGTCAGGATGGGCAATGTGCCGTTGTGTTCAATTCTGTGTTTGAGTTCCGAAGCCTCTTCCATGATTGTGAGGTCGGCGGCGAAGTCGGTGTCAAATACGGCGTCAAAACCGAGGCGTTTGAGCGCCGTGGCAATCTTGCCGGTGGTAATCGTTCCCGGTTCCATACCGAACATTTCGCCGATCGCCACGCGAACGGCAGGAGCGACTTGGGCTACCACATGTTTATTCGGATTTTGCAGCGCGCGCCAAATCTGCGTGGTGGCGTCTACTTCCGTTAACGCGCCTGTCGGACACACGGCGACGCACTGTCCGCAGAAGGTACACGACGTTTCGCTCATATCCAGATGGAACGCCGGCGAGACAACCGCCTGAAAACCTCGGTTTAACGCGGAGAGAACGCCCACTGTCTGCACGTCATTACACATGGTTTCGCAGCGTCGGCACATAATACACTTGTTCGGATTCTTCTCAAGTGCACGAGACGAATGATCGATCGGGAAGTCAATTTTTTCGCCCGTAAACGGAATCTCTTTGACTTGCATTTCATACGCTAACTTTTGCAGGTCGCAGTTCAGGTTTTTTGCACAAATCAAACAATCTTGCGGGTGATTGCTGAGTAAGAGCTCCAAATTCATACGCCTTGCATTGACGCATCGCGGAGAATTGGTGGTAATCACCATACCGTCGACGACCGGCTCACTGCAAGCCGTTACAAGGTTCGGTCGTCCTTCCACTTCGACCAGGCAGATCCGACATGAAGAAACTTCGTTGTTGACGTGCAAGTCTTCTAAATTCATATAGCACAAATGCGGAATATCGATCCCGATATTGTGCGCCGCTTTCAGTATCGTAGTCCCCGGTTGTACTTCTGTTTCAATATTATTGATTCGAATCTTCATACGTCACTCCTATGGTTTTTCAACCGCGTGAACCGGGCATGCGTTGAAGCATTGCCCGCAAGCTATGCATCTGTCTTCATCGATCACGTGCGGTTTACGCAATTCGCCGGTGATACACGAGACCGGACAATTTCTTGCGCACTTCGTACACCCGATACAGCGTGCCTCATTGATTCGGTAACTCTTCTTGACCAATCGCCTTGCGTAGCGGTCAAATTCTTCCGGGAAATACTTCATGGTCGAGAGTACCGGGTTCGGCGCGGTCTGTCCGAGCCCACATAATGCTGTCTGTTTGATATTGACGCAAAGTTGTTGCAGTTTGTCCAGTGTTTCCTGCGAACCTCTCAGTTCCACCAAGTCCGTCAGCATCTCGTGTACGCGCTTCGTACCGATACGGCATGGGGTGCACTTTCCGCACGACTCGTCTTGCGTAAACTCGAGATAGAATTTTGCGATCTCCACCATGTCGTTATCTTCGTCCATGACGATCATTCCACCGGAGCCCATCATCGAGCCGCTGGCCTTTAAGCTCTCGTAGTCAATCGGCGTCGACAGATCAAGTTCCGTGATCACTCCACCGGACGGTCCGCCGATTTGTACAGCCTTAAACTTCTTACCATTGGGGATGCCGCCTCCGATATCATAGATCATTTCGCGGAGTGTCGTGCCCATAGGCACTTCGACGAGACCGACATTGTTGATCTTACCCGCTAAGGCAAAGACTTTGGTTCCTTTTGACTTTTCGGTTCCCATGCTCGCATACCATTCCGGTCCGTTCAAGATGATCTGCGTAATATTGGCATAGGTTTCGACATTATTGACATTGGTCGGTTTCTCTTTATAGCCCTTCACGGCGGGATACGGCGGTTTACGCGTCGGTTCACCTCGTTGTCCCTCGACAGAGTGGATCAGTGCGGTCTCTTCCCCACAGACAAATGCCCCTGCTCCCAGTTTAATTTGTACGTCGAACGAGAAATCGGTCCCAAATATGTTCTTTCCTAAAAATCCGTATTCACGCGCCTGGTCGATCGCAACTTGTAGGCGATGAATCGCGAGCGGGTACTCCGCACGGATGTAGATGATCCCTGTGTCCGCACCGACGGCATATCCGCCGATGGCCATCGCCTCGATGACGCTGTGCGGGTCGCCCTCTAAGATCGAACGGTCCATGAAAGCACCCGGGTCGCCTTCGTCGGCATTACAGATCATGTATTTTTTATCGTTTTCGCTCTTTTTCGTAAGCTCCCATTTCAAACCGGTGGGGAAGCCTCCGCCTCCTCTGCCGCGGAGCCCGCTCTTTTTGATGCAGTCGATGACATCGTCTCTCGACCATTCCGTCAACACGGTGGCGAGCGCTTTGTAGCCGTCATAGGCGATGTACTCATCTACATTTTCCGGGTCAATCAGTCCGCATCGAAAGAGGGCGACGCGATATTGTTTTTCATAGAACGCCATATCATGGTGATTATGGATTCTCTTGCCGTTTCTCGGGTCGATATAGAGTAAGCGTTCGACGATTCTCCCCTTGAGCACATGGCTTTCGATGATCTCTTCTACGTCTTCCGGTTTCACTTTTACATAAAAAACATTGTCCGGCTGCACTTTGACGATCGGGCCTTCCCCGCAAAATCCGAAACAGCCTACCAATGTTACCGTTACGTCTTCAATTTTTCTTTCTTCCAATTGCTTACGAAGTGTCGATTGGATCTCTAAGCTACTCGCTGAAGTACAACCTGTCCCTCCGCAAATTAACAATTGCATCCGTTGATTCATGGTCTTCCTCCTACCGATCCAAATACGCTTCTACGACATTGCCGCCAATGATGTGTTTTTCGACGATTTCGGCAGCTTTATCGGCATCCAACTCCACATAAAGACTTCCTCGTCCATTGGGCTCGATTACTTTTGCAGCGCCCGGCTTTGTCGTCTCTAATCGATCGACGCCGATCACACGAATATGTTCCAATTGATGGTCGACGACGGGATCTAAAAATGCATGCAAGAGAGGGATCCCGTTTTCGTCGTCACCCAGCAGGACAAAAATATCCGTCGTGCCGTCAACGGCCGCCCCAAGTCGACGCAATCGAATGGATGGGATCAGGTCTTCTCGTAAGCGTGTCAGATCTTCTTTCGTTTTTATCTTCATGCGAGCACCTTCTCTTCTCTGTACTGTTTCAGTAAACCGGCAATATCTTCCGGTTTCACATGCCCATGGATCGCGTCATTGACGGTCAGTACCGGAGCTAAACCGCACGCTCCCAGACAGCGCACTTCCCGTAGACTGAACAAGCCGTCCGCGCTCATTCCGTCCTCATCCACCTTCAACTGATCTTTCAATTCCTTCAATACTGCCGCTGAGCCTTTGACAAAACATGCCGTGCCCATGCAGATATTGATACGGTACTTCCCGCTCGGTTTTTCCGAGAAGAACGAATAGAATGTGACGATCCCGTTGATTTTGGCAGCCGGTAATCCGGAATTGCGTGCAACATGAAGCTGCACTTCCTTCGGCAGGTAGCCGAAGATCGATTGTGCCTCATGTAAGATCCGGATGATGTCCTCTTTCGGGTCCGTGCAACCGTCGATAAATGCATCTAATTTCTCGTACAATGCTGCATCGAAGTCGCTTATTGCTTTGTGGTCTTTGTCCATACAAGCCTCCTCTTCCGTTTCGTGCAAAACCTCGTACACTCTATGAATTCAAAATGATATCGTTTTACTGTGCATTAACTCTTAATGACAATTCACGCCGAATAATCATTGATATTCTTACGGATATGCAATCATATCAGTCTGAATTGCCTTACCGATCCGTCAATTTGAATTCTTTCATCTAGTTAATCTTATCACCTTTGGGATATAAATCAATAATAGACTCAATTTAGACAAACTTATACATAGAGGACTTAGTGATTGGGCACACCCGTCCAAAGTATGTATCGGTAGCACCACGCAAAAATCCCACCGGACGAGTATCCGATGGGGCTTTCTTTCGATTATTTTGTTACTCGAGTTTTTTTCTCACTTCGGTTCTTCGCAATCAAGTGATCGAGAACCAGATCGTAGCCGTCCGCTCCGTAGTGTAGCGAACGATTGACTCTCGAAATCGTCGCGGTTGATGCGCCGGTTTCTTTTTCAATCTCATTGTAGGTCTTTCGGATCATCAACAATTTTGCCACTTCTAAACGTTGTGCAATCGAGTTGAGTTCCCGAACCGTACAAGCATCTTCAAAAAACTTGTAACAATCATCCTTCGTTTTCAACAACAGAATGGCTTCAAACAACTCATCCAATTGTTTACTTTTGTACTTAGGATTAGTAGACATTCTCCACTCTCCTTTAGAATAGACCTACGATTTCGCCGTTTTCTTTGATGTCGATTTTGTTGGCCGCAGGTACTTTCGGTAATCCCGGCATCGTCATGATCTCACCTGTCAATACGACGATAAATCCGGCTCCGTTTGACAAGTTGACATCGGCGATACTGATATTGAACCCTCTCGGCGCACCCAGGAGTTTCGGATCATCCGAGAACGAGTATTGTGTTTTCGCCATGCAGATGGGAAGATTTCCGCTTCCAAGTGCTTCGATATCCTTAATCTTCTTTTCAGCGGCTTTTGAATACTCGACGCCATCAGCACGGTAAATTTCTTTTGCTACTTTTTCGATCTTCTCTTTAATAGAAAGCTCTGTGTCATACAGCGGTTGGAACTTGTTTTCGCTTCCTTCTGCCAATTCGACGACGGTCTTTGCCAATTCGATGGCACCGTCTCCGCCTTTGCCCCATACCGGAGAGAGAACTGCTTTCGATCCGGATTGTTCGACTAACTCAAGAAGGGTGTTGAGTTCAGCTTCGGTGTCGGTCGGGAACGGGTTGATGGCGACAACTGCCGGCAAGCCGAATTTTGCGACGTTTTCCAAGTGTTGACGCAGGTTGGCAAAGCCTTCCTTCAATGCATCGACATTCTCGTTACCTAAATCAGCTTTGGCAACGCCACCGTTGTGCTTCAACGCGCGTACGGTTGCTACGATGACGACGACACTCGGGTTCAAGTCTGCCACGCGAGCTTTGATGTCAAAGAATTTCTCTGCGCCAAGGTCTGCGCCGAATCCGGCTTCAGTGACAACGTAGTCGCCGAGTTTCAATGCCGTTTTGGTTGCGAGTACAGAGTTACATCCGTGAGCGATATTTGCGAATGGTCCGCCGTGGATGAATGCAGGCGTATTTTCGAGGGTTTGTACCAAGTTCGGGCGAATCGCATCTTTCATGACGAGCGCTACGGCACCTTGTCCTTCAAGGTCGCGTACATAGACCGGTTTGTTGTCGTACGTGTAAGCGACGAGGATTCTCGCAACGCGTTCTTTCAAGTCTTCCAGATCGGCTGCCAGGCACAAGATCGCCATAATTTCAGATGCTACCGTGATGTTAAATCCGTCTTCTCTCGGAACGCCATTGGGTTTTCCGCCAAGGCCGACAACGATTTTACGCAGAGCGCGGTCGTTCATGTCGAGAACGCGTTTCCAGAGAACTCTTCTCGGGTCGATTCCCAAAGGATTGCCTTGTTGTAAGTGGTTGTCCAAAAGTGCTGAGATCAGGTTGTTTGCAGTGGTGATCGCATGGAAGTCGCCGGTAAAGTGAAGGTTAATGTCTTCCATGGGGACAACTTGTGCGTGTCCGCCGCCTGCTGCGCCGCCTTTAACGCCAAAGCTCGGTCCCAATGAGGGCTCGCGCAGTGCGGTAATGGTTTTCTTGCCAATTTTATTGAGTCCCATCGATAAACCGATGTTCATGGTCGTCTTACCTTCACCTGCAGGTGTCGGGTTGATGGCCGTAACGAGAATGAGTTTCCCGTCCGGTTGGTCTTTCTTTGAAGCGAGAACGTCAAGACTCACTTTTGCTTTGTACTCACCGTACTGTTCGAGATCCTTCTTGTCCAGCCCAAGATCGGCAGCCACCTCTAGGATTGGCTTTAGCGTAGCCTCTTGTGCAATTTGAACGTCTGTCTTCATAAAATCCCTCCTTCGGAATCGTAATCACATTCCAATGCATTATGACTTTACAGTATCACATTTACATTGAAATTTCAACTATTTTTTAGCGACCGATGTCACTTCGATACTGTAATCCTGATAATTCAAGTGAATCGATTTCATTGTACAACACTTCACGACATGTTTTCAAATCGTTTTGCAATGTAATAAATGTCAACACACGACCGCCGTTGATCGTATAGTTCTCTCCTTTTTTTGCCGTCCCGTTATGGAATACGACAATCTCATCACTCAATTTGTGGAGTGGAGGAAGTGCCAAACCCTTTTCGAATGCCCCCGGGTACCCGATCGCCGTTGCGACGACCCCCATGCAAACCCCATCATGATAGGAGAAATCGTCCGCTGATAAGGTTCCGTCCATCGCCTTCTCAAAGATCACGGCCAGGTCAGACGCCAGGAGCGGAATCAGCGCTTCTGTCTCGGGGTCGCCGAATCGCGTATTAAACTCCAATACATACGGGATGTCATTTTCGATGAGAAATCCGATAAAGAGCAGTCCCGTAAAGCGAATGCCTTCTTTGAGCAATGCAGCCTCAATCGCAGGAACGATCTCCTGATAGATGCGGGTATTAGCCTTTTCGCTTAATTTCGGATTAGGCGCGATGCAGCCCACACCGCCCGTGTTCTCTCCGGTATCCCCCACGCCGATCTTCTTGTAGTCCATCGCTGATTTCATGGGGATGAGCTTCCCTTTACTCGCAAAACAAAAGACGGAGGCCTCATACCCGGACAAATACTGTTCCACTAAAATGGATGTTCCCTGATCGCCAAAGCGTCCTTCCGCCAGGATCTCACGTACCGCGGCAACCGCTTCCTGTTCAGTTCGAGTGATAATGACTCCTTTGCCCGCGCACAATCCGTCGGCCTTGATGACGACCGGAAGTCCATAGGACGGCAGTGCTTTCAGTGCGGCGGAAACATCGGTAAAGTGCTCCGATTTTGCGGTCGGGATGTTGTGCTTGACCAGAATGTCCTTGGTGAACTGCTTACTGGATTCCAGCCTTGCATCGGCTTTATTCGGGCCAAAGATGGCTTGCCCCGCCTCTTCAAAAGCGTCGACGATCCCGTTCGCAAGCGGAACTTCCGGCCCTACGATCGTAAGGTCAATCTCTTGTTCGATCGCAACGTTCAAGAGGTCCTCCGTCGCCGTCACATCGATCGGCAGATTCGTAGCCAATGCTGCGGTACCCGCATTACCGGGTGCGCAGAAAAGCGCCTCGACCTTGGGGGACTTGGAGAGGCCGAAGAGCAATGCATGCTCTCGGCCGCCGGATCCGATCATTAGAATTCTCATGGTTGCCTCCTAATGTCTAAAGTGACGCATTTGCGTAAAGACCATGGCGATCCCGCGTTCATCGGCTAGGCGAATGGAGTCTTCGTCTTTAATGGAGCCGCCCGGTTGGATCACGGCGGTGATGCCCGCATCCGCCAGCGCTTCGATCGAATCGCTGAAGGGGAAAAAGGCATCGGACGCACAGACGGCGCCTTTGACGTCTTCACCGGCTCGCTCGATTCCCGCTTTGATCGCCCAATAGCGATTCACTTCGCCTAATCCTAAACCCAATGTGGTCTCGTTTTTCGCAATGACGATTCCGTTGGACTTCACCAGTTTTGCCACTTTCCAAGCGAATTCAAGATCCGCCATTTCGTCCGAGGAAGGCTCCCGTTGAGTGACTGTCGTCAACGACTCGTAGAGTTCCCTATCTTTTTCCTGTACGAGAAGTCCGCCCGGTACTTGTCGGATCGTGTAGGGATCCGCATCCGGTTCCATCAAAGAGGCGATTCGCAACACACGAAGATTTTTCTTGGCCGTAAAGACTTGGAGCGCTTCTTCCGTATACCTCGGCGCGATCACGATCTCTAAGAACAGATCGCTAAGTGCCGCAGCAGTCAGCTCATCAACCTCTCGGTTGAGTGCGACAATCCCACCAAAGATCGACTCCGGATCCGCCGCGCGGCACCTTGCAAAGGCCTCCAAAAGAGTGTCCGCTGAAGAGATCCCGCACGGATTCGCGTGCTTGATCGCCACTGCCGTAGGCTTTTCCGTAAAGAGCTTGATCGCTTCGATCGCAAAGCCCGCGTCGTTGTAATTATTGTACGAGAGCTGTTTCCCTTGTAGGATGTCCATATCCTTAAAGGTGCCCTTCCCGTCGCCATCGCTCTCAAAATACCAGGCTTTCTGGTGCGGGTTTTCTCCATAGCGCAGCGTTGTGCCCTTCCCGTGCGAGGTAAAATAGGCATTGGTCTGCTGCGTCTGCTCCTGAAAATACATCGCGATCGCCGCATCATAGGCTGCCGTTACGGCAAATGCATCCGCCGCCAACTGTTTGCGGTACTCCGGTGACGGCTCTCCCGCTTCCAGTTGCGCCAAAACGCTCTCATATTGCTCGGGGTTCGTGATGATGAGCACATCCTGGTAATTTTTTGCCGCAGCGCGGATCATGGACGGTCCGCCGACATCGATCTTCTCGATGATATCCGCTTCGGTTGCCCCCTTCGTATTCACCGTCTCGACAAAAGGATACAGCGTATTGACGACCATGTCGATCGGTTGAATCCCCTGCTCCTCGATCGTTTGTACATGGCCGGCGTCGCTTCTGCGAAAGAGCAGCCCTCCGAATATGTAGGGGCTCAACGTCTTCACGCGACCGTTTAAGATCTCGGGGAAATTGGTCACCTCTTCAACCGCTATGACCGGCACTCCGGCCGCTGCCAACACGCTTTTTGTGTTGCCGGTCGAGATAATCTCCCAATCTAACGCCGCTAAGCGCTTCGCAAAGTCAATAATTCCTTCTTTATCATATACACTGATCAGACAACGTCTTTTCATAGTTCTCCTTTCAACGCCATGCGTACCGCTTTCGGGTAGATGCGATGCTCGATCTCCAGTACGCGTTTTTGCAGCTGTTCGGCCGATTCATCCGGTACGACGGCGAGTGCTTCCTGTAACAGCACGGGGCCTTCATCGCAGCCCGAGGTGACAAAGTGTACGGTCGCGCCGGTTTGCGCTTCGCCCGCTTCTAAGACGGCTTCGTGAACGCGAAGTCCATAGAACCCCTTACCGCCGAACTTCGGCAATAGCGAGGGGTGAATATTGAGCATCCTGCCGTGAAACGCATCGACGAATTCACCGGACAAAATCTGCATAAAACCTGCGAGTAGGATCCAGTCGATTCGGGATTCTTGTACGGTCTCCTTGAGCGCTCGGTTCCATGCCTCTCGGTTCGGATAGTCTGCGCGGCGAATCACCGCCGTCGGGATGCCCGCTCGTTTGGCACGCTCTAATCCATAAGCATCCGGCTGATCCGAGACGACGAGCACGATCTTCCCTCCGATGTCTTTCGCATCGATCAAAGCTTGCAGATTGCTGCCGCCCCCCGATACGAACACCGCTATGCGGGGAAGCATAAGTTGACCTGTTCCTCTCCTCGCTGCACCTGGCCCAATACGACCGGGTTTTCATTGCCGGCTTTGAGCATCGATAAGACTTCTTCTTTGTTTTCTTCCGGCACGAACAAGACCATGCCGATTCCCATATTAAAGGTCCCGTACATTTCTTTGGTCTCGATGCCGCCCCATTCCTGTAACAGGTCAAAGATCGGAAGCTTTGCGATTCTCTCCGTATCGATCGTTACGCTGAGGCCTTCCGGCAGTGCGCGCGGCAAGTTTTCGTAGAATCCGCCACCCGTGATATGCACCGCCGCGTGGATCAGTTCTTTTTCCAAAAGTGGGAGCACCGGCTTCACATAGATACGGGTCGGTGTCAGCAAGGTTTCAAACAGCGAACGGTCCCATCCTTCCGGCGTCACGTCTTCTTTCATCGCCTTGACATCAAACAAGAGCTTTCTGACCAGAGAAAAACCGTTGGAGTGTACGCCGGACGAGGGCAACCCGATGCAAACATCTCCCTCTTGCACCTTTTCTCTACCCAACAGCTTTTTCTTGTCGCACATGCCGACCGCAAATCCCGCGATATCGTATTCACCTTCCTGATAAAAGCCCGGCATCTCTGCGGTCTCTCCGCCGATCAGCGCACAGCCCGCATGGACACAGCCATCGGCAACGCCTTTGACGATCAAGGCCATCTTTTCCGGTTCCAGCTTGCCCGTCGCGATATAATCCAGAAAGAACAGCGGTTTCGCCCCTTGACAGAGGATGTCGTTCACGCACATCGCAACCGCATCCTGACCGATCGTGTCGTGGATCTCCGTCAAAAAAGCCAACTTCAGTTTCGTGCCGACGCCGTCCGTCCCGCTGACCATGACGGGTTCTTCCATCCCGGTGAAATCCGGTGCGAATATGCCCGAAAATCCGCCGATGGACGACAACACCCCGGGGATCTCCGTTCGCTTGACATGCTCTTTAATGAGCTGTACCTCGCGGTAACCCGCTTCTTTGTCTACGCCTGCATCTTTATAATTCAACGACATTTTCTTCCTCCAAAATCGGGTAGTGATTGCTGAGACAGCCGATGCAAAATACATTGGCATTGGGAATGGACTCTAGCAGCCCTTGCACCGGCAAAAATGCGAGCGAATCCGCTCCGATCATCTCCCGTATCCCTTCGACATCTAAGCGATCCGCGAGAAGGTCCGATTGGATCGACGGATTCACTTTGATCTTGCATGGATACTGCACGAGCGGCGAGGCGACGCGCACATGGACTTGGCGCGCTCCCGCCTGTTTGAGCATCGCGACCACGCGCGCCATGGTCGTACCGCGTACGATCGAGTCATCGACGATCACGAGCGACTTGCCCTTGACCGTATCGCGGATGACATTGAGCTTGATTTGTACGGCGAGATCTCGCAGCTCTTTATCCGGTTCGATAAAGGTCCGCCCGATATACCGGTTTTTGATGATCCCCAAATGAAACGGCAAGCCGGACTTTTCCGCATACCCCATGGCCGCCACTGTTCCCGAGTCCGGAGACGAGATGACCATGTCGGCCTCCAACGGCTCCACATCCAGTTCGGCCAATTTCATGCCGATCTGTTTGCGCATATTGTAAACAGAAGTGCCGTGGATCTGGCTGTCCGGTCTCGATGTATAGATGACTTCAAACACACAGGTTTTGTTCCCTTTTCTTTTGATCGCATCCAGAGTGACGACATTGTTTTTTGAGAGGATTACCATCTGCCCCGGCTCGACTTCTGTGACGAGCTTGGCACCGAGCGATTCAAACGCACAGGTTTCCGTAGCGATCATCAATGCGTCTTCCGTCTTCCCGACTGACAACATCTTGACGCCATATGGGTCGCGTACGCCGATCAGTACGTCATACGTGAGGAGCACGAAAGCATACGCCCCCACCAATTCCGGCAGGACTTTCCGCGAGGCGGCCACTAAGTCTTCCATGTGCTGTGCGGCGATCCGCTTACCGACGAGTTCACCGTCCGTGATATCGTCCGGGTAGTTGTATTTTTTACATAGTTCGGCTTTGTTCAGCAAGGTCCCGTCAAAGGCGATCGCGAATGAACCCGTTCGATTCCCAACCAAAACCGGACCCAGGGTTTCATCATCCACATGGGTCTGGCTGTTGTCGATCTGCGCCAACACGAGATTGCTCGACAATTTTTTCAATATTTTCTTAGAAAACGACTGACTGACCACGCCGAGGGACTTATGGTAGTCAATATATCCATTTTTATTTGCGGCCATGCCGCAGCCCATCTGGCCGCGGTGCTGCAGGGCGTATAGCGCAAAATATCCGTAATCCTGCGCTTTAAGCCCTTCTGTTGCGACGCCGAAAATCCCGCTCACTTAGGACTCCTTCAGCGATCGATTCAGCTCTTCATCCACTTCGATGATTTCCTGCGCCATCGTCACTTTGTGTTGCATCAGCTTCTCGGCGACCACATCGTATTTTAATCCGAGGATCTGGCAGGCGAGATAAGCCGCATTTTCGGCTCCATTGATCGCAACGGTGGCCACCGGAACCCCTTTGGGCATCTGTACTGTAGCCAACAAGGCATCCAGTCCGTCCAGTGCCGATGACTGGATCGGCAGTCCGATCACGGGGATCGTCGTAGAAGCTGCCAATACCCCCGCTAAGTGTGCCGCTTTTCCCGCTGCGGCGATAATGACTTCGATCCCCTTATCCTTTGCCGTCACCGAAAAATCTCTGGCCGCTTCCGGCGTGCGGTGGGCGGAGATGACGCGGACTTCTACATCAACCCCGAAATCGCGCAATACCTGATACGCTTTTTCGACGACAGGGCGATCTGAAATGCTACCCATGACAACTGCAACTTTCATGTTTACCTCCCAAACTCTGATGACTTTATCATAACATAGGGAGGCCTTGTTAGACATCTTTTTTCTATGACTAACCGTGGATTCGCTTTAGATTCGGCGGGTCGTGATACACATGTCGGGCGGGTGTACCCACGGCGGTGACGCCACCCGGCACATCCTCCAGTACGACCGCATTCGCGCCGATCTTCGCATCGTCGCCGATCAAAAGATCCCCGAGCACCGTTGCGCCCGCGCCGATCAGTACGCGGCTTCCCACGGTGGGGTGTCGCTTCTCGCCGGGCTTCCCGCCGAGACCGCCTAAGGTCACGCCGTGAAAGAGACTCACATCGTCTCCGATGATCGCGGTCTCCCCTACGACGATCCCCATGCCGTGGTCGATAAACAGGCGTTTACCGATCGTCGCACCGGGGTGGATCTCCACGCCGGTTTTCCGCCTCGCACGGGCCGAGATCCACGAGGCGAGAAAGCGACGACCCGCTTTCCAATGCCGGTGCGCAACGCGATAAGATGCAATCGCCCGCACGCCGGGCGAGAAGAAAAAGCTCTCCCAAAATGAGGGCGCGGCCGGATCTTTGGCGAGAAAAATTTTGGCGGCTTCTACTCTTTCAGCAAATGGGTTCATCATTCTTCCTCCTGAAATAAAATCGTCGATAAATATCGTTCCCCTGTGTCCGGCAATACGGTGACGACCGTGCTGCCCGCTCCCAGTTTCTTTGCGACTTGCAGTGCGGCCACCACATTGGCGCCGGATGAGATACCGGAGAGGATCCCCTCTTCCGCTGCCAAGCGCCTTGCCATCTGAATGGCCTCTTCATCGTCCAGGGCGATCACCTCGTCAATTAGCGATGCATCATACAATGCGGGGACGAAATTCGCCCCGATCCCTTGGATCTTGTGGGTATTGGCTTGGCCTCCGGCCAGCACTTGACTACCGATCGGTTCAGCGGCGACAATTTTGTAATTGCCGACTGCCTTCAACCGCTCTGCAATTCCTGTAATCGTCCCGCCGGTACCGACGCCCGCGATAAAAGCATCAAATTCGCCCGCTGTATCTTCGAGGATTTCCTGTGCCGTTTGAAAATGAGCCATCCGATTCGCCGGATTTTCAAACTGACGCGGGAGGAAATACCCGTTCTCTTTCGCCTGCTCTTCGGCCACTTCTACGGCTTTTTGCATGCCCCCCTCTTCGACCAGCAATAGCTCCGCACCATACGCCTTCATCAGCGTCCTGCGCTCCACGCTCATCGATGCCGGCATGACGAGAATGACGCGGAGCTTTTTCACAGCGCCGATCATCGCCAGAGCGATCCCCATATTCCCCGAGGTCGCCTCAATCACCGTGCCGCCTTCTTTGAGCTGCCCCTGTCGCATCGCCTCTTCGATCATCGCGAGTGCCGGGCGATCTTTGATGCTGGCGCCCGGATTTGTTCGTTCCAATTTTGCGAGGATTCGATACTCGCCTTGTAGTTTTGTCAGTTCCACCATCGGCGTACGGCCGATCGTCTCCAGTACATTCTTGTACACTCTCATCTCTTCTCCTCAATAAAAATAAAAAAATCCCCCGCCTCAACAAGAGGCGAAGGACTCGCGGTTCCACTCTATTTCGGGATGAACTCCCCTTACTCACAGCTATCACTGCTATCCCGTTAACGAGGGCGGTCGACATCACTCCACGGCGCACTTCACATCCCTTGCCCCGAACCCTTCCCACCTACCGGGTTCTCTCTGAGAGGCGTTAGTATGCTACTTTTCCGCTTCACTGCGATCTGAATTTATCATAATAGAAAAAAGCGCCCTTGTCAAGATTAGCTCTGTCTTACCGTACGATCTCCCTTTTCTTCAGCTCATTCAGGTCGTACGGCGTCTCTTGGTACACGATATGGTTCAGCCAGTTCGAATACAAGAGGTTCGCGTGGGCATGCCAGCGCATCGGCGGCATTTTCTTCGGGTCGTCGTCCGGGAAGTAGTGGAAAGGGAATGGCACATTGGTCATGCCCTTGCCCAAATCCCTCTCGTACTCTTCGTTTAGCGTATAGCGATCATACTCCAGATGACCGGAGATAAAGTAATGGCGTTGGTCGACCGTCGTGGACAAGAGGACACCGGCAGCGTCCGACTTCGCCAATACTTTTACGTCCGGCACAGCTTCAATGTCTTCCGGTCGGTTCATCGTATGGCGCGAATGCGGCGAGTAAAAAACGTCGTTGAACCCTCTCGTGATATCGCGATTGCGGACCACATCATGCAGATACACGCCGAAGATCTTCTCGGGTAACTCTACTTTGGGAACTCCGTAATAGTGATAAAATGCCGCTTGTGCCGCCCAGCAGATGAAGATCGTGGAGTACACATTGGTCAAACAAAATTCCAATATCTCTTTCATTTCATCCCAATAATCCACTTCTTCAAAATCCATCATCTCGATGGGCGCCCCGGTGATGATCATGCCGTCATACCGCTTGTGCTTCACCTGATCAAAAGTTTGGTAAAACGCGAGCAAATGCTCCTGCGGCGTGTTTTTGCTGACATGTTCCGAGGGCATGACGAGATCCACCTCTACTTGCAGCGGTGTGTTGCCGATCAATCGTAGGAACTGGATTTCTGTCGTGATCTTCTTCGGCATTAAATTGACCAGAGCGATCTTTAGCGGGCGAATATCCTGTGTGAGTGCACGTTTCTCGTGCATCACCGGAATAAACTCCTTTTTCAGCGCTTCGGTCGCCGGTAGATTCTCAGGGATGATGACGGGCATTTCTTACTCCTTTTACAATGCGCTCAGCGCTTGTTCTAAGTCGGCAATGATATCGTCGACATTTTCTATACCGACATTGAGGCGAATCAGATCCGGTTTCACGCCGGCGGCCAATAACTGCTCTTCCGATAGCTGTCGATGCGTCGTGCTCGCCGGGTGAATCGTATGCGTACGCAGATCGCCGACATGCGTAACGAGCGTGCTCATTCGCAGAGTATCAATGACTTGCTTGGCGCCTTTGACACCTCCGACCGGTCCAAACGACACGATCCCCGAGCAACCTTTGGGTAGATACTTCTGCGCTAAGGCGTAGTCCGGGCTGCTTTCAAGCCCCGGATAAGTGACCCAGCTGACTTTTTCGTGGTTCTCCAAGTATTTGGCGACCGCAAGTGCATTCTCCGAGTGACGCTCCATGCGAAGGTGCAGCGTTTCTACGCCGATATTGGTCAAGAATGCGTTCATCGGGCTCATCGTCGACCCAAGGTCTCTAAGAAGGCCTGCGCGCGCCTTCGCGATAAATGCGGCCGGACCGAAAGATTCCGTGTAGACGATCCCGTGATAATCGAGATCCGGGGTGGTGAGTTCCGGATACTTTCCATTGTTCCAATTGAAGTTGCCGCCATCCACCAACACGCCGCCGACGCTTGTCGCGTGTCCATCCAAGTATTTCGTGGTGGAATGCGTGACGATATTGGCTCCATGCTCGAACGGACGACACAAATACGGGGTCGGGAAAGTATTGTCGACGACGAGCGGCACATCAGCAAATTTCGCAAGAGCCGATACTTTTTCGAAATCTAATACATCCAAGGCCGGGTTGCCCAAGGTCTCAGCAAAGACGAGGCGCGTATTTGGGCGAATATGGGATTTCAATTCTTCTAATGACTTATGAGGATCGACAAATTCTACGTCGATGCCGAATTTCTTAAGTTGCGTGCCAAAGAGCGTGTGCGTACCGCCGTACAGATTGCTCATCGCCAGTACATGCTCCCCGGCTTTTGTGACGTTCACCACGGCGAAGAGATTGGCTGCCTGTCCGGAAGATGTCGTTACCGCGCCGACTCCACCCTCCAGCGTTGCGATCTTCTCTTCTAACCAGTTAAGAGTCGGGTTGCCCAGTCTCGTATACATATTGGCAGCGACTTTTAAATCAAATACATCGCCCAATTCATCAGCGGTTTCAAACATATAGGTCGTCGACTGGACGATCGGCATCACGCGCGGCCCACGGTTCTCCGGCTGGTATCCGGCCTGTACACACTGCGTTTCTATCTGTGCTTTTCTCAAATCTTCGGGTTTCATCTAATACCTCCTACTTTTATAGGCTATCGTTCTTGTATGATTTGATCATAACGCAGTTTCTCGCTTTACGCAAGTAGAGCAGTTTGGTAAATCGTTTCCTTGTGTAGATAACAAAAAAATGAGAGCCCACTTAGGCTCTCAGTATATTGCTCTTCCTGACACTACGCTCGTGCGAGCGCAGCGCCTAGTGCCTTTGCCTCTTCTAATTGCTCGGGCACGGGATTCCACATGCACTTGAGTTCTTGCTCCAGTACCTCGAATCCTGCCAGGGTTAAGCGTTCGCGCAAAATCTTGGGCGACTCGCCGCTCCAACCGTAGCATCCGAAGACGACCGCTTTCTTGTTTTTGAACTTGAGTTCCTCCAAGAAAGTCAACCAACCGCTGACGGGGCTCAGGATGTTCGATCCGACGGTCGGGCAGCCTAGCGCTATCGCTTTTGACTTGAAGACTTCCGTCATGATGTCGTTCTTGTCCGTCTGTGAGATATTGAAGAGTTTTACTCTCGTATCCGGCGACGCTCCTGAGATTCCCTTTGCGATGGCATGCGCCAGTTTCTTCGTACCTTCCCACATCGTGTCGTAGACGACCGTAATTTGGTCTTCTTGATAGGCTTGCGACCACTCGTAGTATTTGTTCACGATTTTCAGCGGGTCCTCGCGCCAGATGACGCCGTGGCTCGTTGCGATGATATCGATCGGAAGTTCCAACGCGACGATCTCTTCGATCTTCTTTTTGACCAGCATCGAGAACGGGTTGAGGATATTTGCGTAGTACTTAATCGCCTCTTCCATGAGCAAGCATTGATCCGCCTTGTCGTTAAACAGCTCCTCGACTGCAAAATGCTGTCCGAACGCATCATTCGAAAATAGGATGTTGTCTTCCGTCATATAGGTCGCCATGCTGTCCGGCCAGTGCAGCATCTTCATTTCGACGAAGACGAGTTTCTTTCCATTTCCGATATCCACACTGTCGCCCGTTTTCACGACTTGGAAATTCCAGTCCGGCTGATGGTATTGACCCGTAAGTGACTTAACCGCAGCCTGCGTGCAATAGATCGGTGTGCCGGGGATCTTCTTCATCAAATCCGGCAGCGCTCCACTATGGTCCACCTCGCCGTGGTTCACGACGATGAAGTCGATCGTCGATAGGTCGATCTCACTTTCGAGATTGTCGATAAATTCCGTAGAGTGTGGTCTCCATACCGTATCGATCAGTACTGTCTTTTCCTCCTGGATCAGGTACGCGTTTTGGCTGGACCCGTGGTTCACCGAATAGTCGTCTCCGTGAAAGGTGTCGAGTTCCCAGTCGATCTTCCCGACCCAGTAGACATTGTTTTTGATCTGCTTTTTCAATTTACTCTCCTTTGTAAGTTGGTAGTAAATACTCTGCTTCCTTCGTTCTCTGATCTTCTACCGATTCGCTCAGCTCTTTCAACTTTGCCATCATGAGATCATAGGTGGGGCATCCGTCCGGCGGTGAAGTGTAGTGATTCGAAGTCTCATCCACTCGCGCCGTCAATCCGACGAGCTCCGCTCCGACATCATCTAACACGCCGAGAAATGGCGCATTTGGATCCGGATCTGCCGCGGTTTGCTTCATCTCCATAAAGATCCTCTTCTCCTTTTTTGCGTAGGAAAGAAGGAGTTTCATACGAAGTCCCTGATACGCTTCAAACAACGGAATCATCTCTTTCGCGTGCGTCAGAAAGTGTGCATTCAAGACACGGTCGATCAATACGTCGATCTCCGCCAATAGGTCGCGTTGTGCACCATGATACTCCGCTCGAATTTTAGACGTCAACTCCCTGACATTGCCCGTCCACTGTGAATCATTCATAATCGATCGCCTCCTATGTTCAGAATACCCATTATTTTTGTAGATTACCTTGACGTATATCAATTCTATCGATTGGATCTTTCTTAGGATTCGATTTCTTAATCATGTTATGAAATCTTTCGATCAAGACCTTGTCAATAACCCACCCTCTCGATGCTACAATAAGTATTAGAAAGTAGGTGGACCCACATGTCACAATCTATCCATACCCAAGACTATGCACTACCTCAACAGTTTAATGAATTCGCAGAAGTCCGCAGAAACGGATTTCTTGAGATGAAAGAGCGGAAAGACCGAGGGGAAAATATCGTCGGAACTTTTTGTACTTACACCCCCATTGAAATCCTCTATGCTGCCGATACCGTTCCTGTCGGACTGTGCGGAACCTCCGACGAATTTATCCCCGCCGCCGAGCGCGACTTACCGAAAAATCTCTGCCCTTTGATCAAGGCAAGTTACGGGCATGCACTCACCGAGACCTGCCCATTTATGTACTTCTCGGATATGGTCGTCGGGGAGACGACCTGTGACGGCAAAAAGAAGATGTACGAATTCTTAAGTGAAACCAAAGACATGCATTCCAAGTCGACGCGATCGTCGAAGTCGTACTCCAAGCCTGCCATACCTTCGCGATCGAGTCGCTGAAAGTTGAGCGCCTTGCCAAGAATGAGCTCAACCTTCCGTATTTGATGATCGAAACCGACTACTCCGAAAACGACGCCGGACAGATTAAGACGCGTATCGAAGCCTTTATGGAAATGCTTGTGTAAGGAAAATCGCACAAAAAAGACAGCGCAACCGGCTGTCTTTTTTTGTGAATATATTCAACTCGTCCTTATTAGGATATTTAGGCAGGACATTTAATTTGCTTAACACTCACACCTCTAGTATGATTATGTTGTCCGATACTGATACCATAGAATGGAGAATATCTTGATACAAGACTTCGTAAAAAATGAGCTCAAAATCAACGACCCGGTTAGAATCGCTGAGGTCGCAGAAAAAATTGAATTTAGAGACTTCCGAAAAGGTGATATTCTGACACAGCAGGGAGATAAGAATCCTCCGGTGCGGGTACTGTTTAACGGAATTGTTCGGGGTTTTCATATAAATTCTGACGGTGATGAATTCACTGATTGTTTTATCTACCAACCGATGATGCCGATGGTTTCCACTGTCGGTTTACAGAATACTGCAACGGTCAGTATCCAAGCCATCACTAGTGGGTCATATTTTGAAACACCGCTGCACCAAGCAATAATACTGTTGAGAGATATTCCGGAAGTTCAAAATTACTATCAACAAAAAATGAGAATGTCATTTGAATATCACATAGACATAAAGAAGATGCTCTATGGAAAAACTGGGATAGAAAAATTGAATTGGTTTGCCATCAACTATCCGAGTCTGATCCAAATCATTCCCCAGAAAGATATCGCATCTTTTCTAGGGATTACGAAAGAGCATATGAGCAGAATCAGAAACGAATGGAAGAAGCAAAGGTGATCCGCGCCTAAGATCGAACAAGACTTCTCTTGAAAATTCATTACTATACTGTATAATATAGATAATACTTGAGTTCTACAATTACTATCCGCTGACTGACAGATACTTTTCGTTTGGTTTTAGAGCATTACGTCAAGGTATGAGAGAGAGGTTCCATTTGATTCGAGAGTTTATCAAAGATGTTTTGAAAATCAATGATGAAGAAACTACAGTTAAAATCATCAATGTACTGAAACCTGTTTCATTCAAAAAAGGTGATGTTTTGGTAAAAGAAGGTCAATGCGATCCTCCTGTTATGTTTCTTCAGTCGGGGATCGTAAGGGGTTACTTTTATGATCCATGGGGTAAGGACTACACAGAATGCCTAGCACATGAATTATTTACTCCGATCATATCAACTAATGGAATAGAAGAGGTTTCTTCTATGAGTTTTGAGGCATTAACAGACAGTAATGTATTTGCCGTTTCAAATCAGATTGCTCGAGCGATGGTAAAAAATATCCCGGAAGTTAAAGATTTTTATACGCGGAGCTATGAACAAGCGTTAGTATATCATAGAGAGCTTCGCCTAATGCAATACCTACCTGCGGTTGAGAAATATATTTGGTTCAAAAACAATTTCCCGGGATTAGCCGATAGAATCCAACAACAATATATTGCTTCTCATCTTGGTATTACGAAAGAGCACCTCAGTCGAGTTCGACGACAGATTGACGGTCAATGAGGCATTCTTAAATTATTCCAATCCCAGAAATTTGCATGTCACGAATACTCTTAGATAACCCCTAACAAAATAAAAGACAAACCCCAATCATTTGAAGTTTGTCTACGTTCCGAGACAGTGCAACCGGCTGTCTTTTCTTATGCGCCTAGATAGGCTTTTCGTACATCTTCGTGGTCCAGAAGCTCTTTCGCATCTCCCTCCAACACGATCTTTCCCGTTTCGAGTACATACGCGCGGTTGGCGATGCTCAGCGCTCTCTTGGCGTTCTGTTCGACGAGCAAAATGGTCACACCCTGTTTATTCACCTCTTCGATGATCTCGAAGATGCTGTTCACAAGAAGTGGAGCCAGGCCCATAGAGGGTTCATCGAGTACGAGCATCCGCGGATCGGACATCAGCGCGCGACCGATCGCGAGCATTTGCTGCTCACCACCCGACAGCGTGCCGGCATATTGGTTTCTTCGCTCTTTAAGACGAGGAAATCGCTGATACACATCGTCGATGCGCTTTTCGATAAGGCTCTTATCGTCCACGAGAAAACCGCCCATATCCAAGTTTTCTTCGACCGTTAGATTGGCGAAAACGCGCCGCCCCTCCGGTACGTGGGCAAGGCCGATGCCGACGATCTTGTGTCCGATCGCCTTCAAGAGGTCTACGTCGGTAAAGGTCGCCGTGCCGGAAGAGGCTCGTTTCAAACCGGTGATCGTCTGAAGAATGGTCGTCTTGCCGGCACCGTTCGAGCCGATCAGAGAGACGATCTCCCCTTCTTTGACCGAAAGGCTGACATCGCGCACCGCGTGAATGGCGCCATAGTGTACATTTAATTTTTCAACATTCAGCATGGCGTCTCCTATTCTCCCAAGTACGCGCCGATGACATTGGCGTCTTTTCGGATCTCGTCCGGTGTCCCCTTGGCGATGATGGTGCCGTAGTCGATGACGATGATCTCTTCGCAAATCCCCATGACGAGGTTCATGTCGTGCTCGATCAGAAGGATGGAAAGATCAAACGACTCTCGCAAGGTCGCGATCGTCGTCATGAGTTCGGCGGTCTCCGTCGGATTCATGCCGGCCGCCGGCTCATCGAGCAAGAGCAGTTTCGGCTTGGTCGCGAGCGCTCTTGCGATCTCCAGCTTTCGCTGTCGCCCATAGGGTAGGTTGGACGCGTGATGGTCCGCATACTCTTCCATGTCGAACACGCGCAGCAAATCAAGTGCTTCCTGATGGATCTCGGCTTCTTCCTGAAAATATCGCGGAAGGCGTAGGATCGCCTCCGGGATGGAATACTTCATGTGCATATTGATCGCAGACTTAATGTTTTCAATGACCGTCATCTCTTTAAACAGCCGGATATTTTGAAAGGTTCTCGTGACACCGCGGCGCACCATTTGATGCGGGTGTTTCACGGAGACGGGTTTTCCCTCTAAATAAATCTGTCCTTCGGTGGGTCGATACACACCGGAGAGTAAGTTGAATACCGTCGTCTTACCGGCTCCGTTCGGGCCGATGAGGCCGATAAGTTGATCGTCTCCAATCTCGATGGAAAAATTCGATACGGCCTTCAATCCTCCAAAAGAGATTCCCAAATTTTCCGTACGCAAAATGCTATTTGGATTCATTTGAAACCTCCCCACTGCGTTTATTCTTACCCGTGATGCGCTCGATCAGGCGAGAGAGTGAGAATTCATAGTTTCCCATAAGTCCTTTTGGCCGAAACAGCATGACGCAGATCAGCGCAATAGCGTAGATCAACATGCGGTATTCGGAGAAGCTGCGGAGCACCTCCGGCAAGATCGTCAGGGCGATCGCTGCAATAATTGAGCCGGTGAGCGAACCCAGTCCACCCAATACGACGATAACCAAGATGTCGATGGAGCGGTTAAAGTTAAACGTCCTCGCACCGAGAATGCCGATATAGTGTGCATAGACACCGCCGGCAACGCCACCGAAAAACGCCGTCATGACAAACGCGACGATCTTGTAATACGTGTTGTTGATCCCGACCGCTTCGGTGGCAATATCATCTTCTCGGATCGCCGTGATGACACGGCCATATCGCGAGCGAACGAACGTATACAGTACGACGACCGAAAAGACCATGATCAGGTAGACCACAGGCCCCGTTGCCAGTCTCGGGATGCTCTTAAGACCTTGGGCTCCTCCGGTAAATTCGAGGTTCTCTACGACGACGCGGATGATCTCACCGAAACCGAGTGTGATGATCGCAAGGTAATCCCCTTTAAGGCGAAGTGCCGGGATCCCGACGATCAGTCCAAAGATGGCTGCGATGACGCCGGCCAGAAGCAGCGCTCCCAAAAAGTAAAGCCACGCATTCGGCGTCTGCGGCGTGATGCCTAAGTTCTTGGTGAAGAGCGCCGCCGTATACGCGCCGATCGACATAAATCCGGCGTGTCCGAGTACGATCTCTCCCAGAAATCCGGTCGAAATATTCAGCGAGGTCGCTAAGATGATATTGATCATGATGGACATCAGGATCGCCTGCATCCATCGGTTGATGATGCGCATTTCAACGCCGACGCGGAGTAACAGATACATTCCGATGATCAACAGTGCGTTGATCGCATACGATTTAAGTCTCTGATTCTTGCTCACATTACACCTTCTCTCCCACGTTTTTCCCGAGTACACCGGTAGGCTTAACGAGCAAGACGACGATGAGAATACCGAAAACAAATGCATCCGCCAGTTTCGACGATATATAGGCTTTGGTTAACGACTCTACGATGCCGATGATGAATCCGCCGATCATCGCGCCGGGGAGGATTCCGATTCCACCCAGCACAGCGGCGATAAACGCCTTCAAACCGAGCATAGAACCCATATACGGGTCAACCAATGGATAGGCGGCACTGTACATGACGGCGGCCACGGCGGCAAGTCCTGCGCCGATGGCAAATGTCAATGAAATCGTCGTGTTGACGTTGATCCCCATCAGCATGGCGGCTCCTTTGTCTTCCGATACCGCGCGCAACGCCTTGCCCATTTTTGTTTTGTGTACAAAAATCTGCAGTGCGATCATACACAAAACGGCGATAACAACGGTCAGCACCGCGACGCCGGAAATCGTGATCGAGCCTAAACGCACCTGCGGAACGTTAAAAATATTGGGATAGGGTTTTGGCGCAGAGCCAAAAATTACGAGGAATAAGTTCTGTAATAAAAGAGAAACGGCAATCGCCGTGATTAACGGGGTGATGCGAGGAGAGTTTCTCAGCGGTTTATAAGCGACGCGCTCCACCAACATGCCCAGCGCCGCACAGCCGACCATCGCGATGAGGATACTTAACCACGCCGGAACGCCGGCTGCGGTGAGCACCGGGATCGACAGCAGAGAGAAATACGCCCCGACCATAATAAAGTCGCCGTGAGCGAAGTTGATCAGCTTCACGATTCCGTACACCATCGTGTACCCTAATGCCACGAGGGCATATACGCTACCGACCTGAATCCCGTTGATCAATTGTCTGATGAGTATGATAGCTCCGTCCATATTTGTCCTTTCACGGGGTTGTCATAAAACAAGAAGGGAGCAGAACCTGCGGCCTGCCCCCATTCATGGATTCATTAGTTAGAGACTTTGTCTTTCAAGCTCTCTGTTCCGCCATTGATCTCGATGACGAATGCATCCTTAACCGGGTCTCCGTTTTCATCAAAGGTAAAGTTTCCGGTAATCCCTTTGTACTCAATCCCTTGCAGTGCAGCGATAATTGCATCCGCATCCGTGGAACCGGCTTCGCCGATCGCTTGCGCTAAGATGCGTGCTGCGTCATATCCGAGGGCAGAGAACGAGTTCGCTTCCAGATTAAAGGCTTCTTTGTATTTCGCAAGGAAGTCTTGCAGTTCTTGGCTGGGATCCGCTTTGAAGAAGTGGTTCGAGTAGTAGCTGTTGTCCAATACGCCGACATTCGAAGCATCCAGAACCGTCAATACTCCGTCCCATCCGTCCGCGCCGAGAAGCGTGCCTTCATAGCCGATTTCTCTCGCTTGCGTCGCGATC
This sequence comes from uncultured Peptoniphilaceae bacterium, assembly GCA_964510345.1. GTDB lineage: Bacteria > Bacillota > Clostridia > Tissierellales > Peptoniphilaceae > JAAYQA01. The sequence goes on from CAZEBB010000004.1 coordinate 60,831, forward strand.
AGAGCGATCGTGTTGTAATAATCCGGCAGCATGATGGCATCCGGTGCTTGTGCGTTGATCGCCGTCAACTGAGTCTTGTAGTCGACGTCGTCTGCGCCATAACCTTCAAATGCAACCACTTCCATGCCGTTGGCTGTTGCTTGCTCTTTAAAGGTGTTGGCAATCCCTTGCGAATAGTCATCGGAAGTGTTGTACAACACAGCCACTTTTTTCGCTCCAAGATTCGCAGAAGCAAAGTTTGCCATGACGCGTCCTTGCGACGGGTCGGTAAAGCATGCACGGAATACGTTCGTTCCGATCGGTGTAATGTCAGGGTTGGTTCCCGTCGGGGTGATCATCGGAAGATTATCTTGCGCAGCAACTTCTGCGACTGCGATGGTCGGTTTCGATGTGATGTCACCGATCAGTGCGACGATACCGGAGTCGACCAGTTTATTATACGCGTTGACCGCTTCGGTCGGGTCGCCTTTTTCATCTAACAATTCAAAGGCAATTTGTTGGCCGTTGACGCCGCCCGCTGCGTTGATCTCATCGATCGCAAGCTTGGATCCGTTGGTCGATGCAATACCGTATACGGATACATCACCGGTGAGTGGCCCTAAGCCGCCAATCTTAATGGCATCGCCCGAGGGTGCTGCCGCTTCTGAACTACCCGCTTCCGTCTTCGGCGCTTCCGTCGCTGCCGTGTCTCCACATGCAACAGCGAATACCATGACGAGTGCGAGTAAGATCGCTAATGTCTTTTTCATGCTCTCTCTCCTTATTCTTTTACCGCCCCGTATTCATACTTATGTACGTTTCGGTAAGATTTATAAGCCATTATATCTACTGTTTCAAAGAAAGACAATACTTTTTCCTGCATTGAATCGTATTGAATTTATGAAATCTATTTCACTGTAAACTTTTATCCGGTAACCGAGATTGCATTTATAAGGTACTTTCAAAAAAGAAAGGATTTCATCACTGAATGATCGAAAGTCATCATTGTCGTGATTCTTTCTTATTATGCTTCCATTTTTTACAATTAAAAAGGCCATCCTCAAACGAAGATGACCTTGTTTTGTAGTGACATTGTGAACGTAGGAACGCAGAAAACTTACCGATACCCTGTCGGATGATTCTTATGCCAATTCCAAGCATCCGCAATCATGGTCTCAAGCTCCGGACGTTTTGGAATCCACCCAAGCTCTTCTCGCGCACGATCCGCAGAGGCGATGAGCCTCGCAGGGTCCCCGGCGCGACGCGCCTCAACCACCTGAGGAATCGGATGTCCGGTGACTTTCCTTGCGGTTTCGACAACCTCCTTCACGCTGAAGCCGCTTCCATTTCCCAAGTTAAATACGCGGCTCTCACCCTTCTCATGCAGAAATTTGAGTGCCAGAAAGTGTGCATCGGCCAAATCCATGACGTGGATATAGTCGCGAATACAGGTTCCGTCAGGCGTATCGTAGTCGTCTCCAAAGATGGAAATATACTCCCTTTGACCCAGTGGCACTTGTAGGATCAGGGGGATCAAATGCGTTTCAGGCGAATGCGCCTCGCCGATCATGCCGCTGTCGTGTGCGCCGGCCGCATTGAAATACCGAAGCGCTGCATACCGCATACCGTATGCGGTTTCAAACCACTTCATCATCTTCTCCATCGCAAGTTTCGTCTCGCCATAGGTGTTCGTAGGCTCCGTGCGGTCCGTTTCCAAAATCGGCACGTGCTCCGGCTCACCATAGGTTGCCGCTGTGGATGAAAATACAATGTGTTTCACGCCGTGATCCAGCATCGCCTTTAGCAGGCAGAGCGTCCCATACACATTGTTATGGTAATACTCGAACGGCTCCTTCATCGATACGCCGACGAGCGAATTCGCGGCGAAGTGAATGACGCCGTCGATCCTGTTTTCACGAAACACTTCGGCGAGCCCTTCTTCATCACGCAAATCTACATTATATACTCGGTCCACCTGAACGGAATTTCGGTATCCGGTTTGCAGATTATCGAGTACGATGACCTCAACGCCTTCATCCTGCAGGTATTTTACCGTATGCGAACCGATATACCCGCAGCCGCCCGTTACTAATACTCGCATAAACAGTCCTCCCATTCTCGGGTGCCGTCGCCCAGTGCCGACAAGTAAAACTCCGCCTCCAAGCCGACCGCCTCCCGGTATCCTTCGGCCACGCTTGCAATCAACGCGTCGACCCCTTCTTTTTCAACTAATGCGATCGCACAGCCGCCAAAACCGGCGCCGACCATTCGCGCGCCGGAGCAATAGGGAGACTGTTGCGCATGTAAAACGATCGCATCCAACTCGGTTCCGGTCACCTCGTAGTCATCGCGCAAAGACGCGTGTCCTTCGGACAGAATCTTCCCCATTTCCGAGGTATCGCCGGCACTCATGGCATCCATCATGCGATAAACACGTGCATTTTCGTTGACCACATGGCATACACGCTTCTTGATCGTCTCATCTTCGATCAACGCAAGTGCATCCGGCAATTGCGCCGGTGAGATTTGCGCCAGATTGCGAATGTCTAACGATCGCTGTAGAATTTCCAGCCCTTTCTCGCATTCAGCCCGGCGCACATTGTACTTGGAGTCTTTCAATTCGCGCCGTTTATTCGTATTCATAATGACAAATAGGTGATTTGGCATCGTTGCCGGTACATACTCGTATGCCAATGTGTCGGTATCCAAGAGGATCGCGTGGTCCTTCTTCCCCATGCCGATGGCAAATTGATCCATGATCCCCGAGTGGACGCCGATAAAACGATTCTCGCAGTTTCTGCCGTACTCCACTAAGCTCTGTCTCGGTATCGACCCTTGATTATACAGCACATTGACGATCTCGCCGATCAACAATTCCAGCGATGCAGAAGATGATAAACCGGCGCCGTTTGGGATATTGCCATACACCGCGATGTCGAGTCCCCCGATCGTGTATCCCCCGTCTCGTACCTCTTTTGCCATGCCGGCGGCATAATTTCCCCAGCCGTGCTCTTCGCGGTATTGAATGTCCGCAAGGTCGATCACTACCTCCGGGTCGACATTCAACGACACCAGTCTAAGCTGATTCCGCTCGTTCTTCTTCGCCAATGCATATGTCCCGATCTCGATCGCTGCCGGCAGTACGTTTCCACCGTTGTAATCGATGTGTTCTCCGATGATATTGATTCGGCTGGGCGAAAAAAACAGCCGTCCTCCCTCGCCGAAGTGCTCCGTAAATGCGTCACAGAGCGGTTTCAGTTCAGTTGCATCACGCATTGTCCACAGCCTTCCGCACCGCTTCTCGCAATTCTTGCGCTGTTTCTTCTACTTTTCTCGGATTCCCGTGCACCCAAGCGCCCGTCTCCGAGGACGCACTCCATTTGATCGCCTGTGGTCCGCGGAGCGGCGGGAACATCTTCACGTGGAAATGGTAATGATCTTTTGCCTTGGGATATGCCTCGTCACTGTTGACGGGGGTGTTGTAGATGCACATCATATAGGGGAATTTTCGGTCGTACAGCAGGTCAAACGCTTTGGTGAGAACTTTCAACGCCTGAGCGAAATCTTCCACATCACCGTCGTCGAAGTCGTCGAACGAGCTAATATGCGCCTTGGGTAGGATATACGCGCCAAACGGATACTCGCAAAAGAACGGGATGAATATTATGAAGCGGTCATTTTCCCAGATCACGCGTTCAGAAAACGCAATCTCGTCCTCAATCATCTGGCAAAAGACGCACTTGTTGTGCTCTTCAAAATAGTTCTTTGTGCTCTCTAATTCTAATCGCAAACGCAGCGGCATTTTGGAGTAGGCATAGATCTGCCCGTGGGGATGCGGCATCGTAACTCCTACCTCCGGCCCCCGGTTCTCAAACGGGAAGATGTATTTCACCTTCTCGTCTTGCTTGAGCTCATCAAAGCGCGAGATCCACAGTCGCACGAGCTTTTCGATATGAGCATTGGATAGCTCGTGTAAGGACGCATAGTGGTCCGGTGAATAGAGGATCACATCGCATTTTCCGTAAGAAGGTGCGGTTTGATACAACTCGGATCCTACGTCGTCCGGTAGTGGAGGATCCTGAGAAAGGATCGGAAAGTCGTTGTCATACTTATAGACGTCGTAGTCATCGGGCACTTTACCGGATCCCGGACAAAACGGGCACCAGTCTTTCGGCATATCCGGTCTTTTTGAGCGATTGGCGGACACCATCGTCCAGTCATCGATCAGCGGATTATATCGTAGTTCGGCCATATTCTTCTCCTAATTTTCGTATTTGTATCTCGATTTCCCAGTAGTGCTCCCCGCGCGAGGGGACTTCTGCGTATTTTTCGTTCTGATAGGCTACGGAAAGGTCGTCGTAAAACCCGTTTGTGGGCTCAAGCGCTACATTATACTCCCCTTTAAACCCACCTTTGGTCACCCATACCCCCAAGTAGGGTAGCTGTTCCGGATCGAATCGGAGTTCGTATTGTAACCCCTGTTTCTCATATCGCAAGCCGCATCGCCCTTCTTGTACGGCATCTTTCAAATAGAATTTTGCCGTCGATGGTTCGGGGTATTCACTCAGTACGCGAGGATCAAAAGGATACGGCGCGCCATCCTGTACATTGATGATATCCCCTTTCGGCAGACAAATACTCGTGTCATCATCAAACTGATTGAGCCCATGAAATGCCCAAAGGTAAGCGACCGGCTCATCCGAGAGGTTTTGTACACGATACGACAGGCGAATCGTCGCCCCGTCTAAGTGGAGTCTTCGCGTGAATCGCAAGGGGAGCGTCTGTAAATCGACTGCAGCAAAAAGGGTCCCATCCTCTTCTTCTACATGCCAACGTCTCGCCCATACCTCGCCATGGTCCGGCAAATCTGCGCCGGTCACGGGATGGCGGCACGCATCAATCGTGGGTATCGCTTCATCGATCCCCGAAGTATCGTACGCGGAAAATGCGTCGAACGGCTCCGCCTCATCGTAACCGTTGCGGGTCGGTTGAAACAAAAATTCGAAACCGCTCTCCACGTATACGATCGATGCGATCTTCGCGCCGATCGCAGGGAGCACGGCCACACGTAATTCTTCGTTTTCTACGACAAAAGCATCTGCGTTCAGATGCTTTTGTCTTGTCACAGTTGTGTTCATTATTTCTTGACGATATATTTCCGCACGTCGATCGCAACGGCGACGATGATGATTAAGCCCTTAATGATAACTTGCAGATACGGGTTCACCCCGACATATTGCAAACCGTAGTTGATAAACTGCAAGATCAGTGTTCCGATGATGACGCCCGGTATGGTACCGACACCTCCGGAGAAGGAAACCCCACCGACGACACAGGCGGCGATGGCGTCAAGCTCGTAGGTGTTTCCGGTATTCGGATTGACCGATCCGATCCGTCCGGCTTCGAGGAAACCCGCGGCGCCGTAAAGCAAGCCCGAAATCAGGTACATGATCATGATGTTCTTGACGAGGCTTACGCCGGAGACTGCAGCCGCTTCCGGATTACCTCCGATGGCAAACATATTCTTTCCGAGCGTCGTCTTGTTCCATATGACCCACATGACCAGTGAGACGACGATCAGATAGTAGACCAAGTGCGGAATGCCGAGAAAGCTTCCATTGACGAAATTGTGATAGCGTAGATCCAGCGAGCCGATCGGCTGCGCGCCGAAGCGCTGGCTCTCAATGTAAATCTGAATAAGACCAAAAGCGATGAGCTGCGTACCCAGTGTGATGATAAACGCATGGATCTTGAGTACCGCAACGCCGAAACCATTGATCAGACCAAAGATCGCTCCGCACAGAAGCGCTACGAGAAATGGAAGTATGAGGGGCAATTCTCCCAGTTCCGGGTACATCCTCGCACTGTATGTGATCGATTGTAACAGCGATGCGGACAGCGCTGCCGATAATCCCATTACGCGTCCGGCCGAGAGGTCCGTTCCCTGTAAAACGATCAAGCCCGCGACACCAAGTGCCATAATCCCACGTGTCGACGCCTGACGAACGACGTTCCAGAAGTTGTTCATGCTCAAGAAACTGGGTTCGTACAGAATGATGGCCAAAATCATAATGCCCAAAATGAAATAAAGAGCGTAGTTCAGCAGAAAGGTCGTATACTTTTCTTTTTTTGATTCGACTGCAAGCCCTTTTTGTAGGTTTTTGTCGTCCATTCGTATCTCCTATAGATATTTTGCAGCGAGTTCCATGATCTTTTCCTGATCCAGATTCGCAGTTTCGTCCACACCGGCCACGCGCCCGTTGGACATGACCATGATGCGATCACAGATTCCCAACAGTTCGGGCAGCTCCGAAGAGACGATGACGACGCCCTTGTCCTTGTTGGCCAGATCGAGAATTAGCTGATAGATTTCATATTTTGCCCCGACATCGATCCCGCGCGTCGGTTCGTCCAATAATAGAATTTCCGGATCCGTCAACAACCAGCGACCGATGATCACTTTTTGCTGGTTACCGCCGGATAGCGACTTGATCAGCGTCTTTTGACTCGGCGTTTTGACGCGCATTGAGTCGATGACCCAGCTCGTGCGCTCTTTCATCGCCTTATCACTCAGAAACGGACCCTTTTTATAGCGTTTCAGGTTCGCAATGACAGCGTTGGACTTAATGTCGAGTACCGGAAAAATTCCCGTTGCGCGACGTTCCTCCGTCAGAAAAGAAAACCCGTTTCTGATGGCTTCTTTCGGCGTGTGGTTGGTAATCTCTTTTCCATGCAAAATCATCTTCCCGGATTCTATCGTCGATGACCCGAAGATATGCTCCAAAAGCTCCGTCCGTTGCGCGCCGACGAGTCCGGCGATCCCCAAGATCTCCCCTTTATGCAGATCAAAACTGATGTTTTGAATCGTCGGTTGGAATTTTCCCGTTATATCCTGTACTTCCAGAATCACCTCATGGGGTTTGTTCGTTTTCGGAGGGAATCGATTCGTCAGCTCACGTCCGACCATATAGCGAATGATCGAAGCGTTTGTCATATTTTCCGCCCGTTCCGTCACGACCCATTTTCCGTCACGGAATACGGTAATGTCATCGGAGATCTGCAAGATCTCTTCCATTTTATGCGAGATATACACGATGCCCATCCCGCGATCACGTAATAAGTTTAAGATTCGAAAGAGCGTTGCTACTTCCTGATCGGTCAGCGACGAGGTCGGCTCATCCAAAATAAGGATCTTGGCGTCATACGAAACCGCTTTCGCGATCTCGACCATTTGACGTTGGGAGACAGAGAGTTTTTCCATTCGCGTGCGCGGATCGATCTTTAGCCCGAGGTCCTCAAAAACTTTCGCCGTATACTCGTTCATTTCTCGGTGATTGACTAAGCCCATTCGCGTAGGAAAACGTCCCAGCATCATGTTCTCTGCCACCGAACGCTTCAGCACCTGGTTTAACTCCTGATGAACCATCGAAACTCCGTTTTCCAGAGCATCTTTTGGATTATTAAACCGAACACTTTTTCCGTTGAGCTTGATCTCACCTTCATCCTCTAGGTAGATGCCGAAGAGACACTTCATCAGTGTCGACTTGCCGGCCCCATTTTCTCCCATAAGAGAGTGTACCGTACCCGGCCTGACGCGCAGTTGCGCTTTATCCAACGCTTTGACGCCCGGAAAGGATTTTGAGATGTCGATCATTTCGAGTAAATATTGTTCACTCATTGAGTTCTCCTATCGAAAAAAAAGGAATCGCGCAGAAGCACGATTCCCTTTTGTCCTGTTATTCGGTATACGCACGATACGGGATACGAACCGCAACTCCGCTATCATCGTATTCATAGCTCAGACCGTCGAGGAAATCTTTGCCGGAACCTGCATTCTTTGCGATCTCAGCGAGAGCTTTCGCCATCGCGTCTGCATCTTGCAGTACGGTTCCTGCCATCGATTTTTGTGCAATCGCTTCTTTCGCTTCTTCCGTCGCATCTACGCCGAATACGGGAACGTATTTCGCTTCGTCTCCGGAGTTAAAACCGATAGCTTTTAAAGAGTTGATGGCTCCGATCGCCATACCGTCGTTGTTTGCAATGACAACGTCGATATTGTCGATGTCTTTGGCAGCCCAAGCATCCATTGCATCCTTCGCTTTTTCGGTATCCCATGCAGCGATTTGCATGCCGATTTCGTTGGTTTCAATTCCCTTGTCTTGAACTGTCTTCACCGAGTATTCGGTTCTTGCAATCGCTTCTGCATTGTCGAGTCCGCCGTGAAGCATAACGTAGTCGAGTTTGCCGTTTCCGTTTCTGTCATATTTCGCCGGATCGGTATTCCAAAGTTCTGCGATCATCTCGCCTTGGATAATCCCTGCGTCTTCTTTTTTGGTTCCCACAAATCGGGATTTGTCATACGTTGCATATACGCCGATATCTTCCGGTTCTCTGTTAAAGAAGATAATCGGGAGGTTTGCTGCTTTCGCTTGGTCGATGACATTGGCGGCAGCGCCGGTGTCTACGATGTTCATCAGGATGACATCTACACCTTTCGAGATGACGTTCGGAATTTGGTCATTTTGCATTCCTTGGTTGTTCTGTGCATCTTGAAGGTTCAGTTCGAGATTCATTTCGCCTGCATATTTTTCTAATGCGGAACGAACGGTCGAGGTGTACGTGTCGCTGTACTGGTAGAAGAATGCGCCTACGCGAACGGTATCGCCCGTGGCTGCTGCTTCCGTTGTGCCGGCTTCTGTCGCTGCGGCTTCGGTCGTTCCGGCTTCCGTCGCAGTTGCTTCGGTCGCTGTCGCTTCCGTTGCGGGTGCATTTGCCGCCGGTTGACAAGCTGTGATGACCATTGCCATGACAACGATTGCCAACAGCATTAAGGTCCATTTCTTCATCTTCATGTGTTTCCCCCTTATGGTTAAGATGGACTAATATAGCATTAAACACCATTTGAGTCAATTAAATAATCGGTGTTTTGATTTACTGATGTGCTGTTATATCGCAACGCACATGAGACGTAATGCAACATTTTCCTGCAATAATATTTTATCAAACTTTGAAATATTAGCACTTACAATCCGATAATGTTGTTTATATTTAACTCAAATTACCAAGATTTTTGAACTGATTTTCGGTTGTTGACAAACGCATTCAAACAACAAAAACGGAGTATGACAATCAAAATTTCAATCGTCGATACTCCGCTGATCTTTTTCTATTCCTTATGCCCCGCATTCCATTTGAGCCATGCGCCGATGCAGTCGTCGATGTTTCCGTCCATAAAACTCTGCACATTCCCCGTCTCCCAGTTGGTGCGGTGGTCTTTGACCATAGAGTACGGGTGGAACACGTACGAGCGGATCTGCGAGCCCCAGGCGATCTGCGAATAGCTGCCCTGGATGTCCTCGATCTTTTCTTTGTGTTCTTCTTCTCGGATTTGAATGAGTTTGGCAACCAATAGTTTCATCGCCGTATCTTTGTTTAAGTGCTGGCTTCTCTCATTTTGTGACTGCACGATGATACCGGTCGGAATGTGTTGAATGCGAACGGCAGAATCCGTCGTATTGACGTGCTGTCCCCCCGCACCGGAACTCCGGTAGGTGTCAATCTTGAGATCCTTCGGGTCGATCTCCACTTTTTCAATATCGTCCAGGACCGGTAGAATATCCACGCTGGCAAACGACGTGTGCCGTCTACCGGAGGTGTCAAACGGGGAGATTCGCACCAGTCGGTGCACGCCTTTCTCGCTGCGCAGATTGCCGTAGGCATACGCGCCGTCGATAGAGAAGGTGACAGACTTGAGCCCGCCTTCCGTGTCGGAGTTGCGGTCAATCTCTTCGACTTTGAACCCTTCGTCACCACCCCAGCGCGTGTACATGCGGTAGAGCATCTCGGCCCAGTCTTGCGCCTCTAACCCACCGGCGCCGGCATGGATCGAGATAATGGCGGAACATTTGTCGTACTCTCCGTTTAACAAAACCTTCAGCGTGAGCTTCTCCATCTGCTTTTCGATGCGAGACAGGCGCGTACGCATTTCATCCATATACTCGTAGCTGCCCTCTTCTTCGACCAGACTTAAGAGCACTTCCGCCTCTTCGATCATCTCTTCGGCTTCTCGGTATTCGTCCACAATCGCCTTGCAGTTTTGCAGCTCGCCGATGATCTTCTGCGCTTTTTCGACATCGTCCCAAAAACTGGGCTCCGACGTCAGCTGCTCCATTTCTCCTTTTTCGCGTTCGAGTCCGGCGACGTCAAAGTGACTCACCCATTTCATTTAGATTTTTTACAAATTCGTCTAATAACGATTTGCAGTCATACGTATTTTCCATTGTTCTCCTTTATGAGATTTTCCCATGGCATTTTTTGTACTTTTTGCCGCTTCCGCACGGACACGGATCGTTCGGCCCAATTTTCTTACCTTTGACGACGGTTTGCTGTTTCTCGCCCGTCGATGCATTTTGTGACGCACCTTCCCTTGCCGTCGCCACACTCTTTCGTTTCACTTCTTTTTCGATCGGTAGGTTAAACATATACTTGAGCGTGTCCTCTTGAATGGAGGCGTTCATCTCCTCAAACATCTGATACCCTTCGTTCGCATATGCGCGCACCGGGTCTTCTTGGCCATACGCTCGGATGCCGATCCCCTGACGCAACTGATCCATCGCGTCGATATGATCCATCCACTTGGTGTCGACGACGCGAAGCATGATGACGCGTTCGAGCTCTCGAATATTCTCCTCGCCGATCTCCTCTTCGCGCGTGCGATAATAGGCGCGGCTTTGTTCCAAGATCAGCTCGGATAACGAGTTTCGATTCAACGATCCCACTTGTGAGAGATCCAGCACGCCTTTGGGCATAAAGCTCGACTGCAGATAGTGTGCCAGCCCTTCTAAATTCCAGAGACTGTGGTCGTCCGACCCCTGCGTATACTGCTCGACCCCGCTGTGGACGATCTCCTCCAGCATCGCGATGATGCTCTCGCGCATATCCTCGCCGTCCAATACGCGTCGTCTCTCTTCGTAGATCACGGAACGCTGTTTATTCATGACGTCGTCATATTGGAGGACGTGTTTACGGATCGAAAAGTTGTTGGACTCCACTTTCTTCTGCGCGCGCTCGATCACCGAGGTCAGCATGCCGCCTTCGATCACTTCATCACCTGCATATTTGGAGATGAGACGCTGTACTTGATCGCCGCCGAAGAGACGCATCAGATCGTCGGTTAACGAGATATAAAACCTTGATTTTCCCGGGTCCCCTTGTCGTCCTGCACGACCGCGCAACTGATTGTCGATACGCCTTGACTCGTGTCGCTCCGTGCCGATGATATAGAGTCCTCCGACTTCGACGACTTGCTTGGCTTCTGCGTCCGTTTTGACCTTGAACTCGGAGAGCAGATCGCGATAGATCGCGCGTGCCGCCTCCACGTCCGCATCGTCGGTCAAGACAAAGTTGTCGACCATCTCGATCATCTCTTTGTCGTAACCCTTGTTGCGCATCGCATTTTTTGCCAAGACTTCGGGGTTTCCACCGAGGATAATGTCAGTACCGCGGCCGGCCATATTGGTGGCGATGGTGACCGAGCCCAAGCGGCCCGCCTGCGCGACGATCTCCGCCTCTCTCTCGTGCTGCTTGGCATTTAAGACATCGTGCTTCACACCGACACGCTTCAGCATTTTGGAGATCAATTCGGAGTTTTCGATCGTGATCGTCCCTACGAGGATCGGTTGCCCGGTCTCGTGTACCGATCTGATCTCTTCCACGATCGCTTCAAATTTCGCCTCCGTGGACGTGAAGACTTGGTCTTCATGGTCCACCCGCTGTACCGGCTTGTGTGTCGGGATCTCGATGACGTCCATCTTGTAGATCTCTCGGAACTCATCTTCTTCCGTCTTCGCCGTACCGGTCATCCCGGACAGCTTCTCGTACATGCGAAAATAGTTTTGGAAAGTGATGGTCGCTAGGGTTTTTGACTCACTACGCACATTGACGCGCTCTTTCGCTTCGATCGCCTGGTGCAGGCCTTCCGAGTAGCGACGGCCTTCCATAATGCGTCCGGTGAACTCGTCGACGATCAGTACCTCATCGTCTCGAACGACATAGTCGATATCTCTGTGCATCCCGTAGCGCGCTTTGAGCGCCTGATTGACGTGATGCGCCACTTCCATATTGTCGGGGTCTGAGAGATTGTCGACGCCGAAGAATTTTTCGGCTTTTTCCGTGCCGATTTCCGTCAAGGAAGCCGACTTTCTCTTCTCATCCAACACATAATCGACCGTCTCTACGACCATCTCACGATCAAAAATATCCTGTTTCTTTTCGTTCGGATCGAGCGTGCGCCCGGTCAAGCCGGAGACGAAGTGATCCGCGCGGGTGTACAGATCTGTCGACTTGTCGCCTTCGCCGGATATGATCAAAGGCGTTCTCGCTTCGTCGACCAAAATGCTGTCGACCTCGTCGACGATCGCAAAATACAAATCTCGTTGCACGGCATCCTTCTTGTAGATGACCATATTGTCGCGGAGATAGTCAAACCCGAACTGGTTGTTGGTTCCGTAGGTGATGTCGGCCGCGTAATTGTCGCGTCGCTCCTGATTATCCAGCCCGTAGACGATGCAGCCGACCGTAAGGCCGAGGTACTCGAAGATCTTACCCATCCAATCGCGGTCACGCTGCGCCAAGTAGTCGTTGACCGTGACGATGTGCACGCCTTTTCCCGCCAGAGCATTTAGGTACGCCGGCATCGTGGCAACTAAAGTCTTTCCTTCACCGGTGCGCATCTCGGCGATCCGCCCCTGATGGAGGATGATGCCGCCTTTAACTTGCACGAGATACGGCTCCATGCCGATCGAGCGAAGTGCGGCTTCTCTGACAACGGCAAAAGCTTCGACGAGTAGGTCGTCCAAGGTCTCACCGTTTTGATAACGCTCCTTAAACTCGACGGTCTTATTTTTTAAGCCGTCGTCACTCATATCTTTCATCTGCGGTTTGAGCGCATCGATGCGATCCACGAGTGACTGAATTTTCTTCAGCTCCCGGGTCGATGAATCACCGAATATATTTTTCAAAAAACCCAATGTTTCTCACACTCCTGTTGTGTTTACATACTCTTTCATTGTAACACTTCGCTATGCTCATCACAAATCTAAACACAAAAAAACCCGGCTATATTTCGCCGGGTCGAATTATTCAGCTTCAATCAAACCGTAGTTTCCGTCATTTCTCTTATAGATTACATTTACGCCGTCGGTTTCACCGTCGCGGTATACGAAGAAATTATGTCCGAGCAGTTCCATCTGCATCCCGGCTTCTTCGGCATCCATCGGTTTCAAGTCGAATCTCTTAACTTTCACGATTCGCTTATCCTCTTGCGGATGCGTATCTTCTTCCGGTTGTTCGATATTTTCGAATCGGATGGTGTCCTCGTGCCCAAATCGCTTTTGGAGTCTCGCTTTGTACTTACGAATTTGCGACTCCAGCGCATCCACGGTGCGGTCGATCGATGTGTACATATCGTCGGTGGATTGTTCGGAGCGAAGGATCGTGCCCGGGAGATAGATGGTGACCTCTGCGATGCGATGATTCTTTTCCGCTACGAAGGTGACCGTCCCCTCCAGATCTTGCTGAAAGTACTTACCCAAACGGCTGTACTTCTTCTCGGCGACTTCGCGCAGCGTGTCGGTTACTTCGATATTCTTTCCCACGTAATGGAGTTTCATTGTGATTCCTCCTTTTTTCTTATATGATATAGATACCCACAAAAAAATAAAACCACGTACTTCGGACGCCGAATCTTTATACTGCAATAAATATCCAGCGGCAAAAGTTGTGGATAAAGTGGATAACTTTGTGGAAAACGAGGAAAATGGGCTTGAAATTGTGGATAACTCGAGAAAGAAAAACTGACCCTCTTCCTCAAATGAAACTTCATTGAAAGCAAATTGTGATTCTATAAAATACGAACCAAGCGATACGGATAATCATTAAGGAGGCCTCTCTTTGGATTTACGAGTCGGTAAGCGTACCCTAAAAACAGCGCTCGCCGTTGTCATATCCCTTTATATCGGGAGCTTATTACAATTGGAAACCCCGCTCTTTGCCGGATTCTCGGCGGTCATCGTCATGCAGGCGAGTGTGTATGACTCGTTTCGCGTCGCCAAAGACCGAATGCTCGCAACGATCACCGGTGCGTTGGTCGCGCTATTATTTGTCTACCTGCAGTTTGACAATTACTTTGCCATTGCCATGGGCATCGTCATCGTCATATGGATCAACACGAATTTCAAGTGGAAGAACAGCGTCGCCCTCGGATGCATCACATTTCTCATCATCGTCATCAACGAAGGCGGAGAAAACGAGCTATTGTATGCCTTTCACCGCTCCTTGGATACGCTGATCGGGCTCGTCGTCGGAACTTCCGTCAACCTGCTGATCTTTCCGCCACACCCCATGCGCATGATCGTCGCCACTTATAAAAAGATTGAGGACGACTTATTTCAAGTGCTGAAGGACTTTCTTGAATCCGATAAGCCGATGAAACTGTCTTTGATCCAAGGAGACCTCGTCAAAGCAGAGTCGGACTACGGTGAGCTTAAAAAACAGCGCAGGCTTCGCATGATCAACACCGCCACCTTAGATTCCTTAGAAGAGGTCAATATCCTTCTTTTCCAGATCGTCAGCCACATGACCGTCGTCGGAGCCAGAAAAGACCGCAGACATCTCTCGCGGCGTGCACTCAACAAAGTCCAGCAGATCCTGCCCGATGTCAAACAGGAAGGATTCTACGGCGCGCACGACCTCTATGACGACCTGTACTCTTATCACATCGAAAAGATCACGGAGCTGATGCTCCTGATCCGCGACAAGATGCAGGTGATCTACCAGCAGGTCCCCCGAAAATTCCCAAATTAAAACCGGCGAGATGCCGGTTTTTTGGTCTATTTTTCTTTACTCTCGATCCCGATCTCTTGCAGCTCCTCCGCCGTGAGTGCGCGATCTCCGATCACATCATTGGCTTTCTCGCGCAATGCGGCGTAGTCCAAAAGCTGGATCACGGCTGCGGTGGATCCGGTTTCGTATTCTTGCAGCATAAAGTCTTCTTCATCGGGATTGAGACGGGTAATAAAGTAGTTATCGTCAATCAGCAGTTCGCGTCCACCCGGTAAGATCACGCCTGAAACACTCGTACCGGACTCAAAATCGTAGTCAGTGATATCGATCAGAAAACTCTGCACCAGATTCCCCGAGTTGAAGTCGATTAAATAGGCATTGGAGGTCTTGTCAGAATTACGTTTTTCCATGATGGACAACAGGTAGCCGCTCTCACGATCGTAGTCGTTATAATCGACATCCGTCGTACCATTCTCTCCGCGCTCTTTGGCGAGTGCCACCGTCTGCATTTCCTCGGATCCTTCCGTCCAACGATAGCCCGTGTTATTGTGTACAGATACGCTCGTTAAGGCGCTTCCTTCGCGATAAAGACTCGCAAGATTTCCGGGGATCGTCTGCAGTTCCTGCATGTCGGGATAACCGTAGACAACTGAGCTTCCCTCTTGGTAGATGATGCCGAAAGCACTTTGGTCCTCAGCAAACAGAATACCGGTGATAAAGCCGGGCTTGATCGACCCCGTCTCTGTCACCTTCCCGCTTTTCGCCTCCAAGCGTGTGGCCTCACCATTGTGCGACACTTGCAGAACCTCGGCATTGTCCGGTGTAAAGGCGTAGACGGTGTTGACAAATCCTTCGGTCTGCTCCCACAGTGGCTCGCCCGTCGCCAGGTCTATATTGACGAGCACTTCTTTTTCGCCGATACCGTCATTATCGTCGTCTTTGTAATTGCGCGTCAAAAGCATACTGAGATCATTTGAGAGGCTCGATTGTCGTTTCAGTTGAAGGCCGATATATCCGGTGGGAAACGACAAGACATCGCCGGCTACCGGTCGGATGTCTCCTGTTGTGTTGTCGTGGATCGACACGGCTCCATCATTGACCAGCATCGTGTGTTTCTTGTCCTGCGTGGTTGTAAACAACTGACCTTCGACGATCGCGCGGTTCTCCTGATCGGCCAAGGTGAGGATCTTGATATTTCGGTCTTCTCTCGAGATCGTGATCACACGGCTTCCGTCTTCGGTAAAGAGAAGCCCCGTGGCACGCCCCTCGCCGTAGTCGATATTGCCCGACACGATCACATCATTCATCGCCATGGACACGCGTCCGGCGGTTGAAATCGCGATGATCGTTCCCTGTTCTGACAGTGCGAAATCGCGTACGGTTTCATTTTCTCCCAGCGAAATCTGCGCGACCAGCTGCCAGGTCTTTCGATCGTACTTTTCGATATAATAGCCCGAATTCACATAAAAGAACTTCTCATCTTTTGTCTCCGCCATGCGAGATCTTTCCTGCGATCCGCCGTAACTCTTCGGATTCAAGTCTTTCACGATCTTTCCGGTCGCGGCGTCCAGTACATAGTATTGTTTGTCCGCTGCGGCGATGATGTACTTTCCATCTTTAGTAAAAGCGGCATACTCGTAATTCTGCTTGCGTGATGATGTCTCTCCGTTGACGGAGTCCTCCAATTCTTGTACCGGTTCTGCAAAAGACATCTGCTTCTGTCCCGTCACCCCGTCGTACATAATGAGCGAGTCGTCATCCGCATCACGGATATGCACGGTGAGAATCCGATTTTGTACCGTATCATAAGCCACGCTATTCAGGTAGTCACTCGTCACAGCTTTCACTTCGATCGGCTGCCCGACCGGATCACCCGACACGGTGTCGAAGGTCAACAATGTGTTGATGAGGTACCCGTCGATAACCACATAGGTGTACCGTCCGTCTTTGGACATTTCGATATTCAGAATATTGCTACCCAACTCAATTTCTCGAGCGGGGGAAATTTCAGTCTTCTCACCATGAGCAGACGACAGGCTTGCTTCGATATCGCTCCAGTTCCATATGCGCAACACATCGTCAAATCCGCCGGCGGCCAAGTAGGTGCCCGTGCGGTCGATCACGGTATCCGTATACTGTTCTTTTGAGCCTCCGTCAAAGTGCAAAAGGCGCGCGCCGTTTTTGGCACTCCAAACCCCGATATCCTGTGTGCCGTAACCGGCCACCAATACTTCACCCGACGGGTGGATCGACATCGCGGTATAGGCATTATCTGTCGGGATCACCGTCTGCGAGACTGCATCGGAATAGAACACGGTATCATTGAGAATACCCGTATGCTGCGCTTTCAGTTCGTCATAACGCGCCATATCTTGTGTGATAGCTTGCATGGCGCGGTTGGACACCATGGCGGCTAAGATGCGGTCCCCGCCGTCCAGCAAACGCCTCGACGTGTTCAGGAGCATCGCCGAATTGCTTTGGGTCGCCTCTACGCGTGCGATGTTTTCGTTGCGATACGCATTGAACATAAAGACGCCAAAGAACAGGAGCGCCGTCGCCACCACTCCGGAGAGCTTTAGCAGCGTCCTCGTACGCCTCTCCTTGTCGCGCTGTTTGAGGTCGCCAAAAGTACAGCCGAGAATGGCTGCCATAATCCGATATTTCTCGACCTTTAGCTGCTCAAGCGCCTGTTTTTTCAGCGTTTGAAGCTTCGGGTCTCCGCTTTTTTCCAATGCCTCATAGCCGACAAATGCGGGGTCTTGTACTTCCGGCGGGCGCAATTCGGCTGCCAGTATTTCGTGTTCTTCTTCCACCAACGCGCCGTCCGCCTGCTCGACCAGCCTCTTGATCCCCAAGATCGGCGGCGGAAACGACTCGTGCGGCTCACCTTCCACCAGTACGGGAATAATATACTGTTCTCCGCGAATCTCTTTAAACAGCTCCGCTTCTTTAATGCACCACTCAGAAAGCGGGGTACGCTTCGAGCAGATGACGATCAAAAACTTCGACGAGCGCAAGGCTTCCGTGATCGAATCCGACAAAGACGTCGTCGTTAGCTCCTCTCGGTCGCGAAACACGCGAAATACAGGCCGCTTTCCGTCGACATAAAATTCTTTGGGGACTTTAAATGTCTCCACCATTTTGTGAATGGCTTCGGCGATGGCCGCATCCGGCTCCACGTGGCGATAGCTGATAAAGGCCTCGTATTTGAAATCCTCCGCATGAAACTCTTCAGAGGCTTGCGCGATCGTCTCTCCCTCCACGAAATCCGATTCCGTGTTGATCGGCACGCTATATTTATTCTCTTCCATTGTGTCCTCACTTCGTATCGATAATTACAGATGTTCCTATTATAATCGATATCCGCTCCAAAGAAAAAACTCCTCCGTGATGGAGGGGCCAAGCCTGACGACAAGAATCGAGCTGATGAGTCTCTATAAAAGCAAATCTTCGAAACTGTGATCGAGTTGTTGCGTAGGCAGGGGATGTCCATAAGAGCGACTCTGAGACGAATCCTCACCCTCATCGTGTTCTATCGAGAGGATGAAGTCGAAGTGCGATGTACGCGAAGAATATGAGCGTAGTTTACGGAGACGTTGGACTCCCCTGACGCAGCAACCGAAATGCAATGATATTTAGCTGATCCAACCTTTAAAAAGTTAAACCCCTCCGCGATGGAGGGGTCAGATTCTACTATTCTGCTTTTGCGCTGTTGATCGCTTCCGTCAATACCGCTTGATAATCCGTAACACCGATGGTTACCGAAGAGGTCAGGTCCGGAGTATCCGGTGCGCCGTCTTTCAAAGCGAGTCCGTTGATCTCGTCAGCAGTTTTTCCAACCGACCAGTCAGCGAAAGCTTTCGCTTGCTCGTTCCACTCTTTTTTGATTCCGGATGCTTTCGCCATGCCGTAATCTGCACCTAAATCATTTTTCGTTTTTGCTTCGCCGGTGGGCGCTTCAACGAATTTACCTTCTGCGTCAAATTGAATACGAGCTTGTGCATTGTCGATGACTGCGCCGACGACTTTGCCGTCTTTGTCAATTGCGACAACCGCCATCGGAATGTCGAATTGTGCTTGTGCTACGTCGTTCTCAAGAGCTTTGGATTTTGCAACCGATGCTTGCATGCCGATGCCGACTGCCGTTGCTCCGGTTACGTCGATCTTGTTTTCCCACGCTTCTTTAACAACCGCTTGATAGCCTTCGACTGATACGGTGACTGACGATGTCAGATCAGGATCTGTCGGGACGGCCGGGTGCGCATCATCTTTTTGCATAACAGGCAATGCGAGGACTTCGTCAACGGTCTTGCCTTTCATCCAATCTTCAAGTGCTGCGATTTGTTGATACCACTCTTTGCCGATTTGGGAAGCTTTAATCATGCCGTAATCGTCGCCGAGTTCAATTTTCGATTTAATCTCTGCTGCTAAGTCGCCGTCGATCGCACCTTCCGTTGTGTACTTCACAGCCGGTTGAATGATGTCGATCTTAACGTCGACGATTTTGCCGTCTGCGTCAAATGCAACGCCCGCTACCGTTGCGTTTCCGCCTGCGGAAGCCCCTTTGTCATCTGCCGCTTCTTTGCTTCTCGTCAGCGTCATTGCATTACCCATTCCGAAGGAAGCGATTTCTCCAACCGCCACTGCTTCTGTTTCAGCCGCTTCTGTTGTTGCCGCTTCAGTCGTTGCTTCTGTTGCCGCTTCCGTTACCGCCTCGGTCGCTGCCTCTGTCGCCGCTTCCGTCGCTGCCGGAGCAACGGTGGATGCAGTCGGTTGGCATGCCGCGAGGATTGTCGTGCTCAGCAATAGTACTGCCAGCATCTTTTTCATAAATGTATACCCTCCTAAGGTGTATGATTCACGAGTATACCAAAGATTGCCCACCAGTTCAATATGGTATAGGTGCGCATAATGTTAGATAATTGCTCATCAAAAACAAGATTTATACTACCTCAATGGATGAATCGCAAAAACGGGGTACAATAGGTACGGAAAGGATGTGTCATATTTTGTATTCAAGTCATTCATTTGATGAGTATCGCTTTTTGTCCAACCTGCAGATCAGTCCGAAGGCCGACTATGTCCTGTATACTGTCGCCCACGCCGATCTGTTGGAAAACAACTATCCGACCAATTTGTGGGCATACGATGCGAAAACGCAGACCGCAAAGCAGTTGACGACAAGCCAAAAAGACGGATCGGCCATCTGGCTGGAGGATCACCGGGTCCTGTTTTCATCACGACGCGGAGAATGTGATCCCGAAGAGACGGTCTTTTACACGATTGATGTACGCGGCGGTGAAGCCTCGCGCGCATTTACCGTACCGCTTCCTGTGACAAAAATCGTCGCTGTTGAAGGCGAGCGCTACCTTCTTTCCGCAACGTATGACCCGCGGAAAATCGAATGGGAGCAGGCAGACGCCTCCCAAAAGAAAGAGCTAAAAAAGCAGAAGGAGAAAGAAAACTGGACCGAACTCGATGAAATCCCTTTCTGGTTTAACGGAGAAGGCTATACCAACAAAGTCAGACAACGCCTCTATTGGTTTGACGCCGACACCTCGTCCCTCACGCCACTCACGGACGAGACGACACAAGTCGCCGACTTTATCCTCCATTCGGATAAACGCACCGTCGTGTACGTGTGGTGTGATTACGATTCCGTCATGCCGTTGCAACAAAAAGTAGCGATTTTCGACCTTGTGAGCCGTGAACACAAAAAATATGACCCGATCCCGGGTGCCGACATCCATTATGCCGACTTTTGGAAAGACGATATCGTACTTCTCGCATCCGAAGGCAAACATCAAGGTCTCAATGAAGATCCGCATGTGTATCGCATGAGTAAAGACGGCGAGGCCACGCGCATAACGGATGACAATTTCTGCATGAGTTACGGTTCAAGCGTGGGCTCCGACCTTCGCTACGGCGGCGGATCTCCGGTCAAAGCAGACGGAGACAATTTGTATTTTATCGCAACCGTCGGGTACCATGCCCAACTGTTTCGAATGGAACCAAGCGGCGAAGTCTTCCCCTTGATCACAAAGGAGGGATCCGTCGACAGCTTTGATGTGCAAAACGGCGTCTTTTATTTCGTCGGCATGCACAAGATGCTCGGTCAAGAGCTGTATGATCAAATCGGAAAAAAACTGACCACACATAATGACGGCTTGGAAGACCCGCTTCCCATTGAGCGCTTTGAATTCGAGAGCCGAGGCACATTGCGTACCGGTTTTGCGATCGCACCCGAAGGGATCGGAGAAGGAGAACTTGCCCCGGCGATCTTAACCATACACGGCGGTCCCAAGACCGTATACGGAACCATTCTTCATCATGAAATGCAAATGCTCGCAAAATCCGGTTTTTATGTCTTCTACACCAATCCCCACGGATCGGACGGGTACGGTCGCGAGTTCATGGACATCCGCGGCAAATACGGCACGATCGACTACGACGACCTCATGGCGTGTGTTGACGGCTTTCTCGCCACATTCCCCGACGCCGACCCCGAGCGCCTCGGTGTCATGGGCGGCTCGTACGGCGGTTTTATGACCAACTGGATCATCGGGCATACCGACCGCTTCAAGGCGGCGTGTTCTCAACGCAGCATCAGCAACTGGGTGAGCTTTTTCGGCACATCGGATATCGGATACTGTTTTACGACCGATCAGATCGCCGCCGACCCGTGGACGGATCCCGAGAAACTCTGGGAGAGCTCTCCGATCCGCTACGCCAATCGTGTAACGACACCCACGCTCTTCATTCATAGCGATCAAGATTATCGATGCTGGCTGCCGGAAGGCTTACAAATGTATACCGCACTCAAATACTTCGGTGTCCCCACGCGTATGGTCGTTTTCCACGGTGAAAACCATGAGCTTTCACGTTCCGGTAAGCCGATGGCGCGTAAGAAGCGCTTGGACGAAATCCTCACGTGGTTTACGAAGTACTTGTCTTAACTGGGCTCGGTTTGGGTACAATTGTCCCAAGGGAGAGGATGAAATGAGCCAACTGACCGACCGCTTTTTTGCCACACGATTAGGCCAACTACTACAATTGTTACTCCACCATATAAAAGAAGACAATGTGCCACAGGTAGCTGCGATGCTCGCCTATTATCTGATGATGAGCCTTATCCCGTTTCTCATTTTCTTCTTGAACTTGCTGAGCTTCACGCCGCTCGGACAAGTGGAGGTCATCGGCGACATGATGGAATTTCTGCCGACGGATTCGGCTGTGATCTTAGAGCCGATCCTTTTGGATCTGGTCCGTTCCCGAAGCGGAACACTGCTGTCGTTGTCACTCTTTTTGGCACTGTGGTCCGGTTCCAATGCCATTATGCAATTGATCAGCGTCATGAACAGCGCATTTAACCTAGATGACATGCGGAGCTTCTTCATCAAAAGAGGTCTCTCCATCCTCTACACGGTGTTACTGGCGGGCATGATCCTGCTCGTCCTCGTCGGTCCAATCTTTGGCGACGCCATACTCGCGGGGATCTTCGCGATCATCGGCGAGCAAGTGTGGATCGCCATCATATGGGGTTGGATCAAACGGCTCTTGCCGCTCGTCACGCTGATCCTGGGTTTTGCGCTGATGTACCGCTTCGCCCCCGGCTTCCCCAAAGGCGAGGGCATTCGCTTCAAAGATGCCGTGATTGGTGCCGTGGTCGCGACTGCCGGCTGGCTGGCCGCCTCCTTCGGATTCTCCTATTACGTCAACAACTTTGGGAACTACGCCAACACCTACGGCAGCCTCGGAGGCGTCATCGTCCTGTTGCTCTGGCTGTACTTGACGGCGATTATGATTCTCTTAGGAGCAGAAGTCTCCGCCAGCTATGTCTTTATTCAGCAGCGAATACGCGATCACGCCATCGCAAAATCCGTGCACCGATTCGTCAAAGAACGAGTCGAACGCGTCAACTATCTGCCCTAGTGCTCCAATGAAAAACCGCCATATCGAAATTCTCGATATGGCGGTTTTTTTATGAAACTTCGCTTAACAATAAGCTCTTGGTATACAGGTCGTAGTACACGCCTTTTTGTTCCAACAACTCGCGGTGCGTGCCACTCTCCACCAATCCGTCCTGCGTCAACACGAGGATGCGGTCCGCGTTTTGGATCGTCGTCAGACGATGAGCGATCGTAAGCGTCGTCCGACCGACCGACAGCGTATCCAGCGATTTTTGGATATAGCGTTCGCTCTGATTGTCCAATGCCGACGTCGCCTCATCCAAGAGTAGAATCGGCGGGTTCTTCAAGAAGACGCGCGCGATCGATATCCGCTGCTTCTGACCACCCGACAGTTTGATACCGCGCTCGCCCACATAGGAGTCAAAGCCTTCCGGCAATTCCATGATGAAATCATAGGCACCGGCCATGCGAGCCGCCTCTTCCACTTGTGCACGAGACGCCCCCGGGCTTCCATAGCGGATATTGTCGGCGACGGAACCGGAAAACAGATACACATCCTGCTGCACCATGCCGATGTGGCGGCGTAAATCATTAATCTTGACCTTGCGAATGTCCGTCCCGTCGATCGTGATGCTACCCTCCGTGACATCGAAGAACCGCGGGATCAGATTGCACAGCGTCGTCTTGCCGCCACCCGATGGTCCGACGAGGGCGATGTGCGATCCTTGCGGAATCTGCAGATCGATGTCCTCCAGTACGGGTTTCTCCGCATCCGGATACTTGAATCCGACGCCTTGGAACTCGATGTCGCCCCGCACATTCTCCAGCGCGATCGCGTCGTCTTCGTCAAAGATCTCGATGTCCGTATCCATAATCTCAAAGAATCTCTCGATCCCCGTCATGCCTCGTTGAAACTGCTCCATAAATTGTACGACACGTCGGACGGTAGCCAACAAGGTGGTCACATACAATGTATAAGCGACCAGATCCCCCGGGTCGATCAAGCCGTTCAGCAAGAATACCCCGCCGCCGACGATGACGATCAAGTACATCAGCCCGTCAAAAACTCCGGTGACCGTGTGGAACGATGCCATATAACGGTAGCTCTTTTTCTTGATGTCAAAAAAAGCCGAGTTCCCCTGTTCGAAGTTCTCACGTTCTAGTCCTTCCGCGGCGAATGATTTCACCACGCGCACGCCCAGAAACGTGTCTTCGATATCCGCATTGAGCTCTCCGATGTGGTGGCGCTGCTGCTTAAACGCTCCGCGCATTTTCGTGTTATAGCGACTTGAAAAATAGAGCATCAGCGGAAACATGGTAAATAGGATTAGGGTCAGCGGCACGTTGATATTCAGGAGCACGATAAATGCGACGACCGCCTTTAGTATCCCGATAAAAAACTCCTCCGGACAGTGATGCGCAAACTCCGTCACATCAAAAAGGTCGCTCGTGATCCGCGCCATGATCTGCCCGACTTTGGTATTGTTGAAAAACGAAACCGACAGCTCCGTCAGATGATTGAAGGCATCTCTGCGCATATCGGTCTCGATGCGCGCCCCCATGACATGCCCTACATACGCCATATAATACTGCGCCATGACTTCGATCGCGCGCAACACGAAATAAAAAATCCCCAGTTTTCCAACGAGGGACAGCGTCAGCGGCTCACCGGTCCCTAACCCTGCATTCGTCAGTACGCGAAAGATCATCGGCAAGACCAGTTCCGTCGCCGTCGTCAGCGCGGCGCAAAATAAATCTAAGAACAAGATCCCTTTATAGCGAAGCAGATAGGGTGCAAAGCGAGAAATCAGTGTTTTTGTACGATACGTTCGTTCCATATCCGTTGCAACTCCCCCTTTCTATACAATCACTGTATAAACTGAGTATACAAAATCGGTCACAGAAATTCAAATCTAAGCGCTTTACTTCAGTAACGAATTGCGGAGAGAATAGAAATCCGATATACTAGGGGGTAACCATTGAACGTTGAACTGATCACAAAGGAGTAAATTATGCGCGATACATTAGCACAAAAGATTATCCGAGAGCATCTCATCCAAGGAGAGATGACCCCGGGAAATGAGATCACCATCAAAGTGGACCAGACCCTCACCCAAGACTCTACAGGTACGATGGTCTATCTGCAATTGGATGCACTCAATCCGGAATCGATCAAAACGGATCTCTCCGTTGCCTATATTGACCACAATCTTATGCAAGCCGGTTTTGAAAACGCCGACGACCACGCGTTCATCAAGTCCGTCTGTAAGAAGTACGGCATCCGCTATGTGAAGCCGGGTGGCGGCATCTGTCACCAGGTGCACTTAGAAGAGTTTGCGAAACCAGGGATTACGCTGATCGGGTCCGACTCACATACCCCGACGGCGGGCGGTATCGGCGCGATCGCCATCGGCGCCGGCGGACTGGACATCGCACTGGGCATGGCGACCGGCACCTATACTCTCACAATGCCGAAAATCTACGGGATCGAACTGACCGGGAGACCCGCGTCGTATGTGAATGGAAAAGACATCATCTTAACCGTTCTTCAACACCTGACGGTTAAGGGCGGCGTAGGCAATATTATGGAATACTTCGGCGACGGACTCGCACACCTGAGCGTACCGACGCGCGCCACCGTCACCAATATGGGGGCGGAGCTCGGGGCAACCACTTCGGTCTTCCCGTCCGATGAAGTCACTCTTGACTATCTCACGCGACAAAACCGTGCCGCCGACTACCGCGAAATGCACGCCGACCCGGACGCCGTTTACGATGAAGTACTCACGATCGACCTGTCGTCGATCCGCCCGATGGTGGCGAAACCCCACAGCCCGGATGCGGTAGCGACCGTTCGCGAAGTCGAAGGCGTAAAGGTGGATCAAATCGCGATCGGCTCTTGCACAAACTCTTCCTACGCCGATCTGATGCGCGTAGCAAAGATTCTGGAAGGGCACCATGTCCACGAGGATGTGAGCCTCGTCATCTCTCCGGGGTCGGCCAAGATCCTGAAGCTGATGGCGGAAAACGGAGCGCTGGCCACTTTTGTACAAGCGGGTGCGCGGATTCTGGAATCCGGCTGCGGCCCCTGCATCGGCATGGGACAGGCACCGAAGACCGGAGCGGTCTCTCTTCGTACTTTTAACCGCAACTTTAAAGGGCGTTCCGGCACGATGGACGCCCAAGTGTATCTCGTGAGTCCGGAAACGGCAGCGATCAGTGCTGTTACCGGCGTGGTCACAAGCTCGGACGATCTCTCCGTCGACTTGGAGATCCCGCAACCGGACAACTACGGCCAAATGCCGGAATACCGCATCGACTATACAAAACCCCAACCCAACACCGTGGTTGAAATGGGACCGAATATCCAGCCCGTGCCGGTCGCAGAACCCGTCTCCGACACGATCGAGGCGGAAGTTCTCCTCATAGCCGGCGACAATGTCACCACCGACGACATCGCCCCCTCCAATGCGAAGCTGCTCCCGCTGCGCTCCAATGTGCCCAAGCTCTCCGAGCATGCATTCGGCACGCTGTCGGATGACTTCAAGGCGCGCGCACAGGCCGCCGGATCCGGCTGTGTCATTGCAAAGGATAACTACGGTCAAGGATCAAGCCGCGAGCACGCCGCGCTTCTTCCCCTGTACTTGGGCGTCAAATTCGTACTGGCGAAGAGCTTTGCGCGAATTCACCGTTCTAATCTGATCAATGTCGGCATCATCCCGCTCGTCTTCTCCGACGAAGCGGACTACGATAAACTCTCGCAAGGGCAGCACGTCATCCTGGAGGATGTGATATCGCATCTGACCACGGACGGTGCACTCACTTTGCGCATCCAAGAAACCGGAGTGGAGATCCCCGTCCTCTGGTCCGGAACCCCCGGCGAAACCGTCACCCTTCTGAGCGGCGGCAAGCTGCGCATGGCCAAGCAAGCCGGCCAATAAGCTGAGAATCGAGGCATTCAATGACGGATACAAACCATTTTGAGGCGATGCAAGACCGCCTCGTCGGCTATATTAAGAAGAACAGTTACATCGACCCGGCACTTTATCAGGAGCATAATGTCAAACGTGGACTGCGTAATTCCAACGGAACCGGTGTTCTGGTCGGCATTACCAAAGTCTCCAACGTCGTCGGTTATCAGATTGACTCAGGGGTCAAAGTTCCGGTCGATGGGAAACTCTTCTACCGCGGGATTTCCCTCACGGACCTGGTCACAAATTATGAGAGAGAAGACCGCTTCGGTTACGAAGAGGTCGCCTTTCTCCTCCTCTTCGGGGAGTTGCCAACCCCCGAAGAGTTAAAAGAGTTTCGCGAATTGTTGATTGAGAAACGACAGTTCCCGAATTCCTTTGCGGAAGATGTCATCCTCAAATCGCCTTCAGAGAATATCATGAATAAATTGCAGCGTACCGTACTCGCGTTGTACTCTTATGACGAGAATGCAGAAGACATCTCGCTGGCGAATGTACTCAAACAATCTGTCAATCTGATCGCGAAGATGCCCCTCATGATCGGATACGCATATCAGGCGAAACAACACTACTACGGCGGCCAATCGCTCGTATTGCATATGCCGAAAGACGGCGGTACCGCCGAGAACATACTGCACCTGATTCGCGCCGACAAGGATTACTCGAAAGAAGAAGCGCAACTCTTAGACACCTTGCTGATCGTTCACGCAGACCACGGGGGCGGGAACAACTCCGCCTTTGCGACCCATGTCGTCTCCTCCAGCGGAACCGATACGTACTCCGCGATCTCTACCTCCATCGGCTCGCTCAAGGGACCGAAACACGGCGGCGCCAATCTGATGGTCGCCTCCATGATCGAAGACATCAAAGAGACCGTGCCCAACTGGCACGAGCGCGGGCAGGTGATGGACTATCTTCGCGGCATATTGAAAAAAGAGCGCTTCAACAAGACAGGCCTCGTCTACGGAATGGGCCACGCCGTTTATACCTTCTCTGACCCGAGAGCGCATCTTCTCAAAGAGAAAGCCGCCGCCCTCGCACGGGTAAAGGGTTTTGACAAAGAATACGAGTTGCTCGACAATATCGAGACCGGCACCAAGGAGCTCATGGCGGAAAAAGGCCGCCTCATCTGCGCCAATCTCGACCTCTATGCGGGGCTGGTGTACGAGATGCTCGGGATCAACAAAGACCTGTACACCCCCATGTTCGCTCTGGCGAGACTCGCCGGTTGGTGTTCGCACCGCCTAGAACAGATCCAAGACGATAAGATCATGCGGCCGGCTTATGTCACGCTCACAAGGCCGCGCCCCTATGTCACATTAGACCAAAGATAAGCGAAAAAAAGCCGGATGGACTCTTGCAGTCGATCCGGCTTATTCATTGTCCGGGGTCATGACCCGGAGAGTTTGATAGGCGATAAATGTATCTTCTTGTACAAAAACCTGAAAGGTTCCGTCATTGTTTTCTGTAAAAGACTTCGCGATAGCCAAACCCAGCCCGCTCCCTTCCTCTGAGCGAGATAAATCGCCTCGTACAAATCGCGAGAGGATCTCCTGTTCATCAAAGTCCAAAGGATAGGCGGATACATTCTTCAGCTTCAAGTGTGCGTAGCCGTCGTCTTGATCCAGCGTCAAAAAGATCCGCGTCTCCGGAGCGGAGTATCGCAGTGCATTGTCGATCAGGTTTTGTAGGATGCGATACAGCTGCTTCCCGTCCGCGTACACATAGACCGGCGCATCCGGCATCTTGGTGACGATATGCCGCTCCCGGTTTCGGATGGTGTCTTCGAGGTCGGCGAGCGTCTGCGTGATGAGAACGGAATAGTTCAGCCGCTCCCGATGCACCTCGACGGTACCGCTCGTGCTCTTGGACAGGTCAAACAAATCCGAAACGATCCCCTTCAGGCGCAACGACTTCTTTTGTAGCACATTGACATAGTCTCTTGCGGCGACGCTCATCTCCTCATCTTGTAAGAGGTCCACATACCCGATGATCGATGTGAGCGGCGTATTCAAATCGTGCGATACATTGGTCACCAGATCGACCTTCATGCGCTCGGATGCCAGTTGCTCGTGTACCGCATGCTCAACACCGTCTTCAATGCGATTGAGGAGGCTATACGTTGCGTAGAGCATGATCGCCGTCAAAAGAGCGCCTAAAAATAAAAGCGTACCCGGCGACATACCGAGAGCGATATGCGAGAAGCCCAAGACCATGAGAAGGAGCGAAAAACCCAGCAATATGCGAAAGACGCGCTTGGCTTCGGGGATCTCGCTCTTGCCTCCGGTGAGTACCCGCATGAAACGGACCCCCAGTGCGCCAAGGATCGAGTTGCGAAAGAGCGTGTGGAGTTTGAAGCGTCGAATCAAAAACAGAAGGAGTCCCCATGCGATTGAAACCGCAAGGACGAGCAGATAAAACACAAGCGTTCCCTGATTTTGGCTTGAAATCGTCTGCGTCCACACAAAGAACAGGCGTATCGATAGCCATACCGCCACAGCAAACGCGAGTACCACCGGCTCGCTCACAATGCGGTCCGCCGTGTGAAGGGTCAGTTTCCCCTGCGCGTTTCTCCCGACGACGGCCACCTGTTCGGCGATCAACAAGAAGAGGAAGACGGTACCTGCGATCAAGGCATTCCTTGACGATTGAAGCTCCGCCGATCTCTCCAACCATATGTCTTCTTTAGCCTCTATCCATCCCTTATCAAAAGAAATCGTCATATCCGGTGTATCTTCCGGAATGATGTGCAGGGGCATCTCGCGGGGAAACTCGCCCGCCAACCGCACGGCACTTCCCTCCACCTGTACGATATAGCGCGAATCCGACTCCAAGTCTTGCGGGTTTACTTCGTTCGTAAAGGTCCCGCGCCATCCGGTCACCTTATATAGAAAGTCATATTTCTGATTCGCGACTGTTTCATTGATATAGTCACTTGTCAGTTGAGAAATCGCCTGCGAGACGTCGTGGCTCGCCCCCATGTCCGCTTCAAAATACTTTTGCGAAGGCGTCGCCTCGTACTTAAAGTTGATCGCCTGTACTGCCAAATTGGAAAGGATCACGGGAATCAGCAAGACTGTCAAGAAATAGAGGATCGCTTTATAGATCCCCGTCCCTCTAATTCTTTTCCATTTTGTAACCAACGCCCCACACCACCTTGATATACTTCGGTTCTCTCGGATTGATCTCAATTTTCTCGCGAATGCGGCTGATATGTACCATGATGATGTTTTCGATGCGATACGGCTCGCTCTCCCATACACTGGTGTAGATCTCATCCGCTGAAAACACGCGCCCGGGGCTTCGCATCAACAAATCTAAGATGCCGAACTCCTTCGCCGTAATCTTCACCGGCTCACCATCCACCGACAAAGTGCGTTTGTCCGTATCGAGAGACAGCCCACCGTTTCGTATCTGCGTCGCCGAAGGATTGTGCGAGACGTCGCCCAACCACATAAAGCGCCGCAAGTGACTCTTCACCCGAGCGATCAGCTCCGGTGGATGATAGGGCTTTGTGATATAGTCGTCGGCTCCGAGGCGAAGTCCGGTGATTTTGTCTGTATCTTGCGTCTTCGCCGAGAGGATCAACACCGGAATATTTTGATTCTCCCGAATTTTCATCAGTGCCGACAAGCCATCCAGCTTCGGCATCATGATATCCAATAGGATGAGATGCACGTCCGTGTTCATCAACACTTCCAGCGCGGCGACTCCGTCGTGTGCTTCGATCACTTCGTACTTTTCTTTCTCCAGTAGCAACCGAATCGCACGCGCAATCTCGATATCGTCATCCACCACCAGTATGGTCGCTTCCATGCTCTCCCCTCCCTTTGGGTCAGTATATCATAGGACAGTGGCCAAATTTTACGCAAATACTTACACAAATCATACAAAAAGAAGCGCGGCGAGCGCTTCTGGTAAGTAATTACTTCTTCAATATCTAATCAAACAAGCACTTGTTGGTCTTGGTCAATATAAATCCCAGTGAGCTGATGTGTTCTCCTCCCTGCTCGTAGAGTTTGCGGTCCTGCTCGGTGCCGGGCTGTCCGCTGCCCAACCACGCCTCCCACGCCGCTTCGTGGCTCGTCATGAGAAAGGACTCGGTCAGATCCATATACTTGGATTGTGAAAAGAGATTCTCCCACTGGCTGCGCGAAAACAGGTCTAGGTCTTGAATCGGAAACGGCTGCAGTTCTTCGGGCATGGAGATAAAGTCCTCGGTGAAGCCGGGCATCATGAGCGCCAATTTTCCGTCGATTCGCAAAAACGGTGCGATGCTCTCGTCTAAGAATGAGACGGAGTTACCGAAAATCTGAAAGGCATCGATGCAAAAGATGGAGTCGAAATAGAAAAACGCAAACGGCAACTCAGCCGCATCGCCTGCGAGCGGCGTGATCCGCTCTTTCATCCCTTGGATGAGAATCCGATTGTAATTCTTTCTCGGGCTGACAAACTTGTCCACCGCGTAGACATGGGCGTCCTCATACGAACGCGCCAGACACAGTGAACTGAGCGCTTTCCCGCAACCCAAGTCCAGTATTTTCGAGTGGTCCTCCAGATTGACATGCCCGACGAGCTCTTGCGCGAGCAAATAGGCATCCGGTCCCATCATATAGTTGTCGTATCCGCCTTTTTGAAATGCGTCCATAACGTCTCCTCTTCTGCCGTGATGATTGCTTTCTATACATTTACCCAATGGAACGATACAATCTTCTTAATCAACTTTGAAAAAGAAAGAGAGGCTGCCATGAGCTTTCAAAACAAAGTCGTCGTCATCACCGGCGCTGCCCAAGGCATCGGCGCATTTCTTGCGGAAGCATTCAACAATGAAAGAGCCATCGTCTATACGATCGACAAGAAGCCGCACGCAGGCTTCTGCGGGGACCTCGCTGATCAGAAAACACTGGATGCGTTCACGCAATCCGTCATCGACAAAGAGGGCCATGTCGACATCTTGATCAACAACGCCATGCCGCTTTTCAAGGGCATCGACGAGTGTAGCTACGAAGAATTTCAATACGCCTTGGCTGTCGGCGTGACTGCGCCGTTTTATCTGACACAGCGGTTTCTCCCGTATTTCTCAGAGGGTGCCTCCATCATTAATATGTCGTCCACAAGAGACCGCATGAGTCAACCGCAGTCCGAAAGCTACACGGCTGCCAAAGGAGGGATCGCCACTCTCACACATGCGCTGGCCGTCAGCCTCGCGGGGCGAGTCCGCGTCAACTCCATCTCACCGGGTTGGATCGATACAACCGGCGCGGCTTTCCACGGTCCGGATGCCGATCAGCACCCGGCGGGCCTCGTCGGTGACCCGTCCGATATCGCCCACGCCGTCTTTTTTCTCTGCTCCGAGCACGCCCGCTTTATCACCGGCGAGAACCTCACCATAGACGGCGGCATGACCAAGCAGATGATCTACCACGGCGACTTCGGTTGGACACTGGAGAAATGACAACAGCGGGCGAATGCCCGCTGCTATAATTTCATTTATTTCTTTCCCGAAGCCAGTTCGTTGACATTGATCACTTTACCGTCATCCATGACGATTTTGATCTGATACTCCGTGATCAACGCCGCTCCCAGTCCGATGACTGCCGCGACCGGTGCGATGACGAGCCCGATCGTTCCGATGGTCAGCGAAAGATTCATGATCTCTTTACCGCCTTTTTCGATGATGAGAGAGCTCGCATTTCCCTTCTCCCAAATCTCTTTGATCGTGTCGATGATATCCGAAGCGAGTGCGCCTTTGGCCGGCTTTTCGTCTTCTTTGACCTCTTCGTATTCGACGTCCGGCGCTTCTGTTGCGCCGCCTTCTTTACTTCTCAATATGGCGAGGATCGCTTGATCCATGTCTCCGTTGGCTTCCAACAATGCCGCTCGAATCGTCTCATACGATTCGCCGGTAATCTCCATCATTCGGTCAATCTTTTCAATATCTGTCATTCTGTCCTCCTATTAGGTTTTGTGACATTTCGCACATTCTTATTATACCCGATACTGCAAAGAAGAAACCAGATTAATAGGCAGGAGGCGTTCCGATGACTTCGCCCTTTCCGTCATGCACAAGATCCTGTTTCCATGCAGGCAGTTCCGGTTGTCCACTGATGACGCGCTCTTGCCAGATTTCGTCCGTGAGCCTTTCGGGATCGAGAAACTCATAGTAACTGAACACGCCGCCGCGGCCCATATAGAGTTGGCCATCGTGCGGATAGATCACGTAGATCTCGTTGGGCGCACCACTTGCTGCGTGCAGATACTGTCCTTCCGGGATTCCGCAGTTATTGCGAACCGTCGTCATCAAGTCGCCGACGATCGGCATCCTGCGGTCGGTCGCGCTCTCGATCTCCCACCAGTAACCGATGGAAAACTCGCCGTCGGATTCGACGAATTTTGTGGAGACGCTTTCCATCACGCCGCCGATATTGTTGATCTGATACTTTTCGCTCTCCGTTAGGGGCTCGTTGTTTAACTCTTTTTTGATGACATCGATGCAAAAGTCGACCATCATCCTGAAATTATCAAGCCTCATTTCATTGTCTCCGAGCATGCCACGGTCCGCCAAATTAAGTTGCGTGTATTCCAAAAGCCACGACAGCTTTTCAAACAACGGGAGATTCGGCTCTACATATCCATACGGCGGCTCAGGCTCTTCACCTCCGCCCTTCTGGGCGCCGACTTGCTTGCCGTAGAGCACCGTATCGTGCTTGAGCTCTGCCCATGAACCCAGCGCTGACGCTAAGTCCTTCCTTTTCCACGCCTCGCTCTGCATAAACATGGGATAGCCCTCGCCGTATTCGTTGGCATACTCTTTGAGCATCCACAGCCAACCGCGATACAAATTCTTCTGCCAGTTTTCATCCGTCATTTTTGAGACGATGTCGATATTGTTCTCGAGTCGCTCTTTATACTCCGGCCAGATCGCATTGTACGGGTCTTCGTACTGGATCTCTTTCGCTTTCTCCGACCCGAAGCTCGCCATAATGTCGAGGCCGGAATAGATCGGCCGATTCGACGGGCTCATAATATCCACTAAGTCCTGTGCGATCACTGAATCCATGACGGCACGCTGTGGAATAAATCGGAAGCTTTTCCCTTTGGCGGGGTCGATCAACGGATCCGGCAATTCCTTGATCATACCGGCGACCGCATTCATCTCAGGTTCGCTGAGTAGCGCGTCCAAGTCCGGTTCTTGTCCATAGACGGCGTAAAAAATCTGTGCCATCTCACGAATCGACAGATCTTCGGAGCTTTCCACCATAAAGTCGATCGGGTCCACCGCTTCGGACCAAGCGCGGAAGATCTCCTGGTCTTTATACGCACTGTGCGTCATCAACATCGCCTGAGCAATGGCGTCTACTTGGGGTTTGCCTTTTTGGTCAAAGGGATAAAAACCCACTTGACCATAGTACATCGTCCCTAAGAAGTACTTTTCTAAGGTCTCGTCTCTCGTGTAGTGGCCGCGCACCGTCATCTGCGAATAATCCACATCCGAGTTTGAAACATTGGAGAGCGTGCTGCTTTTTGCATCGATATTGGCCAGTTCTTCGTCGATGAGCGCTTTCGCCTCTTCCGGTACCGCCTGAGTATCCACGTCGAGCAGATGAGCGGCGACGGCGAAATACGCTACGTTCTTCAACTGCAAATCCTTAACGGTTACATCTGTCAAGTTTTCATAGATTTCGATATTGGACGCAAGCAACCGACTCGTCATGTCTTGTAATTTCGGGTAAATCTGATCTCGCTCGGTGCTTCTAAGTAGTGAATCGTAAAAAATATGGAAGATATGCGTCATCGAATCCCCTGTGACAAAGCTCGGCACCCTCTTGTATTCGTTCGCGTCGTAAATATGAAAGAACTGATCATACGCGAGCTCACCCGGCATTCCCTCGGGTGAACAGACGACGAATCCGCTCTGCAGGAGCATCTCCTTTTGCGCCTCGGTAAACTCGCCGAATTCTGCAAAGTTAACGACATTGGAGAAATCAGCTGCTACTTCATACGCGGGGACCTGCCCAGTCATTCCGCTCGGCTGGTACGGCAATTTGACCGACTCGCGCTCATATCCCTGCAAAAACTCCGTCGAGCTCAAAGTGATCGCCGTGCCTTCAGTGGCTGCTTCCGTTTCCGTTTGTACTTCAGTTGTCGCCACTTCCGTCTCAAGTGGCGCCTCGGTTTCCATTTGTGTCGTCGGCTCTTCCTTGTCTTGTTGCGCTGCCTGTAAGGAACAGCCACTTATGGCGAGGATCAAAGCCAGTGTCACGACGAACCATCGTATCGATTTCATGTCATCACTCCCATCGTATTTCGTCCTCGATCAACGAGAACTTGATCTGCCCGTCATCGCGATAGAAATCGTACCGGGCGTCTTCGGTTGCCCTCTGCGATTCCTTCAACAATGCGCTCTCATACACCCTTTCCATACTAAAATTTGCCCAACGATACGCGCCGATTCGCTGCGCACCGTCTTTCATGACCTCCACCGCCAGGATCTCGTCTCTGCCGTCATCGTCGATATCAAACAGCGTGAAATCGACAAACGGATACGTCAGTCGGCTCATCCGATACTTGGGCACAAGTGCAACGCCATCCATATTGTAGAAGAAAATGCGCCTCGCCATCACCGGATGGTACTCGCTTTCTTTGTAGACGCCCAGTGCCAGCTCCGGCTCCCCTTCGTCGATATTGCAGAACTCAACTTTCCACGGATTCATCTCCGGCATTTCGATCTCGTTAGACTCGTCCGCCGTTTGAATGCGAAGCATCTCCCCGTAGAACCCCCCCGATGAAACCACTTCGACCACATAGTCATCAAGCTCAGCCGAATCGATGACGCTCTTTTCCTTTCCGCAACCCGATAAAACCATAACAATTAAGAGTAAGAACCAAGCCATCCTCATTTTTGCGATACCGATCACCTGCCTTTATAATCGATCTATAACAGTTATACCCGTTGAGGTATTATTAGCTTCAAGAACGCAGATTCCTTGGCTGCAATCGCTTCTAGCCAATGGCTCGAGAACAACGAGCTCTTGGAGAAGCTTTGCATGAGTCTTGCTTACGTTTTGAAGAGCATCAAAACGTGCAAGGCTTACAACCGACCGTGAGCGTGCCGAGAAGAGTTTTCCGGGCGCGACGAACGCATTTTGTCTACATACTGAATATTCTTACTTTTACTGCTATTCGATAAACGATCGCGAAAAGTCGACCACCTTTGCCGCATAGTCACTCATGCGGATCAGTAAGTCAGCATCGCGTGTGTTGCCCATGATATCGAGTGAGCGCTCCTCAACCGAAAGCCACGGGTGCAAAACGGTAGCGTACATCTCTTCCAGTACCGGCCGCAAGTGAATGCTGGGGCTCAGGTAATACCGGTTGGAGCCGATGATGCTGAGCATAACGGCTCCTTTCTTTGCGAGGGCGTGCCGCGGCAACAGGTCAAACAGGTTCTTTAAACTGCCGGGGATCGAGCCCTGATACACCGGCGCACCGACGACCAGCACCTGTGCAGCCAGCATGGCGTCGATGGCATTTTGCGTATCCTCGTTATATTCGTGAAAGTCACGACCGTCAAAAAACTCCACTTTCATCTGCGCCAAGTCTAAAACGTGGGTGGAGATTTCCGGTGCCTGCTTTTCGATCTCGCCTTTTAACATCATGAGGCTGCTTCGCGTCCTCATGCCGTGTAAGGAAGGCGAGATAAATAACAACTCGCTCATTCTAAGCCCCCTTTATCGAAAATGCATCCGCCAATAATTTCGCGCCTTTCAGTCGCGACGCCTGATCGGGGTAGCTGTCCATGATCATGATTTCATCCGCTTTACACTCTTCTGCCAACTTGAGTAATCGATCCCGCACGGTTTCGGGTGTACCCACAATAAACTTATCCGCACCTTCTCTTCGCGCGGTTTGCTCCACAGGCGTCCACACGTGATCGGCCGCTTCCTGTGCGGTGATCCGCTGCAACAGACGTCCGGTGGAAAGCTGGGCAAACTGGAGCTCCGAAGGCGCTGCCAAGTATCTGGCTTCTTCTTCCGTATCTGCAGTAATCGCAATCGTCGCCAGAATCGAGTACGGCTTTTCATATCGTTTCGACGGCGTAAATCGTTCGCGATATACGTTTAAGATCGGTACGGCGATACTCGGGTTAATGTGTGCCGCAAAAGCGAAACCCAATCCGCGATCGATCGCCACCTGAACGCCGCCGCTGCTCGACCCGAGCACAAAGACTTCCGGCTGTAGGTCCGGGCTGGCTGTCGCCGTGATCTTTCGAAACGGATGCTCCGGTGAGAAATCCCGGTCAAAATAATGCAACAGCTCTTTCATCTGATCGGGGAAATCGTCCCGTTCCAACGCCTCAAGCGAGCGCCGCAGCGCAAAGGCCGTCATGGGATCCGTGCCGGGTGCTCGGCCTAAGCCGAGATCGATCCGCCCCGGTGCCATGGCTTCGAGCAGGGCGAAATCCTCCGCCACATGAAGCGGTGAGTGATTGGGCAACATGACGCCACCTGATCCCAGGCGTAGGGTCTTCGTGTAATTTGCTATATAGGCGATCATCACAGATGGCGATGTGCTGAGCACCGTATTTGTATTATGGTGTTCCGCATACCAGACGCGCGTATAGCCCAGAGACTCAAAGAGTTGGGCCGCTTCCGCCGTGCGGTGTACAGTATTTGAAGGGTGCTCATCCGGGTAGATCGAGCACAAATCAAGTATCGACAGTTTCGTTTCTTTCATATAATCCTCCTGTATAGCTCTTGTACTCTTTTACCCTAAAAATTAGGTGGTATCATTTTATTCCTGTGCAACAATGATGTAAGGTAAACTACGAATTGATAATCGATTGTCAAGAAAGATACGTGATTCTTTCAAATACATGGGTAAAAATTGTGGAAGTAAAATTATAAAGGAGGAGTTCAA
>CAZEBB010000005.1:0-12633 GCA_964510345.1 uncultured Peptoniphilaceae bacterium
TGGTGCCGAAGGCGGGAGTCGAACCCGCACGATGTTGCCACCACTGGATTTTGAGTCCAGCACGTCTACCAGTTCCATCACTTCGGCATGGGTTGGAATTGAGTTACTCCGTAATCTTACCATAGAATAAAATTCTTCGCAATGCTTATGTTAAAAATAGTCACATATGTCGACCGGAAAACGGTATATGCTATAATGAAAAGATGGAAATGAGGGAGATACGCATGAAAGAAACAATCTTACTGATCGACGGGAGTTCACTCATCTTCCGCGCGTTTTACGCACTGCCGCTTTTGTCAAATGCAGACGGCATGTTTACCAACGGGATTTACGGTTTTTTGACGATGTATGAGCAGCTCATCGCACAGTTTGACCCTAAATACGTCCTGGTAGCGTTTGACCGAGCCACTCCTACCTTTCGACATCAAGATTATGAACACTATAAATCGACAAGACAACGTGCCCCCGGCGAACTCGCGCAGCAGTTTGGTATATTAAAGGAAGTCTTAACCGCCATGCGCGTACCCCAGATCGACATCGAAGGCTATGAAGCCGATGATATCATCGGAACGATGTCGCGAGCTGCGAATGAACAAGGCGTGCACGCGATCCTCGTAACAGGCGATCGTGACTATCTTCAATTGATCACACCGGATACTCACGTCTATCTCACAAAAAAGGGCATTACCGAGATGGCTCTCTACGATGAAGCCAAAATGAAAGAAGAGTATGGGATCACCCCCATGCAAATGATCGAAGTCAAGGGGCTCATGGGAGACAAGTCCGACAATATACCGGGGATCCCGGGCATTGGTGAGAAAAAAGCCCTCAGTTATATTCAGGATTACGGTTCAATTGAAGGCCTCTATGAACACATCGACGAGGTTAAAGGACCGAAGACACAGCAAGTCATAAGAGACAATCAAACCGTCGCCTTTCTTTCTCGAAAACTCGGAGAGATCTTTCTTCATGTGCCGATGGAAACGGATATATCTAACTACCGACTCGGCGAAGAAGATGAGCCGGAAGTGATCCGCTGGTTCGAACGACTGGGCTTCAGTTCATTTGTAAAGAAAAGAACCGATCAACGCGAGACCAAAGAATTTGAACCCGCTCAGATTGCAGACCTTGCAAAAGCGACCGAAGCGCTCGCGAGTTTCGAAGGCTCTCACCTCTCGTATCTCTTCTTTTTTGACCACGACAACTACACGATGGGACGAGTGAAGTATTTGGCTTTCGGCAATGAGGACAATGCCTACCTTCTCCCCTTATCAGATGATCAGGAAAGCCGCACTTTCCTTTCCGACTTGTTTGGGAATGCGAAGATTTCCAAAACAACCTATGACGTCAAGGAATCGCTGTATCCTCTCAAGGGGATGGGCGTGCCGGTCCGCGGCGCGATTGACGACCTCATGCTGGTAGACTATTTGAATGACCCCGGACAAACCAGCGCGACGATCGGGCAGCTGGCGCGCAATGTTCTTCATGAGGATCTGACGGATCCAAAGAATCTGATCGGTAAAGGCAAGAGCCGCATCACGATGGCAGAGGTACCGGTCGAACAGCTTGCATCCTACGCAGCCGAAGTCATTTGGGCCATCGATAAGGCGCGTGCCCCTCTTTTTGAAAAACTGGATTCGGTACAAATGCGACCCTTGTATGATAAGGTGGAACTGCCACTGGCGTATGTGTTAGCGGATATGGAGGTCACAGGCTTCCCCATCGACCGCGATGCCCTTGTCGCACTGGGGGACGATTTCTCTGCTCGCCTGGAGAAATTGGTTGCCGATATCTATGAAGACGCCGGTGAAGTCTTCAATATCAACTCCACAAAGCAATTGGGTCAAGTTCTCTTTGAGACGCTCAATCTTCCGGTCGTGAAGAAGACGAAGACGGGTTACTCTACGGATATCGAAGTGCTGGAAACCCTTCAGGGGACACACCCGATCATCGAAAACATCCTGAACTATCGTCAACTACAAAAACTGCTATCTACGTATATCGACGGTCTGCTACAGGCCATCCACCCCGATGGTCGGGTTCACACTACCTTTAAGCAAACGATCGCGGCGACCGGCCGTTTGTCCAGTACCGATCCGAATATTCAAAACATCCCCATCCGCTCCGAAGAAGGGCGACAGATCCGAAAAGCCTTTGTCCCGAGCATCGGGCGAACCCTATTAGACGCCGACTATTCTCAGATCGAGCTTCGAATCCTAGCTCACCTGGCGCATGATGAAAACATGATTCACGCGTT
Organism: uncultured Peptoniphilaceae bacterium; assembly: GCA_964510345.1. GTDB lineage: Bacteria > Bacillota > Clostridia > Tissierellales > Peptoniphilaceae > JAAYQA01. The sequence continues at coordinate 2,258 of CAZEBB010000005.1, forward strand.
TGAAGACGGCATGGACATTCATACGAAGACCGCTGCGGAGGTCTTTGGCCGCGAGCCGGATGAAGTCACACCGTTAGAGCGATCGCGCGCCAAAGCCGTCAACTTCGGCATCGTATACGGGATCAGTGATTTCGGCCTGTCGAAAGACCTCAAGATCTCCCGTAAAGAAGCCAAAGAGTATATCGACAATTACTTGGAGTCCTACCCATCGATTCGCGATTACATGAAGAGAATCGTTGAGGAAGGAAAAGACAACGGATTTGTCGAGACGATCTTAAAAAGAAGACGCTACATTCCGGAACTCGCCAGCAAGAATCACAATATCCGTAGCTTTGGGGAACGCATTGCGCTGAATACCCCCATTCAAGGGAGTGCTGCCGATATCATCAAAGTGGCCATGATCGGCGTGTATCATCGCCTCAAAGAGGCAGGCCTCAAGTCTCAAATGCTCCTGCAGGTGCACGACGAACTGCTCGTTGACGTTGAGCCGGGCGAAGAGGAAGCCGTGGCAACTCTCGTCGAAGAAACGATGCAAAATGCGGCGACGATGTCGGTTGCGTTGGATGTCGATGTCCACTATGGAAACAACTGGTATGAAGCAAAATAGAATTGTCATCACCGGGGGGATTGCGACGGGCAAATCCACCGCATCCTCCTTTTTACAATCCTTGGGGTATCCGGTCATCGACGCCGATCGGATCGCTAAACAGGCGTTATCGAAAAATGAAGTTCCCTATCAGAAAGCGGTCCGCGCTTTCGGGCAGAAGATCCTCGCTCACGACGGCACGATCGATCGAGCAAGGCTCGGTGAGATCGTCTTCTCAAGTGAGACCGACCGAATCATGCTGAATGAGATCACGCACCCGTGGATCAAACAGCGCATGATAGAAGAATTGGATTCCCTATCGAGCCAACCTGTGGTATTCTTAGATATCCCGTTATATTTTGAGTCGAGTTTTTTCCGTGAATTGCCGGCTTGGCTAATCTATGTCCCTCAGTCCATTCAATGCCAGCGATTGATGGAAAGAAACGGATATACCCTAGCAGAAGCGCAAGCGCGCATCCGTGCTCAGATGGATATTGAAGAAAAACGAAAAATGGCGGATGTGGTCATCGATAACTCGGGGAGCCGGGAAGAACTCTACCGAAGACTGCAAGAAGAACTTCGCCGTTTGTAACAAAGGATGATCCTATGCAAATTATCAAAAAAATCTCCGGCTGGGCCGCTGTGCTGATCGCTGTCTTAGGGATCGCAGCGCTCCTCTTTGCCGCTCAATATGCGCGAACGAGGCCGGTCCAGTATGCGGAGTACATTCACAAATATGCCAAAGAGTATCATATGGATCCGCTGTTGATCATCGCCGTCATTAAAGTTGAGTCCGACTTTCAACCCGAAGCCGTCTCATCGATGGACGCTCGAGGTTTGATGCAGGTTTTGCCGAAAACCGGCGCTTGGATCGCCGACGAGATAGATGAACCTTTCGAGCAGAAAAAGCTCTTTGACCCGGAAACCAATATCCGATACGGCACATATTATCTTCGATATCTGATCGATCACTTCAATAACGAAGATGTCGCCATTGCAGCTTATAACGGCGGCATGGGCAATGTCACCGAATGGATTGATGATGACACCATCACCAAAGAAGGTGAAAAGATGGAAAACATCCCAATCGATGAGACGAGGAATTATGTGACCAAAGTAAAAACAAATAAAGAAATTTATCGTAAACTGTACGGCGACCAGCTTCCGACGACGGATACCGAAGCGCCCTCCGTACAGGCGATTGCCCAAAATTTCAGGTTTCTGTTCGGTTGGTTTTTTTCCGTACGATAATAAAGTAAAATCGCTTGATATTTCGTGTAAGATATGGTATATTTGTCATTGTTCTGATCGCGCAGAAGTGGTGGAATTGGTAGACACGCTATCTTGAGGGGGTAGTGGGCACCGCTCGTGGGGGTTCGAGTCCCCCTTTCTGCACCAGAATCAAAAAAGAGAGTCAGCAGGTTCACCCTGTCGACTCTCTTTTTATTTGTTTTGCTCTTTGTTATTAGATGATGGTCTTTCGCAACTCTTCCGATGATCTCTTTGAAAGATACGACAGCGGAATATCAAGTACCGTTCTCGCACCGACCTGCCCCTCATCGGCCAAACGAGCCACGGCACGTGCAAATGCGACATTGACGGAGGCGGTAAACTCAGGGTTGCTCTGCAAACTCAAGTCGAATTCAATCGTCTGCTGCGTGCACTCAGACGTTTCACCGATGCGCATGACTTTCCCGCCATGCGGCATGCCGCTGTGATTCGCCTTTAATTCGTCCTGCGAGACGAAGTGGACAGTCGTATCATAGTCGGAGAAATAATCGGGCATGGTGACGATCGCTTGGCGAATCGCCTCCTCATCTGCGCCGGATTCGACCGCGACATAACACTCTCTTGCATGCTTTTCTCTCGCCGAGTAGTCATCGCATTGGCCTTCTCTGATCTGCTGGATGACGGATTCATTGGGCACGGTATACTGTGTCGCTCCGATCACACCGGGGATTCTTCGTATCGCATCCGAGTGGCCTTGGCTCACGCCTCGCCCCCAAAACGTATAGGTGTGACCATCGGGCAATACCGCCTCCGCGAGCATTCGCTGCATCGAGAACAGACCCGGGTCCCATCCGGTTGAGATGATGCCGACATGTCGCCCGACTTTTCCCGCGGTATTCATCATTTCATAGTACTCGGGGATCTTCGAGTGGTTATCATAGGCATCGACGAAGTGAAAACGACGGGCAATCTCCGGACCTTGTGTCAGAATATCCGTTGCGGATCCTCCGCATAGAATACAGACGTCGATTTGACCGACAAAACGATCTAATTCATCGAATGCATAGGCGGGACTTTCAGTTCCCAGTGTCCCCGGGTCTCTTCTGGTGAAGATCCCCGCAAGACACATATCTTCATTCTTTGCGATCGCCTTCTCCACCCCTCGTCCGAGGTTTCCGTATCCGATGATCGCGATTCGAATTTTACTCAATCAGTTACCTCTATTTCAGTACATCTGCCATGGTGTAAAAACCAGGCGCGCAATTGACGACGAACTCAGCGGCCGCTAAGGCTCCGTTTCCGAAGATCTTTCTTGAACTCGCGCGGTGAGTGACCTCGATCACTTCGTCAGTGCCTGCGAACAGGACAATGTGTTCTCCCACGATATTGCCGGCGCGGATCGCATGGATTCCCACTTCATCGGCAGGGCGAACCAAGTCATTTCCTGAACGTCCGTGGATCTCGTTCATGGCGTTGTCTCGACCGCGATTTGCCGCTTGGTACAACATCTTTGCCGTTCCGGAAGGAGAATCTTTCTTCCTCGTATGGTGTTTTTCAATGACCTCGATATCAAAGCCTTTCAACGCTTTCGACAGTTCTTCGACTACTTCTAAAATGGCATTGACGCCGACGCTCATATTTCCGGAGCGAACGATCGGCACCTCGGTTGCCAGCTGGCGCACGGCTTCTTCCTGTTCCGGAGAGTATCCGGTGGTGCAAATGACCGCAGGAATTTTTCGTGCCCGCAGGAATCCCGACAGTGTATCCAGCGTTCCCGGCGCGGTAAAGTCGATCAGCACATCGACGTCTTCCGTTACATCCTCAAGATTTGTGTACACCGGAAATCCTAATGTGTCATTGGCCGTCGCATCAAAACCGCATACGACTTGATGCACGCCTCTCTCTTGACACATGTCCGCGATGACGCGCCCCATGTGTCCTCCGGCGCCGCTCAGTAGAATTCTCATATTAGATCATCCCCAAGCTTTGCATTTCCGCACGCAGTGCTTCGACCGTCGAATCAACCGCAGAAGACAACGGGAGGCGAAGGACATCCGTCGCATATCCCATCATCGCCATCGCCGCTTTGACGGGGATCGGGTTCGGCTCTTTGAAAAGCAGGTCGATCAACGCTTTATATTTCGTTTGGATCTCAGCGGCTTTTTTGACATCACCCTCTAAGTAGGCATGGACCATTTCGTTGGTTTCTTTCGGGCAGCAGTTAGCCAATACGGAGATGACGCCTTGTCCTCCTACGGACATCAACGGGATGACGACATCGTCGTTTCCGGAGTAAATCGCAAAGTCTTCCGGCAGCAAACTGGCCAATTTGACAGTATATCCCAAATCACCGGTTGCGTCTTTGATCGCAACGATATTTTTGTGAGCGGATAGTTTCAGCACGGTTTCCGGCGCAAATGCCTGTCCGGTACGGCCCGGTACGTGGTAGAGAATGATCGGAATATTGACCGCATCGGCAATGGCTGTGAAGTGTTCAATCAATCCTTTTTGACTGGTTTTGTTGTAGTATGGGGTCACGTGTAACAGCGCATCCGCTCCGCATTTTTCCGCTTCGATACTCAGGTTAATCCCATGGCGGGTGTCGTTAGAGCCGGCTCCGGCGATGACCGGTACTCTCTTCGCAACTTTTTCTACGGCATAGCGGATCGCAGAGAGTTGCTCTTCGTCCGTCATCGTAGACGCTTCTCCGGTGGTGCCGCAGATGACGATGGCGTCTGTTCCGTTTTCCAGTTGGAACTCGATCAGTCGGCCGAGTTCGTCAAAGTTAATCGATTGGTCTTCATAAAATGGGGTTACGATAGCTACTGCAGATCCTCTAAAAATTGTCATTTCTTTTCTCCTTTATCATTCATGATGGGTTCGCAAGACCTTATGTCTACGCGTTTTGCTTCTAAAACTGCTACAACAACTTTACTGTATGCGGAGTGAATACCCGCGTTCATAAGATCCCTCCTTTTTATATTACATCGTTCGCGATCAGGTCTTCGTATGTCTGCCGCCTGACCGCCAGCGTGTTGCCCTCATGACCGACGAACACCATCGCCGGCCGGGTCATTCGATTGTAGTTGCTCGCCATGGAAAATGTGTAGGCTCCCGTCGAGGCGATCAATAATAAGTCGCCGATCTCCGCTTTCGGCAATTCGATGTCCTTGATGAGAACATCGCCGCTCTCGCAACACTTTCCCGCGATCGTATAGGTTTCCGTTGCCTCTTCATCGGCTTTATTAGCCAAAATGGCTTCGTATTTCGCCTGATAGAGTGCCGGTCTCGGATTATCGGTCATGCCACCGTCGACGTATACATACCTACGCCCGGCGACGGTGTCTTTCGTTCCTCCCACGGTGTACAGTGTAGAGCCGCTGTTGTTAATCAGCGAACGACCGGGTTCGATATCGACAGCCTGAAGTCCCAAACCGATCTCTTCATCGTAGGCTTCGATGTATTCGATCAACTCTTTGAGATACGGTGCAAGATCGAAAGGCTTGTCTTCTATCGTGTAATAGACACCGAACCCTCCACCGAGGTTCATCTCGGTGAATGAAAGCCCTGTTTTGTCCTGTGCTTCCTTTGTAAAATCCATCATGGCTTTCGCACTGTTAAAGAAAGTGTCTTTCTCAAAAACCTGCGAACCGATATGGCAGTGAAGCCCTTTTAAGTGAACTTTCGGATGAGATCCGATGGTGCGGATCACTGAAAAGATCTCCGGGTCGTAGATGCTCTCTCCGAATTTTGAGTCGTTCTTTGTCGTTTGAATGTATTCGTGGGTATGGGCTTCGATCCCCGGGTTGACGCGTAAGAGGACATCTTGGACTCTTTCATGCGAATCCAACAGTTCCGCTAAACGGTGAAATTCCTGTCGGTGATCAATCACGATGGTGCCTACGCCTGCATCGATCGCAAATTGTAATTCTTCCACGGACTTGTTATTGCCATGGAAGTAGATGCGCTCCGGTGGAAAACCTGCCTTCAGTACCGTGTACAATTCACCGCCGCTCACGACATCGATGCACAGTCCTTCACGCTCGATCAAGCGTGCCGTGTACACATTGATCATCGCCTTCGATGCATAGAGCACTCTGGTTTTTAGGCGTTTTCCAACGAAGTTCTTCATAAACGTACGGCATGTCTCGACGAAGTGGTCGCGATCAATAATGAACAAGGGCGTTTTGTATTCGGTGGCAAGATCTGTCACGCGGCTCTCGCCGATGTACAACTCGCCGTCCTGTATCTTCATATTTCCCAATAATCTCATCCGCATTCTCCTTTGTATACAAAAAGACCACGAGCAAAAGGGTACTCATGGTCCATCTATCCTTCTGCCCAAGTGCATGAAGTACTCCGAAAGAAACGGGGCGTTTTCTTTCGACAGTCCTATACTTATTCAGCATAGGCCCAACACAGAAGTATTTCGGCGATCAGACCTTTCGTTTCCTACTCATTCATCTCGCGACCTCTTCATACACCGATCATTTAGTTGTCATTATCCTATCAGTAAATACTTGTCTTGTCAACTGATAAAAAATTTGTTTAGTGAATCCACGGAATTAAATCACCGTAGCCAGCCTCCCCCATCTCCTCCAGAGGGATAAAACGCATGGCTGCACTGTTCATACAGTATCTCTGTCCACCCTTAGCTTGTGGCCCATCTCCGAAAACATGCCCGAGATGACCTCCGCTCTCGCGTGCGACGACCTCTGTTCCAAAGGGAGAGAGCTCACCGACATAAGAGACGGCATCCGGAGTGATCGGCTTTGTAAAGCTCGGCCAACCCGTTCCCGAATCAAATTTGTCTTCCGAAGAAAACAGCGGTTGGCCGTTCGTGATGTCGACATACAATCCCGCCCGGGTTTCCTTATCATATTCATTTTGAAATGCACGCTCGGTTCCACGGTTGCGGACCACATCATACTGCAGTGGAGTCAGGCGCTGTTTCAACTCTTCGTCAGATGGCGTCACGTAGTCGCCCGGATACAATGGCTGATCGGCGATCGAAAGATCCGTATGGCAATAGCCGTTCGGATTCTTAATCAAATAGTCCTGATGGTAGTCTTCGGCGCGCGTGAAGTGAGACAATGTCTCTGCAACGATGGCAAAAGGTTGCTCGTGTTTCTTTTGCGCGACCTCGACAACCGCCATCGCGCGATGCAAATCATCGTCATTCAAAGTAAATATTCCCGTACGATATTGATTGCCTATATCGTTCCCCTGCCGATCCACAGCAAATGGGTCAATGATCCGCAGATAAGCTGTTACGAGCGCTTCTAGCGAGACGACGTTTGGATCGTAGACCACCTCGACCGTCTCCGCATGACCGGTGTCTCCCCGGATGACTTTCTCATAGGTTGGATCATCCGTGGTTCCATTCGCATAACCGGAGATGGTCTCTGAAACGCCGGGAATCCTGTCATAAAAAGCTTCTACTCCCCAGAAGCAACCCCCCGCAAGATATATTCGGGACAACTCTTCATTTTGAGTTACGTCGGGATATTGTGATTTTTCTGTTTGCGCCTCCGTCATGGATGTTTCACTTGTACAGCCTGTAAACAGTAACATGAGGCAGAGTAGGATCGTCTTCATACGGGTTTTCCTTTCAACAAAAGCGACCCGATGAGTCGCTTTTGTCTGTTCTTGTTTTACTTGAAATACTCCATCACTTGATCGGTTACCGACGATTTGCCGCCGATGACGATGCCTTTCAAAATCTCTTCTTTATCGAGATAAGTCTTGACATTCGCCGGCATCGAGTCGGTATCGACGAGAAGCAGCGGTGCATCGTTTTGGTCTGCATAAACTGCCGCCACCAGTGCATCCGGATAGCTCCTTCCACTTGTGAGAACGGCGGTATCATCAGGATCAGCATATTTAGCAGCCATCAGTGTCGATGTGACAAATCGGTTTGGTCCGGCGATGCGATTTACAAAGATGACCTTCTCAATTTGATCAGACGTCTCCTTAGAAACAGAATTCAAACCGCCGACGATGACCCCATTTGTCGTGTTGGCTTTTTTCAGGAAGTCTACGATCTCTTCTTCCAAAGTATCATCAACTAAGAAAATCGGCCAACCGTTCTTCATCGCATAGGCTCCCGTCGATAAGCTGTCCGGGAAGTCTCTTGAATCGGCAAAGAATACGTATTCTTGACGCGTCCAATCGACGCGATTCCAAACGTCTTTTGCAATTTCTAAGGATGTAAGCTCTCGGTTTGCACCAAAAATTCTGCGCACTTCGTAATCGTCTTCTAAGCTGTCTTTGACATCCTTACTGATCGTGTTCTCGCCACCGATAATGATGACCTTATCGGCATCCAATCGTTCGATCTCTTTGAGAATGACTTCAGGGACTTTGTCTTTTGCAGTTAAGAGGATCGGAGCTTTTTCATAGCCGGCTAAATAGCTGGCAGATAAGGCGTCCGGGAAATTCTCTCCGCTCGCTAAGATGACAGTTTCCGAGCTGTCAAACGTCTCTTTTGAGACTTTCGCTGCGGTTTCATAGCGGTTGTCTCCACTAATTCTCTCTTGAGATTTCTTCAAGACCGCAAGTGTCAGTTCGGCATTCGATGCGAATACGTCATACTCGCCCAATTCTTTGATGACATTGAGTGTCGTGACCACTTTTTCGCCCTTGTCGTGGACGATCTTGGTGATCGAGCGAGGAATTTCTACTTTTACGACTTCAGCTGCCGGTTTGCTTACATCATTCGGAGCAAACGCGTACTGTCCAATGGATGTCAGACCATTGCCTAAGAGAATTTCCGTAAAAGGGTTTCCTCTAAATGCGCTGAGTCCAATGGTTGTAACGCTATTTGGGATATCCACTTTCTTGAGTTTGTTAGAAGCAAATGCAAACTCTTCAATGGTCTCAAGTCCATTCGGTAGGGTAACATCCACCAATGCTCTGTTATAGAATGCATTCTTTGCAATGACCTTTACAGCCGTCCCATCAATTTTATCCGGAATTCTTACAGTTGTTGCACTTCCGTTATAGCCGTTGATCGTATTTGTCGTCTTGTCAAAGTCAAAGGTACGCTCGATTCGATACGTTGTTTCTTCCGGAAATACTTTATGCAGATTCAACATAGACTCAACTGTATCTTCGTTGACGGTTACAACTTTATCAGTCCCATGCGTAATTTTAGTCAAAGACAATGGGATAAACACTTGGCTTTCCGGTGCATCATCCGAATAAAAAGCTTCTTCTCCGATTGACTCTAATCCACGTTGAAGCGTAATCTTCGTCAGCGGATTCGATTTGAAAGCTGCTTTCTCAATTGTCTTTACCGAAACAGGAATGGTGACTTCTTCGATCTTTTTATTTTGAAATGCTGCTGTACCAATCGCTGTGACCGCTTTTCCTTGTAGGGTATCTGGGATATTTACAATACCGCCAAAACCGTTGTACGCAGTGATCTTTCCTTGGTTGTCAATTTCATAAATTCTCTTGACCACGAGTTCCGCATTCTTTGCAAAGACTTCGCGCGCTTTGAGTCGTTCAATAAATTGGCTATCCGGTATCGGCTCTTTAATCTCTGCTCCGCTTTGAACCACGATAATACTCGATACGGTTTCGGGTACATTGATCGTCTGTTTAGCCACCACAAGCGGAGAGGGATTAAACGCATCAGATCCAACTGAGGTTAAGTTAAAACCCAGCGTGATATTGTTCAAAGGATTCGATTTAAACGCTTCGATGCCGACACTCTCAACAGACTGACCCAATTCTAAATAGGTAAGTATATTGCCATAAAAAGCTTCAGAACCGATTGTTTTTACGCTTTCCCCGCCCTTTAAACTAACGATCTTATTGTTTCTAAACGCACTAGCGCCGATTGATGTGATGGTCTTTCCTAAGTCTACATTCGTGATGTCCTTGTCTTCAAAAACACCTTCTTTAATCTCATTGGGTCCGCCGATGCCCAAAACTGTGTATCCCCCGATTTTTTCAGGAATGACAATTGAGCCTGCTGGACCGGTGTAATCAACGATCAATCCCGTCGTCTTATCAAGCACATATCCGTTCTCAGCCACCGTATCTGCTGCAAAAGCAACTTGTGCCGGTGCTAATACCAATAGAGCGGCAAGTAAGATACCGAGCGTTCTTTTCCACATATGTTTCATCGCTTCCTCCTTTTGTTCTTTCTATCTACTAGTATAACGCCTTTTGTATGATTCGTCGAACAAAAAACCCCGCTCACGCGGGGCTCATCTTGAAACTTCTAAACATACTTTTATTGTTTGACATCAATTCCCTTGTCGCTCAGATACTCTTTCACTTCTTTCACGCTGAGGACTCCATCATGAAACAAGGATGCCGCTAATACGCCCGCGGCATGTCCTTTCACGACTCCGTCATAAAAGTCTTCGAGTTTTCCGGCGCCACCGGATGCGATCACGGGAATGCCCACGGCATCGGCAACCGCTTTTGTCACTTCGATGTCGTAGCCGTTTTGCACGCCGTCTTCATCTAAGCTCGTCAGGAGGATTTCTCCGGCGCCCAGCGCTTCACATTGCTTGGCCCACTCGACGGCATCCATCCCGGCATC
>CAZEBB010000005.1:12733-37758 GCA_964510345.1 uncultured Peptoniphilaceae bacterium
CGGCGCCCAGCGCTTCACATTGCTTGGCCCACTCGACGGCATCCATCCCGGCATCAGTCCCGCCGCCGGCTGTCAACACCGTCCAGCCGCCTTCTACGCGCTTTACGTCGATCGCGACGACGACCGCTTCTTTCCCGAAGGCTTCGGAAACTTCGGCGATCAGCTCTGGGCGCTGTACCGCCGCACTATTGATGCTGACTTTATCCGCGCCGGCTTCCATAATGGTGCGGAAATCTTCCACGGAGCGGATGCCTCCGCCCACCGCTACCGGAATCGACACCTGACTCGCGACACTTCGAATCATTTCGACTTTTGTCGCGCGATCATCAGTCGTCGCCGTTATATCTAATAGGACGATCTCATCGGCTCCGGCTGCTTCATAGGTTTTTGCACACTCTACAGGGTCACCTGCGTCTCTGATATCGACAAATTTTACCCCTTTGACGACACGTCCGTCCTTCATATCTAAACACGGAATGACTCTAATTTGAGACATTGCTCTTCACTTCCTTATCCTTAATTACTCTGCTTCGACCCGATAACCTACGCGGTCGATCTTACTATCCAAAACTTGATAGTCCAGCCCTTCCTCAGCCAGCCAATCACGCATGCGATCTTTTGCACTCGCATCATTGGTCAAGCCCAACAGTGTGGGGCCGGCTCCGCTTAAACAAACCCCTGCACTCAGTTCTTCCAATTTTCTCGTCACACGCTCATAGGAGGGGTCAATCGCATTGATCATGGGAAAGCGGTAGAGTTCGTGCAGCCGGTCATCCGTGTAGACATTCAAATGTTCGATTTCGCCTTTCCCTAAAGCTCCGATCAATAGCCCAACCCTCGACAGATTGTAAACGGCATCGGTATGCGGGATCACCTTTGGAATCGCTTCTCTCGCATCCTTTGTCCCAAACGGGAATGGCGGAATGACGACGATCGGTTCGATCGACTCGTGAAGCGGCAGGGATTGCACAAACACCTCTGTATCCAACTGCATCGCGGCGGTCAATCCTCCGTAGAGGACCGGTGCAATATTGTCGGGATGCCCTTCCAGCTGGTTTCCGATCTCCAATACGCGTTGTACGTCAATCTTTCTTCCGTCGAGCAAAAAGGCCATTATACAGCCGGCGACGATGCACACCGCACTTGATCCGAGACCCCGCTTTACAGGGATATCGGCTTCCATCCGCAACATCGCATGCTTCTTGTGAAACCCCATGATCTTTTGGGTCTCATGCATGGAGACCATCACTAAATGCTCAGACACGTCACCTTCGTAATCGATGACGATATCTTCTTCCGCTTCCCAAAATTCAAAAGTATTGTACAGGCTCAACGCCATGCCCAGAGTGTCGTACCCACATCCGAGATTGGCGGTCGTTGCCGGTAAGATCAGTTTCATTTCTTTCCCCCTCGGAAATCACTAAACGCCTGCACCGCATCTTCTTGTGGAATGCATTCGGTAAATCGTATCGGCAAATCATAGAGGTTCTCAAGTGCAGGGTGCAAAGGTGTGTAGGTTTCCAACACCGCCAGCGCTTCTTTTGGACCCACCGACTCACCGGTCAGTGCATGGACGATGGTCTCCGGGAACTTTGAAGGGCTTGCTGTGGAGAGGATGACGGCATTTTGAGGTCGGCCCATCTTATCCCATGCGACCCATCCGCAGGCGGTGTGTGGGTCCATCACGTATCCTGCATCTTTGTATACCGTTCGGATCGCCGCTTCCACTTCCTCTTCTGTTGCGCTGTACGCTTGGAACCCGGCCAATCCCTCCACCGGTACTTCATAATGTCCCACGTCTTCGAGCTGTTGCATCCATTCTCCGGTTTTTTCCGTACCAAAGATGTGGCACAACAACCGCTCCAGATTCGATGAGACTAAGATGTCCATCGAAGGTGACGAAGTCTTGACCAAGTCTCGTTTTCTGTCATATACGCCGGTGGTAAAGAAGTCTTTAAGGACGGTATTGGAATTGGTGGCAACGACGAGTTGATCCACCGGCAGCCCCATTCGTTTCGCATAATAGCCTGCGAGAATGTCACCGAAGTTGCCTGACGGTACGATAAAGGTAACCGGCTCAGCGATCGCCATCTGCTGTGCTGCATGGAAATAGTAAGGCACTTGTGCAATTAAACGAGCGATGTTGATCGAGTTACACGAACTGATCCCCGGATCTCCGGATGAGAGAATCTTCTTGGCTGCTCGTTGCGCATCATCGAAATTTCCTTCAATCGCAACAACTTTTACATTGTCACCGGCTTGCGTCTGCATTTGCAGCTCTTGAAGAGGTGCCACGCCCATCGCGGGGTAAAAGACGAGAATACTCGTCCCCGGAATGTCTTTAAAGGCTTCGAGTGCTGCTTTCCCCGTGTCGCCGGATGTCGCGGTGACATACACCGTTTCTTCCTGACCACATAGTTTCGCGACTTTCGGGAGCATCGTAAGTGCGACATCTTTAAATGCGCCACTTGGCCCGTGAAAGAGTTCCAAAAAATTACCTGATGCAGTCTTTACCACAGGTAGCGGAAAATTTTCGTAGTTCTCCTGACAGATCGCTTGGAACTCATTTTGATAAGCACCGGCGAATCCCTGCAGCACTTTTGCGCTGATCGAAGGGAAGTCCTCTTCTTCGATTTGTACCGTAGGGAACTCGTCCGGATAATACAAGCCGCCACCCGGAGCTAATGCGCGGGCGACTGCTTCACAAAAGGATGCTGTTTCATTGTTGTCTCTTGTCGATCGATAAATCATTAGTTCTCCTTTTCTCGGTTGAGGAGTCTGATCTCTTCCGTGAAGAGCGCTCGTGTTTCGTGATCCATAGTGACCAAAAGTCGACCTTGCCCATCGATCCCTATGGCCTTTGCCTCTTTCCATCCGCTAGGCTGAGAAACGAGGATCTCGTGTCCGATCACAGCTGATTTTTCCACATAAACCGGAAGATAACTCGCATCGCCTTCTCGAACGAAGCGGTCGATATTGCGAAGGATTTCCACCATCAGCACTTCGCGGGCGGGAGGATTCGCATTCGGCCCGATCGCACCGGCTGTCTCTCGAATCTCTACCGGGAGATCCGCCGGCACCAAATTGATGCCAATCCCAATGACCACGACAGATTCGCCACCGGCCATGACCGATTCGGTTAATATTCCGCACACTTTCTTCCCCTTCATCAAGATGTCGTTCACCCATTTGATCTGACCGGGTTGTCCGGTGACCGTTTCGATCGCGGATAACACGGCAACGGCAGCTTGAGGGGTAACAGAGAGAAGGCTTTTTGTCCCGCGCCGTAGGCACAAGCTCATATAGAGCCCCTTGTCTTTCGGTGAAAAGAACGAGCGCCCCTTGGTCCCGCGTCCCATCGTCTGATGATCGGCGATGACACAAAAGGGCATCTCGTGTTGTTTGGCATATTCTTTCGCTAAATCGTTGGTTGAGGTGACGGTCTCATAAGCGAAAACCGTCCAGCCCGGCACCTGAGGATAGGAAAATCGCGAGTTGTTTTGGACGTCGTCTCTCACTCGACCCACAACACCCAATGGATGTTGTCTCCCAGCGGGGCTGTCTTTTCATTCCACGTCTTCCAGTCGACGGGATCGGTTACATAAGAAGCCTCGGCTCCTTCAATCGCATGGATCCCGACAGAGGCCAGTCCCTCCGCCATGGCCGCGTCGTCCAATCGAAAATAATAACGGTTTTTGGATTCATCATTGGCATTGATGAGCTCACGTTTGCCGAGAGGACTCTCAAACGGCTGGCGATTCTCCTGAATATCCATCAAGTCCGCCCATACGGCATTCGCAGTGGGCAACATTCCGGCACCGGGTCCCATGAATTGGAGCCAACCCACGGTATCCGCGAGTAAGTGCACGACATTTCCCGCCTCTTCTACTTGTGCGCGCGGGTCGATGCTGTCCAGAGCCGCCGGCACGACACGTGCCGTAAAGCGCTCTCCGTCTCGGGTCGACTGCCCCAGTAATTTTACGGTTCTCCCCATCCCAGCGAGCGTCTGCATGTCCTGTGGACCCAATGTGTCGATCCCCCGCATGGGGATGTCCGCTTCCGTGACAGATCCACGGTACGCCAAGCTCGCCAGAATGCGTAGTTTGCGCATCGTGTCCTGCCCGGAGACGTCGGCTGTCGGATCCGCTTCCGCAAAGCCCAAGGCTTGTGCTTGTTTGAGCGCATCAGCATACGACTCGTTCTTCTGCCCCATCTCTGTGAGGATGAAGTTGCAGGTTCCGTTGAGAATCCCTTCAATCGCCGTCATATGATTCGTGTTCGTGAGGTCTTTGAGCGTCTTGAGCACAGGCACGCCCCCTGCCACGCTCGCCTCATAGAGGAAGTGTACGCCGTGCTCTTCGGCGGTGCGGCTCAGCGTTTCGAAAGAGTGGGAGACCAGCGCTTTATTTGCGGTTACCACTTGCTTGCCTTCGGCCAATGCCTTTTGGATCTTCTCCGTCATCGGATGGATGTTACCCGTCACCTCGACTATGATATCGATCGTCGGATCCGAGAAGACCGCATCCATGTCGGTCGTTACCAGATCTTTCGGCGCTCCGTTCTTAACCGCTTTTTCCATATCGCGGACGAGGATCGTCCCGATCGAAAAATGTTCTTGCAGCCGCGGACGCTCCTGCAAAATTCGGTACACCCCCTGCCCTACGGTACCGAAACCGAGGAGGGCAATTTTATGCATCGATGGGCTCCCCGACAATCCATTGCGCGTTTTGAACGGCATTGGTCGCGGCACCCTTTCTGATATTGTCGGCGACACACCAAATGTGCAGGCCATTCGGAGTGCTCGTGTCTTTGCGAATGCGCCCGACATAGACATAATCTGAGCCCTCCGCATCTTCTGCGATCGGATAAACGGCATTTTGCGGGTCATCTTTCACGATGATGTTTTTGGCATCGGCCAGTTCCTTTTTGATCGTTTCGATGTCAAACGGCTTCTCCAGCTCAACCTGCATCGCAACGCTATGAGCAAAGCGCACCGGCACGCGAACTGTCGTCGCCGTGACGGGAAGTTCGGGGAGTTCCATGATCTTTTGCGTTTCAGCGATCATCTTCATCTCTTCTTTGGTATAGCCGTTTTCCATAAATACGTCGATATGCGGCAATACATTGCCTTTAATCGAATGCGGGTAAAATTCGCAAACCCCTTCCTCCAAGTCGCGGAGCCCTTTAAGTCCCGATCCGGATACCGACTGATAGGTCGCATAAGATACTCTCTTCAAACCGTATTTTTTCAATACGGCAAGAGGCAACATGCACTGAATCGTCGAGCAGTTCGGGTTGGCAATCAGGCGGTCATCTTCTTGAATCGCATCGGCATTTACCTCCGGCACCACCAACGGCACCTCGGGATCCATGCGGAACACACTGCTGTTGTCGATGACATAGATGCCCTTTGCCGCAACGTCTTTCGCGTACTTTTCACTGGTTTCGCCGCCGGCGGCGAAAAACACGATCTCCGCTTCGCTGAGTGCATCCAATGAGATCAGTCGCACGGGGACTTCTTCGCCTCTAAAGGGGACCGTCTTGCCCACCGAGCGTTCTGACGCGAGCGGAATCAGCTCTCCTACCGGAAAGTTTTTCTTCTCCAATACTTCTAAAATTGTCGACCCGACGAGACCCGTCGCTCCTGCCACTGCCACTTTCCACTGTTTTTTCATTTGCTATACACCCTTTCTGTAAAATGCGTCGTAGATGGATCGGATCGCCTGTTGGAAATCCTTGTTTTCAATGCCTATGATTACGTTGATCTCGCTGGATCCTTGCGAGATCATGCGTATATTGACTTCGTTGGTAGAGAGGGCCGAAAAGATCTTGGCCGAAATCCCCTTGCGCTTGATCATGCCTCGGCCGACAACGGCGACCAATGCCATCGACGGAAATGCGTCGATCGAATCCGGATTGCAGTAGATGCGAATCTCTTCGATGATCTTTTTGAGCTTACCGTTTAAGTGAGAGTCCGCCACGATGACCGATACTGAATCGATCGCCGACGGCATATGGGCGATCGGCACGTCATTGGACTCAAAGATAGAGACCAGTTTTCGGAAGAAGGACAGATCTTCTGTCATACGCAACTTCTCGACGCTGATGACCGTAAAGTCCTTCTTACCGGCGATCCCGGTGATCATCCCGCGACCGGGTTCGTCCTGTGTATCCGGGATAATGCGCGTCCCCTCATCATCCGGGCGATTGGTATTTTTGATTTGAATGGGGATCCCTAAGCGGCGTACCGGAAAGATTGCCTCTTCGTGTAGCACATTTGCTCCCATGTACGAAAGCTCTCTGAGCTCCCGAAAGGTGATCGCGTGAATCGGTTCCGGATTGTCCACAATATTGGGGTCGGCGACAAGGAATCCGGAGACGTCTGTCCAGTTCTCGTATAAATCGACATGCAGCGCATCTGCAAGAATTGCCCCGGTCACATCAGAACCACCGCGGGAGAAACACTGGATCTCCCCCTCCAAATTGGAGCCGTAAAAACCGGGCACGACGACATTGCCGGCATCGCCGACAATTCTGTGGATCGCTTCCCTCGTCTTCTCTTCGTCTAATGTATCCTTTCCGCGAAAAAACAGCAACTCTTTCGCATCGACGAACTGATACCCGAGATAATCTGCCAACAAGATCCCATTAATATACTCGCCGCGACTCGCACAATAATCTTGGGAGGCTCCGTTTTTGATGTTCTCGTACGTTTCATGTAAGATCGCGTCGATGTCGGTCGTCAACTCCAGTTCACGCGCAATGGATTGATAACGGTCCCTAATCTTATTGTAGACGTCATCAAAAGTAAGCATATGACTGGCCAGCTGATGGCACATATACAACAGGTCTGTGACTTTATAATCATTTTTATCGCGTTTCCCCGGAGCCGAGGGAACGACCACGGACCGAGCCGGGTGACCATCGATCACCGCTTTCACTTTCTTGAACTGACCGGCGTCCGCTAGAGAACTTCCGCCAAATTTTGTTACGAACTTTTCCATCTACAGCCTCCAATTAAAAAACGCCCATCCCAAAAGGACGAGCGACTCTCGTTTCCACCTATTTTGATCGGCAAATTGGTTGTAACGGTACCACCGCCTGCCTCTACTGGATTCAAAGCGGGACTCGAAGGGGGTTTTCATTTCATATGTAAGCCCGGGCCTTTCAGCCGGTGAACCCGGTTCTCTACCTTACCTGGATGAAATTACTCGTCCTTGTCAATGTCTTAGTAGTATTCTATCGAAGCAACGTGAAGATGTCAAGACAATTGATGAAAACGGGGAAATATTTCATATTTCTCCAATTGAAATAATATTGAAACCTAATTGTTCCCTCGCTTTGATATGCTGTGATAGAATCAACTCATATGAGGAGGCTGACATGCGAAAAGAAAATCAAAAAATCCTAATTATTGAAGATGATAAAGACATCAACGGACTTCTTGCGACCTATCTGAAAGAAGACGGCTTTCGTGTGGAGCAGGCGTATTCCGGACTCGAAGGCCTCCCCATGATCTCGGACCAGATCATTCTCGTTCTTCTTGATCTTATGCTACCCCGAATGTCAGGGGAAGAGGTCTTAGAAGAAATACGTAAAATATCGCAAGTACCGGTCATCATCATCTCCGGAAAAGTCGCTCTGGAAGATAAAGTCAATTTATTGGAGTCCGGAGCGGATGACTACATTACAAAACCCTTCGCACGACGAGAGGTGATGGCGCGAATTCACGCCGCTTTGCGTCGACAGTATATCCTCCAGGAAAAAGAAGACAGCCACCCCTACCGCTATTTAGATCTCGTGTTGGACCCCGCCTCGCGCGAGGTGCACTGGAAGGACAAACTCATCACGCTGACCCAAACCGAATTTGCCGTTTTGCACACGATGATGCAGGCGCCGGAGGAGGTTCACAGTCGTGACACTCTCTATGCCAAAGTTTGGAATACCACGTATTTCGGTGATGACAACGCAATCACTGTGCACATGAGCCGGCTTAGACAAAAGTTGAAGCAGGCCAGCTCGCTCGACTTTATCGAGACGGTTTGGGGCATCGGCTACAAGTTTAAGCGCGCGGATACGATCGAGGGGACCCATGCAGACGGTAATTGAAACACGTAAACTCGGCAAGTCGTACGGGATGAAATTCGCGTTGCAAAACGCGGATTTGTCTGTTTATGAAGGGGAAGTCTGCGGTATCGTCGGGCGCAACGGCGCCGGTAAGACAACGCTTCTGAAACTGATCGCGGGACTCACCGAACCTTCCACCGGCAGCATTTCGCTCTTTAACAGTACCGATCTTAGGCTGCAACGACAGCGAGTCGGATCTCTTATCGAACAACCTGCGCTCATGCCCTATTTGACAGTGGAACAGAACTTGCATTACTTTCGTAAGTTAAAAGGCATCACAGAAAAAGAATCTGTTTTGGATGTCATGATGCTCACGGGAATCCATGCAGAGCGAAAGACAAGCTATCAGACGCTTTCGATGGGGATGAAACAACGCTTAAGCGTGGCCTTGGCACTACTGGGTGAGCCGGATCTTCTACTGTTAGATGAGCCGACCAACGGCATCGA
Source organism: uncultured Peptoniphilaceae bacterium (assembly GCA_964510345.1). Classification (GTDB taxonomy): domain Bacteria; phylum Bacillota; class Clostridia; order Tissierellales; family Peptoniphilaceae; genus JAAYQA01. The sequence goes on from CAZEBB010000005.1 coordinate 21,308, forward strand.
TCATCAAAGCTTGGCACACCTCAGAGATCTCCTCACAAAACTCAGCCGAGAAAAGCGAGTAACCATCCTGATATCAAGCCACCTCTTAACGGAACTCACTCAGATCGCGACGCGCTTCGTCATTTTAGACCGCGGCATCGTCATCGAACAAATCAACAAAAGTGAGCTGGATCGCCAATCACGAACCGCTATCCGCATCGAAACGGATCAACCGTCGCGGGTTGCCGTACTGCTGGAGCAGAAGTTCGGCTTTACCGAGTACACGATCGACGGCGATTTGGGCGTCTTGCTCTACGAAGGGTTCGACTTGATCCCGGCCATCACTAACGCTCTGGTTCTCGCGGGAATCTCGATATGGGGCATCCACAAGCAGCGCGCCGATTTGGAAACATACTTCATGCAAAAGATAGGTGACCTCAATGATTAATTTTCTATTAGCGGAACAATATCGCGTCCGTCATCATCGAGCTCTTTGGCTCAGTTTTGGCGTAACGGCATTTGTCATCTTACTCAGCGCGCTGCAGACCCGTTTCCTCTTAGAGGACTCCCATGATATTTCTCTGTTCGTTTCGGTGCTTGAGAGTTTACTGACCTTTGGTATCTATGTCTTTGTGACCGTGAATATCTCGTCTTTTAGCCGCGATCGCCTTTCGCTGATGCAACTGAACGCGCAGGGTCACTCCCGACCGATGATCCTCATCGGACAATTTCTCGCGAGCATCGGTATCGCATTTGTCTTTACTTTTATCGTCTTCGCGGCTTCCCTGGTTTTCGGTCTATTGCTGTTCGAGCCCGTCAATATGACAAATGCACAGTTTGCCTTATCTCTCACTATGGATATGGTCGTCTTCTTCTTGCTCATGATTCCACTACAGGCGATCGCACTGAGCCTTCAGTATCTGTTCTTAAACCCGGCGCTCAGTATTCCCTTGTTTTTTGGGATCGTGTTTTTTATCCCCTCGATGTACGACATGGGACAGCCGATGAACAATATGATCCAGTTCCTGTTTTCCATTTCGCAATACAGTCTGATGTTCGATTTTCAGATGAGAGAACTGAACGGGTCCTACTTGCTGCTCAGTATTGTCCTCCATACTTTGGTGTGGCTCGGTATTGCCCTCCTGCGATTCAGAAAGTACGAGTTTTAATATGGCGCCGATTTTTATCCCATGGGGCATTATCGCAATCCTCTTAATCTTCATTGTCAATAGTTTCCTGCAGTCACGCTCCATTAAACAGCAGTTAAGCGCGCTACGCCGGGACGGCCACACCAACCGAACCCTTCGACTCGACTACGCCGGCCCGGAGTTTCGACAGCTCGTCATCGACATCAATCGGATCCTGCGAATGCACCGTGAGACCGAGACCGAATTACGCGCTGAGAAACAAAACTTACAATGGCAAATCACGAGTATCGCTCACGACCTTCGTACACCGCTCACTTCAATCATCGGCTATCTCGAATTGATGGAGCAGACGAAAGACCCCGAGGAGCGCAAGCGCTATATGGAGGTCGTGCGCCGCAAAGCGGAGCGCTTACAACGTTTGATAGAAGACTTCTACTCGCTCTCAAAAATCGAAGACGCGCAATATCCGATCGAGATGGAATCGATCGACCCGGTTACCTTATTAGAAGACGTCATTATGATGTACTATGAAGATTTTGCCCAACAAGGAATCAAGCTGCACATCCATTTGTCGCCCTCCCCGATGGTGCGTGCATCGGGAACTGAGCTCGTCCGAATCGTCTCCAATATCCTGCAAAATGTTCTCAAACACGGCAAGGATGAGGCATGGATCTCCCACGAACAAACCGCTGTCGGATGGAAGACCGTGATCTCGAATCGGTTTACACCCGATCCGGACTTCAATATCCACCGAATCTTTGATCGCTTCTATTCCGGTGATGACGCACGGTCCACCCAACGGTCAGGTTTGGGACTCTATGCGGCAAAACTCCTCGCGATCAAGCAGGGACATGACCTCACCGCTCATCAGGAAGGGGATGTCCTGACGATTACACTTCACTATTCAATCGAGTCGGAAGAAAAGGGTATAGATGCTACGAGGTGAGAAAATGAAAAACTGGATCACATATGAAGAATTAGAATCAAATCTCGACCGTATCATCGTCTACACGACATCTGAAAAGGACGGGGAGCCCTCCTTTCGCGAACATCACTTACCGGGTTCACTTTTTTTATCACTGGAAGATGATCTCACCGGCACGTCCGAAACAGGCGCGGGTCGGCACCCCCTGCCGGATATGACTGAATTTGCTAAGCGAATGATGGGGCTAGGAATCGGCAGCGAGACACCCGTTTTGATATACAGCCACGGCTTGGATATGGCCATGTATCGGCTCTGGTGGATGCTGAAAGCGGTGGGTGCCCAAGACGTAAAAATCCTTTACGATGCAGATGTACGTTGGAAAGCATTCGATGCTCCTGACAAAGCCGTACCGTCAACTCAGGGTACCGGTCTTTCATTTGACCCTGCGACAGTCATCGAGATGGATGGCGTTAAGGCGCATACCCTCGCGAAAGATGTCAATCTTATCGACAGCCGAGACGCTCGGCGATACGACGGGATTGAAGACACGATGGATCATGTCCCGGGACATATTCCAACCGCTGTGAACTATCCGTATCTCGACCTCATTACATCGGCTCCGCCGAGTAAAGAAGAGATCCAAGCGCATTTTTCGGCGCTGGATGATCGACCACTCGTGGTCTATTGCGGATCCGGTGTTTCAGCCCCATGGAATGTATTGCTCCTTGACGAAATTGACAAACCATCCGTTCTCTACCCCGGTTCATTTAGCGATTGGATCACTGATCCTAAAAACCCGATCGAAAAGTAAATCAATCATGAAAAAGCGCGAGGGTTATCGATCATCCCTCGCGCTTGCTTGTCTGATTCTACGGTCCGCATCGCGTTTCGCTTCCGTATCTCTCTTGTCGTACAGTTTTTTCCCTCGGGCGAGTCCCAATTCCAATTTGACTCTTCCGTCCTTAAGGTACAGCTTCAGCGGGACCAATGTCAGTCCTTTTTCCTTTACTTTCCCGAGCAATCGGTTGATTTCCCTCTTGTGCATCAATAACTTACGCACGCGCAGGGGGTCGACATTGTAGATATTTCCCTGCTCATACGGGCTGATATGACAGCCGTGTAAATAGAGCTCTCCATTGGTAATTTGTGCATAGCTCTCTTTTAGATTCGCCTTTCCTTGACGGATGGACTTGACCTCCGTTCCGGTTAGGACAATGCCGGTTTCAAAGGATTCTTCAATAAAATATGAAAAATTTGCCTTTCTATTTTGTGCGAGTATCTTCATCTTTCTTTCCTTCCGCCAACATAAAGTCGATTTCGCGACGATCCACGTTTACATCCGATACGACGATGCGAACCGCCTGCCCCAGTCGATACTCTTCCGTAGAGCCCTGTTTTTTTAACGTGTAGTGCCTTTCATCAAATTCGAAGAATCCCGGCAAATCACGCACATGGATCAAACCTTCGATCGTGTTTTCAAGTTGTACAAACATCCCAAAGGAAGTAATCGAAGAAATAATCCCGTCAAAGGTCTCGCCGATGTGTCGGACCATGTATTCTGCCTTCTTGAGATCTTCAACTTCACGCTCCGCTTCTTCCGCCTTCCGTTCCGTGTCCGACACGTGTTCAGCGACTTCATCGAGATAAGCTACCTTCCGGCCATCGATCTGTGGATTCTTCCCTTCCATCGCCCTTTTGAGAATCCGATGAATGACTAAATCAGAGTAACGTCGAATCGGCGAAGTAAAATGTGAGTAGTTCTTCGTCGCCAGCCCGAAGTGAATCGCCGGCTCCCTTTGATAAATCGCTTTACTCAACGATCTGAGAATCAGCATATACAGAAGGGCCGATTCTTTTTTGCCTTCCAATTGTCGAAGGACCGCTTGTAAATCCATCGGGTGGATCTTCTGCCCTTTGAGCGTATAGCCGAAATTGTGCAATATCGTGCGAAGTGCCGCTCCCTTTTCTTCACTGGGTTCAGCATGAGCGCGATACATAAATGGAATCTGTAAATTGGCAAAATGCTGACCAACGACTTCATTCGTCATCACCATGAATTCCTCGATGAGTTTGTTGGCCGTCCGTCTTTCTGCGCGCTTGATCTCGATGGGGTTTCCTTCTTCATCCAGTGTAATATCACTTTCCGCAAATGAAAAATCGAGACTGCCCTTCTCCGTATGCATCCTATCGATGATATGATACAACTCTCCCATTAATTGTAGCTTTTCAATGAGCACCGTATCGGTGTACGGATGCTCCTTGCCCTCCAATAGGTCTGAAACGTCCGGGTAAATGAGGCGATAATCGCTCTTGATCACCGATGGATAAAAGTCGTAAGAAAGCACGCTCCCACGGTGGTCGATCAACATTTCGACCGACTGCGTGTACTTCTCCTCGTCAGGACGTAATGAACAAAGCTCGTTCGATAATCGCTCCGGCAGCATCGGAATGACGCGATCTAACAGATAGACGGAGTTGCCACGTTTTCTCGCATCCAAGTCGATCGCGCTGCCCTCGTGTACATAGTGAGCCACATCCGCGATATGCACTTTCAACAAATAATTCTCTCCGACCTTATCGATTCCGATCGCATCATCAAAGTCCTTCGCATCCGGACCGTCGATGGTCACCGTGAAATCATCACGATAGTCCTTCCGGTCGCCGACATGAATCGTAGCATCCAGCGCTTCGGCTTCTTTCAGTGTCTTTTTCGAAAATTCATACGGTAATTGAAACGTTCGGGCAATGCTCGTAATATCGATCCCCGGCTCTTTTGCATTTCCTAAGCGCTCCAACACCTGTCCCGTTGGGCCTCTTCCATCCTTCGCATATTGTAATGAAACTACGACTTTATCGCCGTTTGACAATTTCTTAATCTGATCCTTGGGAAGATAGATGTCCGCATCAAATTTTCGATCATCCGGTTCGACAATGCCGAACCCTTTTCTCTTTCTAAATGTGCCGACCAGCTGTGTCTGGCTTCTCTCCAAGATGCCGACAACTTTCCCAACCGCTTTTTGATCGTTGCCTCCCGATTCCGTGATCTTCACTTCCACTCGATCGCGATTCATGGCCCCTTTTCTTTCGCCTGTCGGGATGAAGATTTCGTCCGAGCCGTCATCCGGAGAAAAAAATGCAAATCCTTTGTCCGTCGCCTTTAATACACCCGAGATCGCCATCGCTTTTCCGGGCATGACCCGATCATTCTTTGTCGTACGAAGTAGGCCTTCCCTCTCCAGATCCTTTAACACTTGGAAGAACGCCTTCGTATCTTTCTTATCGAATTCAAAAACCTGTGCCAGCTCTTCTTTTGTCATCGGCTGGTAGTCTTTATCCTTAATATACGCCATAATAATTTGTCGTAATTTCATCTCTCGTCTCCTCGAATTGAATTCACCATCCCTAGAGTTATACCCGAAACTGTATGCATTTCGCCCGAAAAAACAAGACCGCCGTTTCCGGCGGTCTGGCATTTACTTCTAGAAAAAGAGGCTAAACAGAAGTCCTTCTCCGAACAATGTCGCGAAAATTAGAGCGACGATGGTCATAAGCTTAATGAGAATATTGAGTGAAGGACCGGCTGTATCTTTGAAGGGGTCTCCTACGGTGTCACCGGTAACGGCAGCCTTATGGGCTTCTGAACCTTTTCCGCCGTGATGCCCGGTTTCAATAAATTTCTTCGCATTATCCCATGCACCGCCGGAGTTTGCCATGAAGATTGCCATCAGGACGCCGGTAATCAGAGAACCAGCGAGCAGGCCGCCTAAAGCCTCTGCCCCCAGCAATAATCCGATCCCTACCGGTACGACAACTGCGAGTAATCCGGGAACGACCATTTCGCGAAGAGCTGCTCGTGTGCTGATGTCTACACAGCGACCGTAGTCGGGAAGTTCAGTCCCTCCCATGATCCCCGGTTTTTCTCTAAACTGTCTACGGACTTCTTCGATCATCGAGTTTGCCGAGGTGCTCACAGCATCCATGGTGAGCGCAGAGAAAAGGAACGGTAACATACCGCCGATAAATACGCCGGCAATTACCACCGGGCTCGTCAGCGAGATATTCTCAAGTCCGACCGCTTGCGTATACGATGCAAAAAGTGCCAGTGCTGTCAGTGCTGCTGAACCGATCGCAAATCCCTTACCGATCGCTGCCGTGGTGTTTCCGACGGAGTCCAATGTATCCGTGATTTCGCGGACATTCTCCGGCAAGTTGGCCATCTGTGCAATCCCACCCGCATTATCGGCGATGGGGCCATATGCGTCAACGGCAATCGTCATCCCCGCCGTCGACAGCATGCCGACTGCCGCGAGAGAGATCCCGTATAAGCCTTCAACTACATTTGTCAGGCCGTTCGATGCATAGAATGCCACCATGATTCCGATCGCGATGATGATGATCGGTCCGGCTGTGGAGAGCATGCCGACACCTAAGCCGGAAATGATATTCGTCGAAGTACCTGTTTCAGATTCCTTTGCAATTTTGCGCACCGGTTTGTGCTCGTCGGACGTGTAGTACTCTGTCAGCGAAGAGATGATCAAACCGACGGCAAGACCTGCGACGATCGCGATAAACGGGGTAATTGAGTTAAGAATTGCACGACTTAAGAAGAAAGCGGCGATTAACGTGATACCCGATGAGGTGAAGGTTCCCATATTCAACGACTTTTGCGGGTTATTGTCACCGCGAACGAAGAAGATTCCGATCAGCGACGCCAGTACTCCCACTGCGGACAACGCGAGTGCAAATTCGACACCCTTTTGTCCAAAAGCCGGGATTCCCAGTGTTAATGCTGAAATAATCGCTCCGACATACGACTCAAAGAGGTCGGCTCCCATACCTGCGACGTCCCCTACATTGTCGCCGACATTGTCTGCGATCACCGCAGGGTTTCTCGGGTCGTCTTCCGGAATTCCGGCTTCAACTTTCCCGACCAAGTCCGCGCCAACGTCGGCTGCTTTGGTGTAAATACCGCCGCCGACACGTGCAAATAATGCAATGGAGGAAGCGCCTAAACTAAATCCGGTTACGATCGCCGGGTCTTTGAAGATAATATACAGGAGCCCAACGCCTAAGATCCCTAATCCGACAACCGTCATCCCCATGACGGATCCGCCGGAAAACGCGACTTGTAGAGCTGCCGACATCCCCTTTTGCTGTGCGGCATTCGCCGTTCTCACATTGGCTTGCGTTGCAGAACGCATTCCCATATAGCCGGCGAGCATGGAAAACATGGCTCCAATTAAATAGCAAATCGCCGTCATCCAATTAATGGCAATGCCGACTAATACGAATAATACGACGACAAAAATCGAGAGTGCTCGGTATTCACGAGACAAAAAGGCCATAGCACCTTCGTTGATATACCCCGCGATCTCTTTCATGCGCGCGGTACCTGCATCCATACGGCCTATGGCTTGTGCCTTCACAAAGGCAAATAAAATGGCGATCACTCCAATGACTGGAGCGATCAAAATAAACAAACTGGTTTCCAATTGATTTTCCCTCCTAGGAAATGATAGCCATCGCGAGAGCGGTAATCAAAAATAAGACACCCGCCCCGATAATGACGCGATTGAGTACGCGGTCCTTCGACATGCTGGATTGCCCGTATAAATTGGCTCCGCCGTCGATAACGCCCAGACCTTGTTGCTTTGATTCCATCACTGTGACACATCCGATAATCACTACACTTACGATTAATAAGACAATGCTAAGAAACACTTTCACTCTGTTCACCTCCACTTATGCTCTTTCGTCCATAAATCATAACACAGCACCAAGAAAAGTACAATAAAGAAACACTAGATTTATCGCATGAAAAATGTTGTATAGGCCACAAAAATAGCCATTTAGTCAATTTATTGTCCATCAATCTCTAATAAATAATTATCGTATGTGCAAACGAATTCCCCAAATATCAACAAAAGAGCTGCCGAAGCAGCTCTCAAATGTTTACTTCAAATTGTAGAAAGTATCCTTTCCGCGGTAGATCGAGTTATCTCCCAGTTCGTCTTCCAAGCGCAACAGCTGATTGTACTTAGCGACGCGGTCAGTTCTGGAGGGAGCCCCCGTCTTAATTTGGCCGGCATTGGTTGCTACCGCTAAATCAGCGATAAAGGTATCTTCGGTTTCACCACTTCTGTGGGAGACAATCGCCGTCATATGATTTTCTCTTGCCAGAGCGATTGCATCCAAAGTCTCCGTGACGGTTCCAATTTGGTTGAGCTTAATCAAAATGGAGTTGGAAATCTTTTGGTCGATTCCTCTTTGGAGTCTTTCGGTATTGGTAACGAAGAGATCGTCTCCAACCAATTGAATCTTACTACCCAAACGATCCGTCAATTTCTTCCATCCATCCCAATCGTCTTCGGCAAGACCGTCTTCAATCGAGATGATGTGGTATTTGTCAACCAGCATCTCATAGTAGTCGATAAACTCGTCGACGGTCAAAGTCTTATTCTCGCCTGCGAGGACATATTTTCCGTCTTTGTAGAGTTCGGTCGCTGCGACGTCCAGCGCGATGACGACGTCTTCTCCGAGTGTGTAGCCGGCTTTTTCAATCGCTTGCGCGATGGTTTGCAGTGCTTCTTCGTTGCTGGAGAGGTTTGGCGCAAATCCACCTTCGTCACCAACCGAGGTGTTCAAGCCTTTATCTTTCAAGACCTTTTTCAGATTATGGAAGATTTGGGTGACCATGCGGATGCCTTCGCGGAAGTCCGGTGCGCCGACGGGCATGACCATGAACTCTTGAATATCGACATTATTGTCAGCGTGCTCGCCGCCATTGAGGATATTGGACATGGGTACCGGTAAGGTTCTTGCATTGACACCGCCGAGGTATTGGTAAAGGTCCATTCCGAGTTCATCGGCTGCGGCACGTGCAACGGCCATGGAACAACCCAGAATTGCATTGGCGCCGAGTCGACCTTTGTTATGGGTACCGTCGAGTTCGATCATCGCTTGGTCGATCCCTGCTTGATCGATGACGTCAAACCCGGTCAAAAGATCAGCTAACTCCGTATTGACGTTTTCAACCGCGGTTTCTACGCCTTTCCCCATATAACGATCCGCATCTCCGTCGCGCAATTCAACCGCTTCAAAGCTTCCGGTCGATGCGCCCGAGGGGACGATCGCTCTTCCGAAACCGCCCTCTTCGGTGATGACTTCTACCTCAACGGTCGGATTCCCACGGGAATCCAGTACTTCTCTTGCGTAGACATCCAAAATTAAGCTCATTTACATTCTCCTCTCAAAAGTGAAACCCCCGTCATTTCGGACGGTTGTGGTATCTTCATGATCTCCAACAAGGTCGGTGCCAAGTCGGAAAGTTTTCCTCCGGGTCTAAGCGTGCAATTCTTTTCTGTCACATAAATCAGAGGAACCGGGTTGGTCGTATGGGCAGTAAACGGCATGCCATCCTCTTCGACCATCTGTTCGCTATTCCCATGGTCTGCGGTGATCAAGAGCTCTCCGTTCATCTCACGGATCGCATGAACGACCTCTCCTACACAGGCGTCGACCGTTTCCACCGCTTGCACAGCGGCTTGGATGACGCCGGTATGACCGACCATATCCGAATTGGCGAAGTTTAAAATGATGAGATCGTATTTTCCGGATCGGATTTCCTCAACGACCTGATCTTTGACGGCAACCGCGCTCATCTGCGGCATGAGGTCGTACGTGGCGACTTTCGGTGAAGGCACGAGAACGCGGCTTTCGCCCGGAAACTCAATTTCCTGACCTCCGTTGAAGAAAAAGGTGACGTGTGCATATTTTTCCGTTTCGGCGATGCGAAGTTGCGTGAGTCCGCGTTCCGATACGACCGCTCCCAATGTATTGGAAAAAGTCTCCGGTTGATACGCGACATGGACCTTGTGAAAAGTCTTGTCGTACTCCGTCATCGTGACATAATACGGTTCAATTCTCGTCTCACGTTCGAACCCGTCGAAATCATCTTCCAGGATTGCCCGGGTCAGCTCGCGTCCTCTGTCCGGACGGAAGTTGAAAAAGAGGACACTGTCAGCATTGGTGAGCAATGCGGCAGGTTTGCCGTCTTTTTGCATGACGATGGGCGTTACAAATTCGTCTGTAACCTCTCTCTTATAGCTGTCTTCCACAGCGCCGACCGGATCTACCGAGGGAATCCCCTCGCCTTTGGTGATCGCATCATAAGCGAGTTGTACGCGCTCCCAGCGTTTATCGCGGTCCATGGCATAATAGCGGCCCATAATCGTCGCGATTTGTCCAATTCCGATCTCTGCTAGTTTTTGTTGCAGCTGCTGGACAAAGTGCGCACCCGAAACCGGTGAAACGTCTCGTCCATCCAAAAAGGCGTGGACGGCGACGCGATCCAATCCTCTTGCCTTGCATAAATCCAGGATGGCAAATAGATGTTCGATATGACTGTGAACCCCACCGTCAGAGAGCAAACCCATCACGTGCAGCGTGGACCCATTTTCAATCGCATGGGAGATCGCCTGATTAATTTTTTCGTTTTTTTGGAACTCGCCGTCTTCAATCGCTTTGGTGATCTTTGTCAGCTCCTGATACACGACGCGACCGGACCCGATGTTCAAGTGGCCGACTTCCGAGTTACCCATTTGTCCTCTGGGCAAACCAACGGCCAACCCGCTCGCTTCCAATGTCTCGTGGGGATACTGTTGCCACAGGCTGTCCATCACCGGCGTCTGGGCGATCGATATCGCATTTCCGGCGCTTGCCTCTGCACATCCCCATCCGTCCAGTATCATCAGCATGACCGGTTTCTTCATGCACGACCCTCCACGAGTTTCTGATAACTGTCCGCTTTCAAGCTGGCGCCGCCGACCAGTGCACCGTCAATCGACGATTGCGCGAGCAATTCTTCAATATTATCCGGTTTGACTGAACCGCCATACAACACGGGGACTTCAACGCCCGGAGCGAGTTCTTTCATCGTTTCTTTAATAAAGGCACACATTTCTTCCGCTTGTGCGGCCGATGCCGTTTTACCGGTTCCGATCGCCCAAATCGGTTCATAAGCGATCACGAGTTCACTCGGATCAGCGCCTAAGTCTTTCATGACGGCATGCAATTGATCGGCAACGATTTTTTGTTCGGTACCGGCCTCTCTTTGATCAAGGTTTTCACCGACACACAGAATCGGCTTTAAGCCTTCGTTCAATGCGCGGGCTGTTTTGGCCGTAATCAGTGCATCGGTTTCGCCGATAATCTCACGTCTTTCGGAGTGTCCGATGATCACATAAGAAACGCCGAGTTCTTTCAGCATGTCCGTTGAAACTTCGCCGGTCATCGCACCGTTAGGCAAGTCCGATACATTCTGCGCGCCGAGTTGATACGGCGTCCCTTTCACTACGTCAGCGATACCCGCCAAGTGGGTGAAAGGTGGACAGATGACCGCCGTCACACCTTCGGGAACAGAGTTTTGCACCATGGCTTTTGCCAGAGCGATGCCTTCCTCCACCCCCGTATTCATTTTCCAGTTTCCTGCGATAATAACCATTGGATTATTTATCCTCCATCGCCACGATACCCGGCAATTCTTTTCCTTCCAATAATTCTAACGATGCGCCACCACCCGTCGATACGTGGGTGATTTTATCCTTAAGACCGGCTTGTTCGATCGCCAAAGCGGAGTCTCCACCGCCTACGATCGTAACGGCATCCGCTTCCGCCATCGCTTTTGCGATTGCGTTCGTTCCGCTCGAGAAAGGCTTCACTTCAAATACGCCCATCGGTCCGTTCCAAACCACGGTCTTTGCACGTAAGATCTCATTGCTAAAGAGCGCTTCGGTCTTCGGTCCGATATCCAAGCCTTGTTTGTCCACAGGGATTTCAGTGATGTCGACGATTTTGGTTTCCGCATTTTCATCGATCGCGTCCGCGATGACGACATCGACCGGCAACAGCAAGTTGACCCCTTTTTGTTTCGCTTTTTCGATCAGCTCAAGCGAAAGATCCATTTTGTCAGCTTCTAACAGCGATCCGCCGATCTCGTAGCCTTGCGCTTTCAGGAAAGTATACGCCATTCCACCGCCGATGAGCAGAGTGTCGACTTTCAATAGCAGATTATCGATCACGCCGATCTTATCGGAAACCTTGGCACCGCCCATAATGGCGACGAAAGGTCTCTTCGGATTTTCCAGCATATTGCCCATAGAATCCACTTCTTTTTGAACGAGGAAGCCAATAGCAGACGGTAGATTCGAAGCAAGTCCTACGTTAGAAGCATGGGCTCTGTGCGAGGTGCCAAATGCGTCGTTGACATACAGGTCTCCCAGTTCCGACAACGCCTTGGAAAATGCCGGGTCGTTCTTTTCTTCTTCTTTACGATACCGGGTATTCTCCAAAAGTGCGACCGAACCCGCCGGAAGCGCCGCAACTTTCGCCTTCACATCGTCGTCCACGACGACATCCGACGGAATGAAATGCACCTCTTTGTTAAGCAACTCTCCTAAGCGAACTGCAACCGGACCCAGTGTATATTGGGGATTGGGTTCGCCTTTCGGACGACCTAAGTGTGAGAGCAAAATGACAGTGGCCCCATTCTCCAGCAAATACTCAACGGTCGGAAGTGCCGCACGAATGCGCACGTCATCCGCGATGACGCCCACTTCGTTTTTCTTCATGGGAACGTTGAAATCGACGCGTACGAGAACCTTCTTGCCCTTCACATCGATATCTTTTAAAGTTTTTTTATTCAGCATAAATGACCTCCTTTATTGAAAAAAGGCCCGACATCGTGCCGGGCCATGTTCGTTCTAGCGATCCGCAATCATTTTTGCGAGGTCTACGACACGCTTGGAGTAGCCCCACTCGTTGTCATACCAGGATACAACTTTCGCCAACTTTCCGATCACCATCGTTTGGTCCGGATCGAAAATGGACGAACGCGGGTCACCTTGGAAGTCGATGGATACGAGCGGCTCATCCGAGTAGCCGAGATAGCCTTTCATCGCGCCTTCGCTGGCTTCTTTGATCGCTGCATTGATTTCCTCTTTGGTCGCTTCTTTTTCAAGCTCAACCGTTAAGTCAACCATCGATACGGTCGGGGTGGGAACGCGGACTGCGTAACCGTTCAGTTTTCCTTTGAGTTCCGGAAGAACCAGAGCTACGGCTTTCGCTGCGCCGGTCGTTGTCGGAATCATGCTGAGTGCTGCCGCGCGTGCGCGACGCAGGTCTTTGTGTTTCTTATCTTGCAGTACTTGGTCCGACGTGTACGCGTGGATCGTCGTCATCAAACCTTTTTCGATACCGAATTTTTCGAGAAGAACTTTCGCTACCGGTGCCAAGCAGTTCGTGGTGCACGATGCGTTGGAAATAATGTGATGATTCTCAGGGTCGTATTTGTCTTCGTTGACGCCCATAACAATTGTAATGTCTTCGTTTTTCGCGGGAGCGGTGATGATTACTTTCTTAGCTCCTGCCGTCAGGTGTTTGGACAAACCTTCGCGGTCGCGGAACGCGCCGGTCGAGTCGATGACGAGGTCGACGCCTAGCTCTCCCCAAGGGAGTTTTTCCGGATCTCTGTTATCAACTGTTTTGATGGTCTTTCCATTGATGACGAAGTTGCCTTCTTCATCGAGTGTTGCTTCTCCGTTGAATCTGCCGTAGAGCGAATCATACTTGAATAGATGCAAGTTTGTCTTGCGATCGCCGGAAGCATTCATTGCTACCAGATCGATGTCGATATTATCCTCAAAGATAATTCGTAATACGTCTCTACCAATTCTTCCAAAACCGTTGAGTGCTACTTTTAAAGCCATGCGCATACCCTCCTTTGATACTTGCACAAGTGCATTGGATGGATTCTTCCATCCTTTATCACATATGTACCCAACCGCGAGGTCTTATCACCACACGGCCGGCCATTTGTTTAATTATTATCTTGCTTTTCTTTGTTTTTGTCAAGTCGTGCTATTCTTTCACGTAGTTTACGCCATTTGCTTTAGGTCCGGATGAAGATTTGGAGAACAGCAGCACGAGTAACGTCATCGCATAGGGCAACATCGACAAAAGTTGTTCGGACACCGGGAGTCTACCGCCCAGAAAGACGACGAGTCCCTGCGCTAATCCGAATACCAGACAGCCGATGACGGCGCCGTGCGGTGTCCAGCGACCAAAGATCATGGCGGCCAACGCAATAAATCCTTGACCGGATACAAGTGTGGGACGAAAACTCGAGATGATCGCCATCGAAAGAGCGGCTCCACCTAAGCCTGCAACAAATCCGGAACTCAATACGCCGATAGTTTTCGTGAGCGGAACATTCACGCCCAGAGTATCCCCTGCTTTTGGGTGCTCGCCGACAGAGCGCATCCGTAAGCCCAGCTTCGTACGATATAAGATGACCCAAATCAACACGGCGAACAAAAACGCGAGATACACGGTGGCATATTGATCAAAAATCATGTCGGGCAATGATCCTTGCGGGAAGACATCGGCAAACCACTTCGGCAGTTTTAAGTCTGCACCCAACGGTGTCGTGTTGGCTGCGCCGTCAAAGAGCATTTTTGTAAGAAACAGCGCCATACCGGGTCCGATAAAGTTGATCGCTATCCCGGAGACGACGTGGTCTGCGCGGAAGCGGATGGTCGCCACGGCATGAAAAATTGCCAAAAAGGCGCCGGCGAGTCCCGCGATCAAAAACCCCAACCAGGCATTTCCGGTGAAAATTGCACCGGCAGCCCCTGCAAAGGCTCCGATGGTCATCATCCCTTCGATCCCGATATTGATCACGCCTGTGGTTTCACTTAATACGCCGCTCAGCGCTCCGTAGATCAGGGGCGAAGCGTACATCAACGTAATCCCTAAGATCGTACCAAAATCATTCGCTGACATCCGGCTTCACCTCCTTCTTGCTCCCCGCAAATTTTGTGGAGATCCATGTGAACAGGTACGGCATCGACACGAAGAAAACGATCATGCCGATAATGATATTGATGATTTCAAACGGTATGCGAAGCATCGACTGCATAGAGGTCCCACCGTATTGCAGAGCCCCAAACAGTAAACCCGCCGGTATGGTCGCTAAGGGATTCGAGGCTGCGATCAGCGCCACCGCCATTCCGTTAAACCCATAGCCTTCCGCACCGATCAGAAGACTGACCCGTCCGCTCACACCAAGTGCTTGCGTTGCACCGCCGATGCCGGCGAAGAGGCCTGCAAACAGCATCGCGTGAATAATGTTCTTCTTGACATCGATACCGGCATATTCTGCTGCATCACGATTCGATCCGACCGCCCGCAGTTGGAATCCTTTGGTCGTATGGTTGAGCATATACCATGCGAAGACCGCCATGAGGATCGCAATCGCGAAGCCCCAGTTCACCTGGGTAGAAAAGAAATCCGCCGCACCCGGGATGCTCGCAAGCATCGCCTTACCGGCTTCCGTTTTTTTGTATTGACCGAGAACGAGGATCGAAGCGGACGGTAAGATGCTCTGGCTGACCTGAACATTGGATCCGACGAATGCCTTGGTCCCCATAATAAAATTGCTGAAGTAAATCGCGATCCAGTTCAGCATGATTGTGGTGATGACTTCATTGATCCCGCGATATGCCTTGAGTACTCCTGCGATCCCACCCCATAGAGCGCCGAAGAGGGCACCCACTAGAATGGAGACCAGTGCGTGAAGTCCGGGCGGCAACATGAGAAAATAGCCCGCTAACGAAGCTCCCAGAGCCCCCATGACGAACTGCCCTTCCGCACCGATATTAAACAACCCCGTTTTCATGGCAAAGGCGACAGAAATCCCCGTTAAAATGATCGGCGTCGAACGAATGATCGTCCACGCGATATACTTCGGTTTGCTGAAGACTCCTTGGATCAGTTGGCTGTAAGCCGCTATGGGTGAGTACCCGGCGATGAGCAGTACGAGTGAACCGACCAACATGCCGAGAGCGATCGAAAGCAGCGTTATTACGATTCTATTGGGCTTTTTCATGAGCACCTCCCGCCATCAGGTAACCGAGCTCCCGTTCGTTTGCATCTTCCGCATCCATTTGCGCGACAATGACACCGTCGTGAATGACCGCGATCCGGTCGGACAAATCCATGACTTCATCCAGCTCAAACGAAAGTAGTAATACCGCTTTTCCCTTTTCCCTCTGATCGAGCAAAAAGCGATGGACGTATTCGATCGCACCAACATCTAAGCCCCTCGTCGGCTGTGCAGCGATCAACACTTCCGGATTGCTCGCGATCTCTCGGGCTAAGATCACCTTTTGTTGATTCCCACCTGAGAGCGAAGCCGCCGACTGTTCCGTGTTCCTCGGTCGGACGTCAAACTGTTCGGCCAATTCCTGTGCATGATCGTGAATCGCCTTGTGATTTAACTTCCCTTTGGCGGAGAACGGAGCCTTGGCATAATCCTTCAAAGCCATATTCTCTTCCACCGA
>CAZEBB010000005.1:37768-77954 GCA_964510345.1 uncultured Peptoniphilaceae bacterium
GCGGTCCTCGGGGATGGTGTTCATGCCGGCGTCGATAATCTGCTTGGGACTCTTATTTGTCACATCCGCCCCGTTGAGTACGACCTTCCCGGCGTCAATATGGCGAAGACCTGTGATCGCTTCGATCAGTTCGGACTGGCCATTCCCGTCGATTCCGGCAATGCCCAATATCTCTCCTTTGAATAATTCCAAATTAAGTCCTTTTAGCTTCGGTAAATTGCGATTGTCTTTGACTTGTAAGTCTTTAATCTGCAAAGCGAGGTCAGCTCTTCGTTCATCTCGCGGGTTGACGACTTGGGTCAGTTGCCGGCCGACCATCAGATTGGCCATTTCCGCCTCGGATACATCCGCGACCCGTAGAGTATCGATCTTTTCCCCTTTGCGGATGACGGTCACATTATCCGCCAGCATTTTTATCTCTTTTAATTTATGTGTGATGATGATGATCGTCTTTCCCTGCTCCGACAGTTCGCTCACAATCGATATCATCTCCGTGATCTCTTGGGGGGTGAGGACTGCCGTCGGTTCATCCAAGATGAGAATCTCGGCACCCCGATACAGAGCTTTTAATATTTCGACACGTTGCTGCATGCCGACACTGATATCCGCCACTTTGGCATCAGGATCGATCTGTAAACCGTATCGATCCGATAATTCCATGATCTCTGCTCTGGCTCTTTTTTTATCTAACAACCCCATGGCTTTGGTACGTTCGAGTCCCAGCATAATATTTTCCAGAACAGAAAACTCTTCCACCAACATAAAATGCTGGTGAACCATTCCGATCCCCGCTTTGATCGCGTCATTCGGACCCGCAAAGTGGACGGCTTGCCCGCGGATGAAGATTTCACCTTCCGTCGGCGTATAGAGTCCATAGAGCATATTCATCAGCGTCGTCTTGCCGGCGCCATTTTCACCTAAAAGTGCGTGGATCTCCTTTTCGTGAATCTGCAGGTCGATGGAATGGTTGGCGGTAAAGTTTCCGAAACGTTTGGTGATCCCTTTAAACTCAATAATGACGGGAGTTTCGTTCACTTCTGCCTCCTTTCGTAAAAGAGAGGAGCTGCTCCGCAGAGGGTAACAGCTCCTTCGTTTGATCCGATACGACGATCAACTATTGTGCGTCGCTCCACGTATTGAAAGTGTCTTCGTTAAAGGGCACTTCAATTTCTCCGGAGATGATTTTCGGTTTCAATTCTTCAACTTTCGTCAGAACATCTGCCGGTACCAGTTTGTTGGAGGTTTCAGCGATATCGACAGCGCCGTTATCTTGCAGTCCGTATACGACGGTCTGTCCGCCCGGGAAACCTTCTTTTGTCGTCTGTTCGATGACATTGTACACACCGACATCGACGCGCTTAACCGCCGAGGTGATGACATAATCCGGTGCCAAGTAATTTTGGTCACGGTCTACGCCGATGGCAAATTTCTGCTGTTCTGCTGCTTCTTCAATCGCTCCGGTTCCAACGTCTCCGGCTGCCGAGAAGATAATGTCTGCGCCGTTTCCATACATGGTCTTCGCGATCGCTTTTCCGATCGCAGAGTCCGTAAAGGAGTTTGCGTATTGTACTTGTACTTCGATCTCTTTGCCTAATTCTTTTGCACCATAGGCAACACCGGCGCGATAGCCGTATTCAAATCCCCAAATGACGTCACCTTCTACACCGCCGATAAAGCCGACATTGTCAGTCTTTGTCATGTTCGCTGCGATATAACCGACCAAGAAGGACGGTTGCTCTGCTTTAAACAGAACTGACACCGCATTCGTCAATGCGGGATCCGCTACCGAGTCGATCAGTGCATAGTTCACGTCTGCGTTCGCCGAAGCGGCTGCATTCAAGGCATCCGTCAGCTTGAAGCCAACGCCCCAAATCAGGTTGTTGCCTTGTTCGAGCATCGTGTCGAAGTTCGGTGCATAGTCGGCGTCGGTTTGTGATTCAACGTATGCGACTTCCACGCCAAGCTCTGTTTGTGCACGTTGCATACCTTCCCAAGCGGATTGGTTAAAGCTTTGGTCGTTGACTCCGCCTTCATCTGTTACCATTCCGACTTTGATTGCCGTTGCCGGTGCGGCGTCTCCGCCGGCGGCTTCTGTCGCTGCCGCTTCTGTGGTGCCGGCTTCAGTGGCAGTCGCTTCGGTAGCTGCTGCTTCAGTGGCGGTTGCTTCTGTGGCTGCTTCGGTCGCTCCCGTCGCGGCCGGGTTACATGCGGCCAGCACAAGCACGAGTACCAAAAGCAATGCGAGATATCGTTTTTTCATTTCGAGAAAAACCCCCCTTTTTATTTGGTTCGCTCTTATTATACCCGTTCACAAGCCCTTCCGCACTTATTGCCAATACTTTGTCATGGCATTTGCTGTACACCGTTGTATTAACAAATTTTGTGCAGTCATTGACGAAAAGGATTCCTGACCCTAGAATGAAAGGACAGACTGCTTCGTGAATTGGGTATAATACAGTACGGAGTAAAGAGTTCATTTGTTGTAATTACAGAAAGTGAGGGAACTATGCCACTCGTAACGACCACCGAAATGTTTAAGAAAGCCTATGAAGGCGGTTACGCCATTGGAGCTTTCAACGTCAACAACATGGAGATCATCCAAGGGATTACCGAAGCTGCGCAGGAAGTCAACGCACCGTTAATTCTTCAAGTCTCCAAAGGAGCACGTGCGTATGCCAACCACACCTACTTAGTCAAACTGGTAGAAGCAGCTATCGAGGTGACCGGTCTTCCGATCGCACTGCACCTCGACCATGGGGATTCCTTTGAGATCTGTAAACAATGCATTGACGGCGGCTTTACCTCTGTCATGTTTGACGGGTCGAGCCTCCCCTATGAAGAAAATGTACGCGTTTCCAAACAAGTCGTCGAGTACGCCCATGCGCACGGCGTCGTCGTCGAAGGCGAACTGGGCACATTAGCCGGCGTTGAAGATGACGTATCCGTCGATGCAGCCGATGCGAGCTACACGAAACCTGAACAGGTGCAAGATTTTGTCGAGAGAACCGGCGTCGACTCACTGGCGATCGCCATCGGAACCAGCCACGGCGCTTATAAGTTTAAACCCGGACAAAACCCGCAACTCCGCTTTGATATTTTAGAAGACATCCAAGGTAGACTCCCCGGCTTCCCGATCGTCCTGCACGGCTCAAGCTCCGTACCGCAAGACCTCGTCAAGAAAGTCAACCAATACGGCGGCGCCATGCCCGACGCGATCGGCATTCCGGAAGAGATGCTTCGCGAAGCGGCCAAGATGGCTGTCTGCAAGATCAATATCGACTCCGACCTACGCCTCGCTATGACCGCGACGATTCGCGAGTTCTTCGCTGAGCACCCGGCTGAGTTCGACCCGAGAAGCTATTTGAAACCCGCACGAGCGGCGATCAAAGAAATGGTCAAACACAAACTGATCCACGTGTTGGGCTGCAACGATAAAGCGTAGGAATAGCATGTAAAAAGGAAGAGCGCAGGCTCTTCCTTTTATATTGGATATACTATTTCGCCGCATTTTCTCCGGCAATTTTCCCATTGACGACCGTATCCGGTAACGCGTTTCCGCCTAAGCGATTGGCTCCGTGGATACCCCCTGTGACTTCACCGGCGGCAAACAGTCCGGGAATCGGATTGCCTTCTGCATCCAACACTTGGCAGTCAGTGTTGATCTCCAGTCCGCCCATCGTATGGTGGATCGTCGGCACGCGTTTTGAAGCGTAGAACGGTGCTTTGTCAAACGGCTGATCCACTAAATTCTTGCCGAATTCATCTGACGCTTCACCGGCTACGACGAGATTGTACGCATCGACAGTCGCTTGAAGCGCTGCCGGGTCAACCCCCATATTCGTTGCGAGTTCTTCGATGGACTCTCCTTTTACGACTTTTCCGCTCTCGACCAGCGATCCGATCGTCTCGTTAAAGTCATTCTTCACATTTTCATCGGTATATTCATGTGCGTCATGAAGGATGAACATTTCTTTATCCGTTTGTTCCATGAGTGCGCGAGTGAGCACGTCGCGGCGCTCGTCTTCTGCGACGAATCGCTTACCTTCTTTGTTAATAAACAGTTGGTTCGCGGCATTGATCGAGATATTCCCTTGCATTCCACCGGTTTCGGGGTCGCCGACCGGTAAGAGCTGAATAAACTCCATACCGACGAGGTTTGCACCGACGTCTTCACCCATGATGATTCCGTCTCCCGTTGCAGAGACGGCATTGGTTGAGCCTAGGCCTTCCAGCCCACCCCAGTGTTTGTCATACTTGAGAACTAATTCCTGATTTCTCGCAAATCCACCCGTCGCGATGATGACGCCCTTGTTCGCATGGCAAATGACTTCCGCTCCATCTTTCGTGCCGGTTACGCCGGTGATTTTTCCATCTTCTTGCACGAGTTTTTCCGCTTTCGCATCAAAAATTATCTTGACTTTGTCCGCGTTCGCATTGATATACTCCATATACGCATCGATCGGCCCTGTCATTACAGGCTTCTTGAACTGGTGCGTACGTTGCCATAAAGCTCCGGTCACCGTCGCGATCTCAGGATTCACTACGACACCGAGCGATTCCAACCATGGAATGGACTCTTCCGCATGTTTGGTCAGATTGAGGATCAACTCCAGGTTCCCTTCGTAGTCTCCACCTTTGTAGGTCTGTAATGCATGCAATTCAGGTGAGTCAAATACCGTCGTCTTGCCCTCTTCTTCATAGGCCGTAATCTGTTCCATGACTGTCGCCATCAACTCGGCGTGAAGGTCGTTCTTGGGCTCCTCAGAAGCCGTCTCTTTCACCACATCGATGAGTTCCGGGCGCATTTCATAGGCTTCTTGTCGTACTTTGTCGACCGAGTTGTACTGTCCACCGGCTAATAAGGTCGATCCGCCCACCGCCGGCATTTTTTCCAGAATGACCACACTGGCGCCGCTTTCCGCTGCAGCGACAGCCGCCGCAAGACCGGCTCCACCGGCTCCGATGATGACGACATCCGCTGTCTCTTCGATCTTCTCACCCGTTGCCGCTGCGCCTTCTTTCTTCGTCGTAAAGACGGTCATATCCGCACCGGATTGTTCCAACGCCGCTTTTGCTGCATCAAGAATCGCTTGGCTTGTCACGGTTGCACTTGCTACGGTATCAACCGCAACACTTTGCTGTTCGACGATTTGAGCGGGGATCTTCTCGATCGCCGGATCGGAGATTCCAGGAGACTCTTCATGCTCCAATACATTGACGGCGATGATGGAACTTCCGTCGACTTCCACCGACACTTTCACATCACCGTTCATTCCTTTTGCGGATGCTTCATATGTACCTGCGGTCATTCCGCCGGCAACTTCTGTTCCCATTTCCGTCTGCTCTACGGCTTCCGTTGCTTCTGTCGCTTCGGTTTCCGCCGGCGCGCTCGGTTGACAACCAGCGGCAACCAACATCACCGCGATCAGTAACCACACCACCCATCGTTTCTTTCTCATGGTAAACCTCCTCTATATTTTGTTGTTACTCTAACAGTATACTTGTTGATAATAAATATTGTCAATTAATAATAACAAAAAAGAGTCGGGAGATTATCGATCCCGACTCATTGCATTGCGCTTATTCAACATAGAATATTTCGGTCGCTCGTGAAATCTTGCCTGCGTGATTTGTCGCTTCAAAGGTCACGACGTGATAGTTTCCGGCCATTTGTGCGGTTCCGTCAGCATTTGTCGGCCCTGCACCGAGAAGCGGTTCTTCCACTTGGTACGTGATCGTTCCGGCTTTTGCATCGAAGCTCGGCTCATAGACCACGCCGTCAATGATGACGCGAACTGAATCCGGATCGACCTTCTTCGCTTGCTTTGCATCTACCGTGGCCGTCAAAAGCGGTGTAGCGCCGAAGGTATCGCCTTTATCAAAATCTGCGGTAATCCAGCTCGTCTGCCCTTGATTGGCAGGGCTCTTCTCGGCCAGTCTTTCTACTTCCTTCAGCACGCGAAGGGAGTTCCCTCCGAGAATCTTCCCGATATCTTTTGTCGAGTACCCGCGCGCTACGAGCTCTTTTGTCAACGCGGGCAGATACGATGCATCTAAAAGATCGACGGGCATGGTGGCACCATCAAAATCCGAACCGATGCCGACGTGATCGACACCGATCAATTTCACCATATGATCGATGTGGTCGACGAGTGCAGCAACGGTGGCGACTTGATAGGATTTGTCGACGACGACTTCATCCCAAAAGTTCACTTGCGCGACTCCGCCGTTTTCCTTTATAGCGAGGAGCTGATCATCGGTAAGATTTCTGACATGTGGTCGAATCGCGGAAGCTCCGCTGTGCGTTGCCAAGAGCGGCGCTTTGGATACAGCGATGGAGTCATAGAATGTCGTTTCATTCATATGCGACACGTCGACGATGATCCCCAGTCGGTTCATCTCTGCGATCACTTGTTTTCCCAGATCCGTCAAACCCGCGTTCGGAGCATCATTGGCAATACTCGTGCCGGCACCCAGCGCATTCACCGGGTTCCATACAATCGCCATCCCGCGAACGCCCAAGTCGTAGTATTGACGCATCAACTCGACGGCATTGAACGATTCAAACCCGTACATTCCCTCTAAAGTAGGCACGGCAACGTGCTTTCCGGATCGTACGCCGGCTTCGATCGCCTTGAGTGATGATGCAATTGTCATACGATCCGGATAACTCGCTTCACTCCAATAGAGCGCATTGATCATCGCGAGAGATCGGCTATTTGTTCTCGCCGCGCGTCCTTCGACTCCGTAACGTTCCAAAAATTCTGCGGTGTTGCCTTGGTATCCCGTAAATGCCGCGTAGAAAGCGACATCCAGTCCGCCATCTTTTACCTTTTGCAGATTGATTTGGCGATCCAATGTCAATAGATCATTCGCAGGTTTCCAAGTCGCCGCATCGATCACACGCATCATCGTGTCATTGTGCGTGTCGACGACCGTCGCATCAAAGTGAATGCCCTCCGCATCCGGTTTTGCGGCCACTGCCGCCCCCGGCATCGCCATGACGACACAGCATAGCAGCGCCATCAGTTTTTTCGTTTTCTCATTCGATCGTCCTCCTTTTTCTTTGTATTTTCACTTTACCCAATTATCGCATTGTCTTATCATATGTTGCTGTTGTACAAACAACAAAACCCGAAAAAGATCCATCTCTTTCGGGTTTTTCTCCCTATTCTGATAACAAGGTCTTTTGTCCTTCCAGCTTTCGTAAAGCTGAAATCTCTTCCGTCGTCTCTACGACTCCCATATATTCACCGGCCGCATTACGAACTGCGAAGTAACGGATGAGAATAAAGGCATCTCCTTTTTGGATCCAAAAGCTCTCGGTATCCTTAGTTCCATTTTTGAAAGCTTCGACAAGTTTTTCAACGACATGAAGACTCTTCGGCGGGTGGCAGTCTTCAACGCGACGTCCGATGATGGTGCGCGTGCGCGGGAAGATACGATCTTTTGTCTCGCTAAAATAGTGGACCGTGTCGTCGGCACCGACAAAGGTAATATCGACCGGCAGCGAGTTCAGCATCGCTTCGAGTTCTTCCGGAATAAAGTGTCCGCTGGGAAGTTGAATCGGATCAGAATTTCTCGCCTCGACCACGGCTTCACCGGACTTCATCCACTGAGCGGCATCGGACGGACTTGCTCCTTCGATCCCGCCGGTAAATACATAGCCGATATGAACGCTCTCTTGTGCGACAACTTTCCAATCCGCCTCCGTCAGATGATGAATCAACATGGGCTTAAGGATTTCTTCTTCTTTCTTCACCATCGATCGGATTTTTTCTTCAGCGAGTAGTGCCGTTTCAAGTGCGGCTTCCTCTCGTGCAGTCGCCTGATTCTTAGCTGTCTTCAAGAGATCGCGGATCTCATCATCAACACCCCACATCACTTTCGGCGGCGCGGTGACTCCGTCTCGTTCCAAGTAAGGGAATAGCAGAGTTTCCTTTCTCTGATAATGCTTGTCGATCTTTGACAGTGAATCTAAAGCGGCGATCAGTGCCGCCTCTCCATTGGTCGGGTCCCCTTTATATTGTTCGATGGCAGAGAGCCAAGTCCCATTTAAAAATTCGAGAATCCCTTCATTTTCTTTCGAAAAGACGGTGAGCGGATGCCCAGCGGCATCGTCGTGATCGGCTTCTTGCACATTTCCTTCAAATAAGGTCGCGTGGACATCGCAGAGATTCTGGATCTCTTCTACCGGTACGCCGAATTGGATGAGCTCACGTTCGGCTGCTGCAATCTCTGTTGCCGGTACATCGCGAAATGCGTCCGCAAATTGAGCTTTTACGTCTTCTACGGAAGCACCATTGTGCAATTTTTCGAGAATCTCTCGTAATACTTTCGGTCTGTCGTTCATCGTGTACACTCCATTCTGATAATGTTTATTGATTTCATTATACACTAATTTGGTGTGTTTTTGTAGAAATAAAAAAGAATGGTCAACCACGTGAATTGACCATTCTTTACTTAATCTAGCAAACTTCGGTTGCGTCTTGCTCAATAAAGCCTGCCGCGCCTAACACTTCAACTGCTTTTGGACGATTCGCCGTGGAGATCATGACGATCGGTCCGGTGCAGCCCATGCCGCTTTCTGCGTATACGCCGACTTTCCAGAGAGCTTTCACCGCGTCTTCCAAATCTAAGACGTCGATTCCCGCAATAGATTCCGTGACCGGTTCCGCTTCAGGAGCGACAACCGCTTCTTCTTCCGCCGCTTTCGGCTTATCTTTGGTAAGTTCTGCGATCATATCATCAAGACCGGCTTTTTTCGCTGCCTTCATCTCTGCTTTCGCAAGTGCAAGCACTTTACCGCGCGCGACTTCGCCGCCGTACGTGATCGCATTCCCGATAACAGGAGCTCCGCTGGCTCTGGAGATAATCAGTACAAGGCGTTCATAATCGTCGCCGACACCCGGGCCGTATCCATATCCTGTCGACTCATATCCGCCACCCGTTGTAAAGGAGGAGAACATCTTCATTAGGATATTTCCGGTTAAGGTATCTTGTACCATGACATCTGCCGTTCCCTGCAGGAGGTCGTTCCCGCGCATGACAGCGCCGCCGTCTGCACGATTGGAAGTAGCAAAGTTGATCGGGTATCCGTTCTTTGCAAGGTCTTTCAGGATTCGCTCGACTCTACGGATATCGTCGACGTTCAAAAGACCGACGGTCGGATTCTTGATCCCGACGGATTTTGCGGTCGCAATACCAAAGAGAGCATTCTTGACCATTCCTTCGACGCGGTTGGTCGCAGAGGTGCCTGTGGTGGTAGCGACGATCATGTCTTTACCGGCAGCAGGCGTCACAACGCGTCCAACGGTAGAAACGCCGATCGGGAAGCTGTAGTGCATGGTGACACATGCATCCAAACTGCCGTCATCGAGCATTTCTTCCATACGCTTGTATCCGGCATCTTCGTCAGCGACGACTTCTTGCGTAAGCGCAGAGTCTACCGCCGGACCGATGAGGACGACTTCGATGGAATTATCTTTCTTTTGAGCGAGTTCGGCGCCTTTAACGACTTCTTCGACTCCGTGCTCTGAACCTAAAGTGGTCACTCCGACACGAGTTCTTTTACCAAAAGCGCCAGTTTCTAGCGCATCAGCAAGTTCACTAAAAACTTGGCTGACCATGGTTTGAACATTTGCCATGTGATCACTCTCCTTCTACGAGGGTAGCCGCGAGTTTACGCATTGCATCAGCGACGGTTTGACGGATCGTTTCTTCCGAAACACCGGCAGTGTCAGCGTCTGCTTTTCCCGAGTTCTTTTCTACGACGATGGAAACACCGTCAAATTGGTTGGTCATACGGCCGAGGAACAAAGATCCTTTACCGACGAACATCGCATTATTGATTTTGCCTTCCAGAATATCTTCACGTGCAAATCCGAGGTACGGAACGCCCGAGGGGATATGACCTTGGGTCGGTGCCCAACCTTCCATACCCTTCTCTGCGATGAACTTCGGAAGATCTGCTTTTTCCATCTCTTTTTGCATGACGGCGAGAGCTGCGATCATCTTGTAGTTTGCAGACGGAACGTCTCCTGCGCCTGCCGGTTTAGTGATATCCGGGTTTTGCATTTCAACGGAGTATTTGTCGATATCGTTGATCTTCATGCCGTTTTTCGCGAGCGGTGCTAAAACGAGTGAAGAGATAACCGCTTGCGGTGCCGAACCGGTACCGACCGTGTGGCGTCCGACGATATCCGTACGGAATACAGGGTTCACACCATCATCTTCACCGACGACAACAGCAAATGCGCCGAGTACGTCTTCCAGAATCGGTAAGCCCTTTTTCACGTGGTCTTTTCCGTTCATGCCGAGTTTTGCTGTGGCTCCACCGGCGACGACGAGAACATTTTTGAAGGTGCCCGCATGGACAAGCGAAGAAGCTTGGATCAATGCGTGAGTCGGAGCGGCACAGAAACCTCTGGTGTCAGATCCGGATGCATTCGTAAGACCGGACAGCTCAGCGATTGCCTTTGCAAAGTTACCGCCACCTCTTTGGTTGATATCTCCGCACGCTTCTTCTGAACACTCGATCACGTACTCGATTTCTTTCGGATCGATATCAGTTTTGTCTAAAGCGTGAAGTGCTGCCATAATACCGGAAGCTTTTACGACCAAGTTTTCAAAGATAACGTGCGCCGTCAAGTTGACGTCAACATCGTGTGCTTTGGAAACTACGCCGACGAGTTTGTCTTCATAGTAAAGACCTTCACCGTGGTCTTCCAAGTGTTTATCGATGACATCTTGGTCAGCGCCGTCTTTCAAACGCTTGATCAGATCTTCTCCGATAAGAGGATGTGCTTCCAGCAGCGGCTTCACCATTTCCGTGAACTCTTTTGTGAGGAATACGAGGTCAAATACGTCCGAAATTTTGATCATCGCGATGAATTCAGCTTCCGGCATGATTTCTCCGAAATGACCGAAGCGCTCAGCGCCTTCTACCTCTTTGCCTTCGTCACTCCATGGTTGGGGAACTTCGCGAAGATTTTCCGGGGTTTTGTTTCCGATATAGACTTGGTTCGGCAGATAGCTTACCACTTTTTCATAGCTTCTGATGTGGTTCGGAACTTGCTTGAGATAGTCCGAATCCGGGTTAAGAAGTGCTTCCGTCGTCTGAGTCGTACCGTTTCTCAGAATCATCTCCGGAGTGTGGACCAGGACGTATCCCGTTCCTTTGACAACAGCATTTACCATTTACACCCTCCTCCGAGTATTAAAAGAGGCGAGTAAAACCCGCCTCTCAGTTATTCGAATTAAACTTCGAATATCGTTTGATCTTCCACTTCTGTTTCTAGAGCTTGGAGTGCTCTTTCTACAATTTTCTCACGAAGTTTGAACTCTTCGTCCGGTTCCATCGCAGGATTTCCCAATGGATGCGGAATCGCGATTGCCGGGACGATACGGTTTGCACCTACCGTCATAGAGATCGGAGTAACTGTACAGATGTGGACGACAGGCAGGCCTGCGCGTTCTATTTCCTTAACCATCGTTGCACCGCAACGCGTGCAGGTGCCTCAGGTAGAGGTCATAATGACCGCGTCAACTCCGTCCGCTTTCATTTTTGCAGCGTACTCTTCCGCAAATGCTTTCGAGCTCTTTACTGCAGTACCGTTTCCAACGGTCGAGAAGAAAGTTTCATACAATTTGCCGATTCTTCCTTCTTTTTCCATTTTGCGCAACACGTCAACCGGCAGGACTCTGTCGGGTTCGTCATTGGCATAAATGGGGTCGTATCCACCGTGTGCGGTTTCCCACTCACCCGGTTTCAGATCATCCACACCGGCAATGCTGTACGAGCCGTATTTGGATGCCGAAGAGGATTCGACGTGATCCGGGTTACCGAACGGTACGGTTCCTCCGGAAGTTGCAAGAGCGATCGTCGCTTTGCTAAGATCGAGAACCGCTTTGTTCGGCGGAACTCTATCAAAGGACGGCATCGGATACTCAGTTTCAAAGGGTTCGCCTTTGAGTTTTTTGAGCATCATGTCGACAGCGCGCTCTCCACCGACTTTGTCGCGGAAGATGTTTTTACGAATGCCTCTTTCGAGATATCCTTCTTCTGCGGGCGAGCCGATTTCTTCTTTTCTTGCGATCTTCAGTGCCAACGGTACGAGTTTCTTAACTGCATCTCTCATGCCCGCAGCGCTATTTTTGGTTTCAACAATGTAAACGGATTTTTTGAACATATCCGCGCCGGGGTTTTCGACGTACATTGCCGTAACCGCAGGAATTCCTAATTCATTTTGGACGGCTTCCGTAATCGTACCGGCTGCGACGCCATAACGACCTGCGTTAAAGGCCGGGCCTGCGATGAAGAGATCAGGATTGTGATCTTTTACCATTTGCAGGACTTCCGCTTTTGCTGTTTCGAGGTTTTCGTTGAAGTAACTATCACCACAAATGATCGTCGCTACGATTTCAGCGTCTTCGCCAAGCGCGCCTTTAATAGCTAGACCGGGACCAATCGGTTCTAGACGGACTTCCGGTTTGTAATCAGCCATTTCTTCGCCACCGATACCACCATAGAACTGATTGATATAGTGAACTACCCTTAGTTTCACGATCTGGTTGCCCCCTTTCTCGTTAATCTATTTTTGAATCTCGATTTGGATACTAGTATTTCGATCCTTCGCTGCGGATTTCGGAGACGGCACCTACGATGTCATCTACATCCAATACCATTTCCATCATTCCAACTTGCTCGTCGTAGACGTCAGCGTCTACAGCTTCTTTAAATTCTGCTTCGACGGGGTGATAAACTCTTAGTCCCAACTGGACTCCTGCTAATGCACCTGCGAAAGTGGGGTCGCCCATGGTTACGGTTTCTGCTGCAAGACCAGCAGATTCAGCTTCTCCGCCGCCAATAACGACGACAGTGTTTTCCGCACCATATTTTTCAGCGAGTTCCTTAACTCTCTTTTGATTCTCTAGGTCCATAGCACCTGCAGCCGTTCAGACGAAGCATTCAGTCGTCGAAAATACTACTTCTGCAGGAGTCGTCGCAATGCATTCTTCCATTGCAGGACCAGGAATCCCGTCGCGGTCACCGATGACGATGACTTTGTCAGTTTCCTTAAAAATAGACATCCTTTTTCTCCTTTGAAAATAAATTTTGGGTTTAGTACCCGGTTGCACTCATTTTGTTGAAGCCGAGTTCATTGGTAGCTCCGGTGATCGCTTGGATTTCTACCGTGATGGATCCGTCAGCTTCTAACGATCCGTCAAATCCGCCTGCGATGATGTCGACATATTGAAGATCTCCAATAACTTTGTCCATCTTCGGCAGTTTGATGACTTCGTTGGCGTTTCCGCCGGTGACTACAGCATCCGCTGCAGGGTCAGCGTCAGCCAGCGATTGGCTTGCGCCGTCGCGTCCAGCGTATTCGTCGGTGATGATGACGGTTTTTACGCCTTGACCTTCGATCTTCTTGCAGTTCATGATTAAGTCGGTATCCGGGTTTCCGAAGCCTTCTTGCGAAACAATCGCACCGTCCAAGCCGAGGTATTTCGTCAGCTTAGCAGTCCAGTTCGAAGAGCGCTCTTTGTCCGCCAGATACACGTTTTCGTTGGTGATAATCACGCCGACGAAGTTGATTTCCTTGCCATGTTGTGCATACATTGCTTTCACAACAGGGTTGTTCAAGTGATGATACGTCGTGTTTTTGTCGCAAGATGATACGCAGTTCCCGCTAACGATCGCTCCATCCATGATTTCCGTCGGATACAGCAATGTGGGAACAATCTTCTTGGCATCTACACCATAGACATACGTGTCATGGAGCAATCCTTGAGATTGCAGCATTTGAACATAAGCGACTTTGGGAAGATCCGGGTACTCGTTAATTCCTTCGAGCAGCGGTTTCGTCTCATAAGTCAAGATCTCGTCCGGTTCGACATTACGACCCGCTTCCGCGACTTTTGCAGCGACCTTGAAGCCGGCAAAGCGCAGTGCGTATTCGTGATCCGGTTGATGAAGTCCTTCAATCGGTTGGATGATCAGTACAAGGTTGACTGTCTTCGAGAACGGCGTATAGTCAGCTCCGGGACCTTGCATATCGATAATGCCTTCCTGGAAGCCTACAATTTTACCGGTCGTCATAACAGTAGCACCTTTAAGGACATGGGTTCTTCCACTTCCTACTGTATCCACCTTTGAGAGAACGCCAGGGAAGATTCCGCCGGGTCCATCCACTTTTACGCGTGGCTCGACGACATCTTTTACCGGGGTTACGCGGACGGATTCGCCCGGTCTTGCGATATCGATATCGCAGGAAGCCAAGTGCTCATCTTCCAAGACCAGATCGATCAGTTCTTGCTTGTTGACAGTTAACACACCTTCGTTAACTTTCGTCTCATCGCCGAACACAATGTCCTTGATGAAAATGTTGCCCAGTTCTAGACGCACATACTCACCTCCTAAAATAATCTATATAAACCTGCTGGTCTATATCAAATAAGGGTTTCCAGCAACTCTTGTACCGACTGTACACTGGCGTCATGGCCACTGAGTTGCTTGATGCGCTCACCGTTTTCGTAAAGCGCGATTGCCGGTAATCCCATGACCTTTTGGCCGATGGCGATTCTCCTAGCTTTGGTAATATCTAAAGATGTGAATTTCACATGTTCTTTGTAATGATCTTCAAAAGCGTGAACATGTGGCAATAATTGCTTGCAGGGTTCGCATGAAGGGCTCCAGAAGTCAACCAATACTTTACCCTTGGCGTTTAGGACCTCCGCTTCAAACGTGTCTTTCGTCAGCTCAACCATTTTAACTCCTTACAATGCTTCTATATATTTCTCAGCTTGTACCGCGGCGATGGCACCGTCCGAGGTGGCCGTAACAACCTGTCGCAGTGATTTGACCCGCAAGTCACCGGCAGCGAAAACACCGGGCACCGATGTCTTCATGTCGTTATCTGTCATAATATACCCCTTTTCCATGGCAATTACTCCATTGAAAAGTTCAGTCGCAGGGTCGTAGCCGACTAAAACAAATATTCCGAAAGTTCCGTCTTCCGGATCTGCGACAATTTCGGTCGTCTCTCCCGTTTTGACATTTTTTAGCACAATTGAGCCGACGACGCCTTCTCCTTTGATCTCTTCGACGACGCTATCCCATATGAAGTCGATTTTTGGATTATGGAACGCTTTTTCTTGGATCGACTTCGCCGCACGCAGCTCATCTCTTCGGTGGACGATCGTGACTTGCCGAGCGATCTTGGATAAAAACAGCGCTTCATCCACTGCCGTGTCCCCGCCTCCGATGACGAAAATTCGCATGTCGGTAAAAAACGCACCGTCGCATGTTGCACAATAGGCGACGCCTCTTCCCGTGAATTCATCCTCGCCGGGGCATTCTAATCGTTTCGGCTTTGCTCCGGTCGCGAGAATCACAGTTTTGCTACGATACTCTTTTCCCGCTGAGCGTACGACTTTTTCAAGACCATCTAATTCAACCGAAGTGATTTCATCGAGCACGAACTCCGCACCGAATGAGACCGCCTGCTCTTTCATGCGTTCGACTAACGATGGTCCGGTCGATTCCGCCGGAGCGCCGGGATAGTTGTCAACCTCACTAGTTAAGGCAATTTGTCCACCGGTGACCCCTTTTTCGATGACCAATGTGGACATCATGGCTCGTGAAGAATAAAGTGCTGCGGCAAGGCCCGCCGGCCCTGCTCCTAAGATGATGACGTCGTAAATCATACGGTTTCCTTTCCGGAATTGGGTAGGTGAAGTCGTTTGAACCCGATGCTGAGCGTGCAAAAAGGAGACATTTTCCGAATTTCTCCACAAATTAAAGAAACAGAAAAAAAGTCGTCCTTTTTCTCTGTTTGTGTACCTGAGAGTTTCCTCCTCTTCGGATTGCCCCATGGGTGAAATTACGCTTTTCAGAGTCCTGTCCACTTACGGTTCGGGTACCTGAGAGATTCGTATCGTTTGACAAACGATACTTGTTCCTTCGGTGAAATTTCGCTCTCCCGCAAGCTTCAATCAGCGATATGCGTTTATTTATTCTATGTAACACATAGTATATCGCAATCGTTCATGCTTGTAAAGTCGTTTATGGCGTGATAAAAATTTTCTATGAGTCAAATTATTGTTGCGTGTGCAAAGAAACACTTTCCCGCCATGCGTCCACCTCACCATGCGCTAAATCGTCCATCTGGTGAAGCGCGATTCGATTGATGTGCATGAGTCGCTCCGAAACGCGAGCCAGTTCATCTGCGCTCTGCCGACCGAGTTCTCCTTCGCTTACCGCTGTCATCAGACTTCGCATGTACAAAGGAAACAGCGTTTCATGATTCTCCGCCCGCGTGATTGCATAGGCGCGTTCCGATTGACTCGGTGCCATTTCTTGCGTACATAAGTAAAGGAAATCCAATGTGTCAGCAAAGGTACGATGAAACGATATCTGCAACAACTCATCCTGATCGGCTTTCCGCGTCGATCGGTCCACAGCGATGGAAAAGAGCTGCTGCATATAGTTGTGTAATTGCTGCATTTGTACCATCTGCAGATATAAAGAAACTAAATCTTCTGAAATCCCCATCGTCTTTGCATTTTCGACAGACCGATAGTAGCGGTCATTAAGCTTTACTCGACCTTCTTCAATGTAAATTGCCGTCTGCATCGCGCGTTCAGCCATCGCCGGCTCTTGTATCGTGAAAACTTGAAAGACGAGTTTGCCGTACGACCACATCAGTCGATGGTGGGCCTGCATCTCCGTATGTAAGCGCTTGAGGGAGACGGTAGAATTCTCTGCTTCATACGCCAAAGAACCTCGCATTCTTTCGCTCTCCCCTTCCGCCGGTACGATGATCGCGGCAAATTGTAGGAAGTATTTTCGCAAAGGAAAAAACAGTACGACAGAAAACAGATTGAATGCGATATGGGCACCCCAGAACACTTGCGATGTCGACAATGGCAGAGTATCAAACGATCCGAACCGGCTCCACCCCCATAAAGCCGGCAACAAGATCATCGCACCGCACGCATTGATCATCAGATGCAAAAGTGCTGCGCGTTTTTGCTCCACTCCGGATTGAAGGGTCGTCAGAATTCCGGTGGAGGTGGTTGCGATATTCGCTCCCATCATAAAATAGATGGCTGAAAGAAGGGGGACCGCCTGATTTTGTACGAAACTGAAGAGCGTCGTCAAACTCAGGCGACTACTTTGCATGATCGTCGTAAACGCCAGCCCCTGCATAAAAGACGTCCCACCTTTATGCATCATCCGCATCGACTCAGTAAACCAAGCCGTCTCCGTAATCCCATAGAGTCCCAATTTCATCTGGTCAAGCCCAATAAAGATAAATGCCGTTCCCAACAGCGCCTGTGCGATGTTTTTGTGATCACGCCGCGGGCTGACGATCCACCAAAAGAAAGCAAACACACCCACGGCGACGGATATCGTGTACACCGCATGGCCGAGGAAGGGTTGATAAAAAGAGGTGCCTAAATTGCACCCCAAAAGCAGCATAAACGCCGTCGGTAATCCGATCATATTCCCGCCGATCAGCCCAATGATCACCAGAACCACCGTACTGGACGACTGGATGAGGAAGGCACATGCCGTACCGACAAACACGCAAAATAGCGGTCGGCCGGAGAGTGCGTTCAGCCAGCGCTTGATCCTCATATGTTCCAGCTTTTGCAGTTTTGACGACATCAAGTTCATTCCGAACAAAAATGTCAATAGCCCGGCGATAATGCGCACGGGATCCCCCCTTTACCGAAGTGTTTGAAATCCGGTTTGACGGAGCGCCTCATAGAGAATGATTGCCACCGAGTTCGACAGGTTCAGCGAACGCGCATACGTGTTATCCATCGGGATCTTCATCATGCGCGGGCGATTTCTTCCCAAAAGCTCTAGAGGCAGCCCTTTGGACTCCTTGCCAAACACGAGAAAATCGTCCTTTTGAAAGTGGATCTCCGTGTACGACTGTTGCGCTTTTGTCGTTGCGTAATAGCACGAGGCCCCCGGGTTTTTCTCGAAAAAATCCTCCAAATCATCATACACCGTCAGCGACAGGTGCTCCCAGTAGTCGAGCCCTGAGCGCCGGATTTGTGCATCTGACAGCGAAAAGCCTAACGGACGAATCAAGTGTAGATGACTTCCCGTTAAGACACAGGTACGGCCGATATTCCCGGTATTCATCGGAATTTCAGGTTCTACAAGCACAATATTCATCGTAACGCCTCCAATACATGTTGCCTCACGGCGAGATTCCACCCACCCTGCTCCGGTGGGGGCGTGCGCACATCCGCCGCTCGCATGGCGATTTCCGAATTCCCTTCAACCCCAATCGACAATCCACACACATCAAACATCGAAATATCATTCTCATGATCGCCGACCGCCACACAATCTGCCAACGATATTTGCAGGTGGTGCGCAAGCGTGCGCAGTGCCTTGCCTTTCGTGGCCTCTTCGCGCGTGATCTCTAAATTATTGTAATGTGATTTAACCACTGCCAAACCTTCCCGCTTCTCGACTTCCCTGCGCAGAACATCCAACTTTTGTTCATCTTCTTCCATAATCACAAATTTCACAGGGATATCCGACTCCGCTTGTAACCTATGAATCGGATTGTCGTCGATGATGATCGGCGCCTGCATTTTTCCGTAGTCTCGTCCGGTCAAGCTATACCGGTCCAATGTACGCTTTGAATAACCGGACATGTAGAGTGCATCTCGATTGTAAAACTGAAAGAACGCTCCCTCCTCCTGACAAAAAAGGATCAGTTCTTCCACTAATGACAAAGGTAGCGGATAGTGGGCCAAAGTCTCCCCCTCTCCGGTGAGCACAACACCCCCGTTGCAGGCGATGACCGGCATCGGAAAGGAAAAAAGCCGGGAATAAACGATGGGCGACTTCACCATTCGTCCGGTCACCAACGCGGTCAGTACACCCTTCTGATACAGTAGTTCTATTAATGCAATCGTCTCTTCAGGTATCTCATTACCTACGAGAATCGTCGAATCCATATCCGTTGCTAATAGTCGGTACATTGTAACCCCCTTCGTTTCACTCTCACTTATTATACCACGAGAGTTTTTACTTCTTTACGGTGAGGCAAGAATGAAGTAAATTCTTTCTTCTAACTCTTGACAAGTGGAAGTCGGGACGCTACAATACTAATAATATCAAAGCGCAAGATGAGTAGCCTTCGTCACCTGCATACAGAGAGTCTTTGGCGGTGGAAAAAGACAGCAGATCGAAGAGGAATGGACTTGCAAGATGCAGGGCGAACCGTAAGCAGTAGCCTATGCCGGGCTCCCACCGTTATCATGGGTAGGATATCAGGGAAACCTCGTATCTGAATTGAGATAAGACTTTTGTCTTAAAGTAGGATGGTACCGCGACACTGTTCGCTCCTTCAAGGAGTGTAACAGTGTTTTTTTATGAATAGGAGAAAATTATGCATAAGACCTGAAGGACACGGCAACAGAATCGTTCACCAGTACCCACATAACCTTTAGGAGGAAATACAATGAAATTACGTGAATACGTCATCACCGCATTATTAGTCGCCATCGGATTTGTCCTGCACGCTGTCACCCCCGGTTTCTTCGGCATGAAACCCGACTTGCTGATCACCTTTATGATTTTAGCGATCATGATTCATCCCAATGTAAAGAACACCCTGGCCGCCGGCCTCTTAGGCGGTATTCTAGCCGCGATGACGTCCACCTTTCCGGGCGGACAAATTGCAAACCCGATCGATAAAATGATGACTGCATTTGTCGTCCTCGCGATGGTCAAAAGCCTGGCCGCCATCAAACAAGATACGATCCGAGCCGCCATCATCGGCTTCTTCGGCACAATCGTCAGTGGAACGGTCTTCCTCGGAAGTGCCCTTCTCATCATCGGCCTGCCGGCTCCTTTTAGCGTACTGTTCGTCACCGTCGTACTGCCGGCCGCCGCGATCAACTGCGTGCTCTTAGGCATCGTGTATAAAGCTGCCATCACAGCGTTAAAAGGCTTACAGCCATCCCGCAGTCATTCGTAGACTGACCGGAGCTCGATATTCGAACCAATCAAAAAGCAACTCTCAGGTTTCCCCAAGAGTTGCTTTTTCATTTTGTTATGGAGCAATACGGGTCAGTCCTTCAAATCCGTATTGCGAGGTCACTGTCAGTTCCGGTGTATCGGTAATTAGGTCGCGATATTCGCCCGCTGTGTATTGCGCCATGCCGCCGATATTGTAGATCTTGCTCATATCCCAACCGCGTGCTTCCAAGATTTCCATGAGCATCTTCACGCGTCCACCGCTTTGGCACATGATGAAGAGGGTCTTGTCTTTCGGGAAGAAGACTTCAAGCAATTTGTCAGATTCTTCATAGACAGGAACAGGTTCTGTCGGGGTGCCTCCGTAAAGTTGAATCAAGTTAGCATCCGTGTGTGCTTCTGCGTTGAAGATGTAGGCGAAGAACGGAACGACTTCAAAATTCTTGAAGTGCTTTTTCACATAGTCTTCAAAGTCACGCGTATCGATATACATGACATCATCTCTTCCGAGGTACTGCGTCAAGTTGGAGCTATTGATCGCCGAGCAATCCACGGAGAAGCTGTTGTCTGCACAAGGCGTATCTTCTGTTGCATCTTTATTGGCTTTAAACGACTTGGTGGTGTCTCTCGCTGTAGGCAGTGCGGCTGCCGCTGTGGTGGCCGGTGCTGCCGGTGCCGCTGCCGCTTCGGTCGCTGCGGCTGCTTCTGTCGTAGCAGCTTCGGTTTGTGCGCTGTCGCCGGTGGCCGGTGCTGCCGGTGCTGCGGCGGCTCCGCCGAAGAAAGCATCTGTGCCATGGTAGTCACCGATTGCTGCCAACATGCGGATAATATTATTGGTAGATACGGTGGCCCCGGAGAATGCATCGATCGTATACGCTGATCTACCGTCGCCCGACTGATAAGCGGCAAGATCGATGTCT
This sequence comes from uncultured Peptoniphilaceae bacterium, assembly GCA_964510345.1. Lineage (GTDB taxonomy): Bacteria > Bacillota > Clostridia > Tissierellales > Peptoniphilaceae > JAAYQA01. The sequence goes on from CAZEBB010000005.1 coordinate 58,709, forward strand.
TTCACTGTGCTCATCCCTTTGATCTCGCCGACGGTCTTTCCGACAAAGAACGGGATGTACTCCGTTTTGAGTTGATCATAGGTGGTGCCGTTGGGGATCGGGTTGCTGTCGCCCCAGAACCCGACGGCGTCTTTGCCGGTCGGATCCATATCGTAGCTGATCGTCTTGATGACAGCATCTTCGATCTTTCCACTTTCCGGTAATGTCAATTCAACATACGCCGTGGTCCAATGGTTCACTGAGGCTTCTCTGCATGTGCAGGAAATGTACGTGATCTGATACTTGATATAGTCTCTGGCTGCGTATTTAAAGTTCACAAACGCATAAAAATCTGTCTCATTTCCAGGTCCGTCGATATGGGCAATCGGAATCACGGCGACCGGGTTCGCAATCGAGCCTTCCCCCAAATCCGCTGAAGTATTCAAGAACTGATTGACGACATCCAATGTAATATTGGTCGGTGCCGGCGCAGCAGCTCCGGTTTCAGTCGTTGCTCCGGCTTCTGTGGCATCTCCGGTTTCCGTGGCAGCCGGCGCTTCCGTCGCCTCTGTTGCTGCCGGCTGGCACCCCGCCAGCAAACTGATGATCAGTACAATCAACAGTATGTACGACTTTGCATTCATTCTTCTCTTGGTCATTTTCTCCTCCTTAAGGCACTTCATTCGTGCCGATTTTATTTGATAACGTTATCATAGCTCCAATCAAGTTATATGTCAATACCATATGAATCTTGTCTATTATCTCAAAATAACGAATAAAGGACCACATCTCATACTAGATGGGTCCTTTGCCAATTAAACTGCCCTTCATTTTCTTCTGTAGTTCGCTCTCTGTCGTGCAATGTACAGACAAAGAAATTGCTTGTTTCCATAACCATTCATACTCTTTGTGCACATATTGTTGTCCAATATTCCATGGGCAATAGTAGAGAGGAATACCTATTTCTTTAGAATGTATTGCCGCATAAAGATTCCGAAAATTTCCCGCTCCAACCGGCAAATTGGTCATTACAATCGCTTTTTTTGTTGACATCATTTCTTTCAACTGTTTTGAATCGATCTCGTCAACCTCTGAAAATGCCGGTATTTTCATCACTTCGACGCCTAACCGCTCCGCGGTGACTTGGTCGGAGTCCCCTGTGTTCAGAACACCTGTCAGAATCTCAGCCCCCCATCCCGAAAGTGCGGACAGGACTTCTCGCCCGGAACCTCCACCGCAAATCACACCCACGGCGACCCCTTCCAGCGGACGATTTCTCTGCTCCACCGGGATGACCACGGGAGTTCCCGTCACCACATTGCGATCGATCATCGATTCAACAGAAAACACATCACGAATACTATTGCGATGGATGACTTCCTCCGGTACTCCATGCGCGTAGACCCGGCTGTCTGCGATCATCCAGATTTCATCGGCATATCGCGCCGCAAGGTTGATATCGTGCAGCACCATGACCACGGTTCGATCAGGGGTTAGCCAACCGCGCAGGTCTTCCATAACGGCCAGTTGATGATGGATGTCCAGCGCGCTGGTCACCTCATCCAAAAGTAGGACCTGTGCACTTTGCGCAAGGGCACGAGCGAGGAGAACACGTTGTTTTTCACCGCCGCTGATTTCTCCCATGCGCTTGTCATACAGGGGCAATGTGCGCGTACGCGCCATCGCTTCGTGTATTTCATCGCGATCTCTCATTTGTGCGCTCGTATTTTTGTGAGGGTACCGCGCCATCGTCACAATTTCCGAGGCCGTAAAAATACTCGGCACCTGTACCTCTTGTGCCATATATGCAATTCTTCTCGCCCGCTCTTTCGCAGAAAATGAATGTAAAGGGCTCTCTTCGTAGAGCACTTCCCCTTCATCCGGCTCCAGCAATCCCGCCAACAGCTTAATCAACGTAGACTTGCCCGCACCATTCGCGCCGACCACTGCATGCAGTTTTCCCTTTTCTATGGAGATATCCAGCCCGTTCAGCACCGGTTGTTCCCGGTACGAGAACCGAATCCCGCTCAGTGCAAACGCCGTCATCAGACCTCACTCCCTTCGCGATGCGTCAGCAACCACAGGAAAAACGGAGCCCCGATGATCGCCGTGACGATTCCGATCGGAATCTCCAGCGGACTGGCAAGTGTTCTGGCCAGAGTGTCACACCAACAAAGGAAGATCCCGCCCCACATGACCGACATCGGCAGCAACGTCCGGTGATCCGGCCCCGTGAGCAAGCGAACGATATGCGGCGTGATCAGTCCGACAAATCCGATAATCCCCGTAAACGAAACCACCGACGCCGTCACCAACGATGCCGTGACAAGGAGAATCCGCTTGACACGCTCTGTGTGAACTCCCATGCTGTTTGCCGTGTCTTCTCCAAGCAGTATGAGGTTCATCTCATGCCGATAGTGGAAGATGATCGCGTATCCGATCACGACGATCGCTGCACATAACCCCACCACCTGCATGGGTTGACCGGCGAGGGATCCCATTGTCCAGTACACAACTTTATCCATCTGCTGCGAGTAAAAAACCATCAGTATCGAGAGACCTGCGGAGAACAATTGGCCGATCGCAATGCCCGCGAGCAAGACACGACCTTGGCGAAGGATTCTCCCTTCCGTACCCAGCCGATACACCATCCAAAGAGCGGCCATCGCGCCCAAAAAAGCCGATCCTGTGACCGCAAGATTTCCAAAATACTGACTCCCTACCCCTGTCGTGATCGCTACGGCTGCACCAAAAGCAGAACCCGATGAGATTCCGACGATATACGGGTCCGCCAACGGGTTTCTGAACAACCCCTGCAATGTCAATCCCGCCATCGATAACGCCGCGCCTGTCGTTAACGCGAGTAAAACCCGCGGCCATCGGATGGAGTAGAGGATCATCGCTTGCGTCTTCGGCAAGATCTCCGGCGCTCCGACGAGCTTACCGCCGAGAGAGCGGAACGCATCCAAAAAATGGATCTCGGCTGAGCCGATCGTAGCCGCCAAAAGTGCCGTTAGAAATACTAACGGCACACTCAGCGCTACCCAGCGCACTTTCATTATTTCGCGCGGTCCGGTTGCAAGAGATCCGCCAACTCCTCGAGCCCGTCGATCAACCGAGGTCCGGGTCGAGAGATCAGGTCCGCATGGATCGAAAGAACTTTTCCTTCTTTGACGGCCTTAAGATCCGCATATCCCGGACGCGCTGCGACCGTCTCCTTCGTCAAGCTCGGATCGCCGTCGTTGATCAGGTAGATCTCCGGATCATTGGCGATGAGTTGCTCCACATCGTAATTGGAGTATGGCTCACTGTCGCCGGCAATGTCTTTCGCGCCGACCAGAGTGATCATTTCGTTGATAAAGCTGCCTTTCCCGGCCACCATGAGCGGGTCGCCCCATACTTCATAAAACACGGTGGGTTGAGGTAATCCCTGCACCGATGCGACGACCGCATCTTTGCGCGCATTCATATCTTTAATGATCGCCTCTCCCTGCGCCTTGGTATTGGTCAGCTCGGCGATTTGTCGAATCTGTTCGATCACTTGATCCAACGATTGCGGATAATACCCGGCCGATGCGATGTCCGCGCCGCTCATCGCTTCCGGAAGACCTTGTACCATTCCGTTGGTAATCACGAGATCCGGTTCCAACTCCACGATGCGCTCCATGTCAAATCCGCTGGCACCTCCCACCGTTTCGATGGATGCCGCCTCTGCAGGATAGTCAGAAAACTCCGAGGCGGCGACGATTTTGTCCCCTAATCCCAGTGCAAAAAGTACCTCCGTTACATTGGGCGCCAGTGCGACGATTTTTTCAGGCTCTTTCTGTAAAGTCACCGACTGCCCCAAACCGTCTGTCACCGTGATCGGGTACGCGGTCTCATCCGCCGGAGCTGTGCTCGAATCCCCGGCTGCCGACTCGGTGGCGGGTTCTGTTTGTGCCGATTCTGTGACTGTAACCTCTGTAACGACTTCGGTCGTCTCCGGTTTCTCAATCGTTTGTGTGCTGCACGCGGCAAGCAACAATGCAATCGCCAGCCATAATGCTGACATTTTCTTTGTAAACATGATGTCCTCCTCAATAAAAAATGCCCATTACGAGGGAATTGGGCATTGCGTTACCTCTCCCTCCGAGGGTAAAAAACAAACAGGTATCCTGGCTTATGCTTCATCCTCCGATATCCCTTCCCGGTCTCCCAGTGGCACGATATCTTCGTCGGCATTACAGTAGCGGGGGCTGCAACGGATTCTCACCGTTTTCCCTGCGACCTTTCGGTCTTGTGAAATTGTAGATTCATTATATCAAATATCGTGTCGACATCAAGACTCTCGGCTCTTCAATAATTTCTTATGATGCCATGATGTTTTCCGATCGAAATTTCACCGAACTGTCGGAATGACAACTCATCTTTCATTCCATAATGTACTATGATGAGATATAGAGCGATAGGAGATGAATTGCCCAGCATCTTCCTCATCGTCTCGAACTCGTGAAACTCGTGCAAGAAACATTTCCAAGGTTGCCCCCTTTTTGTGACACCCACGAGCGTAACGAAACTCCTAAATAATCAACGCAAAACGCCTTCACAGATGCCAAGACACATCGTAGAAGGCGTTTTGTTTATGTTCTTTTCCCCACGCTGAACAAACACAATCCTTGGAGCGTGCATTCTTCACACATGGGTTTCCTTGCTTTACATACGCGGCGTCCGTGCAAAATCAGCGCGTGATGCCCATCCACCCAGAATTCTTTCGGGATATACTTCATCAGTTGCTGTTCAGTCTCTTCTACATTTTTCGCATCAACCAATCCGATGCGGTTCGAGACGCGAAAGACGTGCGTATCGACGGCAAAGGTCGGCACACCGTAGGCATTGGCCAATACTACATTCGCGGTCTTTCGTCCCACGCCGGGCAATTTGACGAGCTCTTCTCTCGTATCCGGCACGACTCCGCCATAGTCTTCCGCAAGAATCCTTCCCGTCATTTGAATATTCTTGGCCTTCGATTTATATAGTCCGCACGTCTTGATCAACGTTTCAAGCTCGTCAATCGGCAGATTGGCATAGTCTGCTGCCGTTTTCGCCCGTTCAAACAACGCCGGCGTCACCAGATTGACTCGTACATCCGTGCATTGCGCACTGAGGATCGTTGCGATCAAAAGCTCCAAGGGATTTTTGAAATCCAACTCGGCGCGGGCATCGGGATATAGCGCGAGAAGACGCGTCATCGCCTCATGGGTTTCTTTTTTTGTCAGTTTCCGTTTCATATCCACTCCGTATTTTCCTGTATTCGATCCACATCGTAGTGGGTCAGTATCATCTCTTCAACCTTCTGCAAAGTCGAGTCGATATGTGCGGTTTCGTTGCCGACAACTGCGATGCCGATCACCAGGAGATTGTGTACATCTTGATCCGCAATCTCCGCGATGGATACGTGGTACTGATTTTGTACCTTTCGAATGATCGACTGGCGAATCGCGCGCTTATCTTTCAGCGAATGCACATCATAGAGTCGTAAGACCAATTCCTTGTAACCAACCATCGACGTCCTCCTTAGCGCTGATCCAAACGTTCCAGGCAATACCATGCCGCGGCACGAAGCGCCGGGCTTTCACTTTTTATCAACTGTTGCACCAACTCTTCGTAGTCCGGATTCTTTCGATTCCCCATTCCCAGCAGCAAATTGCGTTTTAATATCGTCTGGCCGCGCCAAAAGGCGGCCGTATGACCATATTTATCTCGAAATTCTCTCTTTGTCAACAATAAATCCGAAAACGGCATGACGAAGGGCTCGTCGGTATCCACCTCGGGCACAACCTCGTTTTTCGGGCATGCGCGCTGACACTGATCGCAACCGTACACGCTGAAAATTTGCCGTTTCTCTTCTGCGGAGAGGACCGTTTTTTGTGTCAGATACGAAATACAGTACTTTGCGTGCAGTCTGTATTCTGAGAGCGCACGACCTGGGCACACAGTTTCGCATTTCCTGCATTCCCCGCAACTGTCAGACTGGTCAACCGCTCCCGGTAAGTCCGTGATCTCAGCGTCGGTAACGATGAGTCCGAGAGTCAAGTAGGTTCCGTACTCGGGATGAATCAAACATGTATTCCGACCGATAAACCCCAGTCCGGCCTTCTCTGCGAAAGACCTCTCTTGTAAACGTCCCGTATCGACTTGATAATAGACGGAAGCGCCGGTCACCCTCTCTACCATCGCGGCGAGCTCCAGCACTGCCGGCCGCATGATACGGTGATAATCTACTCCCACAGCGATATCCGCTAGATAGAGTCCCTCCGCCGTTGGTTTTCTTCGAATGCGGGGGTACTTTTTCGCCACCACGATCACGTGTTTCGCTTTTTCGACGACGGTGTGCGGGTCTCGCGACAACCCGAACGGCTCCGGCTCAAACTCGGTTTGGTTTCCGGTCATCGCCCGCGCCATGATCCATGTTTGATAGGTTGTAATCGGTTCAGCGTCGGTAATTCTTATGTCGTCTAATCCGACTTCCCATGCCTTCGCCCGCAATGCGAAATACGATATCGGTCTCATAATGTCCCCACCTTTTTTCAATTATAGCATAGGCGTTTTTCTCCATCTGTATTGAATCATGTTATAATAGATTGAATTTGAAAGGGTGTGTGCGTTGTTTCATCTAAAGAAGATTTCTCTTAAAAAATTAGACTTACCGTTGATCATCACGGTGTTATTACTTTGCGGATACGGACTCATCGTCTTATACTCTGCGACATATAGTTACGATACCTCCCGTCATGTCCTGACGCAGCTTCTGTCCACGTTGGTCGGCATCGTCACCATTGTCGTACTCTTGGCGTTTAACCAGGACTTATTAAAACAATTGCACATCCCGATTTATGTCGTCATCAACTTGCTGTTAATCCTCGTCCTGCTCATCGGATCAGGAGAAGAAAGTTGGGGCGCGAGAAGTTGGCTTCGCCTCGGTCCGTTGAGTTTTCAGCCGTCTGAATTTGCCAAGATCGGCTTGTTGATCTGTCTGGCCGCTTTTATCGAAAGAAATAAGCGAACGATCAGCGAACCCAAGACGATAGTCAAACTGTTGTTGTATGTCGGCCTGCCCTTAGGGCTCATTGCAAAGCAACCGGACTTCGGAACGCTGATGGTCTTTGTCTTTTTTATTGCCCTCATGCTGTTCTCCGCCGGCCTCGACATCCGATACTTTCTGGCGGCACTGGCGGCCGGTATATTGTCGCTTCCGATCGTGTATGCGAGCTTAGATGAATTCCAGAAGAATCGGATCCTCAATTTTCTGGATCCCATGCGAGATATCGGCGACACCGGCTATCAGGCAAATCAGGGAAGGATCGCGATCGGGTCCGGACAGTTCTCCGGCCGTGGATACCTTCAAGGCGTGCAAACCCAGTACAATTTTATCCCGACCAAGGAGACCGACTACATCTTCGCCGTCTTGGTCGAAGAGCTGGGTTTGATCGGTGGAGCGCTCTTGATTTTCCTTTACCTCGTGCTGTTGTACCGTATTGTCCGCATCTCCATCGGCAGTAAAGACGTTTTTGGAAGGACACTCTGTATCGGCGTCGCTGCCATGTTTCTTTTCCATATTTTTGAAAACATCGGCATGACCATCGGTCTGATGCCGATCACCGGAATCCCGCTGCCGTTCTTCAGTTATGGCGGAACTTTCCAAGTGACCAATCTCGTCTGTATCGGTCTCGTCCTCTCGTGCGCCATCCAGCGTAAGCCTTTGGACTTTAGCGAATGAGAAAAGCCTGCATTCCCCATCACGCGTTGGCAGGCTTCTGTGTGGATAGAATAACCGTTCGTCACGCCCGGAAAACTCTTCTCGGCACGCTCACGGCCGCTCGGCCAGGATATGGCCTCGAAGAGTATTCCGAACGTTCCTCACTTGCTGTACATCGCTATGACTCAAAAGCCTGCATTCCCTCTCATGGGTTTGCAGGCTTTTTGTTACACGACTTCCGGTAGAGTCATTTGGTTTTTAGTGGCTATGCGCTGTGCTTCCTTATCTCGGTAGCACTTGCGACACAGCGGTTCGTATTCTTGTTGCGCTCCGATGACCACGCGGTCCATGGTTTCCGTTTTTCTGTGACTGACCCACGCATCGACCCCACAACCTGCACAAACCGCATGGTGCTTGGTCAAGTAGTCCGCGATGGGCATCAGTTCCTTCACGATCTCAAACGGATTCGCCTGAAAGTCCATGTCAAGCCCTGCGACGACGATCGTCTTGTCCATCGCCAGCAGCGCATTGATCCCCTTGATAAAATCCTTTGGCGGGTCTTCGATGAACTGTACCTCGTCAATTCCGATGACATCCACCGGACGACTCTTGACAATGGCGACGATCTGGTCAATCGACTGGACGGCCATACACTGCATCTCGTTGTTGTCGTGACTGACGATAACGTCTTTTTCGTATCGAATATCCACCGAAGGCTTAAACGCGAGCACTTCATACTTGGCAATTTGGAAACGGTTCAGATCCTTCCATAAGGACGATGTCTTTCCCGAGAACATGCTGCCGGTATGAAGAATGAGTTTTCCCTTGTACTGATGCATTATTTCTCGACAATCGACAGGATCTTGACGTCTTCCATCGGACGATCCATGCCGTCGGTTGCAACGGTGTTAATTTTGTCTACGATATCCATTCCGTCGATCACGTGACCGAAAACCGCATGCTTCCCGTCCAACCAGTAGGCTCCGCCTTCTTCCTGATATGCACGAACGATATCGTCGGAATATCCTCCTTTTTCCCCAACCAGTTTCATCTCATCGATGATATGTGCCGGCACTTCCGGTACGGTCACAATAAAAAACTGGCTGCCATTTGTATTGGGACCTCGATTGGCCATGGAGATTGCACCGCGGAAATTTCTGGCTTCGTTGTTAAACTCATCTTCAAACGTCTCTCCGAAAATACTGACGCCGCCTCGTCCCGTGCCCGTCGGATCTCCGCCCTGGATCATGAAATCTTTGATCACGCGGTGGAATACGCCGTTGTCATAATAGCCGTTTTTCGCATGCTCCGTAAAATTCTGTACGGTTTTCGGCGCAACGTCCGGGAACAAACGCAATGTAATATCGCCGTGATTCGTTTGAATGACATAGAGTAAATCTTGATCCGATGCTTCTTTAAATTGATGTAACATGTTTCCTCCTTGTTTCTTTACACTCTCTCGTACCGCTTGAATAAACTCTTCCACATCGTCGTCGGTCGTATCGTATGCGGTTACCAGGCGCTGGTACCCATCGTATTCGTGCAGCGGATAACGCGCCTGTACGCCGGCAAACACTTCCGGCGTCATCCCGATAAACAGGATGTTCGCATAAGAAGACGCATTGCGCACAGGAATTCCGAGTTCCTCCATCGCCTCAGCGATTTTCTCACTCGCATGATTTGCAATTCTCGCATTGTACAGGTACATATCGTCTTCCAGATACGCCAAGAACTGCGCACTCAGATAGCGCTGTTTGGAAAAAAGTTGCATCGCCTGTTTGCGAATGAAGCGGTAGCCGTCATTTTTTGCACGATCAAAGACCACGATCGCTTCACACATCATCAGTCCGTTTTTGGTCCCGCCGAATGATAACACATCGACTCCACAGTCCTCGGTAAATTCCTTGACGGACAATCCGAGTTTCTGTGCCGCATTTGCAATTCGTGCACCGTCTAGATGCAGATACAGGTGATGTTCGTGACAGAAATCCGCCAGTGCTCGCAATTCCTCCGCCGTATACAGATACCCGTCCTCCGTCACATTCGAAACAGAGACGACCCTGTGATCGACCGTATGCTCGACGCCTTGTGCCGCCAGCAATGGGGCGATATCCCCCGGTGTGAGCTTTCCATCCGACGTTTGGATCTGTGTGAGTTTACAACCGGTGCTGCGCTCAAACGCGCCGCACTCATCCGTATTAATATGGGCCATCGTCGAGCAGATGACACCTTCCCAAGGCTTCACAAGCCCGGCTAAGCCGATGACATTGGCCGCCGTACCCGTTCCGACAAAATACACGTCCGGATCTGTGGCAAACAATTTTTTGACCGCAAGCTCCGCCTGTTTTGTCCACACATCGTCTCCGTAGCTGCCTTCGTCGCTCTCATTGACGCGCGCCATCCACTCCAGAACTTTCGGGTGGACCGGTGCATTATTATCGCTTAAAAAAATCTTCATGAAGTCACCTCATTCTGTCTTATTATACTGTTTGTTCTTGGGGGAAACAAATCTCATGGAGAAGAACTGAGATTGATGACAAACTCATATGATAAAAAAGTAAGGAGCGTCCGGAATACTCTTCGAGGCCATATCTTGGCCGAGCGGCCGTGAGCGTGCCGAGAAGAGTTTTCCGGGCGCGACATGTGCCTCTCAGCAAAAGAGATTCTCTGATTTTCGGGTATCTATTCTGATGAAAGAAAGGGGCAGAAAATGAAAAAACGCCAACGATTGGTACCGATACTTCTCATTCTACTCATCCTCGCGGCTCCCTTCACAGCGTATGCGGACGTCGGCGGCAATGTCGATTATAGCCCACCCTCGATCCCCGGCGGTGGCGGTGGAGGCGGTGGCGGATTCGGTTTCAACCCGTTTTCCATGTTTTATTTTGGCAGTTCCATGGGATTGAGCCCGGGCGTCATGGTCGCCATTCTCATCGTCTACGTGGTCGTGAAAAACAGAAGCCAAGCAAGGCCCAGACCATCTGCCGCACGGCCGGTTTCCGTGCGCTCAGAAGCGCCTCCTGTGCGCATCGACGACCAAAGTTTCGCCTTGTTGCGGGAGTCGGATCCCTCATTTTCAAAGCAGGCTTTTGCTTCTCGGGTTTCCAATATGTTCGTACAATTGCAAAAAGCGTGGACCGACAAAGACTGGAAACGCGTCCGTCCTTTTGAACACGACCAAATCTTTCATATGCACAATGAGCAGCTCAATCGACTGATCGAAATCGGACAAACCAATGTGATTGAAGAGATCAACGTCATCGACACGCAGCTTGAGCGGTATGAACAAGACGGACCCTACGAATATATCAGCGCAATCCTTCGCGCACGCTTTAAAGACTATGTCGTCGATGACGAGACGGGCAAAGTTATCAAGGGTTTTCCGGATCATCCGATCGTCATGACCTACCGATGGAAACTCATGCGTAGACGCGGTACGAAAACCCCCGATGCCGAAGTGAATGTGACCCAGTGTCCAAACTGCGGCGCCAATATGTCGATCGCACAAAACGGGATTTGCGAATACTGCGGTTCTGAGGTAACAAAAGGGACTTTCGACTGGGTGCTGACGCAAATCCAACCCTTACGACAGGAGAACTGATATGGTGGCTTCATCATCAAAACGATTAATCCCCTGCGAAGGATGCACCTCAAATTGTATGCTGGTGATCCTCGAAGAAGAAGGGAAAATAGAAATCTACGGGAATCGCTGCCAACGCGGAGACCGTATCGGCCGAAGCAAAGTGGAAGCGATGGAAGACCAGATCCTTCGATCCAAAATAAAAGTACGAGGGCGAATGCGCAAAGTTCCCGTCCAGAGTCATAAGCCGGTCCCGGGTGAACATCTTAATGAACTGCGGAAACGACTCGAACAAACGGTGCTCACGCCCCCGATACAAAAAGGAGACATCGTGCTAGAGGATATTTTAGGCATCGGCATCACTTTCTTCGCAACCAAAGAGATTCGATAATTGGTCGATCCGCACAAATTCGTTTTTTTCGAGTTTTGCGGATTCTTTTTTTCCCTTCTTTTCGGACGGAGTCACTCGTTTTCCCTGCCCGTTCATTATCAGGTGCAAACTTATTTCCTCGGGAATATCAACGTTTGTTAGACTTGTACGGTGGGTACAACGCCCTTTTTTTCGATTGCTTCTGCCAAGTGGAACCGATATACTTAAGTGGAGGTGATTCCTATGAGGAGACGTTTTTGGCCGATTTTATTGGTTCTTCTGCTGCTCGTCCCGCTAATCGTGTGGGGAAATTCCGCAGAACCGCCATCCTTTGTCATTATCGTGCCGGGAGCGGATGATACGCTGTCCGTAACAATTGAAGATAATCTGGGTCGCAAGAATTTGAGCGAGCGTAAAGATAAGTTTTCGGAGAGCTACTATTTGTTTTATCTCCTAAGTGACGCCGAGTCCTACGAGCTGCTCGTCAAAACCGACGGCGTCGAAAACCGAATCCCGCTTCCAAAGTACGGCAATTATAATAATCTGTATACACTCGACACTGATTCTCTTACGCTTACGCAAGGCAAGATGCCCTTTCGTACGATCTTTTTTACGATCATTCGCGTGGTGATCACCCTCTTTATTGAAGGCGTCCTGCTCTATTTATTCGGGTACCGGAAAAAGATTACGTATATCCTGTTTTTTGTGATCAATATCATCACACAGATGATCCTCGCTTGGTATCTCTATCGACAGGTACTCGATCTGAATTCACTGTTCGGGCTCGGTCTGTTTGTCGTCGAGATTATCATCATGGCGATTGAGGCACTCTTCTTTAGCCTATTTATCAAGGAGCATCGAATCTCGCGCGGCTTGCTCTATGTGTTTGTCGCCAATCTTCTCAGTTTTGTCGCTGGTTTTATGTTACTGCGCCACCTGCCCTTCTAAGACAACACCCGACGAGGGAGACCTCATCGGGTGTTTTTATGTCTAGATTCTTACGTCATTGCACAAATAAGCTTCTCGTACAATACCCGCCGCTCCTCGCAAGTCGACGCCCAGTGCTTTCGCGAGTGTCGGCGCGATATCGATCATCGGGATGGTATCTTTCTCCTCAAAGCCTGTGGCAAACGAAGGCCCTCTTGCCGCGAACATGGCTTCATAGTTTCTTAGTGTCGGCGGATAACCGTGGTTGGCGCGGTAGTGGTTGTCCATCTCCCCGTAGATATCGCCTTCCAAAGAGTTGGAGAACACGCATCCTCGTTCTGCCGTCACATAATAGGCACAGTTTGGATCGCCTCCCAGCGACTCGATCTCTTCTCTTGTGTAGATTTCATCAATTCCACCGCGGGTCTTTCGGATATCGTGCAACAGTTCGCCGACAAAAGTGACGAGCTCCGGATCTTTTCCTTTGACGTACACATATGCGCTGCCTTCCGCTGTATTTGCATAGGCTTGCCATCGGACAATCTTACTGCCTTTGGTATCGAGCAGACCGTGGCGGTAAAAGATCTGATTGAGTCGCATCGCCTGTAAAATATTGCGCTGACTGTGATCCGACACGAGGCAGATGTCGGTGTCCGGCAAGACTCCGGCTGCATCCAACGCGTCGATCACCTCTCCGACTCTTCGATCCGTTCGTAAAATGGAGGCAGTCACTTCCTGATGCCTTGCGCCGAACCTGTGTTTATGAGCGTCAATGTCGGTGAAGTGAACAAAAAGCGCATCGAACGGTTGTCGAAAAATGACGTCCTTTGCAACCGCTACCGCGAAATCATCGAGTTGCGGTTGTTCGATCCCTTGCAGCAGATTTCCAAACTTCTTCGCCGAGCGCAATGCCAGCGGAACATTTGAATTCATCAGTGACACGGTCACTTGATTCTGCCATGCGCGGTGAGGCCATATCTCCGCAAGATTCCATTCGATACGGGCGCCGGCGGATACCGGCCAAAAGATGGCCCCCACTTTTTTTCGTTCTCTTCGGCACGCCTTAAACAAAGTATCCCCTTTTATCTCTCGCGCATGCCAAAACCAGTCGGGCGCTTTTCGCTCCGGCTGTACCTTCGTATTATTTACGATCCCGTGGCTATTCGGATATCGCCCGGTGATAAGTGTCGTATGAGCGGGATACGTCAGCGTGGGATATACGGATTCCACCCGCGGCACATACACCCCCTGATCGGTAATTGATCGAATATAGGGGCACTGATCCACCAAATACTCGTCTTCTGCACCCAGTGCATCCAACGAGAGAACGACCATCTTCTTTTTCATTTATTCACCTAGTTGTTTTGTGAGTATGATGGGACCCTCTTTTGTAATCGCAATCGTGTGTTCATATTGGCAGGATAAGGAGCCATCCACTGTGCGAGCCGTCCACCCGTTGTCATCCAATTTGCATGGCCACGCGCCGGCATTGATCATCGGTTCGATCGTAATGACCATACCGTCCGTAAGGCGAATTCCCCTACCGGGTTGTCCATAGTGAAGAACTTTGGGGTCCTCGTGCATCTCTTTGCCGATTCCGTGCCCGACAAAATCGCGAACGACTTGGAATCCGTTCGCCTCGGCATGGCTTTGAATGGCATGTCCGATATCTCCTAAACGCGCGCCGACCGTTGCGGCTTCAATCCCTCGGTATAGGCACTCCCGGGTGATGCGCATCAGTTTTTTTACATCGTCTGAAACTTCACCTACTGCGTACGACCAAGCGGAATCCGCCATATAGCCGTCCAGTTCGACTACCATATCCACCTTGAGCAGACTTCCTTCTTTGAGAGGTTCATGACTCGGAAAGCCATGGCAGATCTCATCATCCAACGATGCACAAATCGCATACGGAAAACCGCTGTACCCCTTCTGTGCAGGGATCGCACCTTCGCTGCGCTGGTACTCTTCGACGAGACGATCCAGTTCCGCCGTCGTCACGCCGGGCTTGACCCATTCTCTGAGTTTATGATGAGTATTGATGACGATCTTGCCCGCTTCTTTGATTTTTTCGATTTCTTCTTTTGTTTTTATATAGATCATACGCTTCCTATCGCAAAAAAGGAGGTCTCCCTCCCTTTTCCTTAAATTTGAATGGATCCGATGTACTTGTGGTCACCCTGATCCGGATAATCTCTCGTCTCAAATGTCGAGGGAATGCTCATCGTGTGCAGGAGCTTTTCAAAGTAGTACTTTGCGATCCCCGCTTCGACCAGGTAATTGCGACCCGAGTCGATCATGTACATGTCAATCGAATCGTCTTTTACGACATAACGCCACGGCTGCTCATTGTATTGGCTGGGAGCAAAGCGAACAAAGTAGAACAGATCATCCAGTCCGCGTTGTTCAAGCTCTTCCAGTGAAGCATGGTTTCCGATCTCATTCTTGTAGACGATATCCTCAATCCCCAGGCGTGAGCTGTAAGGCTCTTCTCCGATGATCGAGCTATTGTTCGGATACCCGAGAGCGAGCATGAACTCCGCGTGATCCGCGCCCCACTGCGATAGCGCTTTTTTATCGTCGATACCGACATTCATCAAGCTGATCCAACAACTTCCGAGGCCTAATTCTAGAAGACCGGTGATCAGTTCTTCCATGTAGTAGGCACCGTAAGTGATCGATGTGGCACTTGCCTCGTTCGCGTCTAAGATAATATACGCCGGCGCTTTGATCATTACGCCTGCATAACCGCCTTTTCCTTCCAACGCTTTGTATAGTTCTTTTCCTTGTGTGACTAAAGTGTATTTTGCTTCATATGCTGCCGCTTTCGGATTAACGGCTTCGATCAATCCGCGGACACCGTTTACCGATGCTTGCGACAGATCCTTTGCCTTAAATTCTCTAACCGACTTTCTGGACTTGAGAAAATTTCTCATTAACATGACCTTACCTCCATTCAATCGCTACATGCTGTGAATCTTTCTCATTCATTATACTCTCTTTTCGTGCGTTATACAAACAAAACATGAACGCCTATGCTACAATAATCTAAAGAAATGAGGAGAATTGTGTATGCAACTGTCAGAAGCGCAATATAAAGCCGCAAGGCATCATCATGGGCCAGCATTGGTATTGGCCGTACCCGGCTCCGGCAAAACAACCGTTCTATTGCATCGCATTCACGAATTACAACAAAAGGGGATTGACCCATCCTCTATCCTCACCGTCACGTTCAGCAAGACCCAAGCAGTTGATATGCAGGAGCGATTCGATAAGGCGGACAAAGTCTCGTTCTTCACGATCCACAGCTTTTGTTACCAGCTCGTGCGCGGATATTTGCGGGCAAAAAACCGGTCTCATCGCCTGATCGAATCCTTTGACGGATTTCACAAATACGATCTACTCCGTAGGCTGTACCAAGCGCACACGAATCGTCGGATGCAAAAGGACGAAATTGAAGAATTCTTCCGCGTCTACGGTTATGTAAAGAATACCCTGCAAACCAACTTGTCTTCCTATGACGCTCTCACCGTCGATTTATTCCGCGCTTATGAAGAGTGTAAGCGAGAGCACCACATGCTCGACTTCGACGATATGCTGAGCCTCGCTTGGAAAGTGCTGCAAGAAGAGCCCGACTGGCTGGTGCGCATACAGAAGCGCTTTCCTTATGTTCAATTAGACGAGGGGCAGGATACGTCAAAAATTCAGATGCTCATCTTGCGAAAAATCGCCGAACCGAATCACAACTTATTTGTCCTCGCTGACGACGACCAGTCCATATACGGATTTCGCGGCGCCGATTCTACCGCGCTTCTCTCTTTTCGCGACTGGTATCCGAACGCTTCATTCTATTACCTTTCCGAGAACTATCGCAGTAGCCCCGGTATCATTCAAAGCGCGACACGCGTCATCCGAAACAATCGCTCGCGTTACGAAAAAGACATCGTCGCCACAAAAGAATCAAATGGACCGGTCGTACACAAAATCGTCCCCCACCTCAGGCGAGAAGTGCAGTTTCTCACAAAAGAGATTGCAGATATCGACCCGAAAAAGTCGACGGCCATTCTCTATCGCAATCACCTCTCGGGGCTTGCCGTGGCGGATGCTTTCAACCGAAAAGGAATCCCGTTTCGCGCGCGGCAAAAGTGGGACGACTTCGCCACACACCCCGTCGTGACCGATCTTCTGACCTTTTTGCATCTCGCCGACCATCCACACGACGGAGAGAGCTTTCTTCGCATCTACTACAAGCTGGGCGAGTTCATCTCCAAAGAACAGGCGAGGTACGCCGCCGACGCCTGCGCGGTACAAACCGTTTGGGAGGCGCTGATCTCGCCCGATCTGCCAGAGTGGCGCCAGGATCATCTGATCGGCTTACGCAACAAATGGCGCAAACTTCGTCGCACACCGTTCAAAGATCGCGTCAAGTTCATCGACGAACAGCTAAACTACGGCAAGTATTTAGAGGAATGGACCCGTACGCAGACCGTACAGGACAATACGAGGCAGATCATCGACGTATTTCGTTGCATCGCGCAACACGCGACGACGATGGATGAACTCATGGAAAGGCTCAAGCCGACCGTCGGACCAGACGATGCGCCGGTCATCTTGTCGACCCTACATGGAGCCAAAGGTCTGGAGTACGATCATGTCTATATGATCGATCTCATACAACCCGAGTTTCCAGGGAATCTCAAAGATACGCCGGCAGAAAAGCTTCAGTTGGAAGAAGAGAGGCGGCTTTTTTACGTCGGCATGACGAGGGCAAGAGAAAAGCTCACCCTCATCTCCCTTGCCTCTCGCAATGGGAAACGGTGTGAGCCTACACAATTTATTCAAGAGATTAAACGTTAATCCTGTTTCGGTGTGTCCTTCTTTCCGGCTTGGAGTGAACTGCGTAGGTTGCCGGTCCATCGGCTGATATCCAATCCGAGTTTTCGAAAAGCCCCCGATACGGACCAATAGGCATTGGAGTATGCGCTGCTGATCCGATACGCAAGATCCGAACTGCCCTTGGATACTTTGAGGCGCTGTCGATCAAAAAACAACGACACCTCATCTTGAAAGGACGACGTTTCTTTTTCATTGATCGCTTCCGCTTTTTTATTGTATGTGATCAGCGCCTGTCGTTGCGCATTTTTCTTTTCCAGTTGCTTTTCTAAACGAGCAAGAGCTGCATCATCTCGCCCCTTTTGAATCTCTGCGTACAACGCGCTCAATCGCTCTGCGTACAAGGCTTCATTTTCCTGTAACAGTTCTTGCTTGTGCGCTTCTTTGTGCTTTCTCGCCTCTTCTTTGGCAATTGCCTTTTCATCCGGTTCACTCTCTTGTACCGGCGGGCTCACCTTCAACTTATCTTCTTTGATCGGCTCTTCACGTTTGGGGACCTCTCTCTCCATCTGCTGTTGGGAGGGTAGAGATTCACTTACCGGCACGCTTTCCCTTCTTGGGTACGCGACCGGTTCCGCGCTTCTCGCCTCCTGAAGATAGTCCAACGCTTGCATTCGCCTCTTCGATTTTTGGCCTTCCCCCTGATGGTAGATCCCCAAAATCATCGCATAACAAGTCCCGATCAAGCCGATGACGATAAAGATCACCGCACTGACCAGCTCATTTAAGCCGGACTGCGTCGTGAGTTGTTGCATCCCTTGATAGAGGTAATAAAACCCGGCGATCACTAAAAGAACGCCCGGCAAATATTTAATAATGCTCGTTTTGCCTGAAATAGCAAATATTAGGTAGGTGACCACAATGACCGCAATCGTCAAGATAAACAACATCAGGATCCGGTCACGCGCAGCCAGAATAAACCATACCAGTTCCGCCATAGTGCACTCCTCATCCTCTCATGCCATAGATTATACCATACAGGAGCCACTTTCTAACTCTTCTTGACACAGTTCCGACCATTTGACACAATAAGTGAGAAGGATGTGAACCCATGAAAAAAATTCTAGCCCTCCTGTTGATCCTCTGCCTCGCACTCGTCGGGTGCGGCCAAAAAGCCGAGGCGCCGCAGGACACTCTCGATACATTTCTCACCCACATGCAAAAAGGCGAATACGAACAAGCCGATGCCTATGTAGCCAATGCCGAAGAAGAAAAGCTGGCCGAAGACTTGAACGCGTTCGACCAAAAGAGCGACTTCATCCGCATCATGCGCAGTTTTGAATACGAATTAGGCGAACCGGACATCAAAGAAGACACCGCTACGATCCCCATCAAGGCGAGCTATCCCAACATGGTTCCTGTCTTCAGCAGTGCCATGAACGAAATGACCGCGTCCATCTTCTCCGACCCGACCCTACAGGCTCTCACCGATGAGCAGATGACCCAAAAGGTGAACGACATGCTCAACAAATACGTCAAAGAGCAAGAGGCATCGCTTGAGAAAAAAGAAGCTGAGTTCGCCATCACCCTCAAAAAATCCGGTGAGAAATGGCTCGTCGACATCGACAACGAAGAGTTCGTGCTCATGCTGACCGGGCACATCTTCACCAGCGTCGCTAAGTAACGACCAAACGATAAAAAAGTTTTGACAAAACACAGAGGCAACCCTTATAATAATAGTTGTCTCACATGCACCTTTAGCTCAGCTGGTAGAGCAACTGACTCTTAATCAGTGGGTCCAGGGTTCGAGTCCCTGAAGGTG
>CAZEBB010000006.1:0-77169 GCA_964510345.1 uncultured Peptoniphilaceae bacterium
GATGTTGACGTGGGGTTTGGTTCTTTCAAATTTTTGCTTTCCCATAATGTCCTCCTATGAAATTGCTATTTCTTGTTTTTGTTTCCGAGCACTTCCTCAGCGATGCTGTTAGGAACTTGCTCGTAGTGGTCAAACTGCATGGAATAAGTTGCACGGCCTTGCGTGTTGGAACGAAGGTCCGTCGCATATCCGAACATTTCGGACAGCGGTACAAAACTATCCAATACGTGAATTCCGTCTTTCGGGTTCATACCGGTGATCTTTCCGCGTCGGGAGCTGATATCGCCCATGACGTCGCCCAGATACTCGTCCGGCGTCGTCACTTCGACTTTCATGGTCGGCTCAAGCAGCACGGGAGCTGCTTTCATGACCGCTTCCTTCAGCGCCATGGATCCGGCGATCTTAAATGCCATCTCCGAGGAGTCGACATCGTGATACGATCCGTCCACGAGAGTGACTTTGATGTCTAAGATCGGGTATCCTGCGAGAACACCGGCTTCCGCCGCTTCCTGCACACCTTGTTGTACCGGTCCGATGTATTCCTTAGGAATCGCACCGCCGACGATCTTGTTGATGAATTCAAAGCCCTTGCCGGCTTCGTTCGGTTCGATTTGAATGACTGCGTGGCCATACTGACCGCGTCCACCCGACTGGCGAACGTATTTCGTATTGGCTTCGGCCGCTTTCGAAATCGACTCGCGATACGAAACTTGCGGGTTTCCGATATTCGCCTCGACCTTAAACTCGCGGAGCAAGCGGTCGACGATAATCTCTAAGTGCAATTCTCCCATTCCGGCGATGATGATCTGACCCGTCTCTTCGTTGGTGTACGTTCTGAACGTGGGGTCTTCTTCGGCGAGCTTTTGCAGCGCGATGTTCATCTTCTCCTGGGATGCTTTGGTCTTCGGCTCGATAGCGACCGAAATAACCGGCTCGGGGAACTCCATCTTCTCGAGAATGATCGGATTTTGTTGATCGCAGAGTGTATCTCCGGTGGTGGTATCTTTCGTGCCAACCGCTGCGGCGATGTCGCCGGCGTACACTTTGTCGATCTCTTCCCGTTTATTGGCGTGCATCATCAAGATACGACCGACGCGCTCCTTTTTGCCTTTGGTCGAGTTGTACACATACGAACCCGATTCCAGGCTACCGGAGTAGACGCGGAAGTAGCAGAGTCTTCCTACGAAGGGGTCTGCAACGATCTTGAACGCCAGTGCGGAGAAGGGCTCTTCATCCGAGGATTTTCTTTCTTCGGCTTCTTCCGTATTCGGATTGAATCCGTTGATCGACGGCACATCCAATGGCGACGGCATGTATTCGATGATCGCATCCAATAGCGGCTGTACACCTTTGTTCTTGTAGGCCGATCCGGCCAGTACCGGGAAGAATCCTAACGCGATGGTACCCTTGCGAATACAATCTTTAATCTCTTCTTCCGAGATCTCCTCGCCTTCGAGATACTTCATCATGACGTCTTCGTCGTATTCAGCGATCGCATCCAGAAGATTCGTGCGATGCTCTTCTGCCAAATCCTTCAACTCGTCGGGAATTTCGGTCACTTCGATTTCGGTTCCCAAGTCGTTTTTGTAGATCGTCGCCTTCATCGTGACGAGGTCAACGACGCCTACGAATTTATCTTCCGCTCCGATCGGGATCTCGATCGGAATGGCATTGGCTTTTAAGCGGTCGCGGATGGTTTCAATCGACTTAAAGTAGTCGGCACCCGTCGCGTCCATCTTGTTGATGAAGCAGATACGCGGTACTCCGTACTTGTCGGCTTGTCTCCACACCGTTTCCGATTGGGGTTCAACACCGCTCTTGGCGTCAAACAAAGCGACGGCACTGTCCAGAACGCGAAGGGAGCGCTCGACCTCCACAGTAAAATCCACGTGTCCGGGCGTGTCGATGATATTGATCCGGTGGTCTTTCCAGTGGCAAGTCGTAGCAGCCGATGTGATCGTGATGCCTCTCTCCTGCTCCTGGACC
The DNA here is from genome assembly GCA_964510345.1 of uncultured Peptoniphilaceae bacterium. Taxonomy (GTDB): domain Bacteria; phylum Bacillota; class Clostridia; order Tissierellales; family Peptoniphilaceae; genus JAAYQA01. The sequence goes on from CAZEBB010000006.1 coordinate 1,987, forward strand.
ATCCAGTCCATTTGCGCCGCACCCTCATGAGTGTCGCCCATTTTATGGATTTTTCCGGTATAATACAGAATTCTTTCTGTTGTCGTTGTCTTGCCTGCATCGATATGAGCCATAATCCCGATGTTTCTGGTGGCACTTAACGAAAAATCTCTTGGCACAGGTTTCTCCTTCCTCGTTCTGCCTTTACATTAATAGCGATAGTGCGCGAAAGCCTTGTTGGCTTCGGCCATTCTGTGCGTGTCTTCTCTCTTCTTGACGCTGGCTCCGGTGTTGTTTGATGCATCGATCAACTCTTTCGCGAGTCTTTCCAACATCGTCTTTTCCGAACGATTGCGGCTGTACGTTACCAGCCAACGGAGTCCTAATGTTTGGCGTCTTTCCGGGCGAACTTCGATCGGCACCTGATACGTGGCACCCCCGATTCTTCTGGCTTTAATTTCCAGAACCGGCATGATATTGTTCAGTGCTTTGTAGAAAACTTCCAGCGGTTCTTCGCCCGTTTTCTCTTGCACGTATTGAAATGCGCCGTACACAATATTTTGTGCGACGCCCTTTTTCCCATCTAACATGATATTGTTGATGAGTTTGGTTACGACCACATCCTGATAAATCGGATCGGCCATAACCACCCTTTTTGGAACATGTCCTTTTCTCGGCACTTGCTTCCCTCCTTACTATGAAAGTAGTTTCATTGGTACTCGGCTCTCGCCGTTGTGCACAGTCATTTTTATGTGAATGATCATAAAACGCTACTGCACGGGTGATTGTCTTACTTCGGTCTTTTTGCACCGTACTTCGAGCGTGCTTGTTTTCTGTTAGCGACACCTGCTGTGTCCAACGCACCACGGATAATGTGGTAACGAACCCCCGGTAAGTCTTTAACTCTTCCGCCACGGATTAAAACAACACTATGCTCTTGTAAGTTATGGCCGATGCCGGGAATATATGCGGCAACTTCCATCGAGTTGGTCAGACGTACTCTCGCGATTTTACGAAGAGCCGAGTTCGGTTTCTTCGGCGTAACGGTTCTTACCGCTGTGCATACACCGCGTTTTTGGGGAGCATTGACGTCCGTTTGTTCTTTCTTCAGGTTGTTCATCGTGGTTCCGAGAGCCGGCGATTTTGATTTGTAAACGACCTTTTCTCTACCTTGCTTCACCAATTGGTTAATGGTTGGCATTTGTACACCTCCTTTTGCTTCTATACTATCAATGCGACGACCGCCGCACTAACGTCAATTTTGCACTTTTGCCCTAATTCCTTCATGGAATCTTCATAGACAACCTGAATATTCTTTCGGTTGCACTCTTGCAGGATATGCTCGATATCCTCTTTATTGGTTGCGTCACGGGCAATGACGACCGTAGAAAGCGGTTCATCTTTTTTAAGCGACCGCTTCACTTGCTTAGATCCAACGATAATGCGCCGGTTTCCCTCTTCAGGCAATCCTGACACTCTCCTTCGTTTTTGGGCATAGTACGCCCGTAAAAGTCCACGATGATTTTAACACCCTTACGCGAACATGTCAATGAATCGTTATTCGACCATCTCCACGGCGTTTTGGACATCCTTCGTCATCAGGTCCAATTCGTTCGCCTTCACCGAAATATCCTCTTCGTCCATGCCTTCATAGTCGATATCCAGCGATTTGTAGCGCTTCATACCGGTTCCGGCCGGAATCAGTTTTCCGATGATGACATTTTCTTTTAGGCCGATCAGATTGTCGATCTTGCCTTTGATCGAAGCTTCGGTGAGCACGCGCGTCGTCTCCTGGAACGATGCCGCCGACAGGAACGAGTCCGTTGCAAGCGACGCTTTGGTGATCCCGAGCAATACGCGTTCTCCCTGCGCCGGTTGACCGCCTTCTTCTTCCATTTGACGATTCATGCGCTCAAAATCGCCGATATTCACCATGCCGCCCGGCAAGAATCCGGTGTCGCCCGGGTCCTCAACGCGAACCTTGGAGAGCATCTGTTTGATGATGATCTCGATGTGTTTATCGTCGATCTCTACCCCTTGGAGGCGGTAGACTCGCTGTACTTCTTTCGTAATATATTGATAGACGCCGCCAAGTCCTTTGACGCGTAAGATATCGTGCGGGTTGATGGAACCTTCCGTCAGCATGTCGCCGGCTTCGATGACTTGACCGGTTTTGACTTTCAGCATGGCACCGAACGGAATCGTGTAGACTTTTTCTTCCCCGGTTTCCGTCGTCACGATGATGTCGTGGCGTTTTTTGTTGTCGACGACCTCGACCGATCCGGACACTTCCGTAATGAACGCTAGTCCTTTCGGCTTTCTCGCTTCAAACAACTCCTCGACACGCGGGAGACCCGAGGTAATCCCCTCGACGGCGATACCGCCGGTGTGGAAAGTACGCATGGTCAGCTGCGTGCCCGGTTCACCGATCGACTGCGCCGCGATGATACCGACCGCTTCGCCGGCGTTGACCGGCTTGCCCGTTGCGAGGTTGCGCCCATAGCATTTTGCGCAAACGCCGCGGTGTGTCTTGCAGCCGAGCACCGAACGCACCTTAACTTGGGTGATGCCGCGCTTCAGGATATATTCCGCGGTCTCTTCGGTGATCATTTCGTTCTTGCGGACGATGAGTTCACCGGTTTGTGGATCCAACAAATCTTCGAAAGAGTATTTGCCGATGATGCGTTGATCCATCTCCTCGATGGTGACTCTTTCGTCTCTTAGATCTTCCGCCAAGATATACTCATCGGTGCCGCAGTCCTCTTCGCGGACGATGACATCTTGCGCGACGTCGACCAGACGTCTCGTCAAGTATCCGGAGTCCGCCGTACGAAGCGCGGTATCCGACAGACCCTTTCTGGATCCGTGCGTCGAGATAAAGAACTCCTGTACACTTAAGCCTTCGCGGAAGTTCGACTTGATCGGAATCTCGATCGTGCGACCCGTCGCCGAGCTCATAAGACCGCGCATCCCCGCCAGCTGACGGATCTGATCGGTCGAACCACGGGCACCGGACTTCGCCATGATCGCGACATTGTTTCGAGAGCCTCCACTATAATGTCCGATCACGGCAGCAAGCTCATCTGTCGCATCCTTCCAAACCTTGATGACCAGCTCATAGCGCTCGTCGTCATCTAACAGTCCGCGATAGTACATCTTGTTAAATTCTGCAACTTCTGCGTCCGCGCGGGCAAGGATCCCTTCCTTTTCATGCGGTACATCGATGTCGCCCATGCTGATCGTCAGCGCTCCGATCGTGGAATACTTGAATCCGATCGTCTTAATATAGTCCAGCACTTGCGACGTGCGGATATTGCCGTGCTTTCTGAAGCAGTTCGCCACGATGCGGCCCAGCTTCTTTTTGTCGACGTGATCGTCGATTTCCAAGGAGTATTGATCCTCTTCACGATTCACATACCCGAGGTCTTGCGGAATCCCCTGGTTGAAGATGAATCGTCCGACCGTACTCGTTACGCGCTTTCCGCGATCGTTCTCATCTCTTTGGATGCGCACCTCGACCATCGCATGCAGATGAACCTGCCCGTTGTGGTACGCCTTCATCATCTCGTTGAAGTCTTTGAAGCGACGGCCTTCGCCTTTTGCCCCTCTCGTATGCATCGTGAGATAGTAGGCGCCCAATACCATGTCCTGTGTCGGGGTGGTGATCGGCTTGCCGTCTTTCGGCGCGAGGATATTGTTGGTTGACAACATCAGGAGGCGTGCCTCCGCCTGGGCTTCCACCGACAGCGGCAAGTGAACCGCCATCTGGTCGCCGTCAAAGTCGGCATTGTACGCCGTACATACGAGCGGGTGGAGCTTGATCGCCTTTCCTTCGACGAGTACCGGTTCAAAAGCCTGAATACCGAGCCTATGCAGCGTGGGAGCGCGGTTTAACAGCACCGGGTGGTCGGAGATGACGCGTTCGAGCACATCCCAAACGACGGGATTCATGCGCTCGACCAGTTTTTTTGCATTCTTTATATTGTGTGCCTTCTCGTCACTCACCAATTGGCGCATGACGAAGGGCTTAAACAGCTCGAGTGCCATTTTCTTCGGCAGACCGCACTGATAGAACTTCAGTTCCGGACCGACGACGATAACCGAACGACCCGAGTAGTCGACCCGCTTTCCTAAGAGGTTTTGTCGGAAGCGACCCGTCTTTCCTTTCAGCATGTCCGAAAGAGATTTCAGGTTTCGGTTTCCGGGGCCGGTCACCGCCTTGCCGCGACGACCGTTATCGATCAGCGCATCGACCGCTTCTTGCAGCATACGCTTCTCGTTTCGGACGATAATGTCCGGCGCGCCGATGTCCAATAGCCTCTTCAAGCGGTTGTTTCGGTTGATCACTCGGCGGTACAGGTCGTTCAAGTCACTCGTCGCAAAACGACCGCCTTCCAACTGTACCATCGGGCGAAGATCCGGCGGGATGACAGGAACGACTTCCAAAATCATCCACTCCGGTTTGTTTTTCGACTTGCGGAATGCCTCGACCACTTCCAAACGGCGCACGATGCGCACGCGCTTTTGCCCGGTCGCGTCCGCTAAGTCCTCTTTCAGCGACTCCGCCTCGCGGTCGATATCGATCGCCATCAGAAGCTCACGGATCGCTTCGGCTCCCATCAGGGCGCGGAACGTGTCGCCGAACTTCTCGCGCTGCTCGTAGTACTCGTTTTCCGTCAGTAATTGCTTCGGGTACATGTCGGAATCGCCCGGGTCGATGACCAGATAATTCGCGAAATACAGCACCTTCTCCAGCGAGCGAGGGCTCATGTCGAGTAAAAGACCCATGCGGGACGGGATCCCCTTGAAATACCAGATGTGCGACACCGGGGCCGCCAGTTCGATGTGCCCGATGCGCTCTCGGCGCACTTTCGCTTTGGTCACCTCGACGCCGCATTTTTCGCACACGACGCCCTTGTAACGAATGCGCTTGTACTTGCCGCAGGAGCACTCCCAGTCCTTCGTCGGACCAAAGATTTTCTCACAGAACAGCCCCTCTTTTTCCGGCTTCAACGTACGATAGTTGATGGTTTCGGGTTTTTTTACCTCACCACGGGACCACTGCCTGATCTTCTCAGGGGACGCCAATCCGATGCGGATGGAGTCAAAATTGTTTAATTCGTGCAAGGAGTTCTCCTTTCCTATAGGTACTCGTCGCTCGTATCATACGGGTCATCGGAACCCTGTTCCGCGTCTTCTTCCTCGTCGATATCGGTGATGATATAGTCCGACTTTTCGTCGATGTCGTTGACGATGACCTGATCTTTGTCCATACTGTCTTCTACTTCATTGAAATCCAACATTTCGTCGTCGGTTTCTCTAAATTCGATCTCTTCTTCGTCTTCCGTGAGGACCTTGATGTCCAACGCCAGCGACTGAAGCTCTTTGATTAATACTTTAAAGGATTCGGGGATGCCCGGTTCCGGGATATTCTCCCCTTTGACGATCGCCTCATAAGACTTGACGCGTCCTACGATGTCGTCCGATTTGACCGTCAGCATCTCTTGCAGCATATGCGATGCGCCGTAGGCTTCCAGTGCCCAGACTTCCATTTCACCGAAGCGCTGACCGCCGAATTGCGCTTTACCGCCCAACGGCTGTTGGGTGACGAGCGAATACGGTCCGATGGAACGCGCGTGGATCTTTTCGTCGACCAAGTGGTGGAGTTTCAACATATACATATAGCCGACGGTAACGTCGTTATCAAACGGTGAGCCTGTTCGACCATCGCGCAAACGCACTTTTCCGGACGACGGATACCCCGCCTGCTCCAGTGTGTCGATGATGTCGAAGTCCGATGCCCCGTCAAATACCGGCGTGGCCACGTGCCAGCCGAGTTTTTTCGCGGCCATTCCCAGGTGCACTTCCAAGACCTGCCCGAGGTTCATACGTGACGGTACGCCCAACGGATTGAGTACGATCTCGATCGCGCGGCCATCCGGCAGGAACGGCATGTCCTCTTCCGGCAGAATGCGCGATACGACGCCTTTGTTTCCGTGGCGTCCGCAGAGTTTGTCGCCGACATTGATCTTTCTCTTCGTCGCGACGTACACGCGAACGACTTCGTTCACGCCCGGCGACAATTCGTCTCCGTTTTCACGCGAGTAGCGCTTTACGTCGACGACGATTCCCGTCTCCCCGTGCGGCACGCGAAGCGATGTGTCTCTGACCTCACGCGCTTTTTCACCGAAGATGGCGCGCAGTAAGCGCTCTTCTGCCGAGAGTTCCGTCTCCCCTTTCGGCGTGACTTTTCCGACCAGGATGTCGCCGGCTTTCACTTCCGCACCGACCATAATCACACCCGAGTCGTCCAAGTGCTTTCTCATATCGTCCGAAATGTTGGGAATGTCTCTCGTGATCTCTTCCGGCCCGAGTTTTGTGTCGCGCGCTTCGCTCTCATGCTCTTCGATATGGACCGATGTGAGCGCGTCGTCTGCGACGATTTTTTCATTGATGAGGATCGCGTCCTCGTAGTTGTAACCTTCCCACGTCATAAATGCGACGAGGATATTTTTCCCAAGTGCGATCTCGCCCAGGTCGGTCGAGGGGCCGTCCGCAATGACGTCGCCCTTTTGTACCACTTCCCCCGCGCGCACGATCGCACGCTGGTTAATGGTGGTTCCCTGGTTGGAGCGCTTAAACTTGAGGAGTTTGTATTCATCTAATTGGTTGTCGTCTGAGCGTCTGACGGTAATCTGGTCAGCGCTGACTTTGGTCACCGTACCGGCATTTTTCGCCAGTACCGCAACGCCCGAGTCTCTCGCCGCCTTGTATTCGATCCCCGTGCCGATGATCGGCGCTTCACATTTCAGAAGCGGAACCGCCTGGCGCTGCATGTTGGAACCCATCAGGGCACGCGTGGCGTCGTCGTTTTCTAAGAAGGGGATCATCGCCGTACCCACCGCGACGATCTGCTGCGGCGAGACGTCCATATAGTCGATCAGGTCAACCGGATAAATGTCGTTCTCACCGTTGATACCACGACCCGAGACGCTCTCGTTAATGAAACGACCTTCTTCGTCCAATCGCTCATTCGCCTGTGCGACGACATATTGGTCTTCGACATCGGCCGTCAGGTACTCGATCTGATTCGTAACGCGCTTGTTCTCTTTGTCCATCACGCGGAACGGCGTCTCGATAAAGCCGTATTCGTTGATGCGTGAGTACGTCGTCATCGAAGTGATCAGCCCGATGTTCGGACCTTCCGGCGTCTCGATGGGGCAAATTCTTCCATAGTGAGAGTGGTGTACGTCGCGGACTTCATAGCCCGCGCGGTCTCTGGAGAGTCCGCCCGGTCCGAGTGCCGACATTCTTCTTTTGTGTGTCAGCTCAGAGAGCGGGTTGGTTTGGTCCATAAACTGCGATAACTGAGACGAGCCAAAGAATTCTTTGATCGCCGCCGATACCGGTCGAATATTAATGAGAGAAGTCGGTTGCGCCTGTGACGGATCTTGCGTCGCCATACGCTCTTTGACAACTCTTTCCATACGGCTCATCCCGATACGGAATTGGTTTTGCAGGAGTTCTCCGACCGAACGCACGCGTCGATTGCCCAAGTGGTCGATATCGTCCGTTTGTCCCAAACCGTAGAAAAGGTTCAGCTGATAGCTGATCGTCGCGAGAATGTCCTCCCTCGTGATGTTTTTCGGTGAGATCAGTTTGATATTGTTTCTGACTTCTACTTCCAGCTTTTTCGGGTCGTCTCCGTAGGTGTCGATCACTTCGCGCATCTTTTTGTAGTGCACTTTTTCGCTTAAGCCCATCGCCTTGCCGTCAAACGGCAGATTGAACGCTTCCAAGCGAACGAATTGGTTCCCGACCACGTGCACCTTTTGATCCCCGATCTGTACGACGACCATTTCGACGCCGGCATCTTCAATCGCTTGCGCCGCATCTTTGTCGATCGTCTCCCCTTGCATGACGAGGATCTCGCCGGTGTTTGCATCTACCACATCTTCCGCGGCAGCTTGTCCGACGATACGAGCCGAGAGGGCGAGTTTTTTGTTGAATTTATAGCGTCCGACTTTCGCCAGATCGTAACGTTTCGGGTCAAACAGCAGGTTTTCGATCAGCTGCTCGGCGCTCTCCAGCGCCGCCGGGTCACCCGGCTTTAACTTTTTATAAATTTCAATAATGGCTTCTTCGCGCGTATGAGAAATCTCTTTTTCAAGCGTTGCGTTTAAATATTTGGAATCGCCCAAGCGCTCGCGCATTTCGTCATTCGTGCCGAGATCGCGAAACAGCGCGCGTACCAGCGTCGTCACCGGTAGCTTTCTCGTGCGGTCGAGACGTACATACACGACGTCGTTCGCATCCGAGTCGTATTCGATCCATGCGCCGCGGTTTGGAATAATAGTAGAAGAAAAAAGTCGGTTTCCGGACTTGTCGATCTCATCATGATAATAGGCTCCGGGGCTTCTGACCAACTGATTGACGATGACCCGCTCCGCACCGTTGATGATAAAGGTCCCTTTGTCCGTCATCAGGGGGAAGTCGCCCATAAAGACTTCCTGCTCTTTGATCTCGCCCGTTTCTTCGTTGCGAAGTCGTGCGATGATCTTCAGTGCCTTTGCATAGTTGCCGTCTCTCTCCTTGGCCTCTTGCTCCGAATATTTCGGTTTCTCTTCAAAATAGTAGTCCACGATGTGGAGCGACATATTTCTCGAGTAGTCCTCGATCGGAGAAATATCGTCAAAAATCTCTTTCAGACCCTCTTTAATAAACCAGTCATACGATTTCGTCTGAACCGCAATTAAATCCGGAAGCCCTAAAACCTCCGGAATTCTCGAATAGCTCTTACGAAGTCGCTTGCCATAGTAAACGTCATGCACCATACTCAACACTCCCCTTGCGTTCGACCAATTGTCTTCCTCTTCTCATTTACTTTCTTCTGTGATAGAATGGTCCAAAGAGAAAATAAGCGCACCATCCCATCGTAAAGTTTCATACAGTACAGTTTACCAAAAAAGACGCACCCAGTCAAGGAAGTGCGTCTTTATTATGTTTTGGGGAATTTCCTTATTCCTTCGGCTCATACAAGTACAGAATTTTGTCTTCCGGCGCGATCAGCACATCCGCCCAATCCGACGGCGCCGATACGATCTTCGGATCTCCATCCGAGATGAAGCGGTCTTCCGGGTTGTTGTCGAAAGTCGCCAGCCAGTCATACAGCCCGACGCCGTCGACATTGATTTCGCTCGCGCGCACGCGGTGGATCGTGTACGGGTCAAACGAATGATGGAATGGCGAGTACCACGGGTCCCAGCCCACGTCTAGTATCGCGACATTGTCGTAGGTCTTGCCCTCGTACTCCCCGCTTTGCAGATAGTGGCTCAGCGACGAATCGTCCGGTCGGCTACCAAACGGCAGTGCCAGCGTGTTGACTTTATATCCTTCCGGCGCGATCGACTCCAGATAATTCGCCTGCCAGCCGATCGACTCTTGGAGTTCGTCGCCATTTAAGACGGTGAAATCCTCGTGACCATAGCTGTGGTTCCCGATGTCCATGCCGTTTTCGATCATGAACTTCACTTTCTCTACTTCTTCCCCTTCCACGCGGAACGGAACCGGTCCGTTCACAAAGAAAGTCGCATGCGGTTGGAAGTCGTCGTGCTCGGAGGCAAACTGCATCAGGATGCCGACCGCACAATCCGGGTCGATCGATCCGTCCGGTAAGTAGCTGAAGTTATTTTCTCTCGCATCGTCAAAAGTAATAACATAAGGCGTGTAACCGGCCGGCGTGGTGATATTTCCGCTGACATAATCCGTCAGGCGAATCGGGCGATACCCCTTCTCATACAGAGTCTCCAGATCGCTACGGAAGTTCTCCGGCGTGCGGACCCATTCTTCTTCCTCTTCGCCGATATTATGGTACATGAGCACCATAATCTTGCCGCCTTCCGAGGGTTTGAGCGATAAGTCGATCGTGCCAGTATCCGGCGCTTTTTCCGTCGCCGGCTCAGTCGCCGCTTCCGTCATGGGTTCCGTCACCGGTTGTGCTTCCGTCGCGTTTTCCGGCGTCGTTTCCGACATTCCTTCCGTTTGCGTCGCTACTTCTGTTTTATTTTCATGAAACGGATTGGCTCTCGAACAACCCGAAAGCAAAACAAGAAATACGATCAGCAATGTAATCTTTTTCATGTACTCTCCTCTATTTCGATATTTGTTTCACTCTCAGTATATCGCAGATGTCAACCGAAAGGTACCGCAGTTAGAGAATCGACAGAATTTGGGTATACTATCTGTATCAAAATTTTAGGAGGAAAAAATGCCAAACCTAGTACTGTATTACAAACCCGAATGCCCCTTCTGCCAACGCGTTACGCGTTTTATGGAGAGAAACAATATTGAGATCCCGATGAAAAACATCAAAGCCGACGCCGGCGCGCAAGAAGAGCTGCTCGAACTCGGCGGACAAGACCAAGTTCCGATGCTCCTCATCGACGGCAAGCCGATGTATGAGTCGCTGGACATCATCCACTATTTAGAAGAAAACTGCAAAGAAGCAAAATAAGACCAAAATATGAGACCGTGCCTGTCAAAGAGCACGGTCCTTTTATGCTAAATAGATCAGTAGTGAAAGTGTCACTCATCAGGACTCTTTCGGATTGATCCTCCCATTATTCATCGTCAGTATATCATCTACCAGTCCGGTACCCTGCAACGGATTCCCATGTGAGGCGATTACAATGCATTTCCCTGCTTCTTTCCAATTTGGAATCATGGCGAGAACGCGCCCAAAGTTTTCATCATCCAATGCATTGAACGGCTCATCAAGAAGAAGGACGTCCGGGTCTTCCATTACCGCTTGCGCCAATGCCAATCGTTGTTTCATCCCCAATGAATAGACGGACACTTTTTGTTTTCGCCTATCATACAAGTCAAAGTCTCTAAGCACCTCGTCGATCTCCCGCTTGCCAATTCTCTTTTGTATCGAAGCTAAAAATGTCAGATTGTACTCCGCGGATTCATGTTCTAGAAAAGTGGGAGTCTCAATAATTACACCAAATCGAAGATTTGGGTCTGAAAAAACGACTTCACCGGAACTCGGCGTGATCAGTCGACATAAAAGACGCAAGAGCATAGTTTTCCCGCACCCGTTGTGTCCGTTCAATAAATATAGCCTTCCTTTTTCGAATGCGTAATGGATATCCTGTAAAACTACATTGCCGGAAATCTCTTTGTTAACATGACGAACATCAATCATAGTCTACCTCCAATTGCCTCAAACTTCTTTTGAATTCTGAATTTACCCCACAATAGCACGCCACTTATAAGACTCTTCTGAATTAACATTGTAATCAAGTTCGCATCCATCCAAGGAGTATAGAACGCGAGAATGGCCCATTCTGGACTTATCGTGCTAATAAACATGGATGCTCCAAACACAAAAATGGCCGAAATAAGTATTCTCTGATAACCCATCTGCATCCAAATCAACATGGAAATCAAGGAACCCCAGAGTAACCAGGTCAAAAATACGGAAATAACAACTGCCTTTGCACTACCCGCCTCAAAGAATCGTAATGAATATAGAAGCGCAAAAAGCATCGCTGTGATTAGACCAATTCTAACACTTGACTTCATCGTGATCCTTATGAGTTTCGCCTTTTTCTGATCCAATCGAGTCAACAGATAGGGTGACAGTTTCAAAATGTCTAATTCTGCCGTTATAACCGCCCAAATTCCTGTCGAGAATACAACCAGTAATAGAATATAGGCAACGAACAAAAACTGTTGGCTGTCACTGGGAAATAATAGAAATCTCAAGCCGCTACTCTGATAGGCGCTGAACTGTAATAATAGAGACACGAGTAACAGAAAGAAATAAGCTTTCATCTTACGAAGAAATCCTTTCTCTGTTTCTTAATCAGTACAAACGTCGCTACTAAGCCGATCAAAACTGAATATATGGCGAATAAGATCGAAATTACATTGTGTGATGGTTTGTAGAGACCAAAAACATAAAAATCGATTAAGCTATAAAGTACGCTAACGACCCATTGACTCAGCAAATAACCTACCATCGCGAGTACTTCTCGCTCTGTTATAAAATAAAACATCCAATACAATAGATATCCCGCAATAAAATAGAGTACCAGCCTTCCGTACGCAAGTAACACATACGAAAAACTATCGATATGTAAGCCAAATAACAAACCCGTTGCGAGGATAATTCCGTACAGCACGGTTGCTAAAAAGGCGCCTCCTTGAACGCTCTCTTCGACGACGTAAGAAACTATGCGGTTTCTAAGGCGAATATAGTACTCAGGTTTTAGAACCGGTATTCTAACAATATGAATATACAGAAACAAGAAGATCGTCATAAAAAACAGCGAATACTGAACCTGATCGTAATTCGCATAGATAAAGCGGCTTATGGTACCATCGCCGGTTTTAATCACTCCTTCATAAACCAGAAAATAGAGCTGTAGGCCAAAAAAGAAGACAAATAGTAATAACAAGCGTATGCGTCTATTCATAGTCAGTGTTCTCTAAGGTAGATAGTTCTTCGTAAACGAAGCGGTATTTATCCGATAAAGAACAAAGCCTACCGCAATAAGTACAATAAAGCTCATCAATTGCCGAAGAATGATGCTTGCATCATTACCCGACGCTAAAAACCACTTAATCACGACGCCAAGATAATTGACGGAAAGCGGGACTAAATCTCCACCCCAAGTTGGGTTGATCTTCGCAATCGTTCCGGTTATTGTCAGTGGTACAAATCCAAACAATACCAGTGGCAAACCTTGCAGTACATATCGGTTGCGAATAAATGTAGATAGTTGCAGCGTCAGGCTGTTAACAATTAGATAATAAATGACCATTAGCGCTACCTGAGCAACAAATAATAAAATCCCTTCTTTTAAGTGCACATCCATTCCACCTACAAAACCCACACCTAGCTGAAATCCTGAGAAGGCAAAATGCAATAGAAACACAAGCGCGTACGATATCGCAGTAATACAAATCAGATACAATCCTTGCGCCACTAAAACAGTTTTCGAGTAATCATGATAGTTAGTCCTCGTCATGTAATAAACGCCGTATCCCGATTGAACATCGAATAAATACTGTGGAGAAATAAACACTCCAATAAACGCAAGTTGTGCAAAAATCCCCAAAATATGTAACGGTGATTCATAAATAAAGTTGAAGAAATGGTAGAACGCTTTCCATTCAGTGACAATTCGCGCAGTATTTTCTACATTAATGTCTTCCGGAGGATTGATGAGCATTTCTTTATAAATTGTAATGGGTGCGTTTGAAAACACAAACGATAACATGCCAAGGGCAACAAAAAACCCAATTATGAGAATTGTTGACCGATTCTTAAAGTATACGTTAAACCAGTGCTTAATCAAGACACTCCCCTCCTTTCCGATCGCTCGCTATCGAATTTTGGAAGTTAATCAGGTGTGAAGTCAATATTTATTGTATCATCTCCATATTGTAATCAGCCCGCTCGGAGTGAAGCGTAGTAACGATAGCCAACATCCCCGATATTGCCATTTCCGGTTGCTCGATTGCCCGCAGTTGCACAGTTTACCTCGTTACTTCTCATTTCATTGTTTGAATTTCGCAACATAAAGGCAGGTGCGGTTGTCATAGTTCTCCAATATGTGTCAATATATAGATACTGACTGGATGTACTTTTTACTGCAGATAACTTTACGCCATCTGTAGTATAGTACTTATAGGTTTCATCGCCTGTTAGATAATATGTGCCTCGCGCACTCCAATTAGCAGCAAAAACGAGTTGTGACACAAACAGGATACTTACGAATAGAACTACGTAAGCTTTTCTCTTTTTAAACATTTCTAGCTTCCTTTCATTATACATCGAATCTCATAGCGAGCGATCAAATTCAGAAAAATATTTAAATCATGCGAGAACCAAAATTCACAATTTCTCGTTATCATTGCGAGTTAAAGATCGTAGTACTTACCGAATTGCAGTTTTTATCCTGATCAGGACAAAAACTAAGATCATAATGACAGTAGTTGTCTTCATGTAACATCCTAGCCGAGTTTTACAATGGCCACTTTTGTTGGTACTGAACAAACAGGAGAGAATTACTAATAATACTAGAGTTTCAAGGAACACATGATGAGTTAGACCAATTGCTAAATGAGGAACTGTTACGAGAATCCTCCTCAATGTTGATTTGTATCCAAATTTGGATATCTTATTCATGTCTTGAATATTGTCCATCTTAATATTTGCATTCATTTGGGATATCGATTTCTGAACAGATTTTTGATGTCTTCTCTTTCTTCGTCAATATACCAAATGAACGAACTTCCTGATTCTAGTTCAATATAGGCAAGTAGTAATCCTAGGTTTATGATGAACGCCTTAATCAATCTCATGATTTGTACTCCGTTTTTCCTAAACATATTCTAGCACATAGAAATAATTTACTATCGAACCTTGCTTGAACTTCTCAAAACCGTGCGTTTCTTTTCAACCCCTTAACTTTTTGCTATAACAATGTCATGATGATCTCGGTTGAGTAGGTGTCCTTGTCCCTGAAAACATGATATGTACCTCCGTATTTTGCGACAATTTGTTGAACGCTTGATAAGCCGATCCCTCGATCCGGATCGAACGCATTTCGGTTTTCTTGCTCAGGATCATAAGTATTCGATACATATATTTTTGTTATCGGCGGGCAATAATCTATCTCTACTTTGAGCATTCTTTTTTCGATCGGTAAATTCTGCAATGCCTCCACTGAATTATCCAGCAGATTTCCTAATAAAACCGAAAATTCAGTTGCTCGAATATTGAGGATATTCGGAGCGACAATTTTTATTCTTAGATTTTCAGGCAATATGGACATTTTCGGAATTTTATGGTTTAGAATGAAGTTGATCATTTCATTTTCACTGTAATCATGCATCGAGATTCTGTCTAACTCTTCAACGAGCTCGCCTAACTTCTCTTCCCATTTATTCTTATCCGTTCCTAATACGCCTAATAATGAATTCTTCATATCATGACGGTATCGACGAATATCTGATTCGTGTTCTTTTGATTGACGATAATAGGTCTCCTGCATTTCCAAGCGCATGGCCGCTTCTCGTTCTTTCATTCGATTGGAGTAGTTTTGAGCCGAAACCTCGATTAATGACCACACCATTATCGATAACACAAGAAGCATCACCTCTAAGAATATCCATCTCGCACTCGCTTCTGCTGTTGTATGGATATCAGGCGTAAAGACTAGAATGTAAATTAATAACAGCCCCCACACCATAGAGATCGTCACAACGCTTTTTGTTTCGAGTTCATATTCTCTGCTTTTATGCTTCAAACACAAAAAATGGACCACGAACAAACGAATGATCGTCGCTGTTAATCCATGGTATATATAGTTTCCGACCATATCATGTCCCAATAGACGAAAGATTTGGAAGAGTAATAACTCGATTCCGACGATTAAGCCATCCAAAGCAAGTATATAGAAGATTTTTCGCTTCCAAGTTCCTTCAAATTGCATGCTAATGATCAGCAGCGTGAGATTGAATGCAACTAGATTGAGTAAGGGTAAACCAATCATATTGACTATCGTGTAAAGAACAAATAACAGAAAGGTTAGTATAATGACTTCTTTCATCGACCGGCGGAATCGACCCAAATAGATTTGGAAATACCGATAGACAATATAGAACTCCATCAAATTATTGATCAAGTGAAACGTGGTCATCTCCATCGTCAAGACCTCTCAATTATCTTCTTCTGTAAGAATTTAATCCCTTCATGGCTCGCAGCAAATCTTTTCCCATTTCTGGTTTCGATATAGTATCCAAGTTTTTCATCCTTAGATGCTGCGATTCTCCATACATGTGATAGTTGCACACAAGTTCCTCTATTAATGGGCACAAAATCACTCTTATTCGGTAAGCGAGCCATCCAACTTCTCATACTTTCATTCGTCTCATATTCATCGCCGAAAATCGTATGGATAAGTGTTTTACGCCCTACCTTCTCCGCTGCGATCACCTCGTCGATCGGCAATAGCACTCTCCTATTGTATTCCGTGATCGACACCATGGGAACGATGGTATCCGTCTTGCGTATTGTATGTTGCAATACTCTTTGTAAACTGGCGGGATCGATCGGCTTAACCAAATAATCCAAAGCTCTCACTTGGTATCCTTCAAGCGCAAAGTGCTTATGAGAGGTAATAAAGACGATTTCAGATTGATAATCCGTTTCCCGTATCAACTTGGCGACTTCAATCCCTGTCATATTTTGCATGACGATATCGAGTAGATACAATTGATATCCTCTTTTTTTACGCTCTTCAAGTAAATGAGAAGACTCCGTAAACAGATCGACTCGTATTTGAAAATCCGGCAATAACTCAATAATCTGATCGTAAATTTTATCTAAGAATATCTTATTGTCATCCAGAACCGCGATATTCAACATGGTCATACCTCCTATTGAAGATATTCACGTTCTTAATATTAATACCCTACAAAACAAAAAAAACCGACCCGCAGGTCGGTGTGGAGCCCTTGACCGGAATTGAACCGGTGACTTCTTCCTTACCAAGGAAGTACTCTACCATCTGAGTTACAAGGGCGCGCTCCAATTATGATAAGGGATAACGCGCAACTTGTCAACCGATTTTCAAAATAATTTTTTTAGGAGCTCTCATCGGCTTCAAACCGTGATTCCTGCTCGTTGAGGAGCTCTTCGATGGACACGAGATTCGTATTTTGGACGGTGATTTCCCGTTTTTTTCTGCGGCGGATCGTGCGCTTTTGATCTTCCAGTGTGGTCATAAATTCCTGGACGGTCATGCGCATGCCGCCGCGCCCTAAGATAATCTGCTGGATCATGCTGTCGTTGGAGACGACCATCACGCGGTAGCGAGGCGGGCGATCCAGTAGCTTTCGTTCGATATACAAGTCGGCGGTCTCAAGCGATTTCGTATAGACGACCTTGATCCCCTTGTAGTTTTCCTCATGTTGTGTGCGCCCTTTGACTTTGTGCGCGTCAAAGACGAGCACTACGCGGTTGCCAGTGAGGCTCTTGTACTCGGCGAGGATCTCCATCAGCTCGGCCCGTGCGAGGTCCAAGTCTTCTTCAAGCCGCGCCGCTAACGGAGCCCATGCGTGGATGAGATTGTAGCCGTCGACAAAGACGAGAAACTCAGCTTTGGACATCGTTCTGTCGCAAAACTTCGTAGAGAAGGACGGCGCACGCGTTGGAAGCGTTGAGCGAATCCACCTGTCCTCGGACCGGAAGCGAGAGGATGCCATCCATATGGGTGGCGAGATTTTGCGAAAGACCGCTGCCCTCCGCGCCGATGACGATGGCGATGGCTCCTTTGAGATCGGTTTTCGTATAGTGCGTGCCGCCCATATCGGCGCCGTACACCCAGACATTTCTTTTTTTGATCTTGTCGACGGTGTCGGTTAGATTGGAGACGCGACAGATCGCGATATGCTGTGATGCACCGGCGGACGTCTTGTGGACGACGGCGCTCATGGGCGCGCTATCTCTTTTGGGCACGATGACCCCATGGCAGCCGCACACCTCGGCGGTGCGAAGCATCGCACCGTAGTTGTGCGGGTCGGTGATTTTGTCGAGCAGCAAAAAGAACGGCTTCTCCCCGCGCGATTCGGCGATGGCGAACAGATCGTCGAGGCTCTTGTATTCGATCTCGGTGCGAAGTACGCAAACGCCTTGGTGATTGCCGCCTTCGGTCATTTGATCGAGCTTTTCACGGTCGCAAAACTGGACGAGGAGCCCCATCTGCTTCGCCTTTTTCTCAATTTCTATGATAGAGCCCTTTCGCTCGCCTTTTTGCAGATACATCTTCTCGATGGTTTCTCCGCTTTTCAGCGCTTCCAAGACCGGCTTTCGCCCGTAGATGAGATCACTCATGGTGCTTCTCTTTCAGCTGCCGGGAGTACGCGCGCACTTCTTCCTGTTTGCCACAGGTCATGCGGCCTTCGGGGCACGGACCATGAAGGCATTTGGGGCCGGCATTTCGAAACAGGGTCGGATACGCTTCCTGGGCTTTTTCCAGCACTTTGACGGCGAGTTCCCGAATCTCCCATTGCGCGCGGTTACAGGAGCGCAGTTCAATAAAATGCAGCAGCGAGCGCACATTCATCGTAAAGATGATCTTGGTCTCGCAGGCGTTGGGAAATACATAGCGCGCGTCTTCTAAGCTGTCCTTTTCCGCGCGCATCTTGCTCTCTTTTTCAGAAAAACCCAATTGGCGGTACTTGTCGAAATTCTTCGGCTTGAGTCCTTCGACGAGCTCGTCGTACACGGCTTGCAAGTCTCTCATCGTGTTTTGAAACATGACCGAGAGTTTTTCATCGTCCGCGATGGACGGCGGCACGATGTACTCGAAGGCCTCCAGATGCACATAGCGCTGCGACTGCTGAGAATAACTCGCGATCCGGTGGCGCACCAGCTGATGGGTCAGCGAACGCGACACGCCTTCGACGCCGAAGGTCAGCGTGACGTGCTCGATCGGCGACACGTGGCCGATATCCGTAAGCATAGAAAGAAAGCCCGAAGCGGATTCTTCGGACATATCTTCTAATAGATCAGCGACGCCGACCTTCGAATAGCAGAGCTTTGCCGCGGATGCGATGAGTTTTTCACCGTCCGGCGTATAGGCTAAGAGGTCGACTCGCATTATTTCACCTTGGACCAGACCACGCCGGAGGGCGTATCTTTGAGCTCGATCCCACGGGCCTTGAGCTCGTCACGGATGCGGTCGGCCTCGGCATAGTTTTTCTCTTTGCGCGCCTCTTCCCGCTTTTGGATCCACTCGTTGATCTCTTCGTCGATATCGGTGTCTTCATTTTTATAAAGCAGCCCGAGCACGCCCGCCATGGTGGACAAGGTGTCGACGGCGTTTTGCACATCTTCCCAGGAGGTGGACTCGTCGATCTCCTGATTGGCGTATTTTACGAAGTTGAAGATCACGCTGATGGCGTCGGCCGTGTTTAAGTCGTCGCTCATCGCGGCGTCGAAGCTCTCCAGATACTCTTTGTAGTCGAGCTTCTGTTCGCCTTTATGCTCTGCTTGTTTCAGCAAGCGCTGTAAGCGGTCCTTGGCATTGTATAGGCGCTGGAGCCCGTTTTTCGCGTGGTCCATCACCTCGCCCGAGAAGTCGATCGGGTTTCTGTAATGTGCCGACAGCAGCCAATAGCGGACGGCTTCTAAGTCGTATTCTTCTTTGAGCTCGTGGATCGTGCGAATATTGCCGAGGGACTTGCTCATCTTCTCCTCGTCCATCGTGATCATGGCATTGTGCATCCAGTAGTTTGCAAACGGCTTACCGGTGAGCGTTTCGGACTGTGCAATCTCGTTTTCATGGTGCGGGAACTGCAGGTCGGAGCCACCGGCGTGGATGTCGATCGTGTCGCCCAGCAAGGTCTTCGCCATGACGGAGCACTCGATATGCCAACCCGGGCGCCCCATCCCCCACGGGCTCTCCCAAGCGGGTTCATCGTCGACTTTTCTCGCCTTCCAAAGGGCGAAGTCGAGCGGGTTTCTCTTTTGCTCGTTCACGTCGATGCGCGCTCCGGAGATCAGGTCATCGATCTCTTTTTTGGAGAGGCGGCCGTAGTTCTTGGCTTTGGATACGTCAAAATACACGTCGCCCTCCACTGCATACGCCGCGTCTTTTTCGATCAATCCTTCGATAAAGGCGATCATGTCATCGATGTGCTCGGTGGCGCGCGGGTGATTCGTGTGGTCTTCCAATACGTTTAAGCCGATGGAGTCTTCTTCATACGCTTTGATGAATTTCTCCGTGATCTTGTCGATCGACACGCCTTCTTCTTTCGCCTTGTTGATGATCTTGTCGTCGATGTCGGTATAGTTTTGGACATAGCGCACGTCCATCCCCTTATAAAGGAGGTAACGGCGCAGGGTGTCAAACACGACCAGCGGGCGGGCGTTGCCGATGTGGATATAGTTGTACACCGTCGGTCCGCAGACATAGATGCGGGCGACGTTTTTTTCTACCGGTTCAAAGGTCTCTTTTTTTCTCGTGAGTGTATTGTAAATTTGCATGGTCTCTCCTTATGACGTACGTCTTCTAAAGATAGCCTTCGATCCTCTTCAGCAGCTTTTCTTTGCCGAGGAGCAAAAACACATTCGTAAGGTCCGGGCCATGGACATTGCCGGTGATCATCGCGCGAACCGGCATGAAGAGGTCTTTCCCTTTCACTCCGGTCTGCTTTTGGACCGCTTTCATAATCCCCTTTACCGACGCCGCGTCAAAGGTCTCCAGCGCTTCCACCTGCTCTTTAAACGCCTGCGCAAGTTCTTTCACATGGGGCAGGGAGGCATATTCTTTCGCCTCGTCTTCTTCGATCCGAATCTCTTCGGCGAAGATCATGTCCGATTCGGGTACGATGTCCGCCAAGGTCTGTAAACTTTCCTTATAGGTCTGTGCCAAGAGACTGAGCCACTCGGGATCCGTTGTATCGTCGATCTTTCCGGCATCTTTCAAATACGGCGAGAACAGCGCGCCCAGTTCTTCATCCGATTTGCTCTTGATATGCTGTGCGTTCACCCAATTAAGTTTGTCGCGGTCAAAGATGCCGCCGCTGGACGATACGCGGGTGAAATCAAACGCGGGAACGAGCTCTTCCAGCGTAAATATCTCCTGATTGTCCTCCGGTGACCACCCGACCAATGCGAGGTAGTTGATCAGCCCTTCCGGCAAATAGCCTTGGGCGATAAAGTCTTCCACGGCGACGTCGTCGTTTCGTTTGGACAATTTCTTGTGGTCTTTATTGAGCACCGTCGGCAAATGCACATACGCGGGTTTTTCCCAACCGAGTGCATCGTACAAAAACACGTGCTTCGGCGTGGAGGGCAACCACTCTTCCCCGCGGACCACGTGGGTGATCTCCATGTCGTGGTCGTCGACGACGACGGCGAGGTGATACGTGGGGAACCCGTCCGATTTGATGAGCACCTGATCGTCCAGATCGTCTGCCGATATATCCTGATGCCCGCGGATGATGTCGTCAAACGAGATCGTCCCGCCGACGGGGAGCTTCATGCGGAGCACATGCTCTTCTCCCGCGGCGATGCGCGCTTTGGCCTCTTCCGGGTCGATCGCGCGGCAGAGCCCGTCATAACGCGGCACCTTGCCGTCGGCCTTTTGCTGCCCGCGAAGATTGTCCAGTCGCTCTTTGGTGCAGAAGCAATAGTAGGCATCACCCTGCTCTACCAGTTTCTCGGCGATCTCGTCGTACACGCCTTTGGCGACGCGTTCCGACTGGATATACGGCGTATGCGGCCCCACCTGTACGAGGGTCTCATCCTCCAGCTTGACGCCTTCGTCGATCGAAAGGCCTGCCCATGACAATGAATGGATCAGGTTTTCCATGGCGCCTTCCACGAAGCGCGTGCGGTCGGTGTCTTCAATGCGAAGCAGGAAGTCGCCTCCCTTTTGTTTGGCATACAGATAATTATAGAGCGCCGTGCGCAAGCCGCCGATATGCAAATAACCGGTCGGGCTCGGCGCAAAACGCAGTCGAGTTTTTTCCATCGTTCCTCCTATTCAGCGGGGGTTCCGGCGAGGCCGATCTCTTCGGCGACGGTTCGCATCCCCATAATCGTTTCGTGAATGACATCGTCGATCGGCATGCCCAAGCGCTCGGCACCCTGTGCGATGATCTCTCGGTCCACACCTTTCGCGAACCCTTTGTCTTTCCATTTTTTCTTCACAGACTTCTTTTCCATATCGAGGATCGACTTATTCGGTCGCATGAGCGCTGTCGCCATCACCAATCCTGTGAGTTCGTCGATCGTAAAGAGCACTTTCTCGATCGGTTCGATCGGCTCCACATCGGTACAGATGCCGTAACCGTGCGAGACGACGGCGCGCACATCTTCCGCCGGCCATCCTCTTTCGGTGAGGATCTCTTCGGTCTTCAGGCAGTGTTGTTCCGGGTATTTCTCGTAATCCAAGTCGTGGACTAACCCGATGACGCCCCAGCGATCTACATTGTCCGGATCCAGTTTCTCCGCAAAATGGCGCATGACCGCTTCTACCGACAATGCGTGCAGATACAGGCTTTCACTTTGGTTATATTCCTTAAAAAGCGCAAGCGCTTCTTCTCTCGTTGGTGTCGACATTTCATTCACTCCTTTATGCGATTATAACATAGGAATGGAGAAAAAAAGAACGCCGTGAAGGCGTTCGAGGTAATACTAAAATATCGCGGTGAGAACATAGTTGACGACAAACAGCGCCGTGGCGCCGAAGAGGATCGGGTGTACATCTTTCATCTGGCCCTTGACGGCTTTAATCAAGATGTAGAACACGAATCCGACGGCAATCCCGTTGGAGATACTATACGAGAGGCACATGAAGATGCTGGCGAAGAATGCCGGGATGGCTTGATCGAGGTCGGGCCAGTCGATGTCTTTAAATGCAGCCAACATCATGACGCCGACGACTATCAGCGCGGCAGCGGTTGCTTGCGCGGGTACCAACTGCGCGATCGGCGCCAAGAAGATCGAAAGTCCGAACAGTGCGGCGACGACAACCGAGGTAAGCCCCGTGCGTCCGCCGACGCCGATTCCCGCCGCGCTTTCTACATAGGTCGTGGTGTTGGAGGTACCGAGTACGGCACCTACGGAGGTCGCGATCGCATCGGCAAAGAGCGCCTTGTCCATCTTGGAGCTGAAGCCGCCTCTTTCCATCATGAGTCGCTCGTCTTCTTCGCTGAAGATCCCCGAGCGTCTACCGGTACCGATAAAGGTGCCGATGGTGTCAAAAGTGTCGGTCAAGCTGAAGGCGAAGATGGTCATGAGCACGTCGGTAATGCGGGACGGATCAGAGAACAGCGATAGCAGTCCTTCTTGGCCTAATGCCGCTCCGAAGGTCACGCCCAGCTCTGAGAATGCCTGCGATACGCCGATGCCGCTCGTCACTTGCGAGAGGTCGACGACGCCCATGGGGATTCCGATCGCGGTCGTCACCACGATGCCCAGCAAGATGGCGCCGCGCACTTTTTTCACAAGAAGTACGGTGGTCAGCAACAAACCGAACAGCGCCAGCAATACGCCGGGGGTGTTCAACGGGACCAAGCCCGGTACGACGGAGCTGTTCGCAATGACCGTACCTGAATCGAGTTGTACATAGGTGCCGGGATCGGCCAGGAATTCTAAGAACCCTCCGTTTTTCAAGCCGATATAGGCGATAAACAAGCCGATTCCTCCCGAGATCGCATTTTGTAATGCGCCGGGAATCGCCAGTATGATCTGTTTTCGGATTTTGGTGACGGTGATAAAGATATTGATAAGACCACATATAAAGACCATGGCCAGCGCTTGTTGCCAGCTAAAGCCCATCCCGAATACGACCGTGTACGTAAAGAATGCGTTGAGTCCCATACCCGCGGCTTGCGCGTACGGAACGTTCGCAAACAGTCCCATGACCAGCGTTCCGATCATCGCTGCGATAATCGTCGCCAGATACACCCCACCCCACGGCATGCCCGTTTGGGACAGGATCAGCGGGTTGACAAAGATGATGTACGACATCGTAAAGAAGGTCGTAATCCCCGCAATCACTTCGGTGGATACCGTCGTGTTATTTTCTTTCAGTTGGAAATACTTCTCCATGGTGCCCCCTTTCTTTTCTCGTCATGATTATATCGCACCGTATGAAATCACGCCACAGGTTCCCGACGGTTCTCGATCTGTGTTACACTAAGAAAGAATTTAGGAGGTGGATATTTGAAGCATTATGTACGCGATTTGCTGCGACTTCTCGCGGGACTGACGATTTTTTCCTTTGGGATCGTAGCGACGATCATCCCTGCACTCGGCAACGCGCCATGGGATACATTTCATCAGGGGCTCACACAAATTCTCGGGATCACTTTTGGCCAGGCGAGCATCCTCGTCGGCATCATCATCGTCGTGATCACGTTTTTTATGGAAGAACCGTTAGGGATCGGCACGGTGTTAAACGTCGTCGTCATCGGCCTGATTGTCGATGTCATTTTGCAAAATCACTGGATCCCCTACTACCCGAACCTCGTGTACCGTGTGGTCCTTCTTTTTGCCGGGATGCTGATCATCGGGATCGCCAGCTGGTTGTATATCGGCGCCGGATTCGGCGCAGGCCCTCGCGACGGCTTGATGCTCACGCTCATGAGAAAGACCGGACTCTCGGTTTCGGTATCGCGTATTATCGTCGAAGTATCCGCCGCTTTGATCGGCTTTCTTTTAGGCGGGCCGCTGGGAATCGGGACGGTGCTCATCTTCATCTTTCTCGGCCCCATTATCGGACTTTGGTTTCGACTGGTGCATTTTGACACCCACTCTGTTGAACACAAAACATTTACGATCCGCGATATCAAAAACAGATTAGGAAGGAATAACGCATGACCTCATTATTTAACGCTCACGATTTTCTTCAATATTTGCACGACAGCCCGACATCTTTCCACGCGACCGAACAATTGCGCGTTCTTTTCTCTGCCACAGGCTTTCAGGACCTCTGCACCGAAAAGACGCTGGAACCCGGGGAACGCTTTTATCGAATTTTCGAAGACGGTGCCTTTCTGGCCGGTGTGATCGGTACGGATCCCGTGGAACAGTCGGGCTTCGGCATCATCGCGACACATACGGATTGGCCGACCTTTCGCGTCAAACCCAATCCGGTGATCGATAAAGAAGGGCTGCTTCGTCTGAACACCGAGCCCTACGGCGGACTCATCTGGGACAGCTGGTTGGACCGCCCCTTGGGTCTTGCCGGTCGCCTCATGGTTCGCGAGGCAGACAAGGTTTCCACCCGACTGTTTTGGATCGACGAAGACCTCGTCACCATCCCCCATGTCGCCATGCACATCGACAGCAATGCCAACAGCGGACATATTTACAGCCTCTCCGACGAGATGCTGCCGGTGATCGGCACCTCGGACAGCGGGTTTGAGTGGCTCCCCTATCTCGCCGCTGCCACAGGAATCTCCGTAGACGATATCTTGGACGTCGACGCATTCCTCGTGCCGCGTGAAAAGAGCGCCATGGTCGCTTTTGATCAAAGTCTGATCAGCGCGCCGCACTTGGACAATCTCGCCATGACCTACACGGCGGCTCTCGCCATGATGCACGCGGAAGCGCCCAAGCGCACCGTCATCTTTGCCGCCTTCGACTACGAGGAAATCGGCAGTCACGCGGACACGGGTGCGGACTCGCCCATGTTGTACCACTTCTTAGAAGAGATCGTCTATCGTGCGGACGGCGACCGGCAGGACTTCCTACGCGCACTCGACCGATCCTTCCTGCTTTCGGCCGATATGGCGCACGCGGCACACCCTGCGCACCCGGAAAAATCAGACCCGACCAACCGCCCGCGCATCAACGGCGGACCGGTTATCAAGTACTCGGCGCGCCACAGCTACACGACCACCGCAAAGACGGCGGCCATCATCAAGCAAATTGCCGGAGATATCCCGCTGCAAGCCTATGTGAATCGCTCCGAAGTGCGCGGCGGCTCCACTGCCGGCATGCATGTGCAGGCGCAAACGGGGATCCGTGGGATCGACATGGGGTGCGCCGTTCTCGGCATGCACGCGTTCCGCGAGCTGGGTGGGGTGAAGGATTTGGCTTGGATCACGGAGCTGTTTACACGGTTTTACGCGAACTAAAAAAGGGGGTCGCCCCCTTTTTTATTACTCCGCCGATTGCCAGCGTCCGCGGCCGCGGCCTTGGCCGGCTGCGTTTCCGCAAGCGTCACAAATGCCGTCTCCATCTTCATCCATTTGCATCCTCTGCATCATCCCACGGTTGCCCGTTCCACGGCGCATTCCCATGCCGCCTCGGCCGGACATTCCCTCGCCATTATTCGAACGGGTAAATGCAGCCAAGTGGTTTCTGGAGCCGTTTTGCAGATTGGTGAACATTCTCTCCACATCTTCCGGCAAACCGAGTGCAATGAGCTCATCATACATTTCGATATCTTCTTCTTCAATTTCTATGGCTCTTTCGACGCTCGCTTCGATCGTGTCCGGGGCGATGATGGTGTTTTCCGGCGCGACAACGGTTACTCCGTTGTTTTCTGCGATGCGCTCAATCGCGCGAATATGGTTTTCTTCCGATCGAACGATTCGGTTAAACGGGCGGATGTTCCCGTGTTTGTCCAGTACCGCCTGATAGGTATTGCGGGCGGCGTATTCATCGTTGATCGCCTCCTGCAGAATCGCGGTGAGCTCGGGTGTTGTCGGTTCAGCGGCAAACGCGATTTGTGTTGAGCCCAAAAATACCGCGCCGAGTGCCAATGCGTACGTAATTTTTTGCGTCATCTTTTTCATTTTATTTCTCCTTCTGTTCGGGTTTCCCCTTTGATACGTCTATCATACAAAAAAGATATGTCTTTTTTCGTACGATTTTCGTACATTTTGAAGGTGTTATTGTGGTTGTATCTCCGTGATCGGAATGCGAAAGTGGAATGTGGTGCCGATGCCGATCTCGCTTTTCACTTCGATCCCAATCTCGTGTCGCTCGGCGATGCTCTTAGCAATCGCCAAGCCCAACCCCGTCCCGGCGAGCTCGGCACCTCGTTTTTTCGTATAGAAGCGATCGAAGATGTGCGGCAACTGGTCTTGTGGGATCCCCACCCCTTGGTCAGATATCTCGACGTGCAAAGCACGGTCGGTTTCATCTGCCCTCGCTCGAATTGAAATCGTAGCGCCGGGTTTTGAGAACTTGATCGCGTTATCCAATACGACGCTCAACATCTGCTTGAGCCGCGTATAGTCACCCCATACATTCACGGCGGCGTCACCCGTCGTCACCAGTTCCAGTCCCTTATCTCTTGCGACCTGCCGCATTCCGCGAACCGCGTCCGACAAAATGTCGGATAGACGAACCACTTCAAACTGCAATGTAAACGACGAATTCTGCATGCGTGTTAAATCCATGAGGTCGTTCACGAGGCGCTCAAGCTGAATGATCTCTTTCAGCATCTGCGTACTGTATTCACTGACTTTCTTAGGCTCCACGATGATCCCGTCGGACAGTGTTTCGAGCGATCCTCGAATGACGGTAATCGGCGTGCGAAGTTCGTGAGAAATACTCGCGAGAAATTCTCGCCGTTGCTCTTCCTGTTTCTCGTTCTCCTCTTTTGAAACTAAGAGACGCCCGGCGAGTTCATCTAAATTCTCCGCCAGTTTTCCGATTTCATCGTTGGAACGATATCGGCAGCGCGCGGTGTAATCCCCATCCGTCAATCGCTGTGCCGCCACGGACATCTGCGTCATCGGCATTTCGATGGAACGCGCGAGTTTTCTACCGAGTATTGTGGAAATCAAAAGTGAGATTACGAGCGCCGCTAGGAGGATCCCCAACGGCGGTAGGATCTCCATCATTTCGACCGCACGGTTTCCATGTAAAAGCAATGCAGCCATCACGGACCCGCTTGGGTCTTTCACCGGTACGCCAACCGTCGTGCTGACGCCTTCGAGCATGCCTCGAAATGATGTGCTCGTGACAGTCTGTCCGTCGTAAATGCGTCCGATCATTTCGACCGCTTCCTCGGGGAGTTCGCTGATGGTCGTCGCAGACTGCCCGGTCACGATGGCGTCGGCATTTTTATCGACGATCCACGTTTCGGCTTGCGCGATGTCATCCAGAAATCGTAAGTATCCGCCCATGCCGGCCCCGTTGCCCATTTGCCCCATACCGCGGCTGCCACCTTGCGGTCCTTGTCCCATTCCGCTCATAGAGCCTTGACCCATCCCGGACATCGGCCCCTGGCCTCTCTCTGCGCCTTGCCCTTGACCCAAACCTCTGCCACTTCCCTGCCCTTGCCCGGCTCCTTGGCCTTGCCTGCCGGTCACGGCTTCTGTCTCTTCGGGTGTGACGAGCGCTTCGTCTGTTTCCGCGATCTCGTGCTCTATCGACTCATCGGTGTTGGCATGTAATATATAGGTCAGTTCACTTGCTATGGACTCAGCTCGCCTCGTCAGCTCTACGCGATGCATCTCCCTGGCGTATAATCCAAAGAAAAACAGAAAGCTGAGTGCGGTGGCGAGGAAGAAGAACACCATCGTCCGCCGCTGCATCCGACCGATCCGGCTGCGAAAACTCGGTGATTTATTTTCCGTCATCTTGCTCATCCGCTCCCATTCGGAACCGATACCCTACGCCCCATACGGTCGAAAGCGACCACTCGGGGTGCGGCACCTCGGAAAGCTTCGCTCGCAGACGCTTCACATGGGAGTCGACCGTACGCGTATCGCCGAAATAGTCCATGCCCCACACTTGATCCAACAATTGTTCTCTCGTATACACCCTCTCCGGGTGCTCGGTGAGTAACCAGAGGATTTCAAATTCCTTTTTCGTGAGCTTGATCGCCTGGCCATCGATCGTGACCCCGTAGGTCTCCGGGAAGACGCGCAAATTTCCGCGATGGATCACCTTCGCGGTCTGTTCGGCATCTTTGTCGAGTCTGCGCATAATGGCGCGCACTCGCGCCATGACCTCTCCCGGCGAGAACGGCTTGACGATGTAATCGTCGGCGCCGATATCGAGTCCCATAATGCGCTCAAAATCTTCTCCACGCGCCGTCACCATGATGATCGGCACCTGCGAATTCTCCCGAATGGTGCGACACACAGAAAACCCGTCTTGTTTGGGCATGGAGACATCCAGTAGGATCACATCCGGTTGGTGTTTGGAAAACTTCTCCAAGGCTTCGTCCCCATCGGCGGCTGTGATCGGATCGTATCCGTCGTGTTTCGCGTATTCAACTAATATATCGATGATGTTCGGATTGTCGTCCGCAATCAGTATAGTTTTCATGATGCAACCTCCCCTTTCGTCAGTATACCGTATTTCTGTGGCATTTTTGTGGCAAAACGATCGAATGTTTCGC
Source organism: uncultured Peptoniphilaceae bacterium (assembly GCA_964510345.1). GTDB lineage: Bacteria > Bacillota > Clostridia > Tissierellales > Peptoniphilaceae > JAAYQA01. The sequence goes on from CAZEBB010000006.1 coordinate 30,870, forward strand.
AAACTCTTCCCTTTTCGAAATTTCCGTGGTACACTTTGAGTAGATCAAATTCTGTCTCCCTACAGTTTTTGCTCGGTTGGTATAGGGTTGTGCGTTGCCGCTTTGCAAGCAAACCCGATGAAGAAGCCCTCCTGTCGGGCACAAAGAAAACAATCCAAGGAAATGTGTATTGTTTTGTTTTTGTGTTCAAAGAGATCGCTTGAATCGAGTAGAAAGTAGAGGAAAATCAATGGAAAAATCAAAACTTAGCATCGGTGCCGTCATCGGCTTTTGCGGTGCTTGTATCGCCTTTTATATCGGTGCTGGCTTTGCGACGATGCAAGAGGTCATGCAGTACGAAGCCTCCTACGGCTCGCAATTTATGATCGTCATCTTAGTTGCAGCTGCAATCTATGTGTATACCAATATTTCATTTGCCACCAACGGGAATCGCCTTAAATTAGAACGCGGTGGAGACATATATAAACACTACAGCGGAAAGTACATAGGCACATTTTATGACTATTTCTCTGCCTTTTTCTGCTATATGTGCTTCATTGTCATGTGTGGCGGTGCCAACTCCACGGCGGCTCAACAATGGGGTCTCCCCAATGGCGTCGGCGCAATCATCCTTACCGTAGCCGTCATCGCAACAGCAGTCTTCGGACTCAATGGAATCTTAAATGCGTTAGGTAAGCTGGGTCCGGTCATCATTACACTGATCCTAATCGTGTCGATCATCACCAGCATCACCGGTTTCTCCAACTTCGGTGCCAATGTCCAAGCGATCGACAACGGCGCTTACGAGCTGACACAGGTCGGAGGCGGTAATCCCTTTGCCTCGGGTGCGTCCTATGGCGGGTTCGTCATCTTGTGGTTTGCGTCCTTCCTGTCTGAAATCGGCGCAAAGAACAAACTGAAGGAAGTAAACACCGGTATGCTGATCTCCACATTGTTCATCTTCGGTGCAGCCGCCATTTGCTGTATCGCTCTGATTTCACATATCGACGTAACCGCTACAGCAGACATCCCGGCGCTTATGCTCGCCAACCAAATCAGCCCGCTTCTCGCTCAGGCCTTCGCGTTGATCATCTTCGCCGGCATCTACACGACAGCCGTACCTCTCCTCTGGACCGGTGTGACAAGAGTCGCCGAAGAAGGAACCCCCCGCTACAAAATGCTGACCATCATCGGCGGCGTCGTCGGTTGTGCCGTCGCTTGGTTCCTCCCATACAAAGGACTGGTCAATATCTTATACGGCCTGAACGGCTACCTCGGTTTCATCTTGGTCGCCTTCATGATCGTTTACGACGTTCGCACCAAGATGGGCGCGAAACCCCTAAAGTCGTAACACTCATCCGTTAACGACAACGATAATTACCGTCGCTGAATCAAGCGATCCTAAATCGGGCGCTCTGTTGCATAACAGGCACCCGGTTTTTTAGTTCTTTATCATCTTGTGATAGCGTTGTCATAAATTGTAACCTTTTCTTTGTCGACACCGAGAACCGCTAGACGTATAGTGGTTTTATATGAATTCAATAATGATTTCTCATGCAAAGAAAAGTTTAATTAGAAAGGAGAGGTGCAAATGAAAAAGTTATGCCTCATCATTGGGCTATTTCTACTTCTCACTGCATGCACGGCCTCTCCCCCGACTGACCCCACGGAGGCGGAGGACAACAGCGCCCCTGCAACGGATACCCCTCAGGATCCCGTCACCACATCGAGATCCACCCAGAAGCCGCTAACTGAAATTGTCATTCAAAACCCGAGCACTGAGGCTTCCACCGAGGCTACCGAACCCCCGGAAACGGAAGAGCCCGCCGTGACGACGGAAATCATCCAGACGACGGAAGACATCCTCCATACCGTAGAAGACGGAGATACTCTGATCAGCCTCGCAAAAAAATATGAGACCACGCCGGAGAATATCGCCGGCTGGAATGCGTTGGAAGACCCGCATTTTCTAACCGTCGGTCAGACGATCGTCGTCGGCGCGCGAAGAGTGGAAACCGTGTACGAGAAAACGGAACCGGTGACCGAGCCGCCGCAGGTTCGTTCGGAGCTTGACACCGTACAAGGGTACGACAATGCATCGTACGGTTGGTCCTATCCCGCAACCAAAGAGATTGAAGAGTTCATCAACGAGTACAATGCATATTCGAAAATGCCCTCACCTGATCAGGAGTTGATCTTAACCTTTGATTGTGGTGCGGTTTACGGCCAAACGGCGACTAAAATCCTCGACACACTGCACGAGAAGGGCGTACAGGCGACCTTCTTTATCACCGGGGCTTTCTTAGAAGAAGTGCCCAATACCGTACAACGCATCCTCTCGGAGGGGCACACGATCGGCAACCATACATTTGAGCATCGAAACGGTCCGCAAACGATCAGTACCGACGGCGTCCTCGCATTGGAGACAGACCTTCTCAAGCTCGAAGCAGAGTTTACGAATCTCACGGGAGAAAAGATCGCCCCACTCACACGCCCCCCCGAAGGCCTTTGGAGCGAACAATCGCTGGAGGTGTACCGACAGCTCGGCTACACCACGATCTTTTGGGATAACACATACCATGACTGGGAAGTCGACAATCAAATGGAACCCGACAAAGCGCTGCAACTTCTAAAGGACCAAACGAGAGACGGCGGCGTCCTGTTGCTGCACTCTTCCAGTGAAACCAACGCGCAGATTCTCGGGGACTATATCGACTGGGCGAAAGCACAGGGATATGCATTCATCAGCGCCAACCAAATTACACAATAAAGAAGACCCGCTCGCGGTGAGTGTACCGTGAACGGGTCCTTTTTGTTGATTATCTGTTTTTCTCGGAGAGTTCGCGGATCACGCCGAACAGGTCGATCGCGGCTCGTTCCGGGCCGTCCTTCTCAAATCCATGCACACCTAATTGCGTGCGCAGTTCTCCGACGACCGTACCGCTGGCGAACAGCGAATCAAAGTAAGAGACCAAAAGTTCATCACAGATCTCCTGCTTTTGTGCCGGACCGAAGGGGTTTGCAAAATAGGAAGTGGTTTGGCCGACTTCTGTCGTGGTGCCCTTCGCGAATCGACGGCCGGCGCGGAATACCTCGATCGCTTCCTCCGTGTTGTCAAAGCGGTGCACGGCATTTTCTCCCTCTTCCAACTGGACATAGTTGTTGGCATAGAGACAGATGTCAACGGGCAAGCCTTGCATAATCTCTTCGTACGTCGCCACCGGGTTGATCAGGCGCGCATTGATCTTGTCGGGGTTCATGAAGATGGATCGGTCGAGCTCCTTAAACGCATAGCCGGCGTCTAAGTCGTCCAAGCGAACAAAAGCCCCGATCTCTGTTCCCGAACCGATGATGGTGTTGTTGTCTGCGCTCTTCTTGAATGTGCCCATGTCGTCAAAGATAATCGTCATATCGGCGATATAGTCTTTCGCCAAAGCGCGGAACGCCTCGATGCTCTCGCTCTTCCCGGCGCCGCTGTCGCCGACGATGACGACATTGGCCTTGTCGCCGTCTTTTAGGACGATCTGTACCATCGCGCCGTGGATGGGAAGAAATCCGCGCTTCAACTGCACGAGATTGTGCAGTGTGAGGATCATCTTCTTCATATAGCCGAAATAATCGTGTGCTTCGTGATGCGTCACGACGCCCAACATGATATTGTTCGCAATGTCGTCGTAGAAGATGCTTTCGCCCGTTTCCTCATGATTGTCGCCGCCGAAGAGGAGGATCAGATCCGGACGTCTGCCGGCGATCTCGTGTTCACACGCGAGCTCAAACAGATTGGAAAGGGAGATCCCGTGCGTGAGGAAGTCCCGATGCACGTAAATAAAAGCGAGAAGCTCCCCTACTTTTGCCGGGTAGCAGAAGAAATGGCTCTCGTTGATGCCCATTCGGGGCAACGGATTGGTCTTCACCTCTTGGAACAGGCCATCTCTTTTATTGCGCTTCGGATAGGAGATAAAGGGTGTCTCCAGTACCGTCGTCTTGATAAACGGAATGCTGCGAAGCATCTCGTACTCGGTCGGCACCGGCCATACGATGTCCTTAAGGATCATGCCGACATTCGTTCCCGCCGGGACTTGACGGTAGACCGTCGGCTTTGTCATCGACGTGTTGTTGGAGATCTTGCGATAGAGGTTCAGGATCAGTTTATCGAACGATTCTTTCGTGTCGATGAAGCTGCTGTTGGCCAGTCCTTCGGTTCCTTTGTCTTCTAAAATGACCGCATAGCGCTCCAAGCCGCGCCAGTATTTGTAAATCTCTTCGATCAGATGACGAAAGTCTGCCTTGTGCTCATACAGCTGCGCATATTGCGGAAATGTCTCGGCAATCTCCTGCGAAGTCATAATCGTCAGCAGTTTGAATACTTTTGTCAGCGTCTCGATGCGCTCGGCATCGGTTTGCTCTTTGAACTCATCGGTTAACAATAAATTCGATCGCGAATAGCGATCCACATTTTTTCTAAGAAAATGGGAAAGAACCGAGCGAAACCCTTCGCTATCTAAAACTTCATCGTCATTGACGCAGTATCGTCTGGAGAAATTCATTAGTGCTTTATCGTTGCTTAGTGACCATTCTTTTTTCATAAGTACCTCACAATCTTCTTCTCTGTGTTGTTGTATCTCTTATTATACCACAAAGGAAAACAAGGGAAAACGAAAATTTCTTTCGTTTTCCCTCACGATTATCTGGAGCTGTAATTGGGTGCTTCTTTTGTGATACTGATATCGTGCGGGTGATTCTCTACGAGAGACGCCGCTGTGATCTTCACGTACTTGGATTCCGTCTTCAGTGCGTGGATGTCTTTTGCGCCGACATATCCCATGCCCGAGCGCAGTCCCCCGATCAGTTGGTAGACCATATCGCCCAATGGACCTTTGAACTCGACGCGCCCTTCGACCCCTTCCGGTACGAATTTCTTGGTTTCACCTTGGAAGTAGCGGTCCGACGAACCTTGCTTCATCGACGCGATGGATCCCATTCCACGGTAGACTTTAAAGCGTCTGCCTTCGTATAATTCCTCTTCACCCGGCGATTCCTCGGCCCCCGCGAACAGCGAACCGATCATGACGACATCGGCACCGGCTGCGATCGCCTTGGTGATGTCGCCCGAGTATTTGATGCCTCCGTCGGCGATGATGGGAATATTGTACTGGCTTGCCACCCGTGCGGCTTCCATAATCGCGGTGATCTGCGGGACGCCGATCCCCGTGACGACGCGCGTCGTACAGATGGACCCGGGTCCAATTCCGATCTTGATACAGTCGGCACCGGCCTTGATTAAGGCTTCCGTTCCTTCCGCGGTCGCGACATTTCCGGCGATTAGCTGCAGGTCGGGAAATGCGTCTTTGATCTCACGAATCGTGCGAAGTACGCCGGCGGAATGCCCATGCGCCGTGTCGACGACGATGACGTCGACTTTTGCCTGCACCAGCGCTTCGATGCGCTCCATGGTCTCGGGCGAAACGCCGACTGCCGCACCGGCCAACAGACGTCCGGTTTCGTCTTTTGCCGCATTCGGATGCTGAATCGATTTTTCAATATCTTTTATCGTGATTAAGCCGTTTAGGTGGAAGTCGTCATCCACCAGCGGCAACTTTTCAATTTTATATTTCTTTAACAGCAGGAGCGCTTCATCCATCGTGATGCCCTGCTTGGCGGTGATGATATTTTCTTTCGTCATCACTTCGTCAACGCGTTTATCCGTATTGGTTTCAAAGCGGATATCGCGATTCGTGAGGATCCCCATCAGCTTGCCGGTATCGTCGGTAATCGGTACGCCGGAAATATGATAGTGCTCCATCAGATCCAACGCATCCTGAATCTTATGATGCGGGTTGAGGAAAAAGGGATCGGTAATGACGCCGTGCTCTGAGCGCTTCACGCGATCGACTTCTTTCGCCTGCTGTTCGATCGTGCAGTTTTTATGAATGATTCCAATACCGCCTTCTCTCGCCATACCGATCGCCATCCGCGACTCGGTGACCGTGTCCATCCCCGCGCTCATCAGCGGAATGTTCAACATCACCTTATTCGTCAGTCGCGTACGCACATCCGTTTCTCTCGGCAATACTTGCGAATGCTGCGGCACTAATAAAATATCGTCAAATGTCAGTCCTTCACCGTAATACTCCATCCGTTTACCCCCTTATAATTTGAAACAGTATATCATACAAAATCGAGCATTCCAACAAATTCATGTAAAAAAAGACCGTCTCTTTCGAGACGATCTGTAAGGGTTACATCATGCCGCCCATGCCACCCATTCCGCCCATACCACCCATGCCTGCCATGGGGTCCTCGGACTTGATGTCGACGACAGCGCCTTCTGTGGTCAATACCATGGAAGCGATCGATACGGCATTTTCCAATGCGGAGCGCGTAACTTTGGTCGGGTCGACGATACCGGTTTTGAGCATGTCAACGTATTCGTTGCTCAATGCATTGTAGCCGATGCCGTCTTTTTCTTCTTTCACTTTTTCAACGATGATGGAGCCTTCCAGCCCTGCGTTGATCGCGATTTGTTTCAGCGGCTCTTCGAGCGCTTTGACGATAATGCTCACGCCGGTCTTCTCATCGCCTTCGGTCTCGTTGAGCAGTGCCGCTACCTTAGGAATCGTGTTTACGAGCACGGTTCCACCGCCCGGTACAATTCCCTCTTCAACGGCTGCACGCGTTGCGGAGAGAGCGTCTTCGATGCGAAGCTTTCTTTCCTTCAGCTCGACTTCCGTCGCCGCTCCGACTTGGATGACGGCGACGCCGCCGGACAATTTCGCCAAGCGCTCTTGCAGTTTCTCTCTGTCGAATTCGGAATCGCTGTTTTCAATTTGGCTGCGAATCTGTGCGATGCGGTCGTTGATCTTGACATCCGCTCCGTCGCCTCCGACGATGACGGTGTTTTCTTTGCCAACTTGTACGCGACGAGCACGGCCGAGCATGTCGATCGTGGTGTCTTTCAGGTCATAGCCGAGTTCTTCCGTGACGACGGTTCCATTGGTGAGGATCGCGATGTCTTGCAGCATTTCTTTTCTGCGATCGCCGAAGCCCGGTGCCTTGACGGCGACACAGTTAAAGGTGCCGCGGAGTTTGTTGACGACGAGCGTCGCCAGCGCTTCTCCTTCGATATCTTCCGCGATCAACAGAAGCGGTGCGCCTTGTTGTACGATTTGCTCGAGAACGGGCAGGATATCTTGAATATTGGTGATCTTTTTATCGGTGATCAAGAGATACGGCTCGCTGAGCTCCGCTTCCATTTTTTCCGTGTTGGTGACCATGTACGGAGAAACATAGCCGCGCTCGAATTGCATCCCTTCCACGACGTCCAAAGTGGTTCCCATCGATTTGGATTCTTCGACGGTGATGACGCCGTCTTTACCGACTTTTTCCATCGCTTGAGCGATCAGCTCGCCGATTTCCGCATCCGATGCCGAAATGGAAGCGACTTGCGCGATCTCTTCTTGCGTGCTGACTTCTTTGGAGAAGCTTTGGATCGCTTCAACTGCGCTTGCCGTCGCTTTTTTCAGGCCTTTTTGCAGGATCATCGGGTTTGCGCCGGCTGCGACATTGCGAAGTCCTTCGCGTACGATCGCCTGTGCGAGAAGCGTAGCGGTCGTGGTTCCATCTCCTGCGACTTCATTGGTCTTGATCGCAACTTCTTTGACCAATTGTGCGCCGAGGTTTTCAAATTTATCTTCCAGCTCGATCTCGCGAGCGATGGTCACACCGTCATTGGTGATCAGCGGTGCGCCAAATGATTTTTCCAATACGACATTGCGGCCTTTCGGTCCCAATGTCACTTTTACGGTGTCGGCGAGTTTGTTGATGCCGACTTCCATCCCCTTACGGGCGTCTTCTGCGTGCTTGATATCTTTTGCCATTCGATTCGTCCCTCCTGATTAATCTACTAATACAGCCAATACATCGCTGAACTTAACAATGATGTACTCTTTGCCTTCTACTTTAACTTCCGTTCCGGAATACTTCGCATAAATAACTTTATCGCCTTCTTTAACGGCGTCTTTCGTCTTCTCGTCCGCTTTGATCTCTTCTCCGACGGCGATGACTTTCGCAAATTGGGGTTGTTCTTGTGCCGATGTCGGCAGTACAATGCCCGATGCGGTTTTCTCTTCCGCTTCTACTTTTTCAATGATCAGTCTTTGACCTAATGGTTTTAATTGCATGATGACCTCCTGTACGTTATGGTTTTCATTTATTAGCACTCGTTCTGATTGAGTGCTAATAACTCCACCCCAATAGTACTACATTTAGAAGTGAATTGCAAGAGTCATTTTATTTTTTACCAAGTGGCTTTACCCCTAGCTTCTCGGACTTTCCATAGTAGAAAAGCATCTGCTGGATGATGCCGGCGTCATTTCCGAATCGGCGGATCGCGTCGTCGAACACCTGCTTTTTTGTCGCCTCAGTGTCCCAGTACAAGGCTTTCATCGTGCGGTGCATCCACACATCGACCGGAAAGGTATCGGCCTTTTGGTACGCAAACAGCAAAATACAGTCGGCGACTTTGGGTCCGACGCCGGGGAGCTGCATGAGATACTTGCGCGCTTCCTGGGTCGACATCTCAAACGGAGCCGCAAGATCCCATTCTCCATCGGCGATCACACGCGCCGTATCGACGATGTATCGGTCGCGATACCCGGTGTTGCAATGCTCTCTCAGCTCCTCAGCGCGGGCGTGGCGCAGTTGACCGGGCGTGGGGAATGCATATACGTCTTTCGTGAGTTCTGTCCCGTAGCGGCGCGCAAGTTGCTGTACGCCGTAGCGTATACGCGCGAAGTGATTATTGGCGGACAGAATAAACGACATGATGCAAAGGAAAGGTTCCTGTGCAAGCAGCACGAGACCCTGCCCGAAGTCGAGCGCAGGTTTAAGGCGTTCATCGGCTTCGTAGCGCGAAAAGTCATAGCGGGTATCGATCTGCAAAAAGTGTCGCCACGCGGCTTCATCGGCACCCTCTGATACGGTGATGATCGCTCGATCGTCCGTGCTTTCTACGATCGCGTACGCGTCTTGGTGGACGATCCGATATGCATACCCGACTTGATCCCAGTGAAAGAATTGGCCGCATTCCAATACCTTTCTCGGATCCCAAAATTTTGTGTCTTGTTCGAACCTCATCCGAATCATTGCCTCCACTAAAAAAGCAGAGCGTATGCCCTGCTTTTTGATATTCTATGGTGATACTCTTATACCCATCCGCGGAGCTTCATAACTTCAGCGACTTTCTTAACCGAAATCATGTAGCTGGCTTTACGCATCGGTACATTGTACTCTTTTTTGAGATCCCAAATGTCTTGGAATGCCTTGACCATGGCTTCTTCTTCTTTTTGCTCGACTTCTTTTTCCGACCAGTAGTAGCCGTACAGGTTTTGTACCCACTCGAAGTAAGAAACGGTAACGCCGCCGGCATTGGAGAGGATATCCGGTGTAACGGTGATGCCTCTTTCATTGAGAACAGCGTCGCCTGCCGGGGTGATCGGTCCGTTGGCGGCTTCGACGACCAAGTTGGATTTGATCAGTCTCGCTTGCTCTTCGTCAATTGCATTTTCCAGAGCCGCCGGAACGACGATATCGCAGTCGATCGCCCAGAAGTCTTCCAGTGCGATGGTTTCTGCACCCGGGAAGTTGCGAAGGTTTTTGTTCTTGCCCATGTAATCGAACATGTCGTCGAAGTTCAAACCGTCTTTATTGTAAATTGCGTACGTTCCTTGATTGGGTTCCCACTCACCGATGGCTACGACATTGGCACCGAGTTTAATGAGGTTCTTAACGGTGTAGCGGCCGACGTTTCCAAAACCTTGAACGATGACGCGCGCGCCTTTCAGGTCCATTCCCATTTCTCTTGCCGCTTCTCTTGCGACGACGGCAACGCCGAAGCCTGTTGCTTCGTTACGTCCGAGGGATCCGCCGAACTCAACCGGTTTTCCGGTAAATACGCCGATTTCCGATTTGCCGGTCAGTTTGCAGTACTCGTCGGTCATCCACGCCATGATCTTGCCATTGGTGTTGACGTCCGGTGCCGGAATATCAATTTTTTCGCCTAAGTATTGGTACATACCGCGGACATAACCTCTTGAAAGTTGCTCTTGCTCTCTTTCAGACAGTTTGGTCGGATCACAGGTAATCCCACCTTTACCGCCGCCGTAGGGGATTCCCACGATACCGCATTTAAAGGTCATCCAGATGGAGAGTGCTTTGACTTCGTCCAGGTTTACGCCCGGATGGAAACGAACGCCGCCCTTGCCCGGTCCAATCGCGTCATTGTGCATGGAACGATAGCCTTTAAACGTTTTCAAAGATCCGTCATCCATACGAACGGGGATGGTCACTTCGATGACTCGTTTCGGCTCCTTCAGCATTTCATAAACGCTGGGATCCAAACCGAGAGCTTCACAGGCATTACGTACCTGTAGTTGTGCATTTTCCAACGGGTTGTTTTTTTCGTGCGACATAGTAGACTCTGCCTCCTTGTTTGTTTTTACATTGCTTTAATCCTATCACTTGTCACGCAAACTTGCAAGGAAAAAAGATGTAAAGAATGGAAGAAATCATTGTCCTAGCGTTAGAACAAGTTATCGTCTTCCCCTTTTCGTTCGGATAGCCCGGTTAGTTGTTGCTGCATTTTCCGCATTCGTACGCCGATGAGCTTTTCCATTTCGTCATTCGATTGACGCAGGCGCATTTGCACCTGTTTTAAAGTGTTCTCAAATTTCTCAAATTCCGTCCGCACTTCAGAGAGCACTGACCACACTTCCCCGGATCGCTCGTGGATCGCGAGGGTTCGAAATCCCATCTGTAAACTATTGACGAGCGCAGCCAGCGTCGCCGGCCCGGCGAGTAGTACACGCGACTCCCTTTGTAATACTTCGATCATGTCGCGATTCACCAGTTCGGCATAAAGCCCTTCAAACGGGACAAAGAGCACGGCAAATTCGGTCGTATAGGGTACGGCGATGTACTTTTCCCGAATCGTCTTCGCTTCCTGGCGTATGCGACGCGTCAACTCGGTCGCTGCCGCATCCACCTGTTTTTTGTCCATCGAATCGTAGGCTTCTCGTAATCGGTGATAATAATCTTGGGGAAACTTGGCGTCGATCGGCAAATAAATGGTCTCTCCCGTGTCGGTCGGAATTTTGATTGCGAACTCGACCGTGTCATTACTTCTGGGGTTCGTGCGCACATCTCTCTCGTATTGATCCGGGGTGAGCATCTCTTCTAAGATGTTTCCGAGCTGCAATTCGCCGATAATGCCCCGCGTCTTTACATTGGATAGCACTTTTTGTAGGTCACCGACGCCTTTCGCGAGCGTCTGCATCTCCCCCAGCCCCTTGTGTACTTCTTCCAGCCTCGTACTGACCTGTTGAAAGGATTCATTCATGCGCGTGCGCAATGTCTCATCAAGCTTTTGATCGACGGTGTGAGCGATCCGATCCATGCTCTTTTCGTTTTGTGCGCGCATATGCTCCATTTTTTCATCGATCGTAGAGCGCATCTGTTCAAACCGCGTCTCCTGGCTGCTCAGCGAACGGTGAATTCCCGCGTCAATGTCCCTTATGGTGAGCAGTTGTGAGTTGTTCGCATCTCGGATTTGATCCACGACCGACTCTTCCATCCGGTGCACCGCTTGGTACAATACCTGATTCTGTTCGGTACGCTGCTCTCGAAAGCCCTCATCCAGTTGATCGTCGATGACACGCTCCAGCCGGTCCGTCATCCCCCGATCTTTGAATAGCAATACGACCAATATCGCGACCAAGAGTCCGATGATGATGATTTGTAGTATGTCCACGCTTACTCCTCTACCAGTTCCAGCCAGTCCTCGTACATCTGCGCGAGTTGATCTGAAAGCGACTGGCGTTCGCGTACGATCAGCTCCACGCGGTTACGGTTCTCATACACTGAAGGGTCTGCCAACTCCTGATCCAACTGTGCGAGCTTTGCCTCCGCTTCTCGAATGGCGTCTTCCGCTTCCTTTCTGCGCAGTTCCTGTTGCTTTAGGCGCTGTTTCGTCGCCCGGTCGCGCTTTCTCTCCTTTTGCTCCTGCGTTTGATTGATCACAACCTCTTCTTGCACATCTTCCGGAGCCGATTTTTCGACATAGTACTCATAGTTGCCCAGGTAAGAGGTGACTCCGTCCTCTTGCAACACCAGGATTCGGTTGGCGACGCGATTGAGAAAATAGCGGTCGTGTGAAATAAAAAAGAGCGTTCCCGCATATTGCGTACAGGCGTTTTCAAGTGCCTCTTTGGATTCGATGTCGAGGTGGTTCGTCGGCTCATCCAATAAGAGCGTATTGCATTTGGACAGCATCAGTTTGCAAAGCGCGACACGCGTTTTCTCTCCGCCGCTCAGGTCGCCGACCGACTTAAAAATGTCGTCGCCGTAAAATAAAAAGGCTGCTAACACATTGCGGATCTCTCCGTGTTTTAGATCCGGACGCGCGTCCCATATCTCGTCGAGTATCGTCTGATCGCCGTCAAGGTCGCGGAGCTCTTGGTCCAAATAGCCGAAGGTGACCCCGGTGCCTACGGTAAACTGCCCTTCTGTCGGCCGGATCCGCTCCTGCAGGATCCGAAACAAGGTCGTCTTACCGATCCCGTTCGGACCGATCATCCCGATGCGCTCTCCTTTGGTCACGTGGAAAGTAACGCCGGAAAACAGCGGCTGCGTATCAAAAGCCATCCCGAGATTCTCGACATCCAATACATCTTTTCCGCTCTCTCTGGCCGGCTGCAGCGAAAACTGCATCTGCTTTGCGCGGGCGTCGGGCGGAGCGACTTTGTCCATATGCTCCAACATCTTTCGGCGAGAGCGGGCTTGAATCAGGTACCGCTCTCCCCCGTAGTTTTCAAAGCGGCGGATAATCTCTTCTTGACGCTCGATCTCTTTCCTCTGGTTTTCGTAAGCGCGCTGCTGAATCTCCATCTCCTGTTTGCGCTTCTCCATAAATGCGGTGTAGTTCCCGGTGTAGGTCGTCAACGAACGCCCCAAATACGCCGTTCGATTCGTCACGGCGTCCAGAAAGTAGCGGTCGTGGGAGATCACGACTAAAGTGCCCGCAAAGCCCTTCAAATACTCCTCCAGCCACTCCACCGCCCGGATATCTAAGTGGTTCGTCGGCTCATCCATCAACAACAGATCCGGCTTTTCCAGGAGCAAAACCGCCAGCAACACGCGCGACTTCTGCCCGCCGGAAAACGTGCCCACCTTCTGTTCGTATTGATCCTGTGAAAAACCCAAACCGTGTAAGACGCCGCGAATGGATGACTCCATCTGATAGCCTTCCATTTTTTCAAAAGCGTCCATTTGTTTTTGGTACTCCGCCAATGTCTGCTCATAGTCGGCGTCCTCATGCGCTTGTACGGCGATACGCTCAGTCAACGCGCGCACGCGTTCTCCGGTGCGGATCACCTCGGCAAAGGCTCCTAAGCACGTATCCCACAGCGTCTGCTCGCCGTCAAAAGTGGCGTGTTGCTGAAGATAGCCGATGCGTAACTGCTTGGCTTTCGTGATCGTTCCGGCATCCGGCAAATCCGCTCCCGCAAGGATCCGCATCAGCGTGGTCTTCCCGCTGCCGTTATTGCCGATTAAACCGATCTTCTCCCCTTCCTTGACATGAAGAGAGATCCCGTCCAAAACGGTATTGATCCCAAACGCCTTTTGAATATTTTGTGCGGCTAAAATAATCATGCGCACCTCCTACAAAAAAACCAGCAGTGTGCAGACACTGCTGTGAGTTTTTCTCTATCTTGGAATATAATCGCTCGCATTGTTGATGTAGTAAGTAAGGGTGAAAAGCGATTCGTTTAAATGCACATTTTCTACGATGATCTCATCCGGCACCTTTATATCGACCGGTGCGAAGTTCCAAATCCCCTTAATTCCTGAATCGACGCCGATGTCTGCAATTTGCTGTGCGGCATTGGCGGGAACCGTGATCACCAGAATGTCGATCTTCTCATTTTTGATGTATGCTGCCATGTCGTCGATCGGCAGAATCGGAATGCCGTCCACTTTTCCACCGACGCGATCGGGATCTTGGTCAAACAGCGCTTTGATTTTAAAACCTAATCCTTCAAATTTTTTGTATTGTGCCAGTGCGTGCCCGATATTCCCCGCACCGATAATAATGGCATTGTAGTCTCTATTGATTCCGATGATTCGTTCGATTTCGCCGCGAAGTTCCTCCACATTGTAGCCGTATCCCTGTTGTCCGAACCCTCCAAAATGGTTCAGATCCTGTCTGATTTGCGAAGCGGTAAGTCCGGTGATATTACTCAGCTCCTGCGACGAAATGCGGATGATTCCTTTGTCGGCGATCATACCTAAATAGCGATAGTACTTAGGTAATCGTTTGATCACCGCAATCGAAACTCGATGCTCTCGTTTCATGCTTTCCTCCTTGTTCGGTTTATTTTTAACTTGTGTATTCACGATTAAAAGAATGTGAAATTTAACTTAATTTTACCAATTACAACCGTTTCCGTCAATAGGTTTTTGTTGCTATTTGTGCAGATAAAAACCTGTGAAGCCTTTCACCAAAAATCACCCCCCGGTTACCCGAGGGCATGCGTGCTGTTTATTTCTAATGCGACAGAGGGAGAAGCGTCCGGAATACTCTTTGAGGCCATATCCTGGCCGAGCGGCCGTGAGCGTGCCGAGAAGAGTTTTCCGGGCGCGACGATACAGACCCTGTAAACAATCTCACCCCCCGGTTACCCGAGGGGTGCAAGGAGAAAGGTGAAGGATGGTTATTTTCCAAAAAATGAAATCAAGTTCGAAATCATGACGACTGAAATCGAAATCGGTGCGAAGTATCGAATCAAAAACCGCCATAATCCTTCCAGTTTGAATTGATCAGAACCGATTTTGACTTCCTCTACCGCTTCGTCAATATTCCAAATCCAACCGATGAACAGCGACGTCATGATACCGCCGATCGGCAGCATCACATAGGAAGTGATCCAGTCGAGTGCGTCAAAGATATTCATATTGATGATCGGTACGACGATCCCATCTAAGAGGCCCATGGAAAGCGAAGCAAAGATACCGATAATGAACATCAAGGTGGAAAGGATGGCGACCGCTTTGCTTCTTGACCAGTTGAGGCGATCGATCGCAAAGGTGACGCTGGTTTCAAGCAGCGAGATCGACGAGGTAAGCGCCGCAAAGAGAACGAGCACGAAGAACATGACGGCGAAAAGCGTGCCGAGCGGCATGCTGGCAAATACTTGCGGCAGTGTGCCGAACAATAGCCCAGGCCCTTGCCCCGGCTCTAAGCCGAAAGCAAACACGGCGGGAAGAATGGCAAATCCGGCCAACAATGCGACCAATGTGTCAATGGACGGGATGATGATCGCATCTTTCTCCAAGTTCTCTTCTTTGCTCAAATAGGATCCATAGGTCAATATGATCCCCATTCCCAAGCTGAGCGAGAAGAAGACCTGGCCGATGGCGGCGACCACGACGCCGATGCTGAACTTAGAAAAGTCGGGGAATAGATAATAACGCAGCCCTTCTCCGGCTCCGGGTAGCGTAACGGAACGAAGCACGACGAGGATCAATAAGACGATCAGCGCCGGCATTAAAAATTTACTCGCCTTTTCAATCCCGCCGGAGATCCCGCGCACGACGATCAATACCGTTGCGATCATGAAAATCGCATGATAGACGAGTGGCTCGACAGGAGCACTGATGAATGCACCGAAATAGCCTCCGGAGTCTGCCGGTATGGACCCAATAGCTGACGCTACAATGTATTTGAGCACCCAGCCGCCGACGACACTATAGAACGAAAGTATTAAAAACGATGCAGCGATTCCAACGCCACCAATCCAACCCCAACCCGGACGCAGTTTGTTAAATGATGAAAAGGCGTCCAGTTTCGTCCTTCGGCCGATGACCATCTCTCCCAACATCATCGTGAAGCCGATAAGTACAATGATGAGCAAATACGTAAATACAAAAATTCCGCCGCCGTGTTGACCGGCTAAATAGGGGAATTTCCACAAATTCCCTAAGCCGACTGCAGAGCCGGCTGCCGCCATGATAAATCCGAAACTCGATCCCCATGACGCTCTTTGATTGTCCTTGTGGTCCATGATACTCCTCCAATCTATATTTTGTTACTTATATTGTAGTGTGGGGAAACGTTTTTGTCAATATTTATTTATTATTATCAATTAGTATATATTTCGAAGTTTCTGAATTCTTTGATATTTCGCCTTTCACTTAATTTATTGATCATGTTCATGATTTATTTATACATACAGTGATGTGCTGTAGTTGTTTATGAAACATCAACCTCCTCCCATTGCCATGATGCATGATCCTGTTCACATCCGTACGATTCCCTTCTCTACAGACATATTGATTGTCTGATACATTTAATTCTCTTCAAACTTTGTTATTTTATCATTTTGTTATGACTTCCTATATAGTTTTTAGAAAGTTATTTTCAATGCAGCATCATGCCTGATTCGAGTAAATATTCTTTGCATCAAAAAAACAGGCGAGTGTATGCCTGTTTTTTTCGTGCGTTTATCGATAAGACTGCGTTGCCTCTAAGACATTGGCGACCGCTTCTGCCGTAGTGATCTCATGATTCTCCCGATCCTTTCGGACGGAATACTCGACAATCCCCTCGCCCGCCTTCTTGCCTACGGTAATTCTGAGCGGGAATCCGATCAGGTCGCGGTCGTTGAACTTCACGCCGGCGCGCTCCTTGCGGTCATCCAGTACGACTTCCACTTTTTCTTCGCGCAACTGCTGATAGATCTCTTCTGCCACGCGTACCGCGGTTTCGTCTTTCATGTTCGGGATCGTAATGATGCAGTGAAACGGTGCGACAACCATCGGCCACACGATCCCCACGTCGTCATAATTCTGTTCAACCATCGCCGTGACGCTACGCGTTACGCCAATTCCGTAGCTCCCCATAACGAAAGGTTTGGCTGAGCCGTTCTCGTCTAAGAATGTCGCTCCGATGCTCTCGGCATAGTGCGTCCCCAATTGGAAGATATTTCCGACCTCGATCCCCCGCGAGAACTGTAATTCGCCTCCACACTCAGGGCACACATCTCCCTCTTGAATCATCAAAAGGTCATCCGCAATCTCCGCTTGGAAGTCTCTTCCAAAGACGACATCGGTCAAGTGATGCTCGGTTTGATTGGCTCCGGTGACCAGCGCACCGGCATTTTCCAGGCTCTTGTCCATAATGATGCGCGTACCTTCCGGCAGACCGATGGGGCCGGTATATCCGGGCTCTGCATTCGTCAGTCTTCGGATCGACCCATCGTCCATCATTTCGATCTCGTGCTCGGGAATGCCCAGATAACTGATGAACTTACTCATATTCAGCTCTCTGTGCCCGGGCACGAAGACGAACACCGGTTCGCCCTTGACGAGAAAATCGAGCGCTTTGGCGCAATGGCTGGCAGGCTTTTTCAGAAACTCACTGACTTGGTCGATCGTGGTAGCCCCCGGCGTGTGCACGAGAACAGGTGCATCCGCTGCGGGAATCTTCTCGAGATTCATCACGACGCCTGCCTTTTCATCGGTCGCTGCGTAGTCACAGCCGTTACAGTGGACGATGACGCCTTCTCCGACTTCGGAGAGCGCGATAAACTCGTGCGACACTTTGCCACCCATCGCTCCCGAATCGCCTTGGACTACCTTATAGTCAAAGCCTAGGCGCGTAAACACCTCATGATACGCATTCGCCATGATCTCATAAGCAATTTTTAACCCATCCAAGTCTTTATCAAAGGAATACGCATCTTTCATCAGAAATTCGCGCGCGCGGTTGATCCCAAAGCGCGGGCGCTTCTCATCCCGATACTTGGTTTGGATCTGGTAGATATTTAAGGGCAATTGTTTATAGGACGTGATCTCCCCCTTGATCAGTTCGGTAAAATACTCTTCTGCCGTCGGCCCTAAGCAAAAGTCGCGATCGTGGCGGTCTTTGAGTCGAAACATTTCCGGCCCATACGTCTCCCATCGACCGGAGGCTTCCCAAAGCTCTTTCGGTTGGATCGCCGACATCAGGATTTCTTGGCTCCCATAGGCATCCATCGTCTCGCGGACGATGTTCTCGATCTTTCGTACGACCCGGTAGCCGAACGGCAGATACGAGTAGATGCCGGATGCCGATTTACGGATCATCCCGGCGCGCAACAGCAACTGGTGACTCATGGTTTCCGCTTCCGCCGGGACTTCCCTCAGCGTCGGCATGTAATAATTGTGTAATCTCAAAATTCTGTCCTCCTAATAAAAAGAGCCTCCGTCTGTAAGAGACGAAGGCTTCGCGGTACCACTCTTGTTAATCCAAAGGATTCACTTGAAAGCTATAAGGCGCAACCCCCGTGTTTGGCACGGTGCCAGCGGGTGGGTGGTCTGCGTGGAGAATTTCACCGTCCTTCTCCTCTCTGCATCTGCATTCCTTGTTCCGCTCATCGCATGAGTATTATAACACAGCAGGCGCAAGCCCGACAAGTTACTTGTTGTACTCACATAATTTGTCATTACAGCGCACGGTGGTCCCTTTTTTCGTCGTCTTCTCCACTAACAATTCCTTGTTGCAGGTGGGGCACGTCGCACCGGTCGGTTTATCCCATGTCGCGTAATTGCAGTTGGGGAACGACGAACAGCCGTAAAAGACTTTTCCACGTTTGGATACGCGTTCCACCATCGGGCTCTGACATCGTGGGCACGCCACGCCGATCTCTTTGACGATGGGTTTGGTATAGGTGCAATCCGGGAAGCCCGTACACGCTTTGAAGCGACCGTAGCGACCTTGTTTGATCGCGATCGGCTTTCCGCATTGGGGACAGATTTCGTCGGTCAACTCGTCCATTACCTGAATCTTGCTCACTTCTTCTTCCGCTTTTTGGAGTTGCACTTTAAAGCCTTCATAGAAGTTCTCGATGACATCTTCCCACTGTGCGTCGCCGTCGGCGACCGCATCCAAGCGTTGTTCCATTTCAGCGGTGAAGCCGGAGTCGACGATTGTCGGAAAGTATTCAGACAAAATGTCATTGACGACAAATCCGAGCTCCGTCGGCTGGAACACCTTTTGCGTAAGGGTCACATAGCGCCTCGCCTGTATCGTCGAAAGCGTCGGCGAATAGGTGCTCGGTCGTCCAATGCCTAGACGTTCCATCTGTTTGATCAGCGATGCAACCGTATAACGCGCCGGCGGTTTGGTAAAGTGCTGGAGCGGGTCGATCTTCTTGGCATCGATCACCTCATCCTTCTCCAGCATCGGCAATTCGTTTTCTTTTGTCTCCATCGGGTAGACGCGCTGAAAGCCGTCAAACTGCATCCGGTTTCCGGTCGCACGGAACTGATAGCCGTTATTGTCCATCAGAATGACCGTGCTCAGGTATACAGCGTTCGCCATCTGTGAGGCGACGAGTCTCTCCCAAATGAGCTGGTAGAGCAAAAATTGGTCCTTTGTGAGCCTTTCCTGGATCGAGGCAGGGGTTCGCATGATACTGGTCGGTCGGATTGCCTCGTGGGCGTCCTGCGAGTTCTTACGCTTGCCTGTATAGTTCTTTCCGCCGTTGGAATAGTTTTTACCGTACGTGCTCTCGATATACTCTTTGGCCTCCTGCACGATCAAGTCAGAGATGCGAATCGAGTCCGTACGCATATAACTGATGACCCCTTCCGTTCCGGCTTTCCCGAGGTCGATCCCCTCGTAGAGCTGCTGTGCGATTTGCATCGTCTTGCGCGTGGAGAACCGAAGCTTTCTGGAGGCCTCCTGTTGTAGCGTACTCGTCGTAAACGGTACATACGGTGCACGGTTCTTCAACTGCTCCTCGCGACTCGTGACGACAAAATTCTTCGGATCCAGTTTGTTGAGAATCTCGCTCGCCGATGCCTCATCGCCGATCTCCAATTTTTCTTTTTTCCCGACTTCGCGTTCTAAGACCGAGGTAAAGGTGATTTTGTCTTTCGTATGCTGCGCTTCAATCGTCCAATACTCTTGAGGAACAAACGCTTCTATTTCTTTTTCCCGGTCGCAGATCATCTTTACCGCGACCGATTGTACGCGTCCGGCGGATAGTCCGCGGTGTACTTTTTGCCAGAGGAGCGGGCTGATCTTATATCCCACCAAACGGTCCAAGATCCTTCTCGCCTGTTGCGCTTCGATCAGGTTGATCTTGAGCGCACGCGGTTGCTTCACCGCCTCCTTGACCGCATCTTTCGTAATCTCAGGAAACTCGACGCGGATCGGCTCGTTCGGATCCAATTTCAATAAATGGGCGATATGCCAGGAGATCGCCTCTCCTTCGCGGTCAGGGTCGGTTGCGAGAACGACGGCATCGCTCTTTTTTGCCGCTTTCTTTAACTCTTCGACAATCGGACCTTTCCCTCGAATCGTAATATATTTCGGTTCGAAACGTTTCTCCGTATCGATCCCGAGACTGCTTTTCGGCAGGTCTCTGACATGTCCGACCGATGCCATGACTTTATAATTTCTGCCCAGCATTTTCGCGATCGTCTTGGCCTTTGTCGGCGACTCTACAATGACTAATCGATTTGCCATATTTTCACCTTTCTATCCCGTATAAAAGCATAAACCGCTGCGCACTTCCAGCAAACCGCGCATTTCGAGCAATGTGACGAGCGTGTGCATTTCATGAACTGGGAGTTTCGTCCTTTCTACTAATTCATCGACCGAAAACGGCCGTTCTTTCAATATTTCAATCATCAGGGTTTCATCCTCGGAGAGATCGTATGTGGCTTTCTCCTGCTTTTTCTTTCGTAAGCTCAGCATCGCGATCGCCTCCAATATGTCGTCCGCCGAAGTGACGAGAGACGCACCGTCTTGAATCAGGCGATTACACCCGACGGAGTAGAGGCTGTTGAGGTTTCCCGGTACGGCGAATACATCTTTCCCCTGCGAGAGCGCGTGGGCCGCCGTGCTCATCGTCCCGCTTTTTTCCTTCGCCTCGATCACTAAGAGACCGATCGAAAGCCCGGCGATGATGCGATTGCGAAATGGGAAATGATGTGGGAGCGGTTGCGCCCAACTCGGGAATTCAGACAGGATACAACCGTTTTGTTCGACCTCGCGGTAGAGCGCGCGGTGAGAGGACGGATACACCGTTTTCAAACCGTTACCGAGCACGCCGATCGTACGTGTCCCATGTTGTAACGCCGTCTCGTGTGCGATGCGGTCGATCCCCAAGGCGAGGCCGGAAATAATCGTCACGTCATAGGCCGCCATTTCCCTGACCAACTTCTCACATGCCCAAGCGCCGTAGGGTGTGCACTTTCGTGAACCCACTACTCCTACGGCCAATTGATCCACAGGATCATATGTACCTTTGGCGTAGAGGAGCAGAGGCGCATCCGGGATATTGGCCAGTACTTGCGGGTAGTCCTCTTCATCACGCAAGGACACGGTCATCCCTGATTCTTCCAGTTGCTCCATGAGCAATCCTACTTCGGAATCTTTCGGCTCTACTTTAAAGTGCTTGGCATACGGCCGTTTCCCACGGTCGGCAGCGCCTAAAAAGGCGGTAATCGATCCGTAGTCACACAGTACTTGTTCCAGTGTACTCTGTGAAACATTATTCTCATGATACCATATCAGCAGATCGCGATCGAACATCATACTTCCCCTTTTACATTTCATAGTATCATAGACCGCGCCAAGGTCAAGTTACGAATAGAAAAAACCCTCCGCAAAAAATGCAGAGGGTTTCTCTTTATATAGTGGAAGCTACGCCTTTTTATGGAGCAGTTCCTCTTTGTGTTTCTTGGCATGGCTCAGCGTATACCAAGCGTACAATGCGGTGATGATCGCCGCTACGATATAAGAAGCGGTGTAGCTGCCTTCCATACCGAGCAGTTTATCCAAGTTCAGCCCAATCTGCGCATGCAGAATGTAGCTGGTGATAATAAACGTATAGAACATCCCCGGAATGAGCCCGATGAAGTAGTTCTTTTTACGAATATACAGATACGTTGCGATCGTAGCCAGCGCGAAGATGGCGATCGTTTGGTTCGTCCATGCGAAGTATCTCCACAGGATGTTAAAGCCTGCCGGATTCATTTTGGAGATGACCAGAATGATAATCGCAGGGATAAACAGTGCCGAAGAGAGAAGAACGCGGTTTTTCGCCGGTTTTTGGTCGATGTGGAATTGCTCAGCGACCATCAGACGAAGTGAACGGAACGCCGTGTCGCCGGAGGTGATCGGGAGTACGACAACGCCGATAATCGCGATAATCGCGCCGATATTGCCCAAGAATTCTCTGGAGATAACGCCAACCATCAAAGTCGCTTGTGTATCGATCGGAGTCCCACGTCCAAAGAGTACCATCGCTCCACCTGCCCAACACATTGCGATAAAGCCTTCAATGAGCATCATGTTGTAGAATGTCATGCGGCCTTCTTTTTCATGCTTGACGGTACGGGAAATCAGGCACGACTGGCTGCCGTGGAAACCGGAGAGGATTCCGCAGGCAACGGTGATGAAGAAGATCGGAACAAACGGTACACCACTGGGGTGTCCAAAGAGTGGTGCTTCGTTAATGTTGACCAGATTGGCACCGCCGTCCATCAAGATACCCACAAAAATTCCAACGGCGGAAAGAATCAAGAACGCTCCGAAGATCGGGTACACGCGACCGATGATCGCGTCGATCGGGAACAGGGTTGCGCAAATATAGTAGATAAAGATGATCGCGTATACGACCCAAACGACCGGATTCGTAAATGCGGTATCCGCACCGAGGATCTCTTTTACGATGAGGTCGCCCGGCGTGTAAACAAATACGACACCGACGAGCAGCATCAAAATCCATGTGAGGATATTGTAGAAGTTGAAGACTTTGCCGCCTAAGTACTTTTTGATGATTTTGGGCATTTGTGCGCCGTCTTCACGCATGGAGATCATCCCGTTGAAGTAGTCATGCGCGGAACCCGCCAATACGCAGCCGACCGGAATCGTAATAAATGCGATGGGTCCAAACAGAATCCCTTGGATCGGTCCTAAGATCGGTCCGGTACCTGCGATATTGAGCAGTTCGATCAGTGAGTTCTTCCATGTCTTCATAGGGACGTAGTCGACACCGTCCATGAGTGCAATCGCCGGGGTTTCTCTGTCGTCCGGTTCGAATTGCGATTCGCAATACTTTCCGTAGAAAATTCCGCCTACGATCAGAATCGCGATTCCGATTAAAAATGTTGTCATTTACCTAACTCCTTTGTAGCAATGTTTCTGTTACATACCGCGTCCTGCCATGGCAAAGTCGCGTTGTCTTTCCAGGATCATTTGCAAGTGCTTTTTCTCTTCTTTGAGAATGATGGCCATTTGCTCCGGTGCTAAATCCGGGTACAGGCGCATCAATTCCGATACAAAGAAGACTGCGTCTCTCTCTACGCGCTCAGCAAGATCGTAAATCTGGGTTCTACCCCAAATACGTTTGCTGTCATTCAGGATCTCGTCGAAGTCATTGGCCAAATTAAACTGCAGCAATAAATCCATATAGTTGGCATCGTCTTCTTCGAGCTCAATGATCGATTTTCCTTCGAACTGCTTCAATAAAGCTGTGTAAATCGACTCGTGACGCTCCTCGTCCTGCGCAAGCTTTTCAAAGAAAAGCGCTCCTTTTTTCTCATCTCCATTTGCGGCGATCTGTCGGTAAAACTCAGCCACTTTTTTCTCATTGAAGATGATTGTGTTCAAAAGCTTCTCTCCATTCCATTGTACGGTCATGATGGTTCCTCCTTTCATGGTAGTGTGGTAACACCTTTAGTATAGCTGATATCTCTTGATTTCGCAAAATTTCTTCCTATATATAAATATATGAGATGATAAGCGAAATCAATCCAACGAAAATTGCGGAAGTTAGGTAAATGAGAACTCTATGCAAAGACCCGACCGTTGAAGGCCGGGCCAATACATACCACGTTATGCTTTTCTGTGCAGCAATTCTTCTTTATGATTCTTGGCGCGGTTAATCGTAAACCATGCGTACAGTGCGGTTAATACACCTGCTACGATATACGATACGGTATAGCTGTCGCCTCTTCCCAGCAGCGCATCCAGATTGAGTCCGATTTGCGCATGTAGGATATAGCTCAAAATGATGAAGGTATAGAACATTCCGGGGATCAGCCCGATAAAGTAGTTCTTCTTACGGATATACAGATACGTCGCGATCGTCGCCAGTGCAAAGATGGCGATCGTTTGGTTCGTCCATGCGAAGTATCTCCAGAGGATGTTAAAGCCTGCCGGATTCATCTTCGCGATGACCAGAATGATGATCGCGGGGATGAACAGTGCCGACGACAACATCACGCGGTTTTTGGACGGCTTCTGATCGATATTAAACTGCTCGGCTACCATCAGACGCAGCGAGCGGAACGCCGTGTCGCCGGAGGTAATCGGAAGCACGATAACGCCGATAATCGCGATAATCGCGCCGACATTGCCCAAGAACTCTCTGGAGATCGTACCGACCATCAAGGTCGCTTGCGTGTCGATCGGAGTGCCTCTTCCAAAGAGGACCATGGCTCCCCCTGCCCAGCACATCGCGATAAAGCCTTCGATGAGCATCATGTTGTAGAATGTCATGCGACCTTCTTTTTCGTGGCGAACCGTTCGGGAGATCAAGCACGATTGGCTGCCGTGGAAGCCGGAAAGGATACCGCAGGCCACGGTGATAAAGAAGATCGGGATAAAGGGTACCCCACCGGGGTGCCCGGTAAAGAGCGGCGCTTCGTTAATGTTGACCAGATTGGCTCCGCCATCCATCATAATCCCGACAAAGATTCCCACGGCTGACAAGATCAAAAATGCGCCGAAGATCGGGTACACGCGACCGATGATCGCATCAATCGGAAATAACGTAGCGATGATGTAGTATACAAAGATGGCTCCGTAGACGACCCACACGATCGGATTCGTGAATGCCGTGTCCGCACCGAGAAGCTCTTTTACGATGAGGTCTCCCGGGGTGTAGACAAACACGACGCCGACGAGCAGCATCAGGATCCATGTCAGGATATTGTACACGTTAAACACTTTTCCGCCTAAGTACTTCTTGATAATACGGGGCATTTGTGCGCCGTTCTCACGCATCGAGATCATTCCGTTGAAATAGTCATGTGCGGAGCCTGCCAATACGCAGCCGACCGGTATCGTAATAAATGCGATGGGGCCAAACAGGATCCCCTGAATCGGTCCTAAGATCGGTCCGGTACCTGCGATATTGAGCAGCTCGATCAATGAGTTTTTCCACGTCTGCATCGGAACGTAGTCGACGCCGTCCATGAGTGCAATTGCCGGCGTTTCTCTGTCATCCGGTTCAAATTGCGATTCGCAATACTTGCCGTAGAGAATTCCACCTACGACCAGAATCGCGATACCAACTAAAAATGTAGTCATGATTCCCTCCTTCAGGAAATTTTGATATACGCAAATCGCTATATATCAACATTTTTAGTTTACCCCAATGATATAATTTATGCAAATTGATGTTTTCGATTAATACATCCTATATATTATATAATAGGAAGAGATCACACGGCATCGTCTGTAATGTAAAAAAGTTTATTTTTTACTTTTTTGATGTAAATTGAGTAGTGAGAACAAAAAAAAGGCATTACGCCCTTTGAAAGTGTAGACAAACCCACTCAAGTCATTTCGACCGAGCATTGTCTCGCGAGTGGAGAAATCTCGAACCGCAATTTTACTTGCTTTCAGAGATCCCTCCATTCGCATTCGCTTAGGTTCGCAAAAGCATGCGAAATACAAAAATCGTACCGGGATAACAGATTCAGTACTTTGTCATCAGTCTCAAAGGGTATGTGCCCTGTTATTTACTCCCGGGAAGATACGGACTCATGCGTTGCGCAACGGTTGAAATCGGGTGTGTTTGCAGTACGATCTTACCCGGTCCGGTCAATACCGTATTGAACAATCCTTCTCCGCTGAAGAGGATGTTCTTTAGCCCTTTGTTCTGTACGATATCGATCTGTACCGTATCCTCCATCATCGCGAGATACCCCGTATCGACGATCATCGTCTCCCCTGCCGCCAGTTCATAGACCTTGCTTCCACCATCGATTTCAATAAAGGCGATTCCATGTCCGGACAAACGCTGCATGATAAACCCTTCACCGCCGAAGAGGCCTGCGCCAATTTTCTTACGGAAGAACATGCTGAGTTCGACCGTGCTTTCCGCCGCTAAAAAGCCGGATTTTTGCACGATGACGTCTTTGCCCGGCACGATTTCCACCGGAATGATCTCTCCGGGGAAAGTCGTCGCAAACGAGACAAAGCCCGGTCGAGACGCCGTAAAGGAGTTCAAAAACAGTGATTCGCCTGACAGCGCCCTTCCGAACATCTTTCCCGCGCCTCCACCGGTGCTCGCCTCCATCACGATGTCCTGCGACATCCAAGCCATAGCGCCCGACTCCGTGATCATGCTTTCGCCCGTGTCCAACTCACACAACACATAGGGAAAATTTGATCCTTCGATTGTGTATTTCATCATTTCACCTCCATGGGGATTGCTCGTAATCTACCTTACGAACACCCCGTATATACCCTCACGAAATCAGAATCCCACATAAAGTAGATAATTTCAATTTTGTCAAATCTGAATCGCATAGAAAAACCGGGGTCAGTGAACCCGGTTGATTTCATCTTCCTATACGTAACTGTGGATGGAAGGCAGGATGGTATTCACGCCGATATAGGTG
The DNA here is from genome assembly GCA_964510345.1 of uncultured Peptoniphilaceae bacterium. Taxonomy (GTDB): domain Bacteria; phylum Bacillota; class Clostridia; order Tissierellales; family Peptoniphilaceae; genus JAAYQA01. Next base: position 57,594 of record CAZEBB010000006.1, read on the forward strand.
AAGATCACACAGCCAAAGCCGATGATCGAAAACCACGCCGCCTGTTTTCCATGCATCCCTTTGCGCTTCCTCTGATGCAAATAGATCGTGTAGATGATCCAGGTGACCAGCGACCACGTCTCTTTCGGGTCCCACGCCCAGTAGCGCCCCCAGGAGTATTGGGCCCAGATCGCACCTGTGATGATACAGAGCGTCAAAAAGAGATAGCCGAGCTGGATCGCCTTGTAGCTGATCTCATCCAGATGTTCTTCCGGCGGCAAGTCGAGTGAACTGCTCTGCTTTTGCGCCTGCTTGACGAGATACATAATCGAGACTCCGCACGCGACGGCAAAGGATCCGTAGCCGATCACAGCAAAGCTTACGTGGATTGCGAGCCAGCTGCTCTGGAGTGCGGGCATCAGCGGACGTACTTCGCGATTTTGCATCGCCGCATATCCGATGATCAAAAATAGCAATGGCGTCACGAAGGTTCCCATTGTTCGATTGGGATACTTGCGCTCAAAGAGGAGAAATATCAGCGCAATTCCCCACGCAAAAGCCGTGGCAAATTCATACTGGTTGGCGAGTGGAAATCGCCCCGACCCGAGTCCTCGGGAGAGGATCGCAACCGAGTGCACGAGAAAACCGATCTTTACGCCGATCGATCCCCAGTGTGCCAATTTTTCTTTTTTACTCACAAAACTGACAAAATAGAGAATCGTCGACAACAAATACAATACGACGGCAACGGTAAACAAGATGCTTTCCAGCCAAATAAAAGTTTGATTCATACAGTTTCCTCCTTGCGCTCTGCCGTATCAGGGGTCTTCTTCTCGTTTGGGTTTCCGTAGAACACCATCAGAATTCCTGCGACCAAAAGTGCTGCCGAGCCGGCAGTCGCCTTGGCAAAAGCATCTTTCCTCACGGATAGCAGTGTGTACATTCTCGGATTCGAAAAAATGATATTGTATTCCTCGATCGTAATCGGTCGGTCCATCGGTCGCGCTTCCATTCCGATGGCCGACCCCATATAGTACGCCCGGTACAATACATATGGGTTGCGCATCGCAGAAGATGCTGTGCCCGGTCCTTGGGCTGTCATCACATAGTCCGGGAATAAATCGACCATCTCGATGATCAGTTTCTCAGAATCGGCCGTGACATACTCTTTGTTGAACAGGACCGCCGTACCGATTGATTCTCCGTTTCGCAAGATGGTTGCATCCACCGCATATCCCATCGCCGTTTGCGAATACTGATACCCGTCGACATTCATCGGGTGATTGACCTCAATGTCCCCTTCTTTCAGAACCTCACCCTGATCGTTTTGAATCTTCGCTGTCGTGATATAACTCTCCACCGAGCCGTCGTCCCGTAAGATAACCTGAAAATCGTCAATCTGCACGGCGTAGGGAATTCCTTCGACGGGTGTCGTCGTCCCCGGGACATTGTATAATGTGGAGTCGTAGGCGGTTGCATTGCCGATGGCGAAGAAGAGGATCGTACATAAAATACCGATATGTAAGAGCCATGACCCGAGTTTTTGTGTTGCACCGCTCCAGCCGTGACGTCTTATCATCTGTTGGAGCGGTTTGACGCGAAATACCACACAAAACAGGAGGCTGGTACACATCAAACCGATCATCGCGATATACCACCAGGTGGTGAACACGCGATCAAACCCGAGTTGCAGGATGATCCGGCTCGCCGTCTCCCCGTATTGTGCGGTATAGGCGTCCGGTGACGCATGTTGTGGGATCAGTGAGCCGATGACGGAACCCAAGCCGATCGCAATTAAAATCATCACGGCAAATCGCATGGATGCGATCCATCGTAGTCCTTTTTTCATAAAATCTCCGTATTAGAAAAGAAGGGCCCCGAAAGATCGGAAAGCCCTTCTTGCCCATCGTTTCAGTTCAACTTCGACATGGCTTCGTCAATGATCTTTTGTGCATGATCCAGATAGCCTAATTGCTTCTGTTGATTGTGGAAACCTTCACCGTTTTCGACAAAGACATAATCCCAGTAGAATTGCGCTTCACGGTGATTGTCTCTGAGTGCATTTAAATCGTCTTCCGACATTTCGCCGGCTTCAACCGCGGCCGCCAATTTCTCGACCATGGCCAGCAGGTTTTTCGCGACTTCATCTGTCTTCTCGACGACCGGTTTTTGTACCGATTCAGCCAATGTAACCATTTGCTCCGGCGTTTGATCCTTATGACACGCCACGCAGCTGACATCTGCCGTCAATAGAGGAGAAGTCCAGTGGTGCGACTTAATGGTCGTCCCTTCGACTTCAACTTGCGGCATATGACAGGTCGTACAGTCCGCACCCATCTTTTCGTGCGTGCTGCCTTCATAAGTCTCTGTTTCCGGGTGTTGTGCCTTTAAGAGCTTCGCTCCGGTTTGCGGGTGTTCCCAATCATAGAAGTCGTGCGCTTGATAGTACTCGTACGCTTCGTCACATCCGAGTCCGTCCGTCCACGGTAAAGTGGTCGCGTTCTCTTCTTTGGTCATATAGTACTCAACGTGACATTGTGCGCAGCTCATCTGCGCATCGGTCAGTTGAATATCAGCTTTCGTGTTCTCCATCGCGGTCGTCAAGTGCGCCCGATTGGTTTGTACGACCCCCGGAGTCTCGCCGTGGCAGTCAAAACAAGTGAACCCGACGGTAATGTGCTGATCAACATACTCTTCAAAATTTGCGAGATTTAAGCTTTCGTCTTTCTTGAGTGCCTCATTAAACTCCGACACTTTACAGGCTAAACAGCTGGCTCCTTTTTTCGGCCTCGCCGTTCCTACGACATCTTCCAATGCGTACACATGGCCTCTTGCGCGGTCGTATTGCTTTTCGAACACATATCCTTGATAGAATGTTCTAAGATATGGATACGTTTCCAAGTAATCGTACGGTTCTGAGCCGCCATATGTAGTTTTTACCATTTCTGCGTTCTGATCGAAGGTGGTTACCACGGCCGGGTAGTGTTCCTTCCACGCTGCTGCTTCGACGATTCCCGTCGGACGATCTGCCGTCGATTGTACCTCGCTGGTGGCTTCCGTTTCCTTCGCTTCCGTTGCGTCTGTCGCCGCCGCTTCCGTGACTTCCGTCGCCGGTGCTTCGGTCGCCGTCGCTGTCGGCTGACAAGCCGTCACCGAAAGGAGCATCGCCAGGACGAGCAGTACAATGAGTCCATAACGTTTCATCTCACACCTCCTTATTGTGTGTATGATATTCGATTGTCGATTACAGTGTATCACGATGCCAGACTTATGTAAAGCGTTTCCACAATTCTGTATCGATCATTACACTTCGGGCACTGCATTCATCCCGTACATCTTGTTGTCATTATACCCGCAATTACTGCAAATCCGTCGGATCGGCATAACTCTCTGATGAATATTTTGAATGAAACTATAAAAACATTCAATTATATGACACGCTCCTCACTCTCCTAAACATTATTCTCCAACCAAAAACGCCCCGTAGGGCGTAAATTTTCAAATATTTTGGCATAAGGTTTCTTTATCGATAACCCATATGTTTTGTCCATCCATTCGGATGACTTCTTCATCGACATAGGCTTGTAACGCTTGATTCAAGGTGCTTCGATTGACATGCAACATGTCCGCAAGCACCTCTTGCGAGTTGGGAATGCGGATGGACCCGTTCGGGTCATTCAAATGCATCAGCCAATAGGCCAGCCGGTCCTTTACGCGACGATATTGAACACAGCGGAGCATGAGCTTGCTGTAGCAGGTATATTGCGACACAAAAGTCAGTACATTTTGTAGAAAAACGGGGTCGCTGTTGATGATCGGCTGTAGTTCATCGACCGGCAACCACACGACATGCGCCTTCTTGAGGCAATAAGTATGGTAAAAATAATTCTTCATTCCGCCATACACTAAATAAAAGGGAAATGCATCTCCTCCGGGATATGTATCCTCTCCGAAGAAATAGGAAGAGTTCAGTTCTTTTCCATCTAACGTATACTCCGTCGACTTCAAGACACCGGATACGATGACGCAGATATGATCGATCGGCTCGCCTTCTTCCAGTATTCTCTCGTTGGCGTGGTAGGTCTGCTCTTTTTTGTTGATGCTCATGATGGCTTTTTTCGAAGCCTCGGAAATATTGCGAAAAATGACTCGATCCCAAAATCGTTCGTCCATTGTCAACCTCCTCTCCTTTACATATACCCAGCCGGCACGCCTAGCGGATCCGTACGGATCCGCTAGGCGTGACTGGGAGGGCCAACGAACGCAATCCGTCGGCAAGGTATGATTTTTCGAGACGTGAGTTGAACTCACGCAGTCATTATACGTGGAAGATCGTCGATTCTTCGACCGGAGTTCCCAACGCTTCAATCGCTTTTCTGACCATCTTCAAGCGCATATCAGCTTCTTTATCTCCCAATGCCGGGTTTCCGACAGGGTAGGGGATCGAGACGGTCGGGACGATACGGTTTGCGCCGACAGATTGGGAGATCGTGGTGATCGTCGCCATGTGAACGATCGGGATGCCGTATCTTTCAATTTCTTTCACCATTGTTGCACCGCAACGTGTACAGGTGCCTCAGGTGGAGGTCAGGATGACACCGTCGACTCCGGCTTCTTTGAGTTCTTTTCCGATCTCTGAGCCGAATTTGATGGAGTTACCGACAGCGGTACCGGTTCCGGTGGTCGTGTAGAAGTATTGGAATACTTTACCGATCTCTCCGGACTCTTCCATGCGTTTCAGTGCATCCAAAGGAACGACGCGGTCCGGTTGCTCATTGGCATACACGGGGTCATATCCGCCGTGGATCGTGCAATAGCCTTCTTCTAAGTCTTTCAAAGCCGATACATCGTATTTGCCCCATTTTTGTGCGGACGCGGATTGGATGTGATCCGGATTGCCTTGCGGGACGATACCGCCGGAGGTGACCACTGCGATCACAGCTTTCGACATATCGCTGATCGCTTTTGCCGGTTCAACCGTATCAAATACAGGCATCGGGAGCTCGGTTTCAAAGTCTTCGCCTTTAAGGCGCTTCATCAGCATTTCGATGGCGCGGATCGATCCGGTCTTTTCCGAGAGTACGGTCGCGCGGACACCTTGTGCAAAGTAATCGTCAGCTTCCGGTTTCGGTTGCTCGCCTGCCAGTGCTTTCTTAGCGAGATTCGCCATCAACGGAAGAGCTTCTTTCATCTTCGCTGCTCCGTCTGCCGTCTTGGCGACATAGGCGTGAGCTTTTGCGGTATCGAGTCCCGGGTTTTCTTCGTACATACCGGAGACCACTTTGACGCCGGCTTCGTTAAAGAATTTTGCCACGCCGGCGCAAGCCATACCATAACGACCTGCGTTAAATGCAGGGCCTGCGATCACGAGATCCGGTTTGTGTTCTTCGTTGATCTTTTTCAGGAACGCTTCTGCTTCTGCCACATTTTCATTGAAGAAGTTGTCACCACAGATGACGGTACCGATCGTTTCGGCATCGTCCTTTAACATACCTTCCAGAGCCATCGCCGGTCCCACCGCTTTATCTGTGAAGCTCGGTCCGACATGTGCCTGGTCTTCTCCGCCGATTTGGCCGAAGAATTGGTTCAAATAGTATAATACTTTTTTAGCCATTCTACTTCCTCCTAATACAGCTCTACGGTCGCATTGTGCGTTCCGATTTCAGACGTTGCGCCGATGACTGCGTTCAATTCGCATTTCATGGTGCCGTCTTCCGGATTGTATGCGCCGTCCCAGCCACCTGCGAGGTTTGCGATCGCAGCCGGGTTTCCTAAGATGCGATCCGCTTTCGGAAGCTCAACCACGTGCGATACGTTACCAGTCGAGATAACCGCAACCGCTTCTTTGGCCGTATCCGTCAACGGTTGGCTCATGCCGTCCCATCCGGAGCACTCGTCGGTAATCAAAACGGTCTTGATGCCGTCTTTTTCCAGTCTGGAGCAGATCATGACCAAGTCGGAGTCGGGGTTACCGTATCCTTCTTCAGAGATGATCGCGCCGTTCGCGCCGAGTTCGCGGCACAGTTTTGCCGTAAAGTCGCACGAAACGAGTTTTCCGTTCAATGTCGTCTTCTCCGGTACCATGATGGATCCTAAGAAGTTGATCTCTTTTCCGTGAAGGGCGAAGAGTTCTTTGATGACATTGTTGTTTTGATGCTGATATGTGGTGATCTTATCGCAAGCTGCTACGCAGTTACCGCTGATGACCGCATTGTCCAACTCTTCGGTCGGCGCTAAGTACGTCGGCAGGATTTGCGCTGCATTCGTTCCATAAATATAGGTGTCGTGCAGAAGCCCTTGCGTAATCATCATTTGCACATAGAGTACTTTCGGAAGTTCCGGATACTTCAACGTCTCTTCGACCATCGTTCCCTTTTCGTACACTTCGGTCTTGCTTTCCGCAACACCTTTTGCTGCACGTCCGATGATTTCCGAAGCGCGGAGTCCGACTAAACGGCAGACCGTCTCATGCTCATGCGGATGCAATCCATCGATCGGCGTAATGTCGACGACGATGTTCAAAGTTTTCGAGAACGGCGTCCAAAGTGCACCCTCTCCCCACATGTCGATGACGCCTTCTTGGAATCCGACGATGTCGCCGATCGTGACGACTGCTACATTGTTCAGAATCTTGACGACGCCCTCACCCAACGGTTTTACGTCGGTCGTTACGCCGGCAAATCCAGCTGCGCCTTCTTCTTTATAGCGGGGCTCGATGACGTCTTTGACGGGGATAATTCTTGTTTTTTCACCCGGTTTTGCGATATCAACTTTGATATCGAGGACATTCTCGTCTTTTTTCAGTTCTTCGATCAAGGCTTCTTTATTGACCACGAGTGTCGTGCCATCTACCTTGGTCTCATTACCGAAAATGACGTCTTGAATGTCGATTAATTTGTGCTCTAATCTCAATCTTTTCACCCTTTCCGTTATTTCTTCAATTCGTTCATTGCGGATTGCAAACGGTTCCAATCGATTACCTCATAATCGGATCGGTGACGTTCGTCCGCTTCGCGCTCTCCACGGATCTTTTTTAAGATCTGCATACTGTTTTCGATGATCTCCAGAGAAATCGGGTCGATCGGACCCTCTCTTTCTTCCAGAAGCACCGAATTCGAAGGAGAATGCAGCATTTTAATGCTGGCTCCCAGAGGATACGACAACAGCTTGTACCCCTGATGGATCAAATCCCTCGCCGTTACCAGCACATCCACCGTATCGCCCTCAACGGGAATACAGGGATATGGGGCATTTTCCAACGTGATCTCGTTGTTTGAAACGATAACGGTCTTCATTGACTACTCCCTATCAATCTTTGGCCTGTCAAGACACTTGGCGATCCAGCAAAAGCTCACCTCTTCTCCTCTTCGCCGGTGTCTTTGGTATCCACTTCATAGAAATGGACCTTTCTCTCGGTTGGTAACATAATTTTATTGTATGTATAACACTTTTTATAGTTCGTAATCCAACAGTTTTTCTTATTCGACGATTAACTATCTTTATCCCATTATTATTGAACAATGTCTCAATATTTAGGCCGGCGGCTGTATTCGCATCAGAGAACTATGTCATAGCATTGCGATACTACTTGAAATTTATTTGTAGTGAGATATAATTAATACTGTTTATCAATCCTAATTTTTATGAAAAATGGAGGGAATATGAGTACGGATTCATTCTTAATTCTCATTGCGATGGCACTCTATATGTGTGTCATCATCGGAATCGGTTTGTTTTATGCAAAACGGGCCAACCAAAGTAGTGAGAACTTCTACCTAGGCGGTCGCTCTCTGGGACCGTTTGTCACTGCCATGAGCGCGGAAGCGTCCGATATGAGCGGCTGGCTGTTGATGGGTCTTCCCGGTGTCGCATACTGGCTGGGCTTGGCGGACGCTTTTTGGACCGCTCTCGGCTTAGGGATCGGCACGTATATCAACTGGCTGATCGTCGCGAAGCGTCTGCGCATCTATTCACATGTCGCCGGTGATTCGATCACCATCCCTGACTTTATCAGTAACCGATTCAAAGAGACGCATCGTAAACCACTGATGCTGGTATCTTCCTTTTTTATTATCCTGTTCTTTACGGTGTATGCGTCGAGTTGCTTTGTTACGGTCGGAAAGCTGTTTTCGGAGTTGTTTGGTTTCTCCTACACGTCGATGATGATCGTCGGGGCGGTATTCGTCGTCGCTTATACGTTTCTTGGGGGATTCCTTGCAGAGTCCGTATCTGACTTCCTGCAGAGCATCGTCATGATCCTCGCTTTGGTGATCCTGATGTCCGTTGGAACCATGGCCGCCGGAGGTATCGATGCCGTTTTGGAAAATATCAAATCCATCCCCGGTTTCTTTGAGTTCTTCGGGATCGCACAGCCTACTGTCGAAAACGGAACACAAATCGTTCAAAACGGAAGCGCAATGTTTGGAGCGTCGGCTCCGTATTCATGGCTGACGGTCATCTCTACGATGTCATGGGGACTCGGGTATTTCGGCGTCCCACAAGTGCTTCTTCGCTTCATGGCCATTCGCGACTCCGCAGAGATCAAGATCTCCCGCCGAGCTGCGACCGTCTGGGTCTTCATTTCGCTTTTCAGTGCCGTGTCCATCGGCCTGATCGGAAGAACCCTGTACCCCACGGCACTTCTCACCGCCGGAAGCGCTGAAAATGTCTTTATCATCATGGCAGAGAGCCTGCTGCCGCCGTTTTTTGCCGGCATCGTGATGGCGGGGATTCTCGCAGCGACGATCAGCTCCTCCGACTCCTATCTGCTGATCGCATCGTCCGCGATCTCCAAGAATATCTTCCAAGGCATCACCAAGAAGGACGCCTCCGAAGAACAGGTCATGAAGATCGGTCGCATCGGACTCTTACTCATCGCGGTGGTCGCGGCCGTACTTGCGCTCGACTCCAACAGCGTCATTTTCCGCATCGTATCCTTTGCTTGGGCCGGTTTCGGGGCGACCTTCGGACCCATCATTCTTTTCGCTCTGTTTTGGCGCGACTTTACGGAAACCGGGGCGATCGCGGGTATGATCACCGGCGGAGTCGTCGTGGTCGTATGGAACAAGATTCTGAAGCCCATGGGTGGCGTCTTTGGAATTTACGAACTGCTCCCCGCCTTTTTATTATCCTGTCTGGCGATCGTCATCTTCTCCAAACTCACAAAGCCCAACCCCGAAGTCCAACGTGAATTTGACGAGTACCTAAGAGAAATGGATGCCGCAAAATAATGAAGACCCGGTCCGTGGGATCGGGTCTTAATATGTAATTCTCCGGCAACTCTACGGATCGTAGAGTAAATCACCTTGCATGGGTCCCTCTTGGTTCTATATACTGAATGCAAGGAGGTGAGCACATGTAAGAGAAATTTGGATCGTTTTTGCAGCAGCTCCGCAAAGAACGAGGGTGGACGCAAAAAGAACTCGGAAGCAAGCTTCATGTATCGGACAAGACGATCTCCAAGTGGGAAAATAATCAATCGGTTCCTTCAATTGATATGCTGGAGTCAATCGCCAGATGCTTCGGCATAACGCTGTCCGAACTCTTCGGCTATGGGCAAAAGGATGCGCCCATGGGCATGACGGTCGATATTTTGGAGCAGACGCATCGCCAACAAGAAGCGCTCAAAAAGCAAATGCTTCGGGTCGTAATCGCCGCTCTCGTGCTGATGGTGGCCTTACTCATCGCCATGAGCATGTACTTCCAAACCCAACGAAATACCGATAGAGAGTCGGTAAAAGAGACGATCTCTCTGATGCTTCCGGGTGGCGAGTCCGTGTACCAGTATCCGTTCCGCATTCCGAACGGAGCGAAGGAGTTTACAGTGCGGTTGGTTAACGCGACAGGAGAGACCACAAACTCACGTGATATCATACATGTTGATCTAACAGATGACTTTTACCAGCAAGGTGTCGATGGAATTATGGATGGAATCTGGAAGATGATCCTATATGTCGATGCTACTCATTATGACTGGAGCTATAAACTCGTCGATGGCGCAGGCTCTGTTACGTCATTTTACAACTTAGGACCGGCGTATGTAGAGAGCGCAAAAGACCAATCCTATGGATTAAAGACGATGAACGATAGCCCCTCCGCTTGGAATGATGATAAGCAGTCGATTCTCACCCCAATGATCGGCGACCCATTCATCCTGTATTCCATCGGTTTCGCCGGTTCTGAAGGGCTCACATCTTTTGGTAATGATTGGTTTGAGATCAACGATAAACTCACAAAGATTCCGGAATCGCTGTCTCGCGTTCTCGTCGTCGATCTATTGTTTCAATAGGCATCCTCGACAATCTCGCACACAACCAGCACATCCTCTTTCACACGAAAACGGATATCCATCCCCGCAAAAGGCATGCCATAGACGCGTTCCTCATCCTCGTGATACGCCGGTCTCGGGTCAAGACTCAGCACTTGGAGAAGCGCATCTTGCCGATCTGCGGGGATTTTTGCCAGAAGCACATCGGATATCTCCACCGTCAGGTCCGCACCCGGTGAATGCTCTGCAAACCCTCCCGTGGCTTCGAGGTGTGCATCCGCATACGGTATATACGGCTTAATGTCCAGTATCTCCGTACCGTCCATCAAGTCCGCGCCCAATACGTGGAGAACCGGTCCGTCCGCCTTATGCATCTCGACACGCTCCAGTCTCACGCACGAGAGCCCGATCGGGTTCGGGCGATTGGGCGACCGCGATGCGAAAACCCCGATCCTTTGGTTGCCACCCAGCCTCGGCGGGCGTACCGTCGGCGACCATGTTCCATTTTTATTCTCACGAAATCGCCAGATCAGCCAGATATGCGAAAACCCGTCCAGTCCACGCACCGCGTCCGGGTTCCGGTACTCCTCTTCGAATACGATTCGTCCGCGAAGAGCTCGTACTACCCCGCTCTGTCTTGGGATTCCGAACTTCGTTGAAAAATCTGTAGAAATCCGTGCAATTGTCTTCATCTCTTTCACCTCTACCATCGATTCATACGAATTCAAATTTATTCAGTGACAAAAAAACGAGCCTCGTAAGACTCGTTTCAATAAATTCTTCTATAATACATACTCCCTAAGGATACCTACGAATTGCAACACGCTGCCTGCTAATACAAAAGCGTGCCAAATAGCGTGATTGAAAGGGATCCTCTTGCTCTTGTAGAAAATCGTACCGATGGTATACATGATCCCGCCGGCGGCGAACCAAAGAATAAACGGTAACGATGTAGCACGATAGATTGATCGCAACGAAAACACGACGATCCATCCCATCGCGACATAAATCAGAACGGAAATCTTGTTGTACTTGTCGTACTTGCCATATGTGACGATCTTAAAGACGATCCCTGCAACGGCGATCGCGAATACGGTGGCGATAATCGTGATGCGTTCGATGCCCTGTAACGCCAACAGCGAGATCGGCAAATAGCACCCGGCGATCATCAGATAAATGGAGCAGTGGTCGACCACGCGGAGAATCTGTTTGGCCTTCTGATGCGTAATCGCGTGATAGAGCGTCGACGACAGATACATCAACGTCAAAAAGCAACCGTACACGGCAAATCCGACGATGGCCAGCACATTCGAATCCATCGCCGCTTTATAGACCAGATACGCCGTCACGACGATTCCGAAGATCACGCCGAGCCCATGTGTGATCGCATTGGCGATTTCTTCCGCCAAACTGTAGAGCCTACCTTCTTTTACGGTCGTACAAGAACCCATCTCTTCCTCCTCCATTCCTATACTCATTATATCATACATAGGACAGACACTCCGACGAACAGACTCACCCTACAAACAGCCCCGCATTTGCGAGGCTGTTCGTGGTTCAACTACTTATTTTCTTTTCTTACGGACAATCACCAAGGCTCCGGCCGCGGCCAAAGCGGTAAGTGCAAATCCGATGACTCCCGCATCACCGGTCGTCGGGTTTTTTGTTCCCGGTCGGGGTGCAGGTTTTGGATCCGGTTTGGGATCGGGTTTCGGCGTGGGCTTCGGATCAGGTTTCGGCGTGGGCTTCGGATCGGTACTCGGTTTCGGATCCGTTTCAGGTTTTGGATCCGTATCCGGTTTCGGTTCTGTGCCCGGGTCGTCTTTCTTCGTGTTCACCAGATTATATCCGTCAAAACTGACTTCATAACCGGCCGGTACGATTTCACCGACTTTATACGTGTGACGCGTCCCATTCGCTTCGCGAATCACGTGCTCGCCAAAGTCGTAGGCCCATCCGTTGGCTGCCGAGATCGTCTTTCTGTCGATCTCTTCTCCATCTTTGTAGAGGACGACGACGATGCTCTCCGGTCGATCGGATGCGGTGTCACCCTTCCAAGTCTTGGTTCCGCTGATCGGAGCATACGTCGGAGTATCCGGTTCTTCGGGGGTATCAGGCGTCTTGGTATTGATGATATTGTACCCTTGATAACGCTCGGTGTATCCGGCCGGCACGACTTCTTTAATGGTGTACGAATGTGTGGTTCCGTTCGATTCCTTGACGACGAAGTCACCGAAGTTATACTTCCAATTATCGGCTGCCGTCACATCTTTACGTTCCAGCTCAACACCGTCACGATATAAGATCACGACGATCTTCGCCGGGCGATCCATCACTTTGTCGCCGATCCATTTCTTTTCCCCTCGAATATTTTCAATCTCAGGTTCTGTGGGCGGTGGCGTCTTGGTGTTGACGATATTCGGACCGTAGACTTTCTTGGTATACCCGGACGGAAGACCCTCTTCATCTACCGTATAGAGAGGTTGCGTTCCATCGGTGTCCTCAATCAGGACGGGGCCAAATTCGTATTTCCAATCGTCAGCTGCCGTGACGACTTTGCTGTCGATTCGGTTCTTGTCACGATACAACACGACGGTAATGCTTACCGGACGATCGCTAGCGGTATCATTCACCCACGTTTTTTCTCCGCGAATGGTTCCGTATACGCTGTCCTTCGAATTGATCAGATCGTACCCTTCTCCGAATGTTCTCGTGTAGCCGGCAACGGCTTCTTCATCGACCGTGTACTCATACTCATCCCCTGACACACTGTGCGTCGGCCATCCGGTGAAACTGTACATCCAGTTATCGTCTGCTGTCACTGTACGGCTGTCGACTCGTTCGCCGTTTTGCAACAGGATGACCGTGATTTGTTCCGGTCGGTTGTTGGATCCGCCGTCATTCCATGTCTTCTCACCGTTGATATCGACGGTCTTAGCGCGGTTGATCGCGTGAATCACGACAGTAAACGGAGTCTCATCTTCTTCCGGTTCCGGAACGACAAATCCGTAGATCGATTCAGTCATCTCGTATCCGATAGGAGCCGCAATTTCTTCAAAATAGTATTCGCCGGCTTCCAGCCCTTCGACGATGATTTGACCGTTTTTATCGGTCGTGTAGGTGCCGATCGACTCATCTTCCGGAGCTTGTCGTAATGCCTTCGTTTCGCTTTCTGTCGTCTCTACGACTTCCACAAAGACCGCTTCTTCTGAAACTGCATCTTCAGAAACCGCACCCTCTGAGACTGCATCCTCTGAGACCGCATTTTCAGTTTGGTCATTCTCCGATAGGATCGCTTCCGTACTTTCTCCCTCAGAAATGGCATCTTCCGATACCGGAGCCTCTTCGGCTGGTTCTTCGAGGACCGCATCTTCTGTGTCCTCATCAAGTGTGAGAGCTTCTACCTCATTGATCGGCTCATCTGTTACCGGAGGCGTATCCGGTGCCGGTGGCTCTTCCTCTTGGACTACACCCTTGCGATAGAGTTCAAATGTCGCTCCGGGAAGGAGACGATCAACTTCGTCCGTCTTAATGAGCACTGCCGTGTACTCGTCCACTTCGACCGGTACATTCGCGATCACCGTTTCGTTGGCATCTGTGCCGTTGATCGTGGTTCCGTCGACCGATACGATAACCGTAAAGGTCACAGGGTTCGCGATATATCCACTTGGGGTCGTCGTCTCGACCATACGGTACATACCTTCAGTGATTCCGGTAAATTCCACGACTCCAAGAGCGTTCGAACTTGACGTTGCGACGACGGTTTCCGCATCAAATTCGTAAAGCGTAAAGGTGGCTCCGGGTAATGCTCCTTGTGTGAGAGCGTCCGTCTTGTCAAAGGAGAATCCGAGACCTTCGTCAGGCGTTCTCTTGTTTTCAACGGTAAACCCGACACCACAAGCTCCCTTGCCGATGGTGACGTCAAATCCGTCGATTTCTTCTCTTTCCTTGGCCGTGTACTCGATCAGAACGCTGTTTTCGTAGCGCTGCAATCCTTGTACCGACATCGCCCAGTTGTTAGCTGCGTTGAGTACCACCGTCTTGACGGGATCGGTTTGTCCCGGTTTAAAGATATCGATCGTGACACTGGCCACAGGAATGTCTTCTGCATTCAGCGGTGCTCCGTTGATATCGATCCACACCTTGTTGACACAGAGATTGATCGTTTCAGGCGGCGCGATCAGCACTTCATTCGAGGTGGAAGGCGTGCCGTCGTTAATCGTAATCGTCGCTTCGTTCGGAACTTCTGAATGCAGATATCCGCTGAGATCGGCATCCGGATCAATATGAGCATTGATCACGAGTGTCAGGGTCGAACCTGCGTACGCATCGATCCCTTCGGTTATCTCTAGAGTGACCACATTTCCGGCGCCGTTCGTTACGATCGTCTTTAGGTGTTCATCAGAGACTCCATCGACGAGGACATCCATCGCGTCGATCACAAATACATCATCCAAATCATCTGCGAGCGTAATCTTGGTGTATCCTAGCACATTTTCAGGCACCTGATACGTCACTTTGAATCGGAACGGTTCGTCTTTCGCTTCCAGTTCCAACCGTCTCGCCTGCGCGTCCGATCCTTCGGCCATTTGCTCGGCCGTTTTTACGAGATCTGTCTCCTGCCATTTGTTCGTTATAATGAACTCTTCTTGATTGTATTGGGTCGTGTAGTTCTCTACCTGGTCCTCTATGAGGGTATAGACGATCTCATCACCGTTGTCGTTATCACGGGGCAGATTCACAAATATGCCGACCAGTCGCCCATCCTTCAAGATGATCGGTTCTACCGGTTCGCCGTCGGCATGGACGGCCGGTTCTTCATCGGCCAACAGATGTACCGTGATGTCCGGTCGTGGGCCTACTCCACCGTCCCAAACTTTCGTGAATCGCAGATCCATCCCCTTTGGCGGAACGATCAAAACTTCATTTGAGGTTGTTGGCTCATCTTCATTGATGGTGATGGTCGCTTGGTTCGGTACTTCAGTATTGATATATCCGCTCAGGTCTGCATCGGCTGCGATATGGGCATCGATCACTAAAGTAATCGTCTTGCCTGCGTATTGGCCGATGCCTTCCGTGATGTCGAGCGTTACGACATTACCGGCACCGTCAGATACCAGCGTGTTGAGATATTCATCCGAACCGCCGTCCACCCATACATCGATCGCATCGATCACAAATACCGATTCGAGTTGATCGGAGAGACTGATCCTTTCGTATCCTTCCACATTGGTCGGCACGTGATAAGTGACTTTGAAGCGGAACGGCTCGTCTTTTGCTTCGAGTTCCAGACGTCTCGCTTGTGCTGCGGATCCTGCCGCCATTTGTTCTGCAGTCTTCAAGAGGACAGTATCTTCCCATTTATTGGTGATGACCCGAGTCTCCTGATTTATCTCCGTCTTATATCCTCTGATCGGATCCTCGACGAGGAGGTAGTTAATCAACGCGCCTTGATCATCGTACTTCGGCAAGTTGATAAATGTGCCATTTAAGGTCGGATGCGTCAAGACGATCGGCGCAACTGCCGTACCGTCCACATGAGAAGCCACGACATTTCCTGCCATCAGTCGTACCGTTACATCCGGTCTCGGTGTGCTTCCGCCGTCCCAAGCTTTCACAAACGGTACTTCCGTCACCAAGGTATTGACGAACTGATTGTCTTCGACCTCGGTCGTCGCATACCCGGGAACCCCGATTTCTTTCACATCGTATGCGATCAAATTTCCGTCAGCATCATACTCAGGAACCTCCGTAAAGGTATAGTTCCAGTTACCTTCCGCATCGGGTGTGACTTGGACGATTCGATAAGGCGTCGTGTCGTCATTTTGCGTCAGTGTCAAAATGATCGAGGTCGGTCTGGATTGTTCCGCATTGTCGTTGTCGATCCACGTTTTCTGCACCGGGATCTCGATCAAACCGCTTCTGGTATTGGTTACGGTAAGAACTTCTCCCTCGCCTTCGACAACCTTTGTTCCGTAGGTCGGCGTGTAACCGTCGACTTCGGTTTCAATGATCGTGTACTTTATCTTGTTTCCTTCGTTGTCAAAAACGGGAATGGCTGTAAACTCACCGGTCAGTGTTCCCGGTTCCAAGGTAATCGGATCGACCGGGTTATCCTCGTTGTCCACCACCGGAGCTCCGTTCGCAAGAAGGGTGATTTCTACGGCAGGACGAGGATCGCCTTCGTCTTTCCAGATTTTTTCGAACGGAATATCCGTGATATCCGATCTCGTATTGATCAAATTGTATCCTTCGACAACGGACTCGTATCCGTCGATCGCAACTTCGCCGATCGTATACGAATATTCTTCCCCTGTCACATCGTCAAATGCGTCAAGATCATTAAAAGCATAGCTCCAAACACCATCCGCATTCGGAGTGACCGATTTACGTTCGACTTCTGTCGTTCCAAGGTAGAGCACGACTTCGATGCTCGTGGGTCGCAGGCTCGTGTCACCGGCATCGTTCCAAGTTTTTAAGCCTTTGACGTCAGTCTTTCCGTCGTTTCTGTTGGTGATGATCCATGTGCCTTCGTCATTTTGGTAGATGTCCGGAGTTTGCGTATAGCCATCAGGAATCTCTTCATTGACAGAGTAACGGATGACCTCACCCACTGCATTGTACTTGTCAAGCCCGATAAAGGAGCCCTTCCACTGTCTTGCTGCGGATAGGGTGATCTCATGTGGAGTCGGTTGATTATCCGCTAAAAGATTGACCACGACACTCGCCGCTTCCGGTCCGATCCATCTCTTTTCTACATTGACATCGACAACTTCATCATTGTCATTACTGATCGAATCACCAAAGACTCGAACTTCATAGTTATCGTCGATGAATTCTTCGATTTCTCCGGCTTCGTTTACCCTCAAGAAGACTTCTTCAAAGGTATATGCGATCTCAGCCGCGGTCGTATTCTGATCATCACCGGGGATTGCTACTTCTTTATACTTCGGTAAATCTTCAAACGTATACTCGGTAGCCGGGTGCTCGAGGTCCTTATAAATTGCGTTCCCCTCGTTGTCCAGCGCTTTCTCACCGTCCGCTAAGAGATAAACGCGAATGGTCGGCTTAATCGTCGGTCCGCCGATCCAATGCTTGGTGACCGTTTTGTCGACTGTCTCATTATTCACGTTTGTAAAGGTATAGTAACCGTCGTGATACGCGTCATTCGGCTCTGTTGTCACCGTGGTCGTATAGCCCGGCACGGGCACTTCCTGTGCATAATAGTCGATCTCTGTACCGTCGGGATAATACTTCGGCAGCGGTTGAACCGTTTCGTAGATATACGGGGGTTCCGTCACCGTCAATCCGCCGAGCAAGAAGTCTTCCCCTCCCGCGGGATTCGTACGATACAGATTAAAGCGTACTTCCGGCCACGGTTGCGGTGCGTTTTTCCAGATCTTTTGTCCCGCGAGTTTGACGAGCTCCGTATTGCGGTTGGTATACTCCCATACTCCATCGTTGAGCACCGGTCCATCTACGGTATATCCCGGCGAGGGATTGATTTCTCTCGCTTCATAGACGACCGTGTTCAGAGTGATGGGGTCGTATTTCGGTAAATCGGACCACAGATGGTGCCATTCATTGGCATCATTGAGCGTTACGGTCATTTGCTCTTCTGCATTAGGATAGGGGAATGTAGTGGTTCCCACTCGTGTCCACAAGCCGAACTCTGCTTGTGTGAGTTTCGGTCCGATCCAATGCTTACGGATTTCATGCTGAGCCGTTTCGTTGTTCGTGTTAATGATCAAATGCGGATTGACATAGGTGATTTCATTTCCTTGATTGTCCGTATTGGCGTATTTCGTAAACGGTCCGACGATATTTGGATCCGTCTCATATGACGTGTCATAGTTGGCGGATACGTCGACACCATTCAGCATGATCGCCGTCTCTCGAACGCCGTATTGAATCAGATTACCTTCGATATCGCGCAATGGGACATTTTCAAAAATGAACTCCGTGTCGCCATTGTGGTTGTTGATATTGGTCGTAGGAGACGATATGGCGTCAACCGTATCGATGACGACATCCGGTGCGGCTACATCAAATAATTCAAAGCGTAGCAGATCCGCTTTGCGTAACGGCCCGCCTTCCCATCGCTTCTTGAAACGGACATGTCCTTCTTCTAATTTGACATAGACTGTATTGGAATTATGCAGCGTGTTATCGATGAGTAATGTCGCATTGTTGGGAATAAAGCGGTTTCTATTGGTATACGCAACCGTTCCATCCGCAGCAAATGTTTCCGGTTTCAGTTCGGCGGGGATCGTTACAATGACGGTCTTCCCCGCTAAATTCGTTGGAAAGTCGTAGTCTGCGGTATCAATCGTAAAGGTAAATACATTCCCCGTGATATTGGGAGTTCCCATCGCTTTTATGCTGGTGGTTCCTACCATCACATCGTATTCAGTCAGAGCATTGGCAGGAAATTGCAGGTCCGCGCTCAACGTGTCACCGAAAGTCATCGTGGTGGCAGTTGCAGCAGATCCGGGGATATAGTACTCGATCTCATAGCCAAATGAGGAATCGGTGATCGTATTGTACTGGATCGGCGTTCTCGGATCGCCTTCAGCCAGTGTTTCGCCGCCGTCGACGACAAACTTGGTCACCGACGCTTCGCCCGCTGCGGTATTTGTAATCGTGATTCCTTGGGTGATATCGTTGATGTCATTGCGAATCGCCGAAGAAGTGTAGCCGGGAATTGTGATCTCCCGTATTCCGTAGATGATCGGCGTGTTATTGTCGTACATCGGCAAATCATCAAATGAACCCGTCCATGTGGGTGCGGACAATTCAATTGTCTTTCCGGATGCCACCCCGTTGACCAATAGTTCAACTTCTACCGTAGTGCCTTCATCACCGATCCATCTCTTCAATACCAGCAAATCAAATGTCTTGTAGGTTACGATGACCGGCGGTGAAGGGATCGTCGTCGTTCCATACGTCATGGAAGCAGCATTGGGAATGTTCGCATCGTAGACATTATTTTGCGTCATATCCAGTTTTGCATTGATGCGTACAATCAGCTTTTTCCCTGCGATCGCATTGAAATCATCTGCATTCTCGTAGACGATACTCAATTGATTCGCGGTGTACGTGATATTCGCCTTTTGTTTTAAGGTCGTCGGTGCTGATCCAGGGTAGACCGGCGAATTATCGATGAGTAGCGTTACGGCATCAGCCGCGACTCCACCGGTCGGGATGTTCAGAAGCATCCTTGCATCAAATTGATCGCTAAAAGTGATCGACTCATAATTGGCCAAATCAGAAGGGAGTTGGAACTCCAGTTCGAAACTGAATTGGTCATCCTGCAATTCTCGGTTGGTA
>CAZEBB010000007.1:0-73727 GCA_964510345.1 uncultured Peptoniphilaceae bacterium
CGTGGATGATCACGTCCTTCTGCGTCGTGCGCTTGCGTCAGACTGAACCCGATGCGGAAAGACCCTACCGCATACCCGGCGGATCTGTGACGGCATGGTTCTCGGCCATCGTCATGACGATCCTCTTTATCCTTCTCTTTGTTCCGAATAATCCGGTCAATATGGGAAGAACCGCGATCATCCTATTCATCGTCTGGATGGCGCTGGGATTGGTCATGTATCTCGTCAGTGCGAAAGAGAGAAATAAGGTACCTGAAGAAGAGAGAAAACGTCGTTTGTTCGCTAAAGTCGGGTAAGAGATGCCACACATACCGGAACGGAGAATGCAATGAGTCAAGAAATGCTACTGGCGGAAGTGGGGCTCTACTGGGTCATCAGCATCGGATTGGTTCTGATCCTGGACCTCTACGCCATCAAAAAATTGGGAGGCAAGACAAGTGCGGCCTACATGGTCATGCGCAGTCAAAAGATGATCGTGCTGATGATCGTCTCCGCATATACCATCGGGTTACTCCTCGTCAGCCGATTTGCCAATGTCGTAATCAGCAAGGAGCTCTTTACGTACTTGGGGATTCCGTACTTCGCCGTCTGGCTGTATATCTTGATTACGACCCTTCGCATTTTACGGTCCGCAAAGCATCAACACTAGGTAAAAAGAATCGGGATAGGCGAAATTCTTCTATCCCGATTTTTTATTCACCCGCTTGTTATGCTATAATCTAAACAGCAATTCATCGATTGGAAAGGAAAGAACCATGCAGGACCAAACTCCGACCAATGTCGGAAAGCGAATTCGCGAGATCCGTAATGCGAAAGGAATCACCTTACAGGAAGTCGCAGCGGAAACCAGTTTGACCCCGAGTTTCATCAGCCAATTTGAACGCGGACTCACCCAGGCATCGATCGGGTCGATCAACAAGATCGCCAACGCGATCGGCGCCAATATGTCACTACTTTTCGTCGAGAATGATACCGTTTCCGACGACAACGACGATACCGTACATATTGTCAAGAAGAAAGAAAGGCGCGTTGTCGAGTATCCGGGCCACTTGCGCGATCATCTGTTGAGCCACCCCAATCGCCCGCTCGAAGTATTTTACGGGGAAATCAGCCCCCACGGCACGAGCGAGGGCGAGTATCAGTTTTTCGGAGACGAGGAATTTATCCTGATCATGGAAGGGCAGCTCGTCATCGAGATCAACCACAAAGAATATGTCCTCAACGAAGGAGACACGATCGGCTTTAAAGCCAATAACCCGCACCATTGGAGAAACGACACCGATGCAGTCACCAAGATCCTATGGGTCATCACCAATGTCGAAGTCGAATGACACAAAAAACCACAAAGGCAGCCGCTTTCTCCCGCCTTTGTGGTTTTTAGTTTCTCTCGATTCTTTGGATCACCTCGCGCAAGTGCCGGATCTGCTTCACCTGCACCCCCGGGAACTCCAACGCCTCCGCATACGGCGCGACGATAATCTCGCGGTACCCGAGCCTTGCGAGTTCTTTGATGCGCTGTTTGGCGCGTGACACTTTCTTCAGTTCACCCGTCAACCCGACCTCGGCTAAGAACACCGTGTCGATCGGGATCGGAAGTTTTTTCGCCGACGAGGCGATGCTCATGAGGATCGCGAGGTCCGCGCTCTGCTCCGACAGTCGGATGCCGCCCGTCGTTTTCACGATGACGTTCTTGTCCGACAGCCCGATATTCGCCCGCTCCTCCAGGATCGATAGCAGCGTATTTAGGCGGTCGCGATAGATGTTTTCGCTGATGCGCATCGGATACGGCATAAAGCTCTTCGACACCAAGCTTTCCACTTCCACGATCAGCATGCGATTGCCTTCGCTCGTGACCGTGCGCGCCGCACCCACCACCGCTTTCTCCTCGCGCTGCGTGACAAAGTAAGCCGAGGGGTCCGTCACCTCGATCAACCCTTCCGCTTTCATTTCAAAAAGACCGATCTCTCCGGTGGCGCCAAAGCGGTTTTTCGTACTGCGAAGGATGCGCAGCTCTTCCTGCGGGTCGCCCTCCAAGAGCAGCACCGTGTCCACCATGTGCTCCAAAGTGCGCAGCCCCGCCATCTCGTCCGATTTCGTCATGTGACCGACGAGGATCGCCGCTCGCTTCTTCTCCGGATTCTTGCAGAGGTCCACCACCTTTTCCGTACAGGCGACCGTCTGAATCGGTGAGCCCGCCCGCTGCGGGTGCTCCGACAAGCGAAAGGTCTGGATGCTGTCCACCACTAGGATGTCACACCCCGTGCGCACCGCCTGCTCATGTACCGCGTCCATCTCCGTCGTGGAGAGCAGCCAGATGCGATCGCTCACCTCCGGAAACAGGCGATCCGCTCGTGCGCGGATCTGCGAGGCGCTCTCTTCACCCGACGCATACAGCACCGTGAGTCCCGCCTTAGCGTACTCCTGCGCCATCTGCAAAAGAAGCGTCGACTTCCCCGCGCCCGGTCGTGCCGTGAGGATCGTTACACTGTCTCGCACCAGCCCTTCGCCCAGCACGCCGTCCCAACCGGCATACGAAGAGCGCAAGCGCTCGTTGTCATCAAGCGTCACCTCCCGAAGTCGCTTCGGAGCCACAGAATTTGATGAACCGCCCTTCTTCGCGGTCGTCACCATCTCCTCCAAGCTCCCCCACGCGCCGCAGGCATCGCACTTGCCCGCCCACGTCAGGCTCTTCTCCCCGCATTCTTTACATATGTACGTCGTCTTTTCCTTCGCCATGCCGCCCTCCTCCTGCCGATCACTCTCCTATCATTATAACAAGGCATCCCGTTGAACTAAAGTTTTGTCTCCTGTAACATTACCAATATCTCTTTGTTCAGAAAGGATCAAACAGCTAACCGTCCATCCTTCAAATGGATCACTCTGTCTGCTCGATCGCGTAAGTCGGGGTCATGTGTGACGAGCACCAAGATCGTCTCCGCCTGATGCATGGACTCAATTAGCTCGATCACGCCTTCAGCATTTATTTCATCAAGATTTCCTGTGGGTTCATCGCATAGGATGAGCTTGGGATTGTACACTAAAGCTCTTGCGATGGCGGCTCTTTGCTGTTCTCCACCAGAAAGTTCAGAGGGATAATTCTTGGTCTTCTTCTCCAGCCCAACCTTCTCAAGCATTTCTGCCGCTATTCGGTTTCTTTCTTTCGTCCCAATCCCGCCGTAACCCAGAGGCATCGCGACATTTTCCAGTGTTGTAAAATCCGGAAGCAGATGAAATGCCTGAAAGATATAGCCGACTTCTCGATTTCTAAAGCGGGCCATTTCCGCAGGTTTTAGCTTCGCCATATCTCTTTTTCCATACAAATAGCGCCCGCTACTCGGTTGATCCATACCACCCAGTATGTTTAACAATGTCGTTTTTCCAGAGCCGGACTTTCCGAACATGCAGACGTATTCTCCGCTTTTAATTTGCAGATCTACATGTTCCAGCGCTTTCGTTTCAACATTTTTACCTTTGTAGATTTTTGATATCCCTTGCAGTTGTATCATCCTCATTACCTTTCTTGTGAAACGATTGTTGCAGGCTCTAATTTGAAAAGAGGAGCGGCTAATACAAGTGCGACAATACTGATTATTGCCAAGCCTCCCAACATACCCAGCAGAACCGTTTGTGGGTGAAACATGGCATCATAGAGGTGGGTATCCCCCATGTGATTCCCTCGCAAGGCGATAAGAAGCGCCAAACCCACTCCTGTTCCGATCACTATACTTATCTCCAACAAAAGCTCAATCCATTGAGCCGTCTTTGTGGAACCCATCATAAAACTCACAGCGATATCTTTTTTCCTTCGCCGAAGGAATGTGAGCATAATCCCGATGGTGGCAAGCGAAGTGATGACGACAACCATTCGGGCATGTACTTCATACTGTCTTGTCTGTTGCCGCACGACAGAAATCTCTTCTTGGACAGACCCCATCACACTCATCGGATAAACAGAAGTGCCTTCCGGCAGTCGTCGATTAAACTCCTCGGTAATTTCACGAAGTAACCCGTAGGCATCCGGTGAAGGCAGATCAATCTGTATGGATTCCGACATGAGGAATCCTTCACCGGTTTTATCGGAAAGGGCTTGCAATAATTCTAATGCTTCCCCGGGTACAACCAGTGTCTCTTTCAATGGATACCGTTCCGGAAAATGCCCTTCTATTTGTTTGTTCAATCCGAAGTCAATTAACTCGTCGCGGAATGCAACTCGCTCCAGCGGGAAAGAATGGTCGTCAATCCCAAACTCCGTTTCAGAGATTTGCAGTCCCGGAATCCGGTTTATTTTTGATCGAATTTCTTTCTCAGAGCTTTCATCTATGTACACACTCGGCGCAACCTCTCCAATCCACTTCTCCATTGCTTTATCGGACAGCACCAGAATTTCCAGTGATTGTACGCCATTCTCGTCGAATAATGTGTATGCATACAAGCCCTTATAATACATTGGGATTTCGTCTTGGTACTTTTCTTCGATCTGTCGAAACCTTTCAAAAGTTTTTTGCGACGAATCTACGATGGCCGATGTCATGCCGATCGATAACAATAGGTATTCATCCTCGCGAAAACGCTCACTCCATTTCTTACTCTGTTCTCTTCCGGTCAGCTCTGCATTGTGTGAAATCATCATATACGAAAATCCCCAGGCGAGTTGCAGGATAATCATCAGGTAGAATAACAAATTGGTTCTAATGTAGCGAAAGACTTTAAAAAGAATCATATTCTCACCGGACGCTTTCTATCACTGGCTTTCGAAACGAAACCAAGGTTACGATCATCCCATAGAGTATACTGATCCCTGCCTGAACCATTAGGTACAAAAGGAATACACGAAAATCGACCGGCGCCTCCGGCATAAAACGGCTCCATTTGAGATAAACGGGAAGCAGAAGACGAAGAATGGGCGCACTGATCAGTCCAAGCAGGAAAAAACCTATCGCATTTTCCAGAAAGATGGAACATGGGGAGGCCCCCAGGCACATGCGGACTCCAATTTTCTTTTTCTCCGCATCAAATCGCGCGAAAGACAGTACGGCAATACTCAAACAGGCTGCCAGCACAATCCAAGCGGAAAGCCTCAGCATTGTGAAAGTCCCCCCTCTCATTGAAACTTGATTCATTTGAAAAAGCTCTTCAGACGTTCGGATTTGCAGTTCTCTCGTATCGACACTCTTTTCAACCAAATCCTCCATCACGTCAGGCAGAAGCTCATCTTTTACAAAAATCAGGACTGTTTTCTGATAACCCGGCGCATACAAGTCTAAAGAACTCGTATTGTGAACCCATATAGGCATCCAAAAATCGTAGGAAGAAATTCGACCGCGCACGATACAGGAGATTTGTCCCAGCTGAATCTCATCACCGACGGAAATTGAGAAAGCCGAATTATTATGGAGAGTGGATACATAGCAAGATTTGTCATCTGGCGAAGCTGAGAGCTCCCCTTCTGTGACGATTACATCGTGGGATTCCAAATAAGACGAATCGAAGACCATGACCGGCAACCGAGCATACCGTCCATTTTTGAAAGCATCTACACTTTGAACGGTCGATACAGCTATACCTTCACGATTTCTGAAGCCGTTGGCGATCTCAATAACTTCATCCTCTCCAGTCATTCGGATCTCCGAAAAACCGTTTCGAAGCCTTCCGCTTTCTACACTTGTCTGCACTGCAAAAAACTGATTCGCATCGGCGTAGGGAACCATAAACCCGAAGATAAGAATCAGAAGAATTAGGCTGTTGCGTAAGAAATATTTGCGAAAACTGATGAGGGAGAGAGTGAGTGCATACATTTTTAATACCCGATCGTTACCCATTCATGGAGTGCTAAAGAAATAAGGCGGCGTTAAGTCTAACGGTTGTACAAAATCCATCACGAGATCAATTTCTTTGTGCACAAAGAGTAAGCACAAAGGTATTGTCTGTATCCATGCTTCCATAGGTTATGAAGCACCCCTAAAATCTCAAGGGGTGCTGTCATTCATTCTATTGAGCTGTCGTCTTTTCTATCTTAACCATTTGGTTTAAGTGATCAAAAACGATGAAAAAAGTACCTTCTGTCGTTCGAATCAAATGTCCAAAAAGAGGGCTCAACTTCTCGTACTCACTCCAGTTTCCAAGGGTCTCTACATAATTTCCCACACTGTCAAATCGATCTAACGTGAAGTTCGCACCTGATGTAACGAAAAATTCACCGTTTGATACCTGGAAGTCACTGGGTGCGTACTTCGGTAGAAATGCGTAAACCTCGTTAAGGATTCCATCACGTAATTCATACATTGCGTTGGTTCCTGAGACTCCCGCGATTGTTTGTTCCTTATTCCCTTCTGTCGTTTCGATATCTGTTGGCTCATAAAAATTTGTTGCATACAGAGTATCCCCGTCAGAAGAAAGCGCTCCGACCCATGGTGACTGAACGAGGAACACCTCGCCGCTACCTCCCAATTCTACCATTCCCAGTGCCGATATCGTTGAGCGTATCGAGAGATATACCGTATTTCCTATCCGTTCAATATCCGAACAGATGACCGGAATATCTGTATAATCCTCATTGCGTAATTCTAATACCGTCTCTTGAATCAAGGAGCCGGTGTTTGAATATTCGATCAAGGCGCCTCTCTTGTTGTCGAATAAAAGAATTGTCTCATCCACTAGTATCGGACCGGGTTCCTGAACAATTGATCCTTCCAGTGTGATTTTGGCTTTATACTCACCATCCGCTCGCAAAACGTATATCGTATTTGCATTCGCTTGGTCCATCAGATACATCTCTTCATCGAAAGAGGCAACAAATCCCGGTTTTTCCACAGTTGTGACCGGCATAAAACGAGTCGTCGAATACCCTTCATTCATGATCATTTGAAAGTTTTCTATCGTTTGTTCCGTTTCGCTCACATCACTCGTCTGACTGGCTGTACAACCCCCAAGGATAACACCGATAAGGAGTACCGCGAGTATCTTACGTACAATCAGCATGTTTGGCTCTCATTACAGCCAGCAACATCCAGACATCCAGTTTATCACATTCTTATACTCGTAATAGACTGAACCATCTATTCTTGTGCATTTTCGAGCATAGTATACACGCTGGGAGTTCTTACCATCTATTGGATTTAGATGACTTCCACATTCATAAGATCTACAAATGGGGGAGTCGGCAGACAATACGTACCAACTTCCGCAACCCCAGGCAAGTGCAATATTCGGGATGCTGACTAATATAGTCAGTATGATAAGTAGTGAGGAAATTCTCTTTTTCATGTTTTTCTCCTTTCATAGGGTTCTTTTCTGATGTAAACAATTGAACTCATGATCAATTGCCTACTCCCATAATTTGCGTAGTCAAATTATCCATTGGTGATACACCTCCATGTAATCGACGTTACCTAGTTATAGCCTGATTAGGTTATCGAAATAGATCTTTAAAAATAGAATACAACTAATTCATTTGTGTCCTGAATTCAATCACTGTTTAGTGTTATGAATCAAGCGCAACCTGTCTCTATTTAGCGTTTTATGTTGGATTCTTACAATCTTTCTATACTATTGAAATATGACCCTCTAAGCTCAATATTCTAGTAAATTTTGATTGTGGAATACTTTGTAATAGTTTCACCTGAGCAAGAAGCTATTGTCCTTACACGATAGCTTCCTGAACTTGACAACGAATATTCTTTATTAATACTGACATATCCATAACCTGATGAAGAGTAAGTTCTTACATTAACCCAATTCCCCGAGCTATACCTTTGCAATGTTGATGTAATTGTTACATACTTTTTATTGTAACTAGACGCCTCTCCGAGTATCTTTGCAACTGACCCACTTATATACAGATTTGAGTCAATAAAAGAAATGTTCGCATATGCTGGTGTCACGATATTTACTTCGTTGGTATAACTCGCTTGTGCGGCATGGGTTGGCATCAAAGCAAACACAGTTAAACACAAAACCATCCACCTAAGGGCTGTTCTCTTAAATCTCATATTCTCTACTCCTTCTCTTTCTACTTTACTTGATGATAGTGGTCAGAAAAATTTCTTCTACCACCTTAGGGTTTTCATTTGACTGGATCAGTATCAAAGTATCTTTCTCTATCCAAACGATTTGAATCATATCCTCCTTTACGTATTCATGCGCGGTCACATCTTGTTTCTCGATAACCTTAAATTCGGAGTCTTCCGAGTCGATATTGAATGACGTTCCTTCCGCCGGTGTCAATCTGACTCGTATAAAATGTCCTTCTTCATCTTCATAGATATATCTGGTAATCAGTTCCTCATTCGTCGAATCGACGAGTTCAAATCCTTTTGGAATTCCATTTACCTCAACTTGGGCGAGCTGTACCATATCTTCAGTCATCGAATCAGTGTTGGTTTCTGCCTGATATGAGGTATATGAGCTAAATGTTTCTATACGAATTCCAAAGAACTCAAGCGCTTTTGCCCACGTTTCTGTAGGAATTAATAGCGAGATGACGATAAGCAGCGTCGCTGCGATACCCGCACGGTAAACCGAGAGAATCTTTTTCCTTCTTTTCTTACTCTTTTCAACGGCTTCTAACCGTTTTTGTAATCTAAAATCATCTTGCGCAGTAAAATCCGGTTCTACATCCGAGAGCTGTTCATATGGGATTCCCTGTGCAAGCAATTGGTCGATGTGCTTTTCAATGTCTTTTTCATTCATTTGCCCTCTCCTGCCCTCCTATAGATAAATCGATTGGGGATCGCAAAATATGACATGTGATTACGATTTTTCATCATTTTCTATTTCTTTCAAATAGTATGCTTGAAAGCTCTGCTTTGCGCGCTGCAAAGTCTTAGCGACGGAGCTCTCTCGGATGCCGAATTTCTCTGCTATTTCGCGATTCGAATAGCCGATCATATACTTACAGCGCAATAAGTCGGCTTCTCTTTGAGGCATTTCTTCCAGGATGGCATCGACGAGTTCGATTTCTTTCGGTGGGGTTTCCTCGGCGAGTTGGCCGATTTGTTCGTAGAGTTCCTCTTCTTTTACGCTCCGGCGGATCTTGTCGATGCTTTTGTTTTTTGCGATGCGACAGATGAGTGCTAGGGTCTTATACTCGTCGGTGAGGTCCAATGTTTCGAATTTTTCGAGCAACTCAACAAAGACATCCTGTGCGATGTCTTGTGCGAGAAGTGAGTCCTTCAGCAGCGCGTAGGCCACTTGAAAGGCTCTTTTTCGATACAAGAGATAATACTCGTAGATAATTTCGGACGGTTTCTGTGATCGGCGCATACTTCACCCCCTCGAGCGACACACCCCTATGTAAATAAATCGAATGGGAAACCCGTTTTGTGACATTATTGAGATAGTATTTATTATATCGTGAATAACTACTAGAAATACTTATTCCAAATTCGAGAACGAAACAGCTGTGTAAAAGCAAAAACCGGGGTTGCCCCCGGTTGCGGTGTTGAGTGATTCTGGTATATTTTCGGCGCGAGATCCTCACGCCTGCTTCGCAGGCTCAGGATGACGGGCCGAGGTTTATCTCTTGCTGATGGTGATCTTCTCGTCTTCGTAGTCAATCACGATATTATCGTTCTTTTCGATCTCGCCCTTTAGGATCTCTTCGGCCAAGTCGTCTTCGATCAGGCTTTGCAGCGTTCTCTCCAGCGGTCGAGCGCCGTACACTTTGTCGAAGCCCTTGGTGCCGATATAATCGGCGGCGCGGTCGGTGATCTCGACGTGGATGTCGAGCCCTTTCAAGCGGCCGACGAGCTCTGCGACCATGAGGTCGACGATCTCTCGGATATTGTCGGGTTTCAACGCGCTGAAGATGATGATGTCATCCACGCGGTTCAAAAACTCGGGGCGGAAGGTGTGTTTGAGCTCTTCTTCGATGATCTCTTTCATGCGCTCGTACTCCTGCTTTTCCACCTCGGTCGCCTTGGCGAAGCCGATGGTGTTTTGCTTGTCGAGTCTCGTGGCGCCGACATTCGACGTCATGATGAGCACGGTGTTCTTGAAGTTGACGGTTTTGCCCTTGCCGTCGGTGAGGCGCCCGTCGTCCAACACTTGTAAGAGCATGTTGAACACATCCGGGTGCGCTTTTTCGATCTCGTCAAACAGCACGACGGAGTAGGGTTTTCTGCGCACGGCTTCCGTGAGCTGCCCGCCCTCGTCATAGCCGACGTATCCAGGCGGCGACCCGACCAGCCTCGACACGGAGTGTTTCTCCATGTACTCGGACATGTCGATCCGCACCATGGCGTCTTCGTCTCCGAAGAGGGACTTCGCGAGCGATTTCGCGAGATACGTCTTCCCGACGCCGGTCGGTCCTACGAAAATAAAGCTACCGACGGGTTTCTTAGGGTCTTTCAGCCCGACGCGTGCGCGTTTGATCGCGTGCGAGATGGAGTCAATCGCGTTGTCTTGCCCCACGACTTGGCGCTTGAGCTCTTCGTCCAAGTGGAGGTATTTCGCGCTCTCTTCTTCGGTGAGTTTTGTGACCGGCACATGGCTCCAGTCGGCGACGATCTTGGCGATTTCGTCAAACCCGACTTCCATCTTGTTGAGGGTCTTCTTTTGCTCCCACTCCTGCTCTTTTTCCTTGATCGCGTTTTTCAACACTTTAATCTCGTCGCGAACGGAGGCGGCTTTTTCAAAGTCCTGCACGGCGACAGCTTTGTCTTTTTGTTCGACGAGCTCTTCCAGCTTATCTTCCAATTCTTTCAGGTTATTGGGCGCGACATAGTTTTTCACGCGCATCATGCTGGCGGCTTCATCGATCAGATCGATCGCTTTGTCGGGCAGGAAGCGGTCCGTCAGATAGCGTGCCGACAGTTCGACGGCGGCCTCGACGGCTTCGTCGGTGATCTTCACATTGTGATGCGCTTCGTATTTGTCGCGCACGCCCAAGAGGATCTGCACGGCGTCTTCCACGCTCGGCTCTTCCACCATGATCGGCTGGAGCCTGCGCTCGAGCGCGGCGTCTTTTTCGATATGCTTGCGGTATTCGTCGATGGTGGTTGCGCCGATGATCTGCAACTCACCTCGTGCGAGGACGGGTTTCAAAATATTGGCGGCATCCAGCGCGCCTTCGGCTGCGCCGGCCCCCACGATCGTATGGAGTTCGTCGATAAACAGGATGATGTCGGACTCTTTGACCAGCTCATCGATCGCCTGTTTGACGCGCTCTTCAAACTCGCCGCGGTATTTGGTACCGGCGAGCATGGACGCGAGGTCTAAGCTGACGACGCGCTTTTCTTTCATGATCTCGGGCACGTCGCTTTCGACGATCTTTTGCGCGAGCCCTTCGGCGATCGCGGTTTTCCCGACGCCCGGCTCTCCGATGAGCACGGGATTATTTTTCGTTCGACGGGACAAGACCTGGATGATCCGCTCGATCTCTGTGGATCGGCCGATGACCGGGTCAATCTTCCCGTCTTGCGCCATCTGATTCAGATTGCGGCTGTATTTTTCTAAAACGGATTGTTTCTTTTCTCCGGTTTCCGCCACTTCTTCCTGCTCCTTTCCCGCACTCAGCGAACTGTACACGTATTGGACGATGTCATCTTTGTCGACTTGGTTCGCGCGAAGCATCATGGTCGAAAAGCTGTCTTCTTCTCTGAGAAGCGCCAACAATACGTGTTCTACGCTCATGAAGCGGTGCCCCAACTGACGCGCTTCGTGCTCGGCTTGCTGCAGCACGCGCTTGGTCCGGGGAGTAAACCCGGTCGGGGGCACCTGTGCTTCGCCCTCGCCGATCATATTGCGCACCGTGTCCAGCAGCGCATCGTACGATGCACCGGCTTGGACGAGCGCCTGTGTCGCCACCGAATCCTGATTAAACATCGCGAGCAGGATGTGCTCGGTCCCGATGTAGTCGTGTTTCATTGACCATGCTTCCATGGAGGCGTCGCGCAAGAGCTGGTTGATATCTTTACCGTTTGCCATAGGTTTCCTCCTTATCAAAGTACTCGCGAATATAGGTGGCGCGCACTTCGTCTTCTGTCTCTTTCTGTTTCGTATCGTGTTTATATTGCAGCATCGTGAACTTCTGCACGTGCAGCATTAAGTCGTCGAGTTTTCTTACATCGGTGCCGGGGAACAAGTCCATGCAGACTCCCACGCGCACATGCGACAGGTGTTGCAGCGCTTCCTTCGCGGACATGACGCGCGCATAACGCAGTGCGCCCAGTGAGCGGTACACGCCGTCCAATACCATGGCCGGTGTGTGTTTGATCAGCGCATTTCTGACATTTCGCTCCTGTTCGATGATGTTTAACGTCACTTTTTCCAGTCGCTCGACCGCATCTTTTTCCGTGAAGCCCAGCGTGCGCTGATTGGACACCTGAAACATGTCGCCGAGCGCTTCGCTTCCCTCGCCGTAGATGCCGCGTACGACCAGCCCGATTTTTCCCAGGCTGTCGAAGAAGCCCTTTAGCTGATGCGCGTATTTCATCGCCGGCAGATGCACCATGACGGATGCGCGCAGCCCCGTGCCCGTATTGGTCGGGCAGGCGGTCAGATAGCCGTATTCCATATGCCACGCGAAGTCGAGGTTTTCTTCCAGTGCGGATTCGAAGTTCATCACCGCGTCAAACGACTCGCCCAGCTGAAAGCCAGGCTTGATGCTCTGCATACGCAGGTGGTCTTCTTCGTTGACCATGATGGTCATCTGCTCATCGTGGCGCAAGTAAAATTCGGAACTGTTTTTGTTCTTAATCAGGTCGGGGCTGATCAGATGCTGCTCCACCAAGACCCGCCTTTTGATCCTCTCGATGTCGGAGACTTTGAAGTGGTCAAAGCTTGCGATCATCGGGTTCTGCTGCATGGCTAAATCGACCTTCTCTGCGATCTCCTGCGCTTCTTCCGGCGCACAGCGGTTCGGGAAGCGGTGATGCTGCACATTTCTCGCCAGGCGCACGCGCGAGCTGACGACCACGTCTTCGGCGATGGTCTCGCCATTCATCAACCACTTCGGCATTAGGACTCCCCGCCTTCTAATTGCGCGGTCAGCTGTTTCACCGTATCGCGCATCTGCGCCGCCCCCTCGTAATCTTCCACGAGGATCATGTCCTGCAGCTTTTGTTTGTTTTGTTCAATCTGATCCATCAGGATTTTCTTTTCCCGATACCCGGGCGGTACATCGCCGATGTGCTTGGTCGCGCCTTGCGTCATGCGCAGCGTCTCGCGCACTTGGTCGCTGAACTCCTTGTAGCATCGGTCGCAACCGAATCGACCCGTCTCCATGATGTCGGAAAACCCGGCGCCGCAAAACGAGCAGTTCTTTTCGTCGCCCACAGCACCGTGGATATGGGTTTTCGCTTCATCGAAAAACACGCCGATGAGCTTTTTTAAACTATCTTGAAAATACTGGTATCCTTCAGCTCCGTCTTGCGGCTGAAACGAAGAGCTCATCGCCTCTTGTGCACACTCGGTGCACAGGTGAATCGTCTTCTTTTCTTGGCCGTCTTCCATGACGACGAGTTGGATACTCGCATCTTTATTACAACGATCGCATTTCATGGGATCCCTCCGTTCGGAAGTACACCATCAGCATATTGCGCAGAATATCTGCCCGCACTGCATTCCGGTCCTCTTTGACACGCGTCAAGCAGGCATCTTCCATCGCCTGTACCATCAGCATGCCTTCTTTTTTCGTCGCGATCTTCTCGTTCACCAATTTCTTGATGATGTGGAGCGCTTTGTCTTTGGTGATCTGCTCGCCGATCGTATTTTGGATGATGTCGGAAAGCGTCTCCTCCGACTCCATCGACACTTTGACGATGCGGATATACCCCGCCCCGCCGCGACGACTTTCTATTGTATACCCTTTATAGGGGGTAAACCTGGTCGTGAGAACATAGTTGATCTGTGAGGGTGCACAGCCAAACTGTTGTGCTAAGTCGTTACGACCGATTTCCAATACTCCGTTTTCTGTCTGTTTCAAGAGCTCGTGAATGAGCCGCTCGATTTCGTTGGACAGACCTGCCATTTCCTCACCTCCCTGACTTTGACTATCTTTTACATTGCGCCGGTAAAAAAGTCCACCCGAAGGTGGACATCTACCTTGTCTATAGTATACCAAAAACAGGTGGATCATTCAATAGTGTGCGCCACCCAGCGAAAGAAGTCCTCGTAATAGGTCAGGTCAATAAACTCGCCGTCTCGGATCATCGCGCGGATTCTCTCTGCGCTCGCCCACTGCACACCGGCGACCTCCAGCGGTTCCGGCGTCAGGCTCTCCAATGCGACGTCTTGAAAGAAACACCAGATATGAAAGTGGATATTGTCTTCCGTGATGGTTCTGTATCGCCGCCCGCAGGATGGGTCGAGCACGAGCCCCAACTCTTCTTCGGCTTCGCGAAGGCAGGTATCGACACTCTCCTCCCCCGCGATCGCCCCGCCGGCGACGGTACAGTACCACATGCCGCCGAACAGCTTCTTATTCGCCGAGCGCTGCTGGATCAGGTATTCGCCCTTGGCGTTGACCACCCACAGCTCGCAGATGCGGCGGTACTCGTGTGGCTCTCGCGGGTCGTTTTTGTCGATGACTTTTCCGGTTCGCTCGTCGTTTGCGTCGTAGACGTCGATTCTCTCCACTGCCAACTCCTTTCAAAAAAACCGCCTTCGGGCGGTTTTCGTTTTTAGTTTTCTTCCTTGGATTGTTCGATGATCTTCTCGGCGATATTCGACGGGACTTCTTCGTATCGCGCGAAGGACATCTTGAAGCTGCCGCGCGCTTGGGTCATCGAGCGCAGGTCGATCGCGTATTCGAAGAGTTCCGCGTGGGGCGCTTCGGCGATGATCAGCTGGCTGCCGTCATTTTGCGGCTCCATGCCGAGGATGCGTCCGCGGCGTTTGTTCATGTCGCCCATGACGTCGCCCATATAATCTTCCGGCACATTGACTTCGATCTTCATGATCGGCTCGAGAAGGATCGGTTTTGCTTCTTCCATCCCCTTCTTAAACGCCAACGAACCGGCAATTTTGAACGCCATTTCATTGGAGTCGACCGCGTGGTAGGATCCGTCGAACAGGGTCGCTTTCACATTCACGACCGGGTAGCCGGCGAGAATGCCCTTCTCTAATGACTCTCTAATCCCCTTTTCGACCGCAGGGAAGAAGTTTCTGGGAACCGCGCCGCCGAAGACTTCTTCAGCAAAGATGAATTCCTCATCCGTCGGCTCAAAGCGAACGTGAACGTCTCCGTATTGGCCGGCGCCGCCGGATTGTTTCTTGTGCTTCCCTTGCACGCTCGAAGAACCTTTGATGGTCTCACGATAAGCGATGCGCAGCGGGATTTGATGCACTTCGACGCCGAATTGGTTTTTCAGTTTCTCCATGATGACGGCGAGTTGCACATTGCCCTGTCCGCTGACGACGAGCTGTTTGGTCTCCGGATTGCGGACGACGGTGAAGCTCGGGTCTTCCTCGTTCAGTTTGGCAAGGGAGGTACCGATCTTTTCTTCGTCACCTTTGGACATCGGCTCGATCGCGATGGAAAGAGTCGGTTCAGGTGTGGCCACTTTTTTGAACACGACCGGATGGTCTTTATCGCAGAGCGTGTCGCCCGTTTGCGAAACTTGCAGTTTGGAGAACACGCCGATGTCGCCGGCGACCACTTCTTGCGTTTCGATTTGGGTTTTTCCGCGCAGATACAGCAATCCGCCCATTTTTTCCATGGTCTCTTTGCTGGAGTTGTAGATCTCGTCGCCCTTCTTAACGGAACCGGAAATGACCTTAAAGATCGAGAGTTTTCCTACGAAGGGGTCGGTCAAGGTTTTGAACACGACGGCAGAGAACGGCTCTTTTGCGTTGACGGTGCGCTCTTCTCCGGACTCGAAGCGGTATCCCAAATGTGCGCGGGGATCGTTCGGTGCCGGCATATAGTTTTTGATGACATTGAGCAACAGGTCGATCCCGATGCTCTTTTCTGCGGAGCCCACGAGCAGCGGAACGGCTCGGCCTTCCAAGAGTGCGGTCGTCACGCCGCGCAGAAGCTCTTCACGCGTGAAGCGCTCGCCGTTAAAGAATTTATCCATCAGGACTTCGTCCGACTCGGCGACGACTTCGGCGATCTCTTCAAAGATGCGCTCGGTGGCCTTTTGTTGGTCGACTTTCAGCTCCACCGGTGTCGGAATTCCGTTTTCATAGTGATAGCCCTTTTGGAAAATAATGTCGGTGATGCCGACAAAGTCGCTTCCTTCGCCGATCGGGATCGAGAATGGAATGACTTTCTTTCCGAATTTCTCTTCGATCTCTTCCAATACGCGACGGAAGTTGACATTTTCATCATCGATTTTATTGACAAAGATAATGCGAGGCAGGTCGATCTGTTCACAGTATTTCCACGATTTTTCCGTACCGACTTCGATCCCCGACGTCGCGTCGATCACAAGCAGTGCGGCTTCGGCTGCACGCAAGGCGCCGAAAATCTCGGAGACAAAATCGAAGTATCCGGGGGTGTCGATAATATTGATCTTGTGATCGCGCCATTCGACCGGCACGATGGATGTGGAAATCGAGGTTCCGTGCTCCATCTCTTCTTTGGTGAAGTCGGAAACCGTATTTTTGTCTGCGACCTTCCCTTGTCTCTTGGTAACGCCTGTTAAGTACAACATAGCTTCGGTTAGGTTGGTTTTCCCGCTGCCGGAGTGTCCGATCAACGCGAGGTTTCTGATATTCTCTGTTTGGTAAGCCTTCATCCATGGTCCTCCTGACTAAAATTGTCTCCTTTGGAGACAACCGTATATCCTGCATTATAACATAAGAACGCTTTCATTGGCGAATGAAGAGCGTCCTCGTGTTTTCTTATCTCCGGACAACTCCACTTACTTCGTGCCGAAGAGGCGGTCGCCGGCATCGCCTAAGCCGGGGTAGATATAGGCGTGGTCGGTGAGTCCTTCGTCGAGCGCCGCGCAGTAGATGTCGACATCGGGATGGTCTTGTTGCATGCGC
Organism: uncultured Peptoniphilaceae bacterium; assembly: GCA_964510345.1. Taxonomy (GTDB): domain Bacteria; phylum Bacillota; class Clostridia; order Tissierellales; family Peptoniphilaceae; genus JAAYQA01. Next base: position 16,936 of record CAZEBB010000007.1, read on the forward strand.
GCTACGCCTTCGGGTGCGGCCAATACGCATACGAGTTTGATGTTCTTGCAGCCGTAGTCTTTCAAGAAGGTGACCGCTGCGGACGACGAACCGCCGGTGGCGAGCATCGGATCAAGCACGAAGATATCCCGATGGCTGACGTCTTGCGGCAGCTTGCAGTAATACTCGACGGGTTCCAGCGTTTCCGGATCCCGATACAGCCCGATGTGTCCCACTTTCGCTGCGGGGATCAGGTCGAGCATGCCTTCCACCATGCCGAGCCCTGCGCGCAGGATCGGCACGAGCCCTACTTTTTTCCCCGAGATGACATAGCCTTTGGTCTTCATCAGGGGTGTTTCCACTTCCACTTCTTCCATCGCGAGGTCTCTCGTCACCTCGTAGCCGAGCAATGTGGAGATCTCTTTCACCATTTCGCGAAATTCTTTCGGTCCGGTGCGCACATCGCGAAGGATCGTCAATTTATGTTTGATCAACGGGTGATCCAATAAGACTAATTCAGACATGGCGCCCTCCTAATCGTCAATCTTGCAGACGCGTCGTTCGTGGCGTCCGCCTTCAAAATCAGTTGCGAGATAATCGTCGACCATCGCATAGGCGATCTCCACCCCCGTCGTGCGCCCGCCCATCACGAGCACATTGGCGTCGTTGTGTTGGCGGCATACGCGCGCTTCAAACTCGCTGTGGCAAAGCGCCGCGCGGATCTCTTTATGGCGGTTGAGCGCGATGGAGATCCCGATCCCTGTGCCGCAAAACGCGATGCCCCGCTCGACGTCCCCCTCTAAGATCGCCTGTGCCAATTTCTTTCCATAGTCCGGATAATCGACGGAGTCTGTGCTGTACGTGCCGTAATCGATGACTTCGACACCCTTTTTCTCAAGATATGCCTTTACCTCTTCTTTCAGCACAAAGCCGCCGTGATCGGTCGCTAGACCAATTTTTCCCATTGTTTCAGCTCCTTTATCAGTTCAGTGATCTCTCGTAAGGTCTTTTGATAGGTGGAAAGCCCCCATCCGTACGGGTCTGCGATGTCTCCCTCCGCACCTGTCGCCGCTTCTCGCAGCGTATGTACATTGGCGTTCGGGTACTTCGCGCGGATTTGGTCTTTATGGGAGATGCCCATCGTGAAGATCACATCAGCCCACTCAGCAAGCTCTGCACTCAATTGCGTGGAACGGTGCTCGCTCAGATCGATGCCTTGTTCGGCCAGCGCTAAGCGCGCATTCTTGGAGATCGGGTCTCCCATGGCGGCTACGCCGGCGCTTTTGATCTCCCAGTGCGGGTAGTGCTCTTGAGCGACCGCCATCGCCATGGGGCTTCGGCAGGTATTGCCCGTGCAGACAAACAGAACTCTCATAGGGTTTCCTCCAGCGCCGCCTTTTCCAAGCGGTTCATGATCGCAAAGCCCCAACCTTGCGCGGGTACGGCGGGCACGAGGATTTCGTCCGCCATGCGGGCGTCGGCGTCTCGAAGTCGCTTGTAGAGCAGATGTGCCATTTCCGCCAGGTTCTCTTTGCAACCGAGTGACAGCACATCGCGATCCTCTTTTCGGATATCTTGATCAAAAAGCAGCAATACCGCAGTTTTCTTCGCTTCCCGTAAGATCTTCTGATGCTCCCGCATCGTATCGACCGCACTCTCGCCTCGGTAGATTCTCACTTTCGCGCGCGGTGCGTAGTGGCGGTACTTTTGCCCCGGAGAGCGGGGGATGTGGTCGCCGGTGCTTAGGTGCGTGCTCGTCTGCACGAGTCCGATCACTTTTTGGATGTCGTCGTGCGTGATAAACCCCGGTCGCAGGATGACGGGCACAGGCCGTGTGATATCCAACACGGTCGATTCCAGCCCGATCTGCGTACTCCCTCCGTCTAAGATCATCGGGATGCGACCGTCCATGTCGGTCAAGACGGTTTGCGCGTCCGTCGGCGACGGGCGTCCGGAGCGGTTGGCCGAGGGTGCCGCGATCGGTTGACCGACGTTTCGTATCACGTCCAGCGCCACGGGATGCGAGGGCATGCGAATGGCGACGGTCGTACCGCCTGCGGTCACATTGGCGGGAATAACGTCCGACGCGTCAAACACGAGCGTCAGGGGACCGGGCCAAAAGGTCTTGATCAGCGCGTCCGCACAGTCGGGAACCGATTGCACCAAGGCTCCTAAATCCTCCGCGTCAGCAATATGCAAGATCAGCGGATTGTCCTGAGGCCGCCCCTTGGCGGAAAAAATCTTCGCAACGGCGCCTTCGCTCATGCCGTTCGCCCCGAGACCGTACACGGTCTCTGTGGGAAAGGCGACGAGTTCCCCTTCTAAAAGGAGGCGTGCCGCCTCCTCGATCGTTTCCTGTGTTGCATTACATAGTTTTGTTTTCACTTTCAGGTCCCTCATAGATATAGACCGGGTCCATGTGAATGACGAGATTCACATGGGTCTCTTCTCTCACTTTCGCCTCGATGGCGTCGACGCTCTCGTGGATCTCCTGCACGCTTAGGTTCGACGGGATCTCCACATGCACGCTCGCGAACAGGTTTTCGCGACCGTAATCGTGGACGACGAGATCGTGGTAGCCGCGTACGTACTTTCCGTCGAGGATCAGCCGCTCGATATCGTGCACCAGCTCATCATCCGGATGCAGGCCGATCAGAGAATCGATCGTGTCGCGCATGAGGTCGTAGCCGTTCTTGAGAACAAAGAGTCCGATGAGCACCCCGGCAAAACCGTCTACATTGACGGCAAATAACCAATATAAAACCAAACTCAGCAGTACGCCGGTGGTCGCAATCACGTCATTTCTGGCGTCCTTGGCGATCCCGTCGTTCAAAGTAGACGAAATCTTTTTGTCGATCTCGTGATTGTATTTGTACATCCAGAGTTTGACGATGATGGAGAAGATCATGACGACCGCAGCCGCCGGTGTGATGGAAAGCAGCTCGGGGTTTCTAACGAGTGCGATGCCTCTGCGCAGCAACTCAACCGCGATGTACATGATGATAAATGATACGACTAAAGACGCGATATACTCGTATCGCCCGTGGCCGAACGGGTGCTTTTTATCGGACGGGCGTTGGCTCAGCCATGAGCCGACCGCCGCGACCAACGAGCCGATCGTATCGGACAGATTGTTGATCCCGTCGGAGATAATCGCCAACGAATTGACGAGAAGTCCCACGATAATCTTTGTAACGACCAAAATCAGGTTCAGAATGATCCCCAAAACGGAAGAAAAGAAGATCAGTCGGCTCTGCACCTGTGGATCTTCTGTTCGGGGATATCCTTTGACAAAACGATGCGCAAGTTGCTCAAACATCTTTCACCTCATATTAGAAAACTTTATATCCGAAGTATCCGATAACCAACCCGAGAATGATCCCTGCAAAAACCTGCGTGGGGGTGTGCCCCAGTATTTCTTTGACTTTGTTGATGTCGACTTCCTGTTGTTCATTGTATTCTTCGATCAGCACATTCAGCATCTGCGCCTGTCGTCCGACGGCATGGCGAACACCTGCGGCGTCGTACATGACGATCATGCAAAAGCACATCGCCAAACCGAAGAGGGTAGAGTTAAAGCCTTCCTGTAACCCGACCTGCACCGCCATCGAGACGACGAAGGAGGTATGAGAGCTCGGCATCCCGCCGGATGCAAACATCGCGTAAAAGTTGAGTTTCTTCGTTTGCACCCACACGATGACGAGCTTGATCAGCTGCGCAATGAGCCACGCCAGCCCCGATATGCCCAGAATTTTCACGGTTCCTCCTAACTGACTTGCGAGAGTTTTTGTGCCTGGTCGCTCGTCGTCAATGCGTCGATCATCTCATCGAGATCGCCGTCTAAAAAGGCTTCCATTTGGTAAATCGTTCGGTTGATGCGGTGGTCGGTGATGCGCCCTTGCGGATAGTTGTAGGTGCGAATGCGCTCGGAGCGGTCGCCGGTGCCGACTTGGGTGCGGCGGTCTTCGGAGATCTCTTTGTTGAGTTCCGCCTGCATTTCATCGTATAGGCGCGACTTTAGAATCTTCATCGCCTTCTCTTTGTTCTTCAGCTGCGACTTTTCGTCCTGACAGGAGACGACCATCCCCGTCGGGAGATAGGTGATCCGCACGGCACTGTCTGTCGTGTTGACCGACTGGCCGCCGTTACCGGACGAGCGGAACACGTCCACGCGCAGGTCAGAGGGGTTGATCTCGATATCCACATCTTCCGCTTCGGGAAGCACGGCGACGGTCGCCGTGGAGGTGTGGATGCGTCCGCTGGACTCGGTGGCCGGTACCCGCTGCACGCGGTGTACACCTGACTCGTACTTGAGTCTGGAATACGCGCCCTTACCTTGCACCATGAAGATCGCCTCTTTCACGCCGCCGATCCCCTGCTCATTCATGCTCATGATGTCGACATTCCAGCGCTCGCGTTCGGCATAGCGCACGTACATTCGGTACAGGACTCCGGCGAACAGCCCGGCTTCGTCGCCGCCGGCTCCGGCGCGGATCTCTACGATGACGTTTTTATGATCGTTCGGATCCTTCGGCAAGAGCAGAACTTTCAGCTTCTCTTCCTGTGCTTCCATCTCTTCTTCTCGCGATTGGATCTCGAGTTTCAGCATGGCGTTCATTTCTTCATCGCCGGACTCTTCCAGCATCGTCTTGTCTTCATCCAAAATGCGGCGGTTGTTCGCGTACTCGCGGTACACGTCCACGATGGGCTGCAAGTCGGAGTGTTCTTTGGCCACTTGCTGATAGCGTTCCATATTGGAGATGATCTCCGGATCCATCAGCTGTTGTTCCAATTCTACAAATGTGTTTTCAATTAACGATAGTTTTTCAAACATAACCAATCATCCCGTCTATAATCCTATTTGCTCACTTTTATTTTATCATAGAAGATTGAGAACAATCCACCGCCTACGAGAAACCATATCGGATTGAGTCCAAAAACGCCAACCAACACGGCCACGCCTGCGACCACGAGGAGCCGAAACGGCGTCATCTTGTTCTTCTTCAGCATGCCGAACACCGCTGAGCCGATCAGTGCGGCAACCGCCGGGCGAATCCCCATAAAGACGCGGTCCATGACCGGGTGATCGCGAAAGCCCATGAAGAAAGACGCGATCAGCGTGATGATCATAAACGAAGGCAATACGGCGCCTAAGCAGCTGACGATCGCCCCCGGCAGGCCCTTCAACTGATGCCCGATATAAGTGCTCATATTGGCGGCCAGAACCCCCGGCGAACTCTGCGTTACGGCGAGCACGTCCAAAAACTCTTCCGGCGTAAGCCATTTTTTATTCTCTACGACTTCCTTTTCGATGATGGGGATCATGGCGACGCCGCCCCCAAAGGTAAATGCACCGATCAGGAAAAATGTGCGAAACAAATCCCAGAGCATCTTACCCTCCATACAAAATGAGTCCAAGCCCCGCCGCAAGCACGATCGCCAGCACAGGGTGGACTTTCTTAAATGAAACGATCACAAAAATGAAGACCGCAATACCGAATGCGCGCAGGTCGACGATGACGTCTTGAAAGACCGACACGAAGCCTGCGGCGATTAAGCCGACCACGACCACGCGAAGCCCTTTGAAGAACAGTTCCACCGTTTTGTTTCCGCGAAGTTTTGAAATGAAAATAAACATCAGTGTGACGATGAGAAACGAGGGCAGGATGACGCCCAAAGTAGCGACCGCGCCCCCGAGAATTCCGTACTGGCTATGCCCGACGAAAGTCGCCGTATTGACGGCGATCGGGCCGGGTGTCATTTCAGAAATGGCCAGCATATCGACAAACTGCGTTTCGGTGAGCCAAGGATGGCGCACCGTAACCTCTTGTTGAATGAGCGGCAGCATAGCGTAACCGCCTCCAAAGCTGAACGCTCCGATTTTTAAGAATGTGATGAACAATTGCCAGAGCATGGGGTATCTCCTAACTTCCGGGAGAGGATCATTCGATCTAACCCGGACAAGTCCTTTTGCACTGAAATATCCGTATAACCGTTGGCTTCCAATAGATGGACCACCGACTCCGCTTGCGTAGCGCCGATCTCCAACAGGAGATAGCCGCCGTCTTTGAGGTAGCCGGGCGCCTCAGGGATCAGCCTTTCGTAGACATCGAGCCCTTCCGTGCCGGCAAACAGCGCCATCGAAGGTTCAAAAGTCAATTCTTTCTGCAAGTGTTCTTTTTCGTGATTCGCCAAATAGGGCGGATTGGAGATGATGATGTCGAAGCATTCCCCTTCGACTGCAGAAAAGAGATCGCCCTCCAGAAAATGAACCTTGTCTAAACCGAGGTTTCTCTTGTTCTCTTCGGCCACCGCCAACGCGCTGCGGGAAATGTCCGTGCCGAAGACATTGGCTTCGGGCAAGTGCTTTTGTACCGCAAGCGCGATCGCACCCGAGCCGAAGCCCACATCCAACACCGAAGGGTCCTCCCATTCGTGTTCGTTCGCGATGTGGAGCGCGCAATCGACCAACAGCTCGGTCTCCGGTCGGGGGATCAACACCCCTTCTTCTACTTTAAGCTCCAGCGTGTAAAAATCCCAGCGACCAAGAATATACTGCAGTGGATAGCCCTGCTTTCTAAGAGCCACTGCGCGATGCACCAGTTCTTCGACTTTATGAATGACCGGGTCGTCCAAATGCGCGTACACGTACCCGGGGCTCGTCATCAGATAGTGCGACAGGATCTTGATCACTTCCTGTCGGTCCCAAATTTGTAATAGGTCGCGAATTACCATCGGTCTGCGTCCGCGTCATCGGGGATGACTTCCTGCAATGCGACGATCGCTACTTCGATCTGGTCGTCTTCCGGCTCACGCACGGTCGCCGTGCCTTGCAACCAAAGCCCCGGCGCTGAGATGAGCTCCGCCAGCTTTCCATCCGAACGGCCGACAAAGCGGTTGACCTCATAGGCGATGCCTGCGATCAGCGGAAGCGTCAAAAGACGCACCGCCATGCGAACCCACGGGTTCGGCCATCCGAAGACAGACAGCACCAGGATCGAGATCAGCATGACATTAAACAGGAAACTCGTGCCGCAGCGCGGGTGTTCGATCGGGTATTTTTTTACGTTGACGACGGTGAGTTCCTCGCCGTGCTCGTAGCAGTGTATCGTCTTGTGCTCCGCCCCGTGATATCCGAAGACCCGTTTCACCTCGGGCATGCGGGAGATCAGGATCACATAGGCTAAAAAGATACCGATGCGGATCAGCCCTTCTACGAGATTGAGAGCGATCGAATTCGTGATGACCTTCGCAAACAGAGAGGTCAAAAGAGTCGGCAAAAAGAAGAACAATCCGATGGCCGCTACCAAAGAGAAGGCAATGCTTCCCCATTGTTCGATCGCCTGTTCGTTCTTCTCGTACCATTTTTTGAGCCAATTCGGCGCATTCTTTTCAAAGAATGTCTCTTTCTCGGGTTCTTCGATCTCGACGAGATCGGCACTGAACATCAGCGCATCGATCCCTAAGCGCATGGAGTCCACCAAGGTGACGACCCCCCGGATAATGGGCCAACGCTTCCAGCTCGCCTTCGCAGGCGGTTTCAGCGGGCGGTGTTCGATAACGATACCGTCCCCTGTTCGACATACGATCGCCATCTTGTCCGGACCGCGCATCAGAATTCCTTCGATCAGCGCCTGTCCTCCGATGGACGTCTTCTTTGTTGTCTTTCCCATTTCCACTCCTCTATAATGAAAAAGGTTAAAGCAAACGGTTTTGCCTTAACCTTCTCTCGACTAGTCGATATTGTATTTCTTCTTAAATTTCTCAACTCGTCCGCCACGCTCAACAAACTTTTGTTTTCCCGTGTAGAAAGGATGGCACTCGGAGCATACATCCACTTTCAGCTCCGCTTGCGTAGAGGCCGTTTTGAATGTATTTCCACAGGCGCAGACGACAGTTGTTTCCTGATATTCAGGATGAAGTTCTTTTTTCATGTCTATCACCTCGATTCGATCAAATTTCCAATTACAGATTACGTAACTATATCATCCTACCACAATTTGTCGCGCATAGCAAGAACGCCAACGTGTATTTGTGTTCGTTCTACGCGTCTCCGTTGCTGCCCATGCTCTCGAGCATCTGGCGGACGAAGACTTCGTTTGTATCGGTCTTACGCATGGAATCGTACATTTTCTCCAGCAGGTGATTGTCCGCGTCGCGCTGCATGAGACGGCGCAGCATGACCATCGCATCAAACTCATCCGGGGCAAGGAGCGTCTCTTCTCGCCTCGTGCCCGAGTTTAGGATGTGAATGGCCGGGAAGATGCGCATATTGGCGATGTTTCTGTCTAAATGCAGCTCCATATTGCCGGTACCCTTAAACTCCTCGTAAATCACATCGTCCATACGAGAGCCCGTGTCGACGAGCGCCGTCGCGAGGATCGTGAGGCTTCCGCCGTGCTCGATATTGCGCGCCGCACCGAAAAAGCGCTTGGGCTTGTGAAACGCCGACGCATCGATCCCGCCGGAGAGCAGTTTTCCCGAAGGCGGTTGAAACAGGTTGTACGCGCGGGTGAGGCGCGTGATGGAGTCGAGCAGTATGACGACATCTTTCCCATGTTCCACCAGTCGCTTTGCGCGCTCCAACACGATCTCAGAGATGCGCACGTGGTTTTGCGGCAACTCGTCGAAGGTCGACGCAACGACATCGCCTTTGACGCTGCGGCGGATGTCGGTGACTTCCTCCGGGCGTTCGTCGATCAAGAGCACGATGATCTCGATCTCAGGGTGATTGATCGCGATGGCGTTGGCAATTTGCTTGAGCATGGTCGTCTTTCCGGCTTTCGGCGGCGATACGATCAGCCCTCTTTGCCCTTTGCCGATCGGTGCGATCAGATCGACGAGCCGCGGTGCCAAGAGCTCCGGCGCGTGTTCGAGCGTGATGCGCGTATCCGGATAGATCGGTGTAAAATCTTCAAACTCACGGCGCCCCCACAGTTTGTCGGGCGTGTCGCCGTTGACGGTTTTTACATAGATCAGCGCGTTGAATTTTTCGGTCGTCTTCTCTCGGGTGATGCCTTCGATATAGTCGCCGGTGCGCAGGCGAAATCGGCGCACTTGTTGCGGCGGGACATAGGTGTCGTTTTCACCGGAGTAGTAGTGGGCGCTTCGCAAGAATCCGTAGCCGTCGGGGTGTAAATCGAGTACGCCCTGCACTTCGATCTTGTGGTCGCCCTCTCGTGTGGTTGAAGCCGTTTTCTCGGCCGTTCGCCCTTCTTTGACCGGGCGATCCTCGTCAGACTCATCGGCCGGTTCCGGGTTCGGCTCTTCTGCGGGCGGCTGCGACTCCGTTTTCTTTTCCGCGCGCTGTTTTTTTACGGCTTTCACCACAGGCTTTTTCTTCGGTTCTATCGGCTCTTCCTGTGCAGCCGGTGTTTTCTGCGCTTGCACGTCTTCAATGCGTTCAATCAGCGCATCTTTTTTGAGCTGCGCAAAATAAGTAATGCCTAATTGCTTGGCGATTTCTCGTAATTGTGTCACTTTAAGATCGGTAAGTACGGGTTGGGTCATAAAATTGTCAAGATCCTCCAAAGGTTGCCGAATGGCAGAATTAATAAATTTGTGTACGAAATAGGCAGCGTGTGACGCGATAGCGTCGGATAAAGGAAATCCACCATAGAATTCAATATGTATAGAAAAAAATTACAGTCTCCGGGGACACTTGAGTGCACGCCTGTGTCTGATTATATCACAAGTATTTGCAAAAAAAGAACCGTTTGAGCGATTTTCTCACTCAAACGGTCTACATTCGTTTTTATCACACGGAACACGGAGAGAATCCGCAGTCCTGGCACTCGGCACAACCGCCGGAATGCTGCATCGGGCCACCGCACATCGGGCAGACATCCGGGTTTTCACCCAACTCTTCCTCTGCCAATTCGTTGATCTCTTCGCGCAACTGATCGATACGGGAGATGCGGTGATCAGGATCCCTGAGCGCTCGCAACCGTCGCGATAGATCGTAATGCCCTTCAAGCCGTTCTCCCATGCGTACATGTAGAGGTCTTCCACCTGGTTAATCGTGAAGTCGTTGGGCACGTTGACGGTCGATGAAATGCTCGCGTCGATATACTCCTGCCAAGCGGCCTGTACGCGGATGCGGTCCTTGTAGTCCAAGGTCGACGTCGTCACGATGAAATCGGGAAGCTCGGCCTCTTCGTCGATATTGTTGATCTGCATATACTCGCGGACGATCGGTGTAAACACTTTGTAATACGTATCCTCGTGGTGTAATGACTCGGACTTTCTCGTGTAAGCGATCTGGAACAGGGGCTCTAAGCCGTTGGAGCAACCGATCAAGGTCGAGATGCTGCCCGTCGGCGCGATCGTGAGCAGTTGGCTATTGCGAAGACCATGCTTTTTGATCAGTTCCAAGGTCTCTTCCGTCGCGTTTGCTTGCAGGAAGGGCGACGCCAAAACAGCTTCCGCTTTGTAGTCCGGGAACGGGCCGTCTTTTTCCGCCAACCGTGCCGATTCACACAGCGCTTCGTTGATTAGCATATGCCCGATCTCGTGGATCAACGCGATGGATTCATCAGAACCGTAGCGGATCCCCATCTTGATGAACAGGTCGGCGGCTCCCATGAGGCCTAGGCCGATCTGGCGCAGTCTTTCGGACATCTCCCGTTGTTGCGGCAGCGGGTGCAGGCGCATATTGTCGTCCAAGATGTCGTTCAGGTAGACGACGCCTTCACGCACGGCGCGCTGCAGACGTGGCCAGTCGATGCTCGCCTCTTCCGTAAAGGGGCGCAGAACGAATTCGCCGAGGTTGATCGAGCTTAAGTTACAGCTGCCGAACGCGGGCAGCGGCTCTTCCGCACACGGATTGACGCCGGCGTATTCAAAGCTCTCGTCTTCGCTCATCAGGTGCCAGCGATTGATCTTGTCCTGATACAGTATCCCCGGCTCCGCCATGCGCCAGTTATTCTTGGCGAGTTTGCGGAACAGTTCTTTCGCGCGGATCTTTCGGCTGATCTCCTCACCCGAAGCTTCTACTTTGAAATAGAGCTCGTACTCTTCGTCATTTTTGACGGCTTTCATGAAATTGTCGTCGATATTGACGGAAATATTCGCGTATGTCACTTTGGACAGGTCATTTTTTACATCGATGAATTCTTCGATATCCGGGTGATTGACATCCAGGTTAAGCATGAGCGCACCGCGTCGGCCGCGCATCCCGATCAGTCCCGTGACCAGCGAAAACAGGTCCATAAAAGAAACCGTCCCGGTCGTCGTCGCCGCCGCATTGTTCACTTTCGCACCCTTCGGGCGAAGTTTTGAAAGCGTCAGCCCGCAACCGCCCCCGAAGGAGTACGTGCGCGCCAGGTATTTCGCCGTATCGAAGATGTCTTCGATGCTGTCTTCCACTTTCGGCATGACATAGCAGTTGGACAAGGTGATCTTGCGGCCGATCTTGTCCAGCCCTCGACCGGCCAGAATGCGTCCCGCCGGCATGAAGCGCTTGTCGCGGATCGCCTTTTTGATATATTCGTTGCCGCCGCTCACGCGCGTCAGGAAGTCGTCGAATGTTTCGGAGTCGTATTTATATTTTTTCTCGTAGATATCGCGTTGGAGGTCGGTCATATCCCAGCCGTGCTCGCGGAGCTTGGCTCGCTCTACGCGATACAGGATGTAGCGCTTCGCCACTTCCGGCGTATAGCGCATCAGCTGGATTTCTACAAAATCTTGAATCTCTTCGATCGATACCGACTCTTTGTCGGCGAATTTTTCTTTCGCTTCTTCCGCAATCTGTTTTGACAGTGCTTCGTCAAACCCGCCTGAAACTTCATTCATCGCCTTTTCGATGGCGTGTTGGATCTTTTCCGCTTCGAAATCGACGATGACGCCGTTCCGTTTTTCCACTTTCATACCAATTCCTCCAAATGATGGTTTGTCTCGTTATATACTACATATAGTGTTTGCTCGCAATCGAGCACATAATATATGTATCATAGGCTATTTCCGGAGCGATGGCAAGCGCAACACAGTCCATTTCTTTGTGCTTTCAGTACAACAATCGTATCTTTTTCCACCCCCTCTCGCAACGGCTCGGTAATTCCTCCAAAGTTAGCGAGGCTTCCAACCACGAAAATACATACTATCCAAAAAAGAAGGCGCAGAAATTTTCCGCGCCAATTGCTTGTCAACTTTTGGGATAAAAAAAGAGCGACATCCGACGCATCCTAGGAGTGATGATAAAAATAGCATCAACAGAATGGTATCGCCGTCTTCGCCCCTGGGCGAAAACCCCAAGCTCACCTAAGAGTGAGGAGCGCTCGGAATACTCTTTGAGGCCATATCTTGGCCGAGCGGCCGTGAGCGTGCCGAGAAGAGTTTTCCGGGCGCGACGAACGGACTTTGTCTGCGCTCTATGAAGCGACATCTGCCCATAAATGAGAATCGAGCCGAGGGTTCTCGGCTCGTGTATCGGAATGGTTTCTATTCTGTGAGTTCTGCAAATGCAGCGCGCAGTTCGTCTTCGGTCAATAGCCCGATATGACGCGGCATGGACGTTCCGTCTTCTGAGGTCACATCTTCCATATTCGGCACGGCTTCCGGCGATACGATATTACCTTCCGCATCTAAGAAGATTTGTGTGGGTGTAAATTGGATCTGATAGTCGATCATCAGCGGAGTGTTTTCCATCGCATCCACATAGCGTACGATCACGGAGTCCGCGTACTCGTCTTGCAGCGATTTTACATACGGGAGCATTTGCTCGCACGGCGGGCATCCGTCTTGGCTAATTTGGAGCATGATGGGTTTGCCTTCGGCAAGGAGCGCGTCCATATCGACAACGCCTTTTTCGATCTCTACGACAGGCGCTTCACTCGCCGCTTCGGTCGCTGCCGCTTCCGTAATTTCGGATGTTGCGGCTTCTGTGGCTTCGGTCGTCGCTTCGGTCGTCTCGGTGGTCTCCGGGGTTTCGCTCTTGTTGCATGCCGTCATCACAAGTGCCAGCACGAGCAATACGCCGAAGAGTGTCCTGATTCTTTTTCGCATGGGTATATCTCCTTTATACGATCAATTTGTTCTACTGCTACTATTATAGCAAAAGATAAGTAAATAACAAAAGAAAGGACCAAAAATGTCAAACTACAATTGGGACATTGAAAAAATCTACGCAACAGACGACGAGCGCCTCGCGGCAAAAGAGTGCATCGAGCAGCTATTACAAGAGGTGTCGGCTTTTTCACCCGGACAACCGGAGCTTCTCTACGAGCTGCTGCACACCCACTCCGAACTCTCACAGGCGATGCAAACCTACGGCTCTTACGCGCATATGAAGAAGAGCACGGAAGGTAAGGACCCCGCCTCACAATCGCTCGGTTTGGAGGCAGAAGCGCTCTGGGCGAAGATCGCCGCACAGACTTCCTTTATCCGCCCATTTATCCTCTCCATCCCCGAGGAGACTCTGCAAGAACAGCTGAAAGAAGAGCGAATGGCGCCATACCGCCTGTCGATCGAGCGCATTCGCCGCTACAAGGCACACACGCTGAGCGCCGCGGAAGAAGAGCTGCTCTCGTCCGTACAGGAAGCCGGACAACTTGCGTCCAACACATTCTATATGCTCTCCTATGCGGACATGACGTTCCCGAAGCTTTCGAACGGCGAAGAACTCACACAATCGAGCTATATCTCGTTGCTCGAATCCAATGACCCGGAGATTCGCAAAGAAGCTTTTGAAACCTACTACGACGTCTACGAGGGACTCAAAAACACGCTGGCGGCGACCTTATACAACAGCACCGTGGCCGATGTGCGCACCGCTACGCGCAGAAACTTCCCAAGCGCACGCCATGCATCGCTGTTTGAGGATGATGTCGATGTCGCCGTGTATGACGCACTGGTCGAAGCCGTCAACAGCCACTTGCCCTCTCTCCATCAGTATTATCGTGTAAAGGGCGCCGCACAAGGCATTTCGCCTCTGCATATGTACGATGTGTACGTCCCCTACGGGGCGGAAAGCGCGGAGAAAGTGCCGTACGAAACTGCGCAACAATGGCTCCTGGAGGCGACCGCCGTGCTCGGCGAGGACTATCAGGCGATCGTACGCGAAGCCTACGAAAAGCGCTGGATCGACGTTTACCCCAAAGACGGAAAACAGTCAGGCGCTTATTCCGGCGGCAGCTACGACACCATGCCCTATATCCTGCTGAACTATATGGACAATCTCGAGTCCGCCTTTACTCTGGCGCACGAGATGGGTCACTCCGCCCACAGCTACCACTCGATCAAAAACAATACGTTTGAAGATCACAGCTACACGATCTTCGCCGCTGAAGTCGCGTCGACGTTCAACGAGCTGCTTCTCCTCGACTATCTCATGAAAAAGGCGACCACCAAAGAGGAGAAGCTGCCTCTGCTCAATCATCTGCTGAACAGCTTTAAATCGACCGTGTTTCGCCAAACCATGTTCGCCGAATTCGAACTGGAAACCCACCGAAAGGTGGAAGCCGGCGAGCCGCTCACGGCGGATACACTGCAAAGCCTGTACTTCAGCTTAAACGAGAAGTACTTTGGCGACGCCGTCATCTCCGACCCGCAGATCGCCTTGGAGTACGCGAGGATCCCGCACTTCTACCGCGCCTTCTATGTGTACAAATACGCCACGGGCTTCCTCTCCTCCCTCATCCTCTCCAAGCGCGTGCTCGACGGAGTCGAAGGAGCCCGGGAAAGCTATCTCGCTTTCCTAAGCGACGGAGACAAGCACTTCCCGCTCGATCAGTTGAAAGCCGCCGGTGTCGACCTGACCGATCCGGACGTTTTGAAAGAAGGATTGCAGGTGTTTGCCGATGCGGTGAAGGAGTTTGAAGAACTCACGAAATAGAGAAGGGGCTGACCCAAAACGAAAAAACCACGAAGGACCGATAAAAATCGGGAAACCCTTCGTGGTTTTTTGATGAAAAGAAAAACCCAAATCCGTCTTTCTTTGTCTTTTTATCTACTTCCAGAAGATGAATCATCCAATTCTTGAGGTTATGTGCCATGGCATACAAGCCAAACTCTACATTCACCTTCTCTTTCCCACGCAAAACAAACCTCGTACACCCCAGGTTCTTCTTCAGGTCCCCGAAGACACTTTCCGGTTCAATTTTCCGTTTCGCGTAGAGTTTTCGGTATTCTTCGTTTTCCAGGAGGTCGTACCTGACTCTCGCCTTACACTCTTCATACACCGGATTGTAGTGGATCCTCCGGTTCCCTTTCGCTCGGGTACATTGTTCTTTGATGGGACACCCTGCAATCTTCACACTCGTAGATTTTCAGGTCTCTCGTGTATCCATAGGTATCTTTCTTTTTGGCGTAGTGACTAAATTCGACAAAGCGACCCTGCGGACATACAAAGTAGTCCTCCAGCGGATGGTACTCCCAGTTTTGCCAGTACCGGAGGTTCGTTTGGTAGCGTTTGGTTGGTTCTTTGCGAAAGGTGTTGTAGGGAATGAGGGCGTGGATTTTCTCGTCATCCAGAAACAGATAGTTTTCTTCGCTGGCGTATCCCGCGTCCGCGATGAGGTGTTTGGGTGCAGGCAGTGCCGTTTTGGCATGTGCCAAAAGATGGTCCTTAAGGGTTCGGGTGTCGGTGGGATTGGGATGGAGTGTATAGAAGAGGATATATTGGTTATTGGTTCCCATCTGCACGTTGTAGCCGGCTTTGAGCTGTCCGTTTCGCATATGGTCTTCTTTCATGCGCATAAAGGTGGCATCCGGGTCTTTTTTGGAGAAGCTGTTTCTTCCTTGGGCGATGCGGTGATGCGCTTCGTATTTTCTCATGCGGGGAAGAAAGTCGTCCTGAAAGAGTTTTTTGAGTTTTCTCACTTTTTGCTGCCTTCGTCGCGGGAGTTCTTTTTGTTGATATTCGGTTTCGACCCTCTCGATTTGGTCGGTGATGGATTGTAGATGTTCCGCGGTGAGAAGGGATGGTTCTTTCTTGTTCTTTGGCGATTCCTCCATTGACGTAAGGATCTTCTCCGCCATGGCACTCAGGTCGGTCATACTATCCAATAGAGGTTCTGCCTCGTTTTCTTCCTCGGCAAGAAGGACGGCTTCTTCTAAAAAAGCATGGATTTTTTCACTCAGTTTTGTCTGGTAGTTTTTGGTGGCTTTGATCCAGACAAAACTGTATTTATTGGCATTCGCTTCGATTTTTGTTCCGTCCAGATAATAGGTAGAGGGGTCTGTCAGTTCCTGTTCGACCAGTTGGGTGATTAGCGCTTGAAAGACGGTTCCGATGGTGTCTTTCATCTTCTCGGAACGGAAACGGTTGATAGTGCGAAAGTCCGGTTCAGAGTGCCCGGACAGCCAGATCATGGGAAGGTTCTCCTGACACATTTTCGCGATGCGACGACCGGAGGTGACTTGCTGGGTATAGGCGTAGAGGATAATTTTGAGCATCATCCGGGGATGGTAACTGCTTCTTCCGCCACCGGGATACTGGGAAAGAAGTTCTTCCAGATCCATCTTTTCCACCACATGATGGATGAGGCGTACGATGTGATTGGCGGGAATCCATTCCCCCACATCCATAGGCAAATGCAGCTGGTCCATGTTATAATGCAAGAAGGTAACCGAAGGGTTATTCAAAAGAATCTTCTCCTTTCTATGTTGGGTTGTGGTAACTTAATTATAGCATAGGAGAAGATTTTTTTGTAGAGAAAAAGCCTGCAATTACGCTGATTTTTCAACGTTTTGCAGGCTTTTTACTTGGGGACTTTTGGGTCAGCCCCCTTCTTTTATTTCAATAAAGTCTTAATCTCTGTGATGATGGACGCCGGCAGGGTTCTTTCTCCGCCGATGACGATCACATTCTCGACTTGGAGCTCTTGCAGATAATCGGCAAGTTCACGCGATAATCCGGATGGATTCACGAGAATCAATGGTGCGTCGACCTTCGGTAAGATGGCGCCTGCGGTCAGTGAATCGATCGCGATGGTACCGGACGCTAAGACGACGGTCTTTGCATTCGGATACCCTTCTTTGGCGAGGAGCAGCGATGTCTCGTAACGATTGTCGCCTGCGATGCGCTTCGTAGTAACGCCTAGGGATTCGGCGACCTCTTCGCTCACGGAGTTCACGCCGCCGATGATGGTCACATGGGTTATGCCTCTGTCTTTTATCCACTGTGCGGTTTCTTCGGGCAACGCGTTCGGTCGCGTCAGAAGAATCGGCTTTTTGCTCGTCGTCGAAAGGTTGGATGCGGCGAGCGCGTCCGGGAAGTTCGTTCCATCGACCAGATATATCTCAGTTCCTCCGGTTTGATCCAAAATCATGTCCGCTAATCGAGCGGCCGTTGCAAATCGGTTCTCTCCGCTGACGCGTTCGACGTCCAGACCTTTGGCATTCAGCTGCTCAATCACGGCATCGGATACGACGTTTTCGCCACCGACGATCACAACTTTTTTCGCCCCGAGTCGCGCGATCTCTGCGAGTGTCGCTTCGTCCACTTCTCCTGTCTCTGTGAGGAGAATCGGGCTATTGAGCTGTTTCGCAAGAGACGACGACACCAGCGCATCGGCTTCTACGCGCGCGCTGACGAGGATCACCTGATCGGCGCTCGTAAAGTAGCGCTTGCTGATGGCATTGGCCGTATCGATGCGGTTGTCGCCCGCGACTCGCACCGGCTCTACGACAGGTTTTTCAGGCTCTTGAACCACCGGAGGTTGCTCGGTATCATCACTCGGATCATCGACCGGCGGGACGACAATCGGCTCGTCTCGTAAGATGATCTCTTGGTTTTTATTTGACTCAAAGGCCTCATGGTCCGGATTGTACGTGTAGAGTTTGACCGTATGCTGTTCTTTGTTGGCATCTAAGTTATCGGCAAATGCATTAGGCGCCAGCGTTTTCAAGCTCTTTGGCAATGTCGTTTCACTGAGCAGCCCGCTCTTGAAGGCGTTGGAACCGATCGTTTCGATTCCTTCTCCCAAGGTGAGCTTGGTCATATAGCGGAACTTCACATTGTGTTCAAATGCGTTGGGTCCGATGTTTTTCACGGTGCCCGGGATTGTCAGGTGTTCGATCCTGTGAGTCGAGAACGCGCGGCGTTCAATATTTTCAACCGTGCTCGACAGACTGAGCGACTTGAGCGGTGCGCCTTGGAACGCCGACGAGCCGATGGTCTTCACCCCTCTCGGAATGACGACGGACGCGAGCTTCGTATTTCTCGAGAATGCGCCACCCGGAATCTCGGTAAGTCCTTTGGAGATCGTAAGGCTTTCCAGTTGGTTCAGCGAGAAGACGCCCTCGCCCATTTCCGTTACGCTGTCCGGGATTCGCAGCGATTGGATCTGGTTCCCATTAAATGCCGATGGTCCGATATATTGTAGTGTTCTCGGCATATTGACGCCGGAGATCGCGTTTAGGCGAAATGCGCGCGCCTCGATTCGTTCAAGCGACTTCGGCAAGACGACCGAGGTCAGTCCGTCCGGTGAAGTGACCGAATCGGTGCCATATAGTACGTCTGAATCTTTGATCGCAAACGCATCGGGACCGATGGCGGTGATCGCTTCACCGCTTGGGTTATTGTTCGGCAAGACGAGGTCTTTATTGATGCGAAATTTTTCGCGACCGGTCGGGCTGTACCCGGTGATCGTCGTTCCGTCATACGTGAAGTCAGACGACGTCCACTTCGCAGCGTCACTGATTTGGAGTGCATCGATCGCCGCTTGCAATTTTTGTTGGGCTTGGTCGACCTGTTCTTGTGTCAAGCTCGTGTCAGAAAGGGCCGAATTGGCTTCTGCGATGGCATCGGCCAGCGCCGCCATGGAATCTTCGGTGAACAGTTTGGGATTCTTCTGTTCAGCCTCTGCGATTGTCGCGGCGAGCGCCTTTTTGTTGACATCCACCGGCGCTAACGCTGCGATAGCCTTCTTGAGTGCTTTTTCTCTTTGATCGATCGTCGCTTGCGATGCAGCCGGGTCTTCAAACGCCTCTTTGGCGGCCGCTAAGACGGTTTGCATTGCCAAATAGCTTTCCGGTGTATACTCGTCTTCCGCCATCTTCTGCGCGATATTGATCTGCTCAAATAAGTCTTGGCGATCCACCGCTTCTTCCGGCAGAATCAGCTTTTGGTAGCGGCTGTTGTAAATATAGGTGCTCGTGTGCAAGTGCAGCGGGTTTCTTGTGTGCAAATGCACGACGCCGTAGTTCACGTCATCCGGCAGCGCATCGGCCGCCGTAATCGGCTCCATACCGGTATTGTTCGCAAATACATACTCTCTGATCTTAAACAAACTGTACGGAAGGTCGACTTCCGTGAGCTTATTGTGAGCAAAACTGAAGTTGTCAATTTGAATATTGCGCACATCGTCGGAGATCTCTAGCGTTTTGATCTCGTTCTTTTGGAACGCGGAGTTCCCGATGATCAGCATCGATGACGGGATCGACACCGCTTCAATTTGGTTGCTGAAAAACGCCTCGGTATCGATAATCTTGACGCCAACGGGAAGGTCGATCGCCTTGAGCGCATTATGAGAGAACGCACCCGCGCCGATGACGAATTCCGTCTGTCCCTGAATATCGGGCAGCGTCACTTCGGTGAGTCCGAGATTGGAGAACGCATTTCTCCCAATCCCCTGAATCGGCTTTTCAACGGTTTCTCCGTCGACGATTTCCGTGCCCGTATTCGGGAGGACGAGCGCTAACCTGCTGTCTAATTTCTCTTTTCCTGCATCGGTAAGACCGGTGACCGCAAAGTATTCCCGTGCCGCCACCCGCTTGTCTTCCACCCTACCATAGGTGAAGTCTGCCGCCGTCCATACCGACGACTCGTCTTGCACAAAGCGAACGCCGACTTTTGGTACTAAGAGCGGGAGTCGTGCATCGACGACAGCCTTTTCGACCACGCTGTACACTGTTGTATCGACCTCAAAAGCCGATTCCGGGATCTCTCGGAAAGCTCCGGTGAGCTCCACCTCCGAACCGGCCGATGTGTCGATGTCTTCCGGGATGATCCAATCGACCGGCGTGCGGACAAACAGGTCCGTCATCCCGCTAGCATCGCTTTTATTGACGGCGGCAAACCCCGACTCCAGCGGGAAAGCACCGTTGATCGCCGCTTGGATTTCTTGCGGGGTCGATCCGGCGGCGACTTCTACCGTTCCTCCGACGATATACTTGGGTTCGGTATTTTCCGCACCTAAGATCGTGTACATTGCGAGGATGGATCTGCCCAACGGTACATGCCACGTATCGAAGGTTCCTTCGAGGACAACATCGTGGAAGATGACAGGTGCTGCGCCTTCACCCGCCGTGACGGGGAGCTCCGTTAACGCCGTCGCATTTAAGAATGCGCCGCGGCCGACATCTTGCACGCCGTCGGGGATCGTCGCCGTGGTGAGTGACTCCACCGCTTCAAACGCGCGAAAGCCGATGCGCTCCAAGGAGTCGGGAAACTCTACACTCGTAAGCACCTTGTTGTTGGAAAACGCGCGGGGTCCGATATCCGTCAGCCCTTCCGGGAAGACGAGTTCCGCAATGGCGTTCTGAAAAAACGCCAGTTGCCCGATCGTCTTTAAACCGGACGGAAACACCACTTTCTCCAGATTCTTTCGACCGAATACGCCTTGTCGTATGTGTTCGACCGCCACTCCGTCGATCGTTTCCGGGATCACCAGCGTACCCCCCGCTCCTGTGTATCTTGTGATCGTGCCCGTCTCCGGATCGAACCGAAAGTCCGTCTCCGGATTCGCGACGAGCTCCTCCGCAGCTGCCATCTCCGGCGCTGCATATGCATTCACCGGCGCTAGCGTCAGCAGCATCGCAAGCAGCAATAGCCAAGCGATTTTTCTCTTGTGATTCACGTAATCATTCCTTTCAAAAATAATATTGATACAGAATCACCCTAGCACGAACTGTCAATTTTCGTCAATAAATTTACGATTCGATTTATTTATATGATAATAAGAAAGGCTAATAAAAACCCCTGTGGATTTCCCACAGAGGTTATAGGATTAGGACAAGTGATGGATGGTCAATTTCAGGTTGGCTTCTGCTGCGTCTTGCAAGGTCTCTAAGATCCGCTGCGCGTAGTCGCTGAGCTCTCCTCTCTCCTGCATGAGATAGATCGTCGTGTCTCGCCCAAAGCTCGTGAGCACATCATACAGCGCATCCAAATTGCGACCGTAGTATTCCTGTGTGGCGAGGCGCTTTTGCAGATACTCGTGTGCAGAATCTTTCTCCTGCAAGCGCTGCACATTGATGAAAATCCGTTTCATATCTATTCCTCCGGCGTCCAGTCTTCAAAACTGTCGTAGTGGTCTTGCGTGTAAAAAATAAGCCCGTCGTTCGAGAATACCAGCCGATCGGCTCCGCGTCGTCCGCCGTTGTAGTTGACGTCGGCTTCATAGTATTTGCGGCCTTTCGCTTTCGGCAACAGCCCTTCACGGTTTCCAAAGGTATCGCCTCCGATGACGCCCTTGTCGGTCACATCCCACAGGTTTCCGTCTTCGGCGATCCACCCTAGGTCTCTCGCTTCCGACTTTGTCAGGTAATTCGGCGGCAGATGCCCGAATTCGATCAGATAATCGGCCACGTCGTTCGCTTCGTAGTAGGCTTGATTTTCTTCCAGCGGGGGAAGTAGCTCGGCATCATCCTCCGCGCTTTGGGTTTCTTCGGTTTGCGGCAAAACCGCGCGTTCTGTCGCCTCTGATTCACTCAGGGCGGGTTCTTGTACCTCCGGCGGTGCAATCGCCTCTGCGCTGCAACCCGCGATGAGTAACAACGATAAGAAGACGATGAGTAATATACGTTTCATGGGTTCACATCCTTCTTTTCGATCATAAACTTTCTTTCTGCGTTTGTCGAGCATTAGGGTATAATACAACTGGAATACTAAAGGAGGTACCTCATGCGCTATGCGATCGTAGATATCGGCTCCAATACCGTTCGAATGAATGTGTACGACGTCGGCAAAAATAAAATCACGCAATTATTCAGTAAAAAGACCGTGGCCGGCCTTTCTTCTTATTTGCAGGATGGCCATCTCACGCAGAAGGGGATCAATAAAGCGTCCAAAATTCTCTCATCCTATCGTTACATTGCCGAACTCCTCGGCGCAGAGAAATTCTTGCCCTTTGCCACCGCGTCGCTTCGCAATATCGGCAATGCAGATGAAGCGGTCAACGCGATCAACAAAAACGCCAAAGTCACGATCGACCTAATCCAAGGGCGCGATGAAGCTCTCTACGGTTTCCGCGGACTCACACTCGGCACCAAAGTAAATTCAGGCGTAATGTTTGACATCGGCGGCGGCTCGACCGAGGTCATCCACATTCAAGACGGCACTGTACAGCGAGCGGAGAGCATCCCGTTGGGGAGTTTAAATACCTTTACCACAATGATGAAAGACCTTACGCCCAGCACGGAAGAAGCGGATGCCATCAAGGCTGCCTTCAACCAATATCTGGATGATGTGGGTATCTCTAAGGACCGCGAGTTCCCCGTCATCTACGGGATCGGAGGAACCGCGCGCGCCTGCGGAAATGTCTGCCAGGAGTATTTCGGCCTCGCCAACCACCGCGAATTCCGATACGAAGCGCTGCGTGCATTGGTCGATGCGCTGGAAACCGGCGACCGACGCGCTCTTCGCATCGTGTTACAAGTCGCACCGGAGCGCGTCCACACGCTCACCCCGGGGATGCTGATCATCGAAGCGCTATGCGAGCGATTTTCCGCCGGCGTGATCTCCGTCGGGAAAAACGGCGTACGCGAAGGGTATATCGTCGAACACTTGCTCAAAGAAGGAGTGGTGAATCATGACTGCACCGTCGGCTAAAGACTATTCGTACACGCAAAACCGGGAGCTCAGTTGGTTGCGGTTTAACGAGCGCGTCCTCGAGGAAGCGCTCGACCCGACCGTTCCCATCTTTGAACGACTCAAATTTGTTTCGATATTTACATCTAATCTTGACGAATTTTTCATGATCCGCGTCGGATCACTCACCGACGTATTGCTCGTCAAGGACACCGTCGTCGACAGCAAGAGCGGGCTCTCTCCCGCCGAGCAACTGGACCGCATCTACGACGAGGTCGCCCGCTTGTCGATAAGAAAAGACGAAATCTTCCACACGGTGACCCAACTGTTGCGCGAGGCCAATTTTGTCAATCTGTGCGACGCAGACCTCGTAGGCACCGAGCGAAAAACGGTCGACCAGTACTTCCAATCTTATGTAAAACCCGTCCTCAGCCCGCAGATCATCGGGTCGCACCATCCGTTTCCTCATATCGAAAACCTGAGCATGCACATCGCCGTGCGCCTCCAAAAGAATCAGAATATCATCTACGGCCTCATTCCCGTTCCCAAATACTTACCTCGCATTTTTTATACCGATCCTTCGAACACGCGCTTTGTCTTGATGGAGCAAATCATCCTGATGCACGTGGAAGAGATCTTTGACCAGTTCACCGTACTGGATAAATCCATCATCGTCGTCACTCGCAATGCCGACATCAACACCGATGAAGGGCTACTGGATGAAGATATCGACTATCGCATGCACATGAAAAAAATCCTGAAAAAAAGAGCCCGGCTCTCTCCGGTGCGCTTGGAGTACAGCCCCTCGATCAGCAAACAGACACTACAGTTCTTCTTACAACAACTGGGTCTCACGAACAAAAACTCGTACCGCATGGAGTCCCCCATCGACATGAGCTTTGTGTTCAGCTTGGAAGGCAAACTCCCCAAAGCGCTGGCGCGTACGTATCTGTATCTGCCGCATAAACCCTTGACGATCGTCCCCAAGGAACCCGGCGAACGCGTAAGCGACCTCGTCGCAAAAAAGGACATCCTTCTACAATATCCCTACGAAGATATCGACCTCTTCTTGCAGCTCATTAAAGAAGCGGCGGAAGACCCGCACGTGATCTCCATTCACATCACGATCTATCGGCTGGCAAGGAATTCAAAGCTGGTGGAATACCTCTCCAAGGCGTCCGAAAACGGCAAAGACGTCATCGCCTTGATGGAGCTGCGCGCTCGCTTTGACGAAGAGAACAATATCAACTGGTCCGAGAGCTTAATGGAGTCCGGCGTGAAAGTCTTCTACGGCTTTGACGACTACAAAGCCCACTCCAAAGTCTGCCTGATCACGTCGATCGAAGACAACAAGCTCCTCTACACCACGCAGATCGGCACCGGCAACTACAACGAGTCGACCTCCAAACAGTATACCGACCTCAGCCTGATCACGCGCGACCAGCGCATCGGGCAAGACGCCAGCGAATTCTTTAAGGACATGATGATCGGCACCTTGGAAGGGCGCTACGATCACCTGATCGCCTCGCCTTATACGCTGAAAGATACAGTGATCGACCTTATCGACGAGCAGATCCGTCTGGCAGAAGATGGCGAGCCCGCGCTGTTGACCTTTAAGCTCAACTCGCTGACCGATAGAAATATCATCGACAAGCTCGCCGAGGCTTCCCAAGCCGGCGTGCAGGTGAACATGATCATCCGCGGCATCTGCTGCCTCTTGCCCGGCGTACCGGGAAAGACGGAGAATATCCATATCCGCAGCATCGTCGGTCGTTTCCTCGAACACTCGCGCATCTACGCCTTCGGTTCGGGCGAAACTGCAAAGATTTACATTTCCTCTGCCGACTTTATGACCCGCAACACCGAAAAGCGCGTCGAGATCGCGACACCGATCTACGACCCCGATGCTAAAGCCAAGATCTTCGACATATTAGACATCGAGTTAAGAGACAATGTCAAAGCGCGCGTCATGCAGCCCGACGGCACCTACCGCCCCGTTGAGTCCGTTGAGCCGCCGCTCAACAGCCAAACCTTCGAGATGGTGCGCGCCCAAAAAACCAAGGCCGAGCTCGATGCACGAGCGGAAGAAACTGCGAAAGCACAAGCGAAAGCCGCCGCGCTCACCCCGCCCGAAGTGCGCCAAGAGCAAACCCAACGCACCTGGTGGCAGAAGTTGTTAGATCGGTTTAGGGGGTAATATCCAATATATGATTATCAACTGAAAAAGCCTGCCATCCGCTGTTCTCACAACGTCTTGCAGGCTTTTGTATTGCGATCTATTCTTCGGTGTCTTCTTCTGTCTCTTCTTCCACCGGCTCTTCTTCGACTTCCGCTTCGGTTTCTTCTTCCGTCGCGGGTACTTCGAAGGTGAGGTCAGGCATACGGACTTTGTAGATACCGCCTTCGGTGATCACTTGGTAGGTGGCGCCGGTCAGTGTGGCGACGCCGTCAGCGGAGCTGTACTCGGCATCCACGGTGACATTGTACCCGTCGCCGGACGCTTCGGCCGTGTGCACAGTGTAGCTGTCCAGTGAGATGGCGGCTTCATCCAATTTGGCGGCGAAGCTGTCATAATCGTGGTCGCGGTCGGCTCGTGGAGTCAGCAGGTACTGGGTCGCTTGGAACTCGTTGTACTGCGCGAAGAGGAATCGCTCGACGGCATCGGCGGGCGTGCGGTCCATCAGGTCGGTACCTTCTGTCTTCCCTTCCTGTCCGATGCGCCCTTCATAATCGAAGATCGCGGGATCGTACGAGTTGTTAACCGCCCAGATCAGGTACTCTTCAATGCCCAAATCGCGGCACGCGACAATCTGGTCAGAGATCGCATAAGCGTCGTAATCGATATAGCCGTCCACCCACGGAGCGGTGAAGCCTTGAATCCACGGGCGGATGTTCGCCGGTGTCTCGATCGCGGCGTTTCGCTCGATCGCCTCTTGCATCGACTGATAGAGCACTCCATAGGGATGCTGGTCGGGATAATCATAGCCGTACCATCCGGTCGAATAGTGACTCGGGTAGATCATCGGGCTGATCGCCTTCACTTGATTGGAGATCTTGCGCCAGGTTTGTCCGATGTCTTCAGGGCTGTCATCCCATGTATGGGTGATGATACCGAATACGTCGGCAGAGATCGGCACGCCGTAGGGCTCCAGCTCTTCTTTGGCATAGGCGAGGAATTGCTCGATCGCTTCGTCTTTATCGCGGTCTTCGCGCCCGGGGAAATTGGTGATCGGGTTGTAGCGCGCAGCTCCGTCGGGGAAGCGCACATAGTCAAACTGGATCTCGTCAAAGCCGATCAGGCTGGCTTCTTTGGCGATCGAGATCACGTAATTCCACACGTATTTGTCAAATGGGTTCACCCACGCATCGCCGGCGCCGTCCCGGTACACGCCGCCTTCGTTGAGCTGAATCGCATGGTCGGGTTCGTTCTCGGCGAAGTAGTGGTCTTTAAAGGTTACGATGCGGGCGATCAGATAGATGTCGTTCGCCTCGCAGTAATCGGCCAACTGTTTAAACTTGTCCTGCGTCGCCGGTACGGTAGAATCCAGGGTCTTTACGATTTCGATCTCGGAGTCATACGTCACATAGCCTTCGTCCGTTTTGACGTCCACGACAATCGTGTTCAGCTCGGTCGCTTTCACAATCCCCAGCAGCTCTTCGATCAGATTGACATCCGGTGCACTGCCGCCGTTGGACACGTAGTCAGCGTAGCTGTCGATATTCTCTTCTGCGAAAGATTGTCCCGCGGCACTGGTCGTCACAAAGATTCCCTTTGCCTTAACATCTTTGGGGGTCGGCTCACTCCCCAGTGCGGGCAGCGGCACGTAAAACTCTCCGTAGGTCTCTTTGCGCTCCGCTTCCAGTGCTTCCCGCTCTTCCTCTTTCTTCTTTTCTTCATCGTCTACGGGCGCTTCCGTTTTATCGTTGTCGTCCGTTTTTTGGCCGCCGGATTCGGTTTGTCCCGGGGTTGTATTTCCTGTCTCGACGTCTTCTTTTTTACAGGAGGTAAATACCATCCCTAAGAGAAGCACGAGTATCAGGCTAAGCAGTCTTCTTTTCATTGTCATCTCCCATTGGAGGTCTACTTAACTCCTCTAAAAAAGAAAGAACTGTCCTTTCTTTCGAAACCGACAGTTCTTCACATTCTTACCTTACTTCAACTCGACGGTTGCGCCGACTTCTTCAAGTTTGGTTTTGATTTCTTCTGCTTCTTCTTTGGTTGCGCCTTCTTTAACAGCCTTCGGTGCGCCGTCAACGACTTCTTTTGCTTCCTTCAGGCCAAGTCCGGTCAGGTCTTTGACAACTTTGATAACTTTGATCTTTTCAGCGCCAACGCTGGCAAGAATAACGTCAAAGCTGGATTTTTCTTCTTCTGCCGGTGCAGCGGCTTCTCCGCCGGCTGCCGGTGCTGCTGCCACTGCCATCGGAGCAGCTGCGCTTACGCCAAACTCTTCTTCAAGAGCTTTTACGAGCTCGGAGAGCTCAAGAACGGTCATTGCCTTTACTTCTTCAATCAATTGGGTTACTTTTTCAGATGCCATGTTTGTATTCCTCCTAAGATATAATTATTGTTCCATTTGTGTACGCACTTGATCTAAGCAGCGTACGAGACCACCGAGTGTACCTTGTAGTACCGTTGCGAACCCTTGAATCGGTGCATTGAGGGTGCCAAGTACTTGCGCGACCAAAACTTCTTTCGGCGGCAATTTTGCGAGCGCGTCCACGCCTTTGCTGTCGATGACTTTGCCGTCGACCAAACCCGCTTTGATCACGAGTTTTTCGTTGCCTTTTGCGAATTTCTGGCTGATCTTCGCTGCGGCAACCGGGTCGTCATAGCAGAATGCGACGGCGTTCGGGCCGGTCAAATGCTCATCCATGCCTTCGATGCCTGCTTTTTCGAAGGCAAAGCGCATCATGGTGTTCTTGTAAACTTTGTAGTCGACGTTTTCTGCACGATATTGATTTCTCAAATTCGTGACTTCGTCAACATTGAGTCCGCGATAGTCGACAAGCACGAGTGCTTGCGCGCGGCTGATTTTGTCTACGATTTCTTCCACGACTTCCTGTTTCTGTCTGAGGACTTCGTCTTTCACTGTTTCACCTCCATGTAAGGCTACGATGAAAAAAAGGTCTGCCCAAAGATGGACAGACCTACCTATACAAAGATCTTTTCCACCTCTGCAGGATTTTTACATCCAAGGGATCCCTGCGGTCTTCGGTAGCCAATGTTGTATTAACTTGTTTAGTATATCAGAACAAGGGCACTTGTCAACCCCTAGACTCCTTCATTAAACACGATTCCTACGAGGTTTGCCTTTACATTGGCCAGTTTTTCTAAGGTGTCGTCAAACTCCTCTTTCCTCGTGTGTCCTTCCGCAACGATCGCCACCACGCCGTCCGCTTGCTTCGCAAGCACCGCGCCGTCTGTGTATTCGCTGAGGCTCGGGGTGTCGATGATCACGTAATCATAGGCTTGTTTGGCCTCCGCCAGCAGCTTCGCCATCTGTGCAGAGTCCAGCAATTCCGCCGCAAACGGGGTATTCGTTCCCGCGAGGACGACGGCTACGCCTTCATGCTCCGTCACGACATCTGATCGCACGGCTTTTTCCGTCAACACGTCGTAGAGGCCTTTTTCATTGGCCGTTTTCACTTTCTCTTTCAGCGTCCCGCTGCGAAGGTTTCCTTCTAAGAGCAATACTTTCTTCCCATTGGCGACCAAGCTCTTGGCGAGTGCCAGGCTCAAAAGTGTCTTTCCTTCATTCGCATTTGTCGAGGCGATCACGAGAGATCTCCACTGATTTTCATCCATCGCAAAGCGGATATTCGTGCGAATCGCTCGCACGGACTCGTCGACCGAGGCATAATCTCCGCTCTTTTCCGCCTTCTTGAGCACAGGGCCATGCACGCGGCTCACCCCCAGCATCGGGATGTCGTAGAGCTTGCGAAACTCCGAAACGCTTTTGAAGCTTTTGTCGGTAAAGGTGAGGTAGATGGATTGCACCAAGCCTAAGAACCCGCCGAACAGCGCGGCGATCGCCGTGTTCAGAAGCGTGCCGGACTCTTCCGGCTCCTCCGGCACTTTGGCTTCATCCAGCATATAGACGGTGATATCGTCTTGGATATTCTTCACCTCGCCCATAAAGAGCGTCGTGATCTCGTTGGCGATATCAGCGGCCATCTGCGGATCTTTGTCCTTGACGACGAGCGAGATGACTTCCGTATTGTTGACGGTACGGATGGAAAGCTGTTCGTTGAGGTCTTTGACCGTCACATCTAAGCCGAATTTCTCGATGACTTGGCTCAAAATCTTTTCCGACTTCATGATCTCCGCATAGGTCGCCAACATCTTCTGGTTCAGCAGCACGTCGTTGTACACGTCCTCATAGTTCGGGTTTTCTTCAAACTGCGTGTAGGTGACCGGTCGCCCGAACACCATCGTCGACTGCACCGCATAGTCCTTGCTCAGCACAAAGGCAAACAACACAAAGGCGATGATGCCAAATGCTGCCGTCATGAGCGCGATGGTCTTGATTCTCTTTCTGATACCGAACCATAAGTCGGCAATTCGTACGTCTTCCAAAGTATTCCTCCCCTAATGTAATGTTCCTGACTTCAATGGGCTTACGCGATGGCGGTACCGGATGCGTTGGATGCTCGCCTCCGGTTTCTCTCTGCCGACACTCGGTATCACCAGATACGCAAATACGAGGAAGAAGAGAAGTCCATGTGTAATAAACAGCGGTTCCATAAACGATGTGTTTAAGATATAGATATAGGCGAACACGATCCCGAAATATGCCGGCGCAAAATCCAGCTTGCGGATGAACAGCAGCGTCGCCATGAAGATCAACGAGTGCAAAAACACGCCGACCAGACCGTAACTCAAGTAGCCTTCCACAAAGATGCCGACATTCGCATTTTGCCCTGCTCGGCCGATCACCTGCTCACCGATAAACAGCGGGATGTCGCGCATGCCCTGCACGCCGGTGAACAGGGGGACGAGTTTCGTGTGATTGTACAGCGTGAAGTTGCCAGCAAAGTATTGATGGTAGACATCAAACAGTCGGGCCGGTACAAATGCCAGCCTTCGCATGTAGTCGTTGATGATCAGCAGATCAAACGCATAGTAAGAGGCAAGTCCGGCCAAATTGGCGCCGAAGAAGGCAAACAGCATGTACTTTTCCTTCTGATTGTAAGTCCCCAACACGAAGATGAGGGCGGCCAGTATGCCGAAGAACACGCTCTTCACCGCACCAAACAGCAGATACAGCGCGAGCACACCAAAGATCGCTAAGCCTACCGTCAGCTTCTTTCGTTTCATCAACCCGTAGATAAACAAAAACGGAAACACGGTTCGCGACAAAGGTGAGAACAAATACCCCAGTACGCCGTGGTTAAAGCGGCGCAGAGCCAGCCGCGTTTCATATATGTCGAGCAAGAGCAGGTTTTTCAAGTTGAGTGTGCTGATATAGCGCAAAAACGGCGCGACGGCGATCATCGCCATCAGCAAAAAGAAGACTCTCGTGTCCTGATCCGACAGATCGAGGATGCGCCGCTTCAGCGGTTCACCGTCATCTAAGCGGTCCGCCGCCAGTATTGCTAGCAGTGGCATCGCCATCGCAAACAACAAGACAAACGAGGAGTCGTTGAATAAGAAAAAGATCACTTGTCCGAAAATGTAGAGAACCATCATCAGGCTGTAGAGCAGTCGGTAAAAGTCACGCCGAAGCAGTGTCGAGGCAAAGATCGTCGTCGTCACATACATGATGCTGACGAACAGTTTGGGCACCGTGAAGAAATCTATCGAATACCCTTCATAGAAATACCACGGTTGGATGACCGCCATGTAGTTGAGCAGCAGCAAAATGAAGATGGCAAATAGGAGCCATACACGCGCATGATTCTCGAATACGAGTTTCCTCATTTGTCACCACCTCCAGCGTAGGAATGTTCTTAGACGGTAAAAACGTACCGGCTCGGCCTAAGCCTCACCGATACGTCTACATTCGTGTGCGATATAAATTATGCGTTATCCATGATGCGCTGTGCGTTCAATTTGACGCCGGGGCCCATGGTCGAGCTCACCGTAACGGAGCGCAGGTATTTTCCTTTTGCTGCCGCCGGTTTCGCCTTAACGATCGCGCTCATGAGCGCTTTGAAGTTCTCTTCCAGTTTTTCTTTTCCGAAGGATGCTTTTCCAAACGGTACCGCGACATTACTCGCTTTGTCAACGCGATACTCAACTTTACCGGCCTTGATTTCAGATACCGCATTGGCGACATCCATCGTAACGGTTCCGGATTTGGGGTTCGGCATCAAGCCTTTCGGTCCTAAGATACGTCCGATTTTACCGACGACGCCCATCATGTCCGGGGTCGCAACGGCTACGTCAAACTCAAACCAGTTTTCTTTTTGGATCTTTTCAGCGAGCTCTTCGCCACCGACATAGTCAGCACCGGCAGCTTCCGCTTCTTTGATCTTGTCGCCCTTTGCAAATACGAGAACGCGGCTCGTACGTCCGGTTCCATGCGGCAGAACGACCGTGCCGCGGACTTGTTGGTCCGCATGACGCGGGTCAACACCCAGTCTTGTGGAAAGTTCAATCGTCTCGTCGAACTTCGCTTTGGCGTTTTCCAACACGATGTCAAGAGCTTTGTCTAAATCGTACGTCTCTTGACGGTCGTATTTGGTGACCGCCTCATTATATTTTTTACCATGTTTTGCCATTTGTGTCCTCCTTGTGGTACAAGCGGAAATCCTCCCACATGTTACTCTTCTACAGTAACGCCCATGCTGCGTGCGGTACCTGCCACCATGCGCATGGCAGCCTCTACGTCGGCTGCATTTAAGTCTGGCATTTTTGTTTCTGCGATCTCACGAACTTGTGCTTTGGTCAGTTTTGCCACTTTGGTCTTATTCGGCTCTTTCGAACCCGATTGCAGACCCAAAGTCTTTTTAATCAATACTGCCGCCGGCGGAGTTTTCGTGATAAACGAGAACGAACGGTCTTGATACACCGTCAATACGACCGGGATAATCAGCCCCATTTGCTCTTGGGTTTTTGCGTTAAACTCTTTGGTGAACTGCATGATATTGACCCCATGCGGTCCCAAAGCGGTACCTACAGGCGGAGCCGGTGTGGCCTTGCCTGCCGGGATTTGCAGTTTTACGATTGCCTGCACTTTTTTTGCCATTTGCTAAACTCCTTTTTAAAGGTTGTGGTATACGGGCGCTACCCTCCCACATCTATACACAACGCTGTTAGACTTTTTCGATGTCGTCGACATCCAGTTCTGTCAGTGTTTCTGCGCCGAAAATGAAGACATACGCCTTGATCTTGCGGTCTTCGATCGAGTCGACCTTCGCCACAAAATCCATGAACGGACCGTTGATGATCTTGATCGAATCGCCCGGCTTCACGTCGATCGCCTCTTGCGTCTTTTGGACGCGCATGCCGAGGCGCTGCGTTTCGCGGTCGGTCAGCGGTACCGGTTTGGATCCCGGGCCCACAAAACCCGTCACTCCTCTCGTATTTCGTACGAGATACCAAGTGACGTCGTTGATGATCATCTTGATCAGCACATAGCCCGGGAACATCTTGCGCTCCTTGACTTGCTTCGTGCCGTTCTTCGTGTCGTAGTATTCTTCCGTGGGGACCATTACCTCAAAGATATCGTCTTTGAAGCCGCGGTTCTCCACCATGTTTTCGATATTGCGCTTCACCTTGTTTTCGTGGCCGGAATACGTGTGGACGATGTACCACTTCGCTTCCTGTTCTCTTTCACTTCTCGCTTGCGCTTGTTCTTCGTTCATAGTCACAGGACGCGGTATCCTCCTTCCCCTATCCTACAATCAGCTGAATCAGATTGAGGAATAGCATATCCAGTCCATACACGATAAGGGATAGCAAGATGGACATAATAATGACCACTATCGTGTATTGAACCAACAATTTCTTCGTTGGCCAAACGATCTTCTTGAACTCGGACTTGACACCTTTGAAAAATCCTGATGCCTTCTTACTTTTGTTTTCTGTTGAGCTTGTCTGCGTTGCCATTCTTCCTCCCTAACGGGTCTCTCTGTGTAGCGTGTGCGTTTTGCAGAATTTACAATACTTCTTCAATTCCACGCGCGCTGTCGTGACCTTCTTGTTCTTGTTGGAAGTATAGTTCCGATTCTTGCATTCAGTACAAGCCAGAGTGATACGATCTCTCATAATGCACCTCCTGAACGGTTTGGTACTAAAAAATGGATAGGGTCTCTATCCATTTTCGGGCACCTTAGTAAGGGTATCACATGAAACGTGCAATTGTCAAGTAAAATCCGCGATTTTCCTGCGCTATTCCGCCACGATCCGGTAGTATTCGCGCGAGGTGAACTTGTAAACGATGAAGTACACGAGGGCGATGATGCCGACTGCAATCCCCAATGTCGTGAAGTAGAATCTCCAGTCGCGGATGCCGAAGAGTCCCAAGAGGCGAAACAAGATCTTCGAGCCGACGGCCGTGTGAATCAGCGCGATGGCCAAGGGCAGTGTGAACAGCCAAATCAGTTGGCGATTGGTTGTCTTGCGAATGAGTTCGTCGGGCAAGCCGACTTGCTTCATGATTTGGAAATTGCGGCGATCCTCATAACCTTCTGTGATCTGCTTATAGTACGTGATCAGCGCGGTGCCGGTCAGGAACATCAGGCTCACGAGCAATCCGATAAACACGAAGCTTCCGTTGATCTGGTACAGGCCGTCTCGCATCTCCGCTTCGCTGCGCGGCGCTTGGATGCCTTCTTCCGCCAAAACGTCTTGCATGCGCGAGGTATAGCCGTCGTTCACCTTCGCCATATCCCAATCGACGATGAGACTGTACGTCGGGGGAAGGATTTCATTCGTCTGCGGGTTCATCATCGCATAGTCCTTGGAAAGCTCTTGCATCATCGAAAAATCCGGCACTAAGATCGTGTACATGTCGATCGCAATCGTCGAAGAGATCGTGTCGTCGAGCGGTTTGACGGTATACTCTTTTCCGGAGAGGACGAGCGAGGTCTTCTCCTTCAGCGTATCGTTGTTGGCTGTCATATAGATCTCATCGGGTTGCAGGCTCAAGTTCGTTCCGTTGGTCGCATTGTAGTCGGATACCGTCATCGCCGAGAGGAAAACGGCGTCAGCGATCGAACGACCCACTTGATTCTCCGTCACCATCGCCAACAGTTCATTATCATGCATGACGACGCCGAAAAATAAATTGTAACCGGTGACGATCGTTTCGATGCGATTGTCTGTATCCTCTGTCTTTTGGACGATGGCGCTCAGTCGGCTTAACTCCTCACGAATCTCCGCTTCGCTCGCGGTCCCGTCCATCGTCCAGCCTTGCATTGAAAAATCGTGTTTGATCTCGTTTGCGATCATGGCTTCCATGCCGCGATAGATCGACAAGCCCGCTGCGGCGGCGATCATGATCCCCGTGATCAGCACGCATACGCTCGCCAGACCCATGGCATTGGCGCGCATGCGGTACAGCATGCCCGATACGGAGATAAAATTGGTTGGGCGATAAAACGAGTGGCGGTTTCTCTTTTGCGCTTTCAAAATAAAGATGCTCAAGCTCTTGAATAGTGCATAGGTGCCGCCGATGACGAGCAGCACAGCCACAAAAAACATCATCAGGCTGTCGAGCGTTCCCTTGGTCGTTAGAGCGATCCAGTACCCCGCGCCCATCATGACGAGTCCTGTGATCAGCGAAAGATAGTTGTTCTTCGGCTCACCTTCTGCGCGGGAGCCGGAGCTCATCAGTTGGATCGGGTTGACCATGCGCACCTTCACCACGTTCAGGATGTGCAGCAAGATGAAGAGCCCCAGTAAGAAGAGAGCGGTGACGACCGCGTTCTTCGGGTCGAATCCGTATTCGCCCATGCCGGCCGACAGGTCGCCCGTCAGGCGATTTAGCCCGACAAAGGCCAGGAGCCCCAGTAGTTGTCCACCGGTGATGCTGAGCACTGTGACGAAGAGATAGCGGATCGCGTTTTCGATGCCCAGCACGCGAGCGACGTGGCGTTTCTCCAACCCCAAAATGCCGTACAGGGCGAGTTCTTTGTTTCTGTTCTTGATCAAGAATCGGTTTGCATACAAGACGAAGACCGCGGTCAACAGCCCGCACAACACGACGCCGAACATGATGATCATCGGCAAGGACCCGTGCCGCGTCTGTACATATTCGTTGCCCACGAGAGCGAGCATGATGTAGAACAGTCCGCCCATAACGGACGATGCCAGAATAAACGGGATCTCCAAATTCAGATTGGCTTTCATCCCACGCGTGGCGACGCTAAAGAAGAGGCTATTCTTCATGATCCTGTCCCCCTTGGTTCAAAGCGGCCAGCGACTGAGCGATCCGCTCCATGTAGGGGTGGATCCCCTCGTCCCCGCGGTAAATCTCGTGGTACACTTTGCCGTCCTTGATGAAGAGCACGCGTCCGGCGTGGGCCGCCGCATAAGCGGAGTGCGTGACCATGAGGATGGTCTGCCCCATCGCCTGCAGGTTTTCAAATACGGACAGGATCCGCTTAGATGATTTGGAATCCAGCGCACCGGTCGGCTCATCCGCTAAAAGCAGTGCCGGATTCGTAATGATGGCGCGCGCGATCGCGATGCGCTGTTTCTGTCCGCCGGACACTTGGTAAGGGAATTTGTCGACGAAGTCCGCAAGGCCGAGCGCCTCTTGGATCTCTGCGAGCCTTGCGTCCATCTCGGACGGTTTCTTCCCGGCCAGTACCATCGGCAGGTAGATATTGTCGCGGTTGGAAAATGTGTCCAGCAGGTTGAAATCCTGAAACACAAAGCCCAGCTCGTTTCTTCGGAAGGCGGCGATGTCTTTGTCCTTGATCACAGAGATGTCCTTCCCGTTCACGAGCACCGTGCCCGACGTCGGCTTGTCCAGCGTGGCGACGATATTGAGCAGCGTCGACTTTCCGCTTCCACTCTCGCCCATGATGGCGACGAACTCGCCTTTATTTACGCTGAAATTCACTTCGGTGAGCGCTTCTGTCTTCGCTTCGCCGAATCGGCTTCCGTATACTTTCTTTATGCCTTTTACTTCTAATACTGTCATGTGGATACCCTCCCTGTTTGATGTTTCCAGTGTATCGCCTTTTGTCGTTGGGTTCCTTTATCTAATCTGACAGTTGCGCCTTTTTAGCTTACATTTTTGAAAGGTTGAAAGCCGATCCGCACCGTCGTGCCGTGGCCTACTTCCGACGCCACGTGGATCGTATGCCCCAGCCTGTTCGCAATGCTCTGCGCGAGAAACAGCCCCAGCCCTGTGGATTTCTCATGCAGGCGACCGTTCGTACCCGAGTAGCCGCGGTCAAAGATCTTCGGAAGATCCCTCGCGTGGATGCCGATCCCCGTGTCCGCGATGACGAGCTCTTGTCTCTCGGCGTCCCAAGAGACGGAGACTTCACCTTCTTTGGTGTACTTGACCGCATTGGAGAGGATCTGTTCGATGAGCACGCGCAGCCATTTGCCATCGGTGAGGACCATCGCATGGGTAGGCGCATAATCGAGCCTGACATTGCCGTGGATAAAAAACAGCGAGAAGTGCTTAAACAGTCCCCGGAGGATGTCGTCCAGCGCGACGTCTGCAAACTCGAGATCTGCCGTGGGGTCCGTGAGCTTCAGATAGTTCATCGCCATGTTCGCGTAGCCCTCGATGCGGACGAGCTCCAAGCGGATGTCATCTCGTCGGTCGGTGCCGGCGTCTTCTGCCAGCAGCTTGGCTGCCGTGATCGGCGTCTTCATCTGATGCACCCACAGGAGGAAGTAGGCGAGTAGCTCCGCACGGCTTTCCGCATATTCCGCTTCCTTTTGCCGCGTTTCGTATTGCAATTGCTCCAGTTGTTCCTTGGCACTTTCTTCCTTTTTAAAAGAGATAAACCGAACCCCTAAGTAGATGAGCGCAAAGAACAGAATCACCTGCGATGCGTATGTGAAAACTCGAATGTCTGAACGCAATAGCGCTGTCGCAACGCCAAATGCGGCGATGGCGATCGCTACGCCCAGTATGAAGGGCAGCTGCCAAACTAGGTACGCACGCAATCGGGCGGTCACTTCCCTACCTCCGGGTTTAGTCCATAGCCGATCCCCTTCTTCGTCACGATCAGGTCATTCAGCCCGATCTCATTCAGTTTTTTCCGAAGTCTCGTGACATTGACGGCGAGCGTGTTGTCGTCGATATAGCTGTCGCCCGCCCAGCATTTTTCCATCATCGTCTCCCGCCGAACAAAGGCGCCCTTGGCCTGAAAGAGCGCATCTAATATGACCAGCTCCGTGCGCGTGAGATCGATCGTCTCGCCCTTGGCTGCAAGCTTGGCCTCGCCCGGATACAGGCGTATCCCGTTCCAAGACAGCGCGTCCGCTTCCTGCGAAAAGTCGTACGTGCGGCGCAGCAGCGCTTGGATTTTTGCCAGCACCACCGTCGTGTCAAAGGGCTTGGTGATGTAGTCGTCGCCGCCCATCTGCACCGCCATCACGACGTCCATATTCTCCGCTTTCGAAGAAATGAAGATGATCGGCACATTAGACGTCTTGCGGATCTCGGCGCACCAATAATAGCCGTTGAAATGCGGCAACACGATGTCCATCAGAATCAAATGAGGCGCATACGCTGCGACTTCCCCA
Source organism: uncultured Peptoniphilaceae bacterium (assembly GCA_964510345.1). Lineage (GTDB taxonomy): Bacteria > Bacillota > Clostridia > Tissierellales > Peptoniphilaceae > JAAYQA01. The sequence goes on from CAZEBB010000007.1 coordinate 54,333, forward strand.
TCGATCTGCGTGAAATCCTGCACGGTCCGCACTTCATAGTCCCACTTCTCCAGCTCCCGCGACAATGATTGCGCGATCGTCGGGTCGTCTTCAATAATATAGATTTTCATCAGAAGGTCACCTCCTTATCGAAATACTTCTTTCCCCGCGCGCAAGTTCTTCACGCCGATCCAGAGCAGCGTGCCGCTCACGCAAACCGAGAGAATGTCCGCCAACGGCTCCGCATAGATGACCCCGTTCGCCCCGAAGAAAATCGGTAAAACAAACGTAAAGGGAATCAGCAGGATCACCTTTCTCAGGATCGCAATAAACAGCGAGACCCTCGCCTGCCCGGTGCCGATATAGAGCATCTGCGCACACATTTGAATGGAAAAGATCGACGAACCCAGCATAAAGATCGGCAAGAGTTCTTCTACCAGCCCGAGAAGCGCGGGGTCGGTCGTAAAAATGCGCGCAAACAGGCCCGGAAAGAAAAAGATCAGCAAATAGTAACTCATACTCACAGCCGTGAGGGCGATCACGCTGATCTTCACCGCCTCCAGGATGCGCTCATACCGCTTCGCGCCGTAACTGAAGCTGATCAATGGCTGCACCCCGGCCGTGTACCCACTAATGGGGATGATGATCAGCTGCATGAGACTCTGGAGAATGGTAATGGCGCCGATATGTAAGTTGCCACCATATAATAGAAGACGATTGTTAAAGGCGATCTGGATGGCGCTTTCTGTCGACTGGATGATAAACGATGAAACCCCGATCGAAAGAATGAGCCCCAGCCGCTTGGTGTCGATGCGAAGTTCTGACTTGCGTATGCGCAAGATGCTCTTGTCGGAGGTTAAGAAACGCACGACAAACACGGCGCTCAAGGCCTGCGACAACACCGTCGCGATGGCTGCACCGCGGACTCCCATATCGAGAGCATAAATAAACACCGGGTCCAGTACGATATTGGTCACCGCACCGATCACGACCGTGATCATCGCCGTCTTCGCCTTGCCTTGGCTCGAGATAAAAGGGTTCAGACCGGTCGAGTACATGACGAAGATCGTGCCCAAAAGATAGGTCGACGCGTAATCCATCGCATACGGTAGCGTTTCCGGACTCGCGCCGAACACATACAAGAGCGGCTCCAAAAACAGCAATCCCATTACTGTGAGCACGACACCCAACACCGTCAGCGTGGCAAATCCCGTGCCCAGGTTTTTCCCGGCATCTTCCGGCTGGCCTCGCCCCAGCGCCATCGCAGCAAGCGGCGCTCCACCTCCGCCGATCAGCAGCGCAAACGCACTCACGATTAAGAGCAGCGGTGCACACACACCCAATGCGGTAAGGGCGATCGCCCCATCCCCCGGCATATGACCTACATACATGCGGTCCACGATGTTATATAAGATATTGACAATTTGCGCCACGATCGACGGCACCGCCAGCGTCACGATCAGAGAGGACACCTTCTTTGTCGCCATCGGGCTTTCAGTAGAATTTCTCATCATAAAATAAGTATGACATATTGACAAGGAAACTTCCAACGTAAAACACCCCACACTTCACAAAATGAAGTACGGGGTGACACAGTGTTCATATGATCAGTTTTTTGCGATCGACTTTCCGTAGTGCTGCTTGATCATCGACAGCACGCGGTCATGATCTTCCATCGTGATCGCCGCCAAGATATCCTGATGCTCCAGAAAATTTCTCGTCTTGTCGAAATCGCGGTACGTATAGTCGTGGATAAAGGCGAGCAGAAACCTGTCAACCAACTTGTCGTATACGCCCATCAGGCATTGATTCCCGGACACCCGCACAAAGCACTCATCGAACACCATCGCGTGGCGCGCCAAATCGAGCACCTCACCTTCCTGTGTGAGCGCTTCTTCTTGTTTCACCAGCGCTTCCTGCATCGCCGTAATCAGCTCCGGGACGCGCTCTTCTCGCCTGCACAGCTCGTACCCGCCGACCAGAAGAATCTCGATCGTCTCTGTGAGTTCCCGGTACGACTCTGCGGTAAACTCCAGTACCTTCGCGCCGACATTCGGCGTGATCGTGATGATGCCGTCCTGCTCAAGAACGGTCAGCGCCTCTCGTATCGGATTGTTGCTCACCCCCAGCTCGCGTGAGAGGATATCGATATTAATGCGCTCCCCAAACCGGTAGTGTTGGTTGAGGATGCGCTCGCGAATAATCCGGTAGGTCTGATCTCGCATACGAGATCGTGCGACTTTGGTCATGTTCATCTCCTTTAGATGCTTATCGTCTATGCTTATCGCGGTCAACATGAGAATCCATCTTCTCTTATTGAATTTATATTACTACATATATGCCAAACTCGCCACTGCTAAATACAAAACCCCGAGAGCTTGCCTCCCGGGGTCTGTTGGGTTCAATTACTTCAGTTGTCCTTCCACTTTTGTCGAAATGGTGTTCACACCACCGACGATCGTGAAGTGGTTGATCTCTTTGCCTTCGCCCTTCAGGTATTCCAGTACGATCTTCGGAACATTATCCTTTTGGACCAAGAGGATCGGTGCGCCGAATTCATCGGTCAACGGTCCGGCTGCCAATGCGTCGATATACACTTCTCCGCTTGCCACAAGTGCGCGTTTCGCGTTCGGATAGGTGTAGGCTGCGATCATCGTTGCGGTTTCGTAACGATCCGCGCCGCCGATACGAAGAACATCCGCGTCTTTCTTGAGCTCGTCTTCGATCTCTTTCGAGACGGATGCGGTTTGACCGGCGATGACGATGTCATCAGGATTGATCGCTGCCAAGCTTGCCTTCGTGTACTCAGGCAGTACGGTCGGCATCGTCAACAGGATCGGTGCGCCTTCGCGAATTGCCAAGGAGCTGATGGTCAACGCATCGGGGAAGATATCGCCGCGTGCGAGAAGCACGAGGTCATCTTGTCCGGTGATCGATACAACGCGAGCCGCTACGAGTTTCGCGGTTTCGTAACGATCGGTTCCGCCGATACGCTCAACGCTGTAGTCTTCTTTCAGAAGATCTTCAACTTTAATGCTGATCGTGTTCGGTCCGCCGACGAGAATAATCTCTTCTACGCCCAAGCGAACGAGTTCGGCTTTGGTCGCTTCAGGAATGTCATCCTTGTTGACGAGAAGCAACGGTGCATCCAATACATCTGCCAATACGGTGGCTGTCAGTGCATCGGGGAAGAGGTGTCCGTTGACCACGACGGCGATTTTTGCCTTGTCATAGTTTTCTTTGGACACTTCCACTGCCGTTTCAAAACGGTCTTCGCCGTCGATACGGTCTACGATGTTGTCATCATCTCCGCCGCCGCCAACGCCGTCGGTAGTTTTATCGGTGACGATTCTCTTCACTTCACCACTTGGCGCTTTACCATTTTCAACTTGGATCGCCGTAATGATGTCTCCCTTTTTGAGTTCGGGTACATCGACCGTCCATTTGCCGTCCGTTCCTACAACGACTGTGACTTGTGTCGTACCATCCGGTAAGGTGACGGTAATGGTCGCTCCCGGTACACCGCTACCCGATACTTTCGTATCTCCCGTGTAGGGTTGTTGAACGCTCGGGTTTGCGCTGATCTCTTTGGTTCCGACCAACAGAATACGGTCGACTGCTTCTTTAACGACCTTTTCAGAAACTTTATCTTTAGTGACCACTCCGTTAAAGGTCGTCACTTTATAGGTGACTTCTTTCTCGCCAAGTACACCGGCTTGTTTTTCTTTTTCTTCACCGGCAGCTAAGGTCGGATCATATTCTTTGATCGTGTTGAAGGGAATGTCTTCCTTCACCACTTCTTCGCTTACAACAGCGACACCCGTTCCGCGCTCAATGATTTCATTGACTGCTGGCGTAGTGATAGTGTTAGACTTTTCGACTCTTCCCGTCTCTACTCCGTCGGTGTACGTAACGGTTTCAACAATTGTGCGAACTCCATTTTTCCCGGTTTGAACAACTTTCTGTTCTCCCACGAGGAGATTCGGATTATCTCTATATTCGGTGGTGTAGGGGACAGTTTCCGTTTTGGTTTCGTCCTTAGTCGTAATCACCGGAGGAGTTTCGGGGGTCAGTAAAACGTAAACCGAGTTCTTAAAATTTGTTACCGTGATGCTGTCGGTTGTAGCCGGTAAATCAGAATCATCGATAACCGCGGTATAACCGGGTACGTCGATACTGAAGGTATAGTCTCCCGGAGGGACATCTATTACATACTGCTGGTGCTTGGATCCAAACGGACTAGGAATGCCTGTCCAAGTATTTCCTGCAGCGTCAGAAATAGTGACTGTGACCTTGCTCATATCAACGCCAGCTTCGTTTGCGAAGTCATTGCCCACGAAGAAGTTGACAGCAGCGCCTCCACCATAAGTGTCCGCAAAGCTAATGCCCGGGATTCCCATGATGAGTGCCAAGGCGAGAACCAGCACCAAAATTTTCGATACTTTTTTCATGTTTTCTCCTTTGAATGAGTAGTGAGGGGAAAGGCGGCGCGCGCCTTTCCTCTTGATCACTTACTTAATTGATGACTAACGGATTTCTGCCTGCGTCGATCTCAAACTTGTCACCCATGCGGTCGCCGTCAGTATCGCGGTTCAACGGATCCGTCTTGTATCCAAGTGTACCGTGATATTCATCGTAATCAGAAATTCTGTCACCGTCGGTATCTCGATTGAGCGGATCGGTAAAGGTGACCTCTTTCTCAAAGCAATCGGTGAGTCCGTCTCCATCTGTGTCGATGCAGTCGATGACAACCACTTCTTTTGGATCGGATGCGGGTTTGTCGCCGTCTTTCGCTACGACATCGATCACATCGCCTGTGTTGATCTTTTCGGGATCTACTGGAATCGAGAAATCTCCGTTTTCATCCGCTTTTCCGGTGTACTCGGTTCCGTCGGGCAGGGTTACTGTAACATCTGCGTTCGGTTCCGTCGTACCGGTGATCTTGTCATCGGACTCGTGAACAGGATCAACCGTCGGTTGCGGGGTCTTGTCTTGATCAACAACCGTTACGAAAACTGGATCGCTCGGTGTTTTACCATCTTCGGTTTGAGTGACTTCGATGTCAGTACCCGGTACCAGATCAGTACCTTCCGGTACAGGTACAGTCCACGTTCCATCATCGTCTACGGTCGTCGTAATCGGGTCGGTTACGCCAGGGATCGTGACGGTGATCTCAGCCCCCGGTTTTCCTGTTCCGTCGATCGTCGTGTCACCTGCCACCGGTGTTTCTACGGTCGGTTTCTCACTTTCTCCCGGAGTCGGTTTGTCTACCACAGTCGCCGTTGCAGGAATACTCGGTGTCTTGCCGTCTTCCGTTTGCGTAGCGGTGATTTCATCGCCGGCCGTCAACTCTGTGCCTTCCGGTACAGGTACGCTCCACGTTCCATCATCGCCTACCGTCGTCGTAATCGGATCGGTTACACCCGGGATTGTGACGGAGATCTCGGCGCCAGGTGTTCCGGTTCCGTCAATTGTCGTGTCGCCTGCCACAGGTTGCGTGATGTTTGGTGTTGTGCTTTGATCCGGTGCCGGTTTTTCATCTACTGGTACGACAACCGGTTCACTCGGATCTTTATCCGTTTCAGTTTGCGTTACGGTTACATCCGTACCCGGTACTAAATCAGTACCTTCCGGTACAGTAGCGGTCCATGTTCCGTCATCGCCTACCGTTGTTGTCACAGGATCGGTTACGCCTGGGATCTTAACGTCAATCGTCGATCCCGGTACGCCGCCGCCGGTGATTTCCGTATCGCCTTCCGTAATTGGATTAACCGTCGGTTGATCACTTTGCGTGACCGGTTTTTCGCCTACGGTTGCCGTAGCCGGATCACTCGGAGTTTTTCCTTCTTCGGTTTGCGTAGCGGTGATTTCATCGCCTGCCGTCAACTCTGTTCCAGCCGGAACAGGTGCTGTCCATGTTCCATCCGTACCTACGGTTGCTGTCACAGGATCGGTTACGCCGGGGATCTTAACGTCAATCGTCGATCCCGGTACACCGCCGCCGGTGATTTCCGTATCGCCTTCCGTAATTGGATTAACAGTCGGTTGATCACTTGGGATGACCGGTATGACATTCTTGTTATACGTTGCCGTATAAGTTGCGTCAGCCGTTACATTCCCAGTTGCAACAGGATCCCATGCTTTGAAGGTATAGTCTTCATCTACTGTGATTCCCGTTGCGTCAGCAGCGTTCAGTCCAGCTTTAGTAAAGACATCCGCTACAGGCACTGTACCATCTTTCAAGACAAAGTATTCTTTAGTCTCTACGATGGGGGTTCCACCGAAGTTTCCATTGGTGCCGGAATCTAAGGTGACTTTCGCAAATCGGTCAGGATCCGGGTTATTTGGATTCTCCGGAGTCACAGGGACGATCTTATCTACGACGGTCGCGGTGGCGTCTGCACTCGGTAATAATCCGGGTTCGGTTTGGTTGGCAGTGACATCGGTGCCGTTCACTAACGGTTTGTCAGCCGGTACATCCACACTCCATGTGCCGTCGGTGCCTACGGTGACGGTGACGGGCTCGGTTTGCCACGGTACGGTGACGGTGACGTCGGCTCCGGCTACACCGGTTCCGGTAATCGTGGTGTCGCCTACAACGGGTTGGTTAATCGTCGGGGTCGCGGATGCGCCTTTGGCAACATAGGTGGCCGTATAGGTGGCATCGGCGGTGACGTTTCCGGTAGCGGCTGGATCCCATTTGTCGAAGTTGAAATCGCCCACAACGGTAATGCCTGTCGCATCGGCCGGGTTTAATCCTGCTTCTGTAAATACGTCAGCAACGGCAACGGTGCCGTCTTTCAGCACGTAGTAGTCTTTGGTCTCTACAACGGGGTCTCCGCCGAAGTTTCCGTTGGTACCGGAATCTAGGGTGACTTTTGCGAATCGGTTAGGATCCGGGTTGTTTGGATTCTCGGGATCAATCGGGATGATCTTATCGACGACGGTTTCGGTAGCTGTATCGCTGACCGTCTTTCCGCTTTCTATTTGTTGCGCGGTGATTTCGTCATCTACCTTGAGGGTAATTCCTGCCGGTACATCAACTGTCCAGTTTCCATCTGGATCGACAGTCGCTGCGATGGTTCCTTCTACACCCGGAATTGTAACAGCAACTTCTGCGTCGGGGACTCCGGTTCCGGTGATTGTGGTGTCACCAACAACAGGTTGGTCAATCGTCGGAGTCGGCGTTTTTTCCATTGGCACATATTGTGCCGTGAAGGTATTATTTGCCGCCGTAACCGCAGTGGTAATGGAAGGCGTCCAACCATTGGCTATAAAACCTGCATCAGGGGCAATCGTCGGTACATATTTTCCGAGGATGACGGTGTTCTCCATGACATCTAATAGAATGCTGCCGTCTGTTTGCGCGGATGTGCCGGTTGCCGGTGTGAGCGATCCGTTTGCCCCTTCTAGTAAGGTGACGCGGATATAACCTGCCGGCGTTTCGGTCGTAGGATCTTCTACCGGGATGGTCGTTTCAAGTTGATTCAGCTGAACCGTAAACTTGTTAACTGTGTCGCTTACCAGTTCGGTAATCGCAGGAGACCACGGTTCTGCCTTTACTTCATAGCCGACTTTCGGCGCAATATTCGGGACATATTTTTCAAGGATTGCCGTTCCTTCTTTGACATCCAGCAAAATAGTTCCGTTTGTTTGAACGGTTGTGCCGAGTGCGGGGTTAAACGTTGCGTTCGTCGTCGGATCCAAGGTCACGCGGATATATCCTTCCGGTGTTGGATCGGTCGGATTGGTAACCGGGATCGTCGTTTCCAATTCAGTGTACTGTGCGGTAAATAGATTCACGGCATCAGACACTATAGTCGTAATCGCAGGATCCCATGGATCGGTCGCAACTTTAAAGCCGACGTTCGGGTTGATGGTTGGAACATACTTTTCTAAAATCGCGGTGTCCTTGAACACATCCAACAGAATCGTGCCATTTGTTTGCGCTGTTGTTCCACTTGCCGGTGTGAAGGATCCGTTCGTTGCAGGATCTAACGTGACGCGAACATAACCGGGGGGAGTGGGATCATTCGGGTTAATGACCGGAATGGTCGTATCCAATTGCGTGTATTGTGCGGTGAATGTGTTGTTATCTACAGTCACCGGTGTGGTGATCGCCGGATCCCATCCGTTGGCTGAATAGCCGTCGTTCGGATCGATTGTCGGAACATATTTTGTCAAGATGGCCGTATCCGGCTTAACATCCAAAACGATCGTTCCATTTGTTTGAAGCGTAGTTCCATCTGCAGCGATCAAACTTCCGTTCGCACCGGGTTGCAGTGTGACACGAACATAGCCGGGTGTCACCGGATCGGTATCCGGATTGGTTACAGGAATCGTCGTATCCAATGCAGTGTACTGCACAGAGTAGTTTTGTCTTGGATACGTGCCGTTGACTTCGCCCGTATAGTCATCTGCGGGGATTGCCGGTGTCCATGGGTCGGTTGCGTTTACAATCCAACCGGTCTCCAGCGTCATATCCGCTACTAGCGGCATGACCGCTTTGACTTCGTCAAACGTAACGCCGTTCAGAACGTCGAAGTGGATTTGTCCTGCATAGCTACCTGTTGCAATAAAATAGTTATCCGAGGGTGCAAAGCTTCCGTGCGTATTGATCGCATCTGTTCCCGGAAGGAATACTACGCGGTGATAGCCGGGTTTCGGAGTCGTGTCTCCAGCACCTGGATCGACCGGATCGACGACCGCGCCAAAGTTTGCCGTGAAGCTCGTGTCTGTCATATCTTTGACAGTAGTGGCTTCTGCCGGGAATGCCGGGGTCCAGTCAAGATGTTCGTAACCAGGATTCCCAACTGCCGTCGGCACGGGGATATCTGCAAAGGTTAATGTGTCCTTTACATCGTACGTGATCGTACCACCCGTAGCCGTAGATCCCGATTTTGTAGACGTAATCGTACCATTGGGTCCAGCCGTAAAGGTAATACGTTTATAGCCGGCCGGCGGTGTAACGTCTGTCGGGTTTTCGATGATCGCATCGCGATATGTCGCGTTGTATACCATAGTGTCAGTTTCGGCTGCTACTGCGTCATCCGCTGGGAGTGGTGTATCCCATCCGGCGAAAGAGTGGCCAGCATCCGCAATCGGGTCATACAATACGGACTTAACTTCCGCATACGGGGTGCCGAGCAACACATCGATGATTTTTACATCAAATTTCGTGTGTGTTCCGTCAATCGATTCAAAATCTCCGAACTCACCACTGTTGAAGGTCAGGCGGATGTAGCCATCCGGAGGATTTGGAGTGCCCGGGTCTTCAATAATATTCTGATTGAAAACTGCGGTATAGGTTGCACCGGGGATTACGGTATCGGTAAGTTGGATTGCGGTGAGAGGATCTCCGGTTTTCCAAACGTACCCGGTGACATCTGCGTCAGCGTTTTTCGTTGCGACAGGCGCTTTGATATTTTCCAAAATGTCTGTCTTGAGTGCGTACATTTGCCATAGGCCTGTTGTATCGCCCGGTACCGGTTTTTGTTGCGTCCAAGCCGGAGCTTCAGGTCGTAAGGACAAAGTTCCGTTTCCGTCGGTGTTAAAGTAAATCAGCGTTTCTAAAACATCCGCTACGCCATTCTCGTTTGCATCTTTTTGTACGGTAATGGTGAACGTCTTGGGGTCTGCTGTGTTCCCTGCGGCGTCTGTCGCGTTCAAGGTAATGGTGAAGGTCTTCTCTTCATCCGTACCCCAGTCAGCTACCGTAGGTGTTCCTGAGAACGTACCGGTTGCGGGATCAAACGTGACGCCCCCCAATTCTGCAGGGATCGTTGCTGTGATCTCCGTTCCGTCGTTGGTCTTTGCAACCACGCCCGTTGGAAGCGCGTTTCCTTCGAGGACTTTCTGATTAGCCGGTGGAGTAATGACAGGTTTCACATAATCCATTACGGCGCTGTCGGTCGCTTTTTCCGAGGTGTTTCCGGAAACGTCTTGAATGGTTACATCTGTAGTCAATTTTCCATCTTGTGGCGGCAACGGAATATTGGGAATGGTCACGGTGCCTGCTGCGATATCATCGGCTGTCAATGTATGGGTAAAGCCGGGGATACCGTCGCCGTTTAGGTCAACCTGCACCACATCTCCCACAACTGCGTCTGTGGGTAAATCAACTTTTAAGTCGGTTGTTGTTGCTGCACCTTTTTCTTCTGCACTGATGAAACCATCATCGTTTGCATCGATGAGGATTTCTACAGAAGTGGGTGCACTTGGCGGAATGGTATCAGGTTCTGAAATGGTCACCGGAATTGTTACGGTTGCCGTGTAACCATTGGCTTCTGTTACAGTGATCGCCACTTGCGAAGTGCCGGCAGCTGTCGGCGTTCCAGAAATCACACCGGTTGTCGGGTCGATCGATAGCCCTGCCGGTAAACCAGTTGCCGTAAACGAATATGCCTCTTCGCCTCCTGCGACAATTGGCGCCGGTGCGGTATACGGAACATTCTGTGTACCGTTCGGCAGTTGAGCTTCAATCGTCAGTTTTTCCAATACGACGATGGGCTTGTCTACTTGCGTGACGGTTTCTGTGATCGTCTTGGTTGGGTCTGCGGGATCCGGATAGGTTACCTTGTAAGTGATATCGAACAGATGTGTATCCGTTGTCGTGTTTGCATCGATATCCGGTTTCCCCGACAGATTGTTGGTGTCTGCGTTGGAAAGCGTAACGGCTGACGGTAAATCGGTCGCTGTGCGGGTCAACGTATAATTCGCTGGAAGTGCTACCGGATCGTATACGACCGATACTACTCCGTTTGTTTCGGTATCTTCCATGGCGGGTTTGTCGACATTGCCGTCGAAGATATAGATCGTCTTTTCAACGTATACGTCGTAAGGCGGCTGTGTTACTCCGTTATAAGCCGGTCCTTGACCTGTCACCTTAAAGCGAACTTTGTATTCGCCTGAGGTTCCATCTGCAGGGGTTCCGGTAATCATGCCCGTGGCGGGGTCTAAACTCAAGCCCGTCGGTAACGCTCCAAAACCGCCATCAATGGCATCTTGGGTCGTCGTGTCGATCGCATAGGTGTAAGAATGATCAACCATCGGCTGCGGTGTGATATCTTCCACTAGACCGGTTGTACTGTTAACGCGTTGATTAGGACTGTACACCTGGCCGGTATACGCCGCTCCTTCAGCGCCAATCGGTGTAACCGCACCAGCCGCTACCGCGATAAAGCTATCGTACAGAACCTCACTTCCAAATGGCGTAATTAGAACCGCGCGATAAACCGTCGTCTCTTTAAGTGATTGCGGCACCGTATAAGAGGTTTCCGGTAAGTGTCCATCGGCTGACGGTACAAGGTTCTCGTAGATGGCAACTTGTTCGTAAGTTACCGCGTCGGAATTCGGCGTGGGTATAATTTTGTCCCAACGAATTTTGTAGCTACCACTGTTGGGTGCCCAACCCGTCGCAAGTGTATGCGCAGTGTCTCCGGCGCCTGCAAAGCGAGAGGTCGTGTCATAGTCGTAAATCTCAAACGTTGTACCCTGTGACTTAAGAGCCACGTGCACATTGGTAATGTAGTTTTCAACATTATTCGTTCCTGGATTCGGACCCGTCACAGCATCACGGCTGAGGTCTTGGGCTTGATAGAAATTGTTGCCACCCATCGGTGTCCATTGTGCTAAACCTAACGGCGCATCCACAGAAATATTGATGAACGGACGATTTCCCCATAATGCTGCGGTCATTCCTCTTCCATTGTAATCTGTCGGATTATCAAAGTAGAATTCACCGTTTGAGTTTGTCAAGACTTTGTAGGTTTTTAATGCCGGTCCATTTTCGTTATCCGCAAAAGACAAATAGACAGGGATACCGGCTGCAGGGACATCTCCATCTCCAGGATTGTAGTAGGGGTTAAACGAAATACCCGCTACGTATTCCCAGTCAAAAAATACTTTTCCTGTAACTCTGTTATAGAGTCCGCCCGGAAGGCTCGGCGGGGTCACTCCCTGATCGATCAGATTGGTCGAAATGGATGTGGCTGGGATCGGACGCTGTTGTAGCGCGATATGATAGCCTCGTACACTACCGGAGATCCATGTCGTCGCCCAAGTAAAATTGTAGTTTCCGTATCCGTCTTGATAGGAATTCGAGACGACATCATAGTTATTCGCTTCCAACCAAGCCGGATCCGCCCAGACGCGTATTTGCTGGTTAGCGCTGATTACACCTTTAAAGGTATGCACTTTCCCAAATGGGTCTGTCCAGTTTGGTACTAAGTTAGAGAACGAACCATCATCTTTGGATGTGGTCTTGTAGATCGGGCTCATGAATCCATCGCTATCGATCCATTGATAGAAGAGATCGACTCTGCCGACATAAGTGTCGGTTGAACTTGCATATGCGGTCGTAATGTCTGAGCCGGGACTGGTATGATCCTCCCAGATTGAACCATTGATGGTTGCCGGCGCGTTTTGAGCGGCTTGATCCACCCAAATGGCTTCAGCCATCGTGTCGCCGGCGGCTGCATACACCGCTTCCGGTTTAGCAAACCCTCCTACGGGGACAACCCCGAGGACCATCGCAAAGACAAGGAGCCAAGCTACGACTCGCTTAGCACTTGCGTATTGCATTTTCTTCACACTTTTCACTCCTTTTCTAAAAGAAAATTGCTCGTGTTGTACATTCGTTTTCGTTGTGATTTCACCTCCGAGAATTTTCATAGCGCAAGTGTTGGTTTTTAATTTCGATCGGGTATAAATTGTATTTACATACATTTATACATAATCTAAACCCGCTATTTTGCCTATCAAGCAGAACTCGCGCGATTCTTTTCTTCTACTATTGCACATTTCTTTCGCCCTAATGAGAGGTTGCGAAAAATTGGACAAAATAGCTGTATATTCAGATTCCATTCCGAAATTCACCTGCTGTCAATTTCTCTGAACTTTGTTTCCGGTTGATTGTGAATGTAGTTTTCAGCTTCTCTCCTAATTCTACCGAGGCGAGTGAATGGGTATAAATTCATTCATTAGAGTTATTTTGCGCTCTATTCTCTAGTCGAGTGCATAATTCATACTTTTCTTTATTTAACTAATTTAGTGCACTTCTTTTTTGTCCGACTGACATCGAAATTTCTCACGGTTAAACCCCCATTTTCCTACCTTCTGCCGACCTGTACATTTTTCCCTTTCACGTCACTACACTAAACAATATCAATCCGGTCTATTTTCTAAAATATTCGTGTAATTTCATTCAAATTTTGTTGTGAAACCAAGACTTTGTAATTTCCGTAATGATATTTAATTGACGATTTCATATTGTCTTTTCCGGTATTTGTGGTTGACATTCTCATTCAATTAATTTAGAGTCTCTGATTGTATTGACGTGATGGGAGGGTACTTGCCAAATTTGGATTTCTCCACAATAACAGTCAACTATAAACATTTTTTTCGTGCATTGGAGACTCGATTCTATGAGTATATTTTCCAAAGTTGACAGTTTCGTTCAATTTCAACTTTGTATTTTGAGACAATTTCTATATTAATTCGTTACAAATCAACGTATCGCTAATCCATGCGTTTTTTGCTTCATTGCCACATAAAAGGAGCCTTTTTCCATCAGGCTCCTCTCGCTTCTATTCCTTTTTCCCAACCAACAGACCCCGTTGGATGTATTCTTTGATCATTATGCCGTAGCCCCACTTGAGGGCGTATTGGTCGGTGACCTCGTCGGTGATGATATACAGGTCGTCGAACCCTGCGGATTGAACGATCATTTCAAGCTCTTCCACCGGAAGTGCCCCGCCGACTCAGGTGCCGTAGACATTGGGGTCGGCTAAGATCTTGTCGGACAGTGGCTGTTTCAGAGTGATATCGGAGATGACGAAACGGCCGCCGGGTTTCAGCACGCGGTGGATTTCTTCGTAGACTTTCTGTTTGTTCGGCTCTAGGTTGATGACGCAGTTGCTGATCATGCAGTCGATGGAGCTGTCGTCAAAGGGAAGCTCGGTAAGGGTGCCCAGCCGGAACTCGATGTCGGTAAAGCCTTTTTTGTTGCGAATCTTTTCGGCTTTGGCGATCATTTCCGGCAGGCGGTCCACTCCGTACAGGATGCCGGCTTCGGGAAATTTCATTCGTACCAGAAACAGGTCCATCCCGGCGCCACTGCCGAGGTCGAGCAAATTCTCTCCGGGTTGTAGGTCTAAGCTCTCCAGCGGGTTTCCGCAGGATAGGCCTAAGCGCACTTCTTTGGGCAATTGTTCTAAGCTCTCTTTATCGTACCCGAGCGAGTCGTAGAGGTCATCTGCGGAGCCGGTGAGTCGGCGCGCTCCGCTAGAGACTTCCCGATAGAAGCGGTCGACGCTGCTGCGGATGGCCTCGTCACTCGGTTTGCGGTTGATGTCTTCGTTCACGAATCTCTCCTTCTTTCTTCATGAGATGGGATATTGTTACCCGTAATCGCGCTTGTGATATCGGCAAATCGGCTTCCTGTGTTACAATTTGAGAAGTGAATGAAACGGAGGGATTCTATGACTTTTACGATACCGGTCTATCAACCGCCGGACTTTTCAGCGGATGCGCTCCGCTCTGCCCCGGAGATCACACTACGCCCCGCCCCGATGGACGGTGTGCCACCGGAGGGCTTTTATCTGACGACGGCGCTTCCCGAATACTATCATTGGCAGGGCGAGTGGGTGCTCCCTCCGTCTACCGTACCTTTTTGCTGTGCGGTACTGAGAGACGACCGCTTCCATTTTATGGAGTGCGGCGATGTGAAAGCGGGCGACCGTGTGGTGATCGCTCAGCGCGCAAACGGCTCCGAAGGTGTCTACGCGCATGTACACGCATTTCCCGAAGTGGAGACAGTGCTCCGCACACTGCCGTATGAGGAGTCGGAGTCTGAAAAATATGACTTCCTGTGCCAATTGATGCGGCACCAAAAAGAAAATGGCGGGCACATCGTCTGGGTGCTGGGCCCGGCGGTCGTATTTAACTACGACACACGGCTCGCCCTAGAAGCGCTGGCGAAGCACGGCTATGTGCAAGCGGTACTCGCGGGCAATGCGATGGCCACGCACGATCTGGAGGGTGGCTACTTGAATACGGCGCTCGGGCAAGACATCTACACGCAAGAGGCGATGCCGGGCGGCCATTATAATCACTTGGATACGATCAACGAATGCCGTCGCATGGGAAGCATTGAAGACTTTGCGAACTCTCCTCATATCAAAGACGGCTTCATGAAAGTGCTGGTGGAAGAGGGCATCCCCTTCGTGCTCGCCGGGTCGATCCGAGACGACGGCCCACTGCCGAGTGTACACGCCAATATGGACGATTCGATCCGCAAGATGACCGAGGCGCTTCAAAAGGCGACGCTGGTCATCAACTTGGCGACGCTTTTGCATGGAGCGGCTGCCAGCGGCATGGTGTCGGGCTATCGCGTGCTAGACGGCAAAGTGCTTCCCGTGTTTGTGTACACGGTGGACATCAACTCGTACACGGAGGCATCGGTCGCCAAAGTGCGCCACGATTTTCTCACGAAGTCATTTGTGACGAATGTGCAAGACTTTGTCTTCACGCTCAAGAAGATTTTGGTCGGACCGAAGAAGGAGGTTGCCCGATGAACACTGCCGATCGCTTTATTCCCCCGGATTTTACGACACCGTTTTTTGAAAGCGCGCCGAACGCGAAGATCGGCGTCGTAGAAGCAGATGGAGTCGCACCTGCAGAGTATCACGCGCTCTCGATCTACCCGGAGTATTTCAAGATCGACGGCCGCTGGGTCCTCGCATCGGAGAGCCGCATGGATGCGGTGCCCGTGGTGTGCGATGACGGGGTCCGAATTGTGGAATTTCGCAATCTGAAAAAGGGTGACCGGGTGGTTTTGGGTCGCACGGAAGACGCATCGGAGGGCATCTATCTATACACGGACGGGTTTCGCACCTCGCTCTCCGAGTCTGATCGGTTCAGTTTCCGCAGCGGTCGCAGCCGCGAAACGGCCTTTTCAAAGGACTATGACGAGCTATATGATCTGATGCGCTACGAGAGAAAGTCCGGACATATCGTGTGGGTGCTGGGGCCTTCCGTATCGTACGATGCGAGAAGCCGCCGGCATATCGCCCATCTTGCGGCGAATGGATTCGTAGACGCGGTTATCACGGGGAACTCAACGGCGGTGGTGGACCTTGCGATGGGCTTGCCCGCAAAGGACAATGCCCCTGCGAAACAACGACCGTACGCAGATTCGGTGGCGGAGTATGAAACCGTGCGCAAGATTCGCGAACTCGGAGGCATCGAAGCAGCTGTCCGATCGGGGCATGTATCCAGCGGCTTTATGAAGGCGCTGGTGGAGCACGAGATTCCGTATGTGCTGGCGGGGTCGATCCGCGACCGGTACAATCTGCCGGAAGTGATCGACAATGTGTATGAAGCGCAAGACCATATGCGCGCGCACGCGAGGCAGGCGACGATGCTGATCTGCCTGTCGAGCGTCTTAAACACGATCGCCACGGGTAATATGACGCCTTCGTACACGGTACAAAGTGGCAAGATCCGTCGTGTGCACATCTATACGGTCGACCTGCAGGAGTTTTCGGTCAATAAGTTGTCTGACCGAGGAACTTTGGAGGTGAAGACGCTCGTGACCAATATCCACGACTTTTTGGAGAATGTGGCCGGGGCGTTGTTGTAGGAAAAGCGTGATGACAAAGCACTAGATCTGTCATCCCGGTACGTTCTCTGTATTTCGCATACTTTTGCGAACCTGAGCGAATGCGAACGGAGGGATCTCTGAAAGCAAAAGAAATTGTGGTTCGAGATTTCTCCACTCGCGAAAATACGCTCGGTCGAAATGACATTTAGGACTTGTCTGTACGCTCAAGCAGCTAATCGGCTTTTTTAATTTCTTAATTCTATTTTTTGATTTTATCTTTCATTTATATTTCTTTTATTGATTTTTAGTTTTGTATTATTGAGATCTGTTGTATAATGGGTATATCAAACAACAGAAAGGTGGTGCGCAATGAGCATCGTAGGAAATTTAATCTGGTTCATTTTTGGAGGCTTGTTCAGTTGGTTCAGCTGGATGTTCACAGGAGTTCTTTGGTGTATCACGATCGTTGGCATCCCGGTCGGTCGCCAGTGCTTCAAGTTTGCGAAACTCTCGGCATTTCCCTTTGGTAAGGAAGTGGACTTCGGCGGTGGTGGCGTATCGCTTCTTCTGAATCTCCTGTGGCTGATCTTTGGCGGGATTGAGCTGGCGATCATGCACTTGGTCTTCGGGGTTATCTTAAGCCTCACGATCGTAGGGATCCCCTTCGGACAACAACACTTCAAACTGGCCAAACTGGCACTCTTGCCCTTCGGCGCAAGAATCGCCTATGCGTAAACGACTCGGAAACGGGTCGTTTTTTTGGACACCCCTAGGCAAGTGGCGTATAATATGCGAGAGGAGTTGATACGATTGGACTTTATAAAAGCGATTATTCTCGGCATCGTGGAAGGGATTACGGAATTCTTGCCGATCTCAAGCACGGGCCATCTTATACTGGTGAACGAGTTCTTACGGCTGGAGCCGGAGGCATTTGCCAACAGTTTTACCGTCATGATCCAACTGGGTGCGATTCTATCCGTCGTGGTCTTGTATTTTCACAAACTGAATCCGTTTCCGTTCTCACGAGAGAAGAACCCCAGGCTACCCGCCAATATCGACACGATGAACCTGCAGTCGAAGCTTTTTTATGCCGTAAAGCATAGGAAAGAGGATACGATGCGCCTGTGGATGAAGGTGATCGTCGCCGTGTTGCCGGCAGTCGTGTTCGGTCTGCTCTTTGACGACTGGATCGACGCGAATCTCTTCAGCCCGACCGTTGTTGCGATTACACTCGTCGTTTGGGGTGTCGGCATCATCTTGATCGAGACGATCTTTAAGAACCGCCGCCCGAAGCTCGACAATGTCAACGAATTCCCCTGGAAGACGGCGCTTCTCATCGGCTTCTTTCAGTGTTTAGCAATGGTCCCCGGCACCTCTCGGTCCGCCGCTACGATCATCGGAGCGATGTTATTGGGCTCCTCGCGCACGGCCGCTGCCGAGTTCTCCTTTTTCCTCGCGATCCCAACGATGCTCGGCGCAACACTGCTCAAGATCGTCAAAAACGGCGTCGCCTTCAGCCTCTCACAATGGGGTGTCGTTCTGCTGGGCAGCCTTGTATCCTTTCTCGTCGCCTTCCTCGTGATCAAAGCCTTTATGGGCTATATCCAAAAACACGACTTCCGCGCCTTTGGCGTGTATCGAATTATTCTTGGGGTGCTAGTGTTGGTTGTTTTGGTGTTTTAGGAGGGTTCTATGAAAGAAAATGGAGAAATCTTACTCTATCAAACCTCGTCTGGTGAAGTACGTGTCGAGGTCAGATTTGAAGAAGAAACTTTTTGGATGTCTCAAAAAACAATGGCTGAGTTGTTCCAAGTTGTAGTGCCTACTATTAACTATCATTTGAAAGAAATTTTCTCATCAGATGAATTGGACAAGGCTTCAGTTATTAGAAATTTTCTAACAACTGCCAATGACGGTAAACAGTACAAAGTGAATCACTATAACCTAGACGCCATTATCGCAGTTGGTTATCGTGTCAATTCTAAGCAAGCAACTCAGTTCAGGAAATGGGCGACCCAAATCCTGAAGGAATATATCATCAAAGGATTTGTGCTCAACGATGAAATGATGATGAACGGAAGACCCTTTGGTCAGGATTACTTTGATGAACTCTTAGAACGTATACGTGAGATTCGCGCAAGCGAAAGGCGATTTTATCAAAAGATCACAGATATATACGCACAATGCAGTTACGACTACAATGTTGATGATAATCTAACACGCGAGTTCTTCCAATCCGTTCAAAATAAACTCCTCTATGCAGTTGCGAAACAAACCGCGCCCGAAATAATTCACTCGCGAGCGAACAGTCTCCATGAAAATATGGGCTTAACCTCATGGAAAAACGCTCCGAAAGGCAAAATACTGAAATCTGATGTAACAATATCTAAAAATTATTTGACTAAGGACGAGATATCAGAACTAAATCATATAGTGAATATGTATTTGGATTACGCTGAGAACCAAGCTAAGAGAAAGAAGTTAATGTCTATGAAGGATTGGTCTGATAAGTTACAAGCATTCCTTTCCTTCAATGATTACGAATTATTACCTAACCTTGGACGTATTTCTAGAGAAGTTGCAAATCAGACTGCCGAATCCGAGTACTCTCGTTTTCGGATCATCCAAGATCGTGAACATACTTCCGACTTTGATCGACTCACAGAACAATTGGATAAGAAAGAATTGGACGAATAAAAAAAAGAAGCCTTAGAACGTTGAAATTCTGGGCTTCTTTTGGCGTACCTGGCAAGATTTGAACTCGCGACCCCTTGATTCGTAGTCAAGTACTCTATCCAGCTGAGCTACAGGTA